>DASVDH010000108.1:0-11071 GCA_036381195.1 Longimicrobiales bacterium | reverse complement strand
GGTTGGATCGAGGTCATCAGCGGCGTGATGTTCAGCGGCAAGTCCGAGGAACTGATGCGCCGCGTGCGCCGCGCCGTGCTGGCGCGCAAGCGCGTGCAGGTCTTCAAGAGCTCGCTGGACGGGCGCTACGGCATCGACGCGGTCGCCTCGCACGACGGCGGCCGCATCGACGCGGAGCCGGTCCAGACGGCGCTCGAGCTGATGGAGAGGGTCCGTCCGGACACCGAGGTCGTCGCTGTGGACGAGGTCCAGTTCCTGGACGAGGACATCGTCAGGGCCGCGAATGCGCTCGCCGACCGCGGCGTCCGCGTCATCCTCGCCGGCACGGACATGGACTTCCGCGGCCAGCCGTTCGGGCCGATGCCCGCGCTGCTCGCGATCGCGGAGAAGGTTGACAAGCTGCACGCGATCTGCGTGCGCTGCGGCGAGCTGGCCACGCGCAACCAGCGGCTGGTGAACGGCCGGCCCGCGCCCGCCGAGGGACCGACCATCCAGGTCGGCGGCCTCGAGTCGTACGAGGCGCGCTGCCGCCGCTGCCACGAGGTCCCGTCCGAGGCGCGCGCCCAGACCTCCCTGCTCGAGTAGCGGAGATGCACGCATGACGGATGGCCGGACGGGCGGCGCCGTGGCAGCCGCACGGGAGGTGAGCCCCGCCCCGGGCCGGGGCGCCGAGCCGCGCGTCGAGTCGGGCGCGATCATCGTGCTCCGGCTGTACGACGTCGCGTACGCAATCGACCTGGCGCGGCTCGAGGCGCTCCTCGCCGCGGGACCGCCCGCGGCCGTCGCACGCATCCGCCTCACGCGCGCAGGGCCAAAGGCCATGGCGTTCGGCGTGCCGCCCGTGGAGATCGGGCTCGGCCCTGTCGAGCTGCCTGCGGACGAGGGCCCGATCACGGCCGAGGCCACGGCGCGGCTCTACGACTTCGGCGCGGTCTCCATCGCGTTGCGCGTGCCCGCGTCCGGCGTGGGCTGGGCCGGCTTCACCGACCTCGCGCTCGCCGTGGACGACGCAGCGACCGCGCCTGCCGCCGCTGAGCTGTGGACCACACTGCTCGAGCGCGTGCGGCAGCTCGCGATGCCCGCCTTCGAACGGCCGTCCGCCGGCGGGCTCGGCCGGCCCCTGGTCGCCGGGCTCGAGGAGGACTACCTGCTCGCCGTGGTCCAGCACTTCGACCGGCCGCTCACGGCTGAGCAGGCGCTGCGCGAGCTCGATCTCGTGCCGCTGCTCAGCGGCGAGCGGCGCGAGCTCTCGCCGGCCGCGCGCGCGGATCTCGTGCGCAAGAACTTCTCCTATTACACGAACGACCTCGTGGTGCTGACGTGGGACCGCGCGTTCCTGCTCGAGCCCGCGGGCGACCGCGACGTGGCGGACGTGCTCGAGGTCGCGAACGCGCAACTCCTCGAGCTGCGCTACTACGACGAGCTGCTGGACCAGGAGCTGCCGCGCACCTACGCGCGTGTGGCGGAAGGCAGACGGCCGCGCTTCGCGCTCGCAGGGCGGCGCTACGCGAACCTGGCGCGCGACATCCAGACGCTCGTCGCGGAGGTCACTGAGATCACGGAGCGGATCGACAACGCGCTCAAGGTGACGGAGGACATCTACCTGGCGCGCATCTACGGGGCCGCTCTGGAGCTGTTCCGCGTGCCGAGCTGGGCGGCTGCCGTGGACCGCAAGCTCGCCATCCTGAAGGACACCTACACCACGCTCTACGACGAGGCCGCGACGCTCCGCGCAGAGGCCCTGGAAGCCGCGATCGTGCTGCTGATCGTGCTCGAGATCGTGCTGGCGTTCGTGCTGTGAGGTGGGCGGCGACGCCGCGCGCGGCGCCGCGTGGGCATCTCGGCGTTCGTCGCGCCGCCGCTCGCCCCGAACGCGACCCCCACCCCGATGGAGCATGAAGCCGACGACGTCGATCGACACGTTCCTCGCGCTCGACATCCGCGCCGGCGTGGTCGTGCGCGCGGAGCCGTTCCCCGAGGCGAGGAAGCCCGCGATCAAGCTGTGGGTGGACTTCGGTGAGGACGTGGGCGTGAAGCAGTCGAGCGCGCAGCTCACCCGCCGCTACACGCCGGAGGGCCTCGTCGGCACGACCGTGCTCGGGGTGGTCAACTTCCCGCCCCGCCGGATCGCGGGCTTCGAGAGCGAGGTGCTGGTGCTCGGCGTCATCAACCCGGAGGATCCGGGCGACGTGGTGCTCGTCCGGCCGGACGCGGCGGGGGTGAAGGGGTGGGAGCTGGGGTGAGCGTAGGCCTGCCGGATCCGTTCGTCCATCCCCATGATCTGCGGCTAGTTGTGGCGCAATCGCATTAGGACGACGGCTGCCCGGCGGGAGCGGCTTGATCGCGGACAATCTTCAGACGAGCAACGTAGGAAACATCGAGCTCGTCTTTTGTAACGCCGTAGAGGGGTCCGCTCGCACGAGCGGCGCCACGGGTCTCATCACGACGGGGGTCGGCAGGCGAACGCGGGCGAGGAACACGCCGGAAGGATCGAACACGTCCGCTGTGGGCCGAGCACCGTTCGAGCCCGAGGGCGCCGACGCGGGCGGCCGACAGCGGCGCGCCTGCGTTCGCGCATCGCTCGTGCAAGCGTGGTCCGGCCCCTTCGCACGCGACCGGGCCCTGCCGCACGCGCTCATCTAGAACAACCCCACGATCCCCCCGTCCTCCTCGATGCGCATCCCCTCCGCCGCTGGCTTCTTCGGCAGCCCCGGCATGGTCATGATGTCGCCGGTCTTCGCGACGACGAAGCCCGCGCCCGCCGACGGCGTCACCTCCCGGACCGTGATGCGGAAGCCGCGCGGCCGGCCCAGGAGCTTCGGATCGTCCGAGAAGCTGTACTGCGTCTTCGCCATGCAGACCGGCACGTTGCCGAGCCCGATCGCCTCGAGCTTGTCCAGATCGCGCTTCGCGCCGGGGGTGTAGTCCACGCCGTCGGCGCCGTAGATCTCCTTCGCGATGCGCTCGATCTTCGCGGCCAGCGGCAGGTCCAGCTCGTAGAGCGGCGCGAAGCGCGCGCCGCCGTGCGCCACCACGTCCATCACCGCGTCCGCGAGCTCGAGCGCGCCCGCGCCGCCCTGCGCGTGCACGTCCGCGACGGCGACGGGCACGTCCATGCGGCGGCACGCGTCCGCGACCGCGGCGAGCTCCGCGTCCGTGTCCGTCGCGAACTTGTTGATCGCGACCACCGGCGGCACGCCGAACCTGCGCACGTTCTCGACGTGCTTCTCCAGGTTCTCGGCGCCGCGCGCAACGGCATCCACGTTCTCCGTCTTCAAATCCGCGAGCGGCACGCCGCCGTGCATCTTGAGCGCGCGCACGGTCGCGACGACGACGGCCGCGGCCGGCTCCAGCCTGCCCGCCCGGCACTTGATGTCGAAGAACTTCTCCGCGCCGAGGTCGGCGCCGAACCCGGCTTCGGTCACGACGACGTCGCCCAATGCGAGCCCCGCGCGCGTCGCGATCAGCGAGTTGCAGCCGTGCGCGATGTTGCCGAACGGGCCGCCGTGGATCAGCGCGGGCGTGCCGCCCAGCGTCTGGACGAGGTTGGGCTGGATCGCATCCTTGAGCAGCAGCGCCATCGCGCCCGCGGCGCCGAGCTGCGCGGCACGGACCGGCTGGCCGCCCCTGTCGTAGCCGACGATGATCGCACCCAGCCGGCGCTCGAGGTCCTCGCGCCCGCTCGCCAGGCAGAAGATCGCCATGACCTCGGATGCGGCGGTGATCATGAAGCCGTCCTGGCGCGGCACGCCGTCGGCCGGGCCGCCGAGGCCGATCACGATGCTGCGCAGCGCGCGGTCGTTCATGTCCACCGCGCGGCGCCACACGATGCGCCGCGGGTCCAGCCCCAGCGCGTTGCCCTGGTGCAGGTGGTTGTCCAGCATCGCGGCGAGCAGCGCGTGCGCGGACGTGATCGCGTGGAAGTCGCCCGTGAAATGGAGATTGATGTCCTCCATGGGGACGACCTGCGCGTAGCCGCCGCCGGTCGCGCCGCCCTTCATCCCGAACACGGGGCCGAGACTCGGCTCGCGCAGGCACAACACGACCTTGCGGCCGCGGAGCCGCAGGCCATCCGCCAGCCCCACCGCCATCGTGCTCTTGCCCTCGCCCGCGGGCGTGGGGCTGATGCCGGTCACGAGCACCAGCTTGCCGGGCTCGCCCGTGCGCCGCGCGATCGCGTCCAGGTGGATCTTGGCCTTGTAGCGACCGTACGTCTCGATCTCGTCCTCGCCCAGTGCGAGGTCCGCCGCGACGTCGACGATCGGCCTGAGCGTCGCTGCCTGCGCGATCTGGATGTCCGTGAGCATGGGTCCCGTCCCCGCATCGGTGCGTCGTCGTTGGCGCCTCGCCGCGCCGGCGCGTGGATATTGCGGCCCGGACGACGAACCGACAAGGCGGCCACGCCCTGCCCCGGCCGCCCGTGCGTCCCCTCGCACCATGGCTTTGCCCCATGCGGCGTTGCTTCTTCCCAGCGTGAGCCACACGACCGCCTCATCCATCGAGTCCGCGCTCGCCCGCGCGAGCGCCCGCAGCCGGCTGGCCCCGCTCGTCCGCGCGCTGGGCCTGGAGCCGCGCAACGCGCCCGTCCCGCCGGCCGCGCGCGGCGCCTTCGGCCTCGCCGGTGCGGAGCGGGTCCGCGGGCTGGCCGTGATCGGCGAGCGAGGAGGGCTCGTCGCGCTCGTGATCGAGCTCGCGGGCGAGCTGACGGCCGAGGCGGTGGCGACGACGGCGCAGCGAGTGCGCGCGCACAACCCCGCGCGCCCGTACCTCTTCCTGTTCGCGGCGGCGCGGTACCGGCGGCTCGCGTTCGCGTCGTTCGGGCTCGACGGCGAGCTGCGGCACCTGGTGATCGAGCGCGCGCGCCCGCGCGCGAGCGAGCTCGAGGCGCTCGAGGAGATGGTCGCGGCGGAGGGCGAAGGCGGCGTGGCGCTGGCCCTGCGGCACGCCCACGCGCTCGACCGCACGCGCGTCACGCGGCAGTTCTTCCGCGACTTCCGCGCGCAGCGCGCGGCGGTGGCGGAGGCGTGGACCGGCATCCCCGCGGACGCGAAGCCGGAGCGCGACCAGCTCGCGCTGCTGCTGCTCTCGCGACTGATGTTCCTGTACTTCCTCCAGCGTGCCGGGCACCTGGCAGGGGATCCCACGTACCTGCCCGGCCTGCTCAGACGCTGGCGGCGAGGGGGTTTGGCCGGTGGAGCCGGTGAGGAACGCGCGGGGGCGACAGCCACCTTCTTCCGCGCGGTGCTGTGCCCGCTGTTCTTCGGCGCGCTGAACACGCGGCCGGAGCGGCGGGATGCTGCGGCACGCGCGCTGGGCGAGCTGCCATACCTGAATGGCGGGCTGTTCGAGCGGCACGCGCTCGAGCGCCGCTTCCCGGACCTGGACCTGCCGGACCACGCGGCCGCAGCCGTGTTCGACGAGCTGCTCGAGCGCTACCGGTTCACAGCGCGCGATGCGGCGGAGGCGGCTGCGGAGCCCGGGATCCCTGCCGAGGGCGGCGTCGACCCCGAAATGCTGGGGCGCGTCTTCGAGGAGTTGATGGCCGCGGAGCGGCGCGGGGCGACGGGGACGTACTACACGCCGGCGCCGGTCGTCGCGCGGCTGGTCCGCGAGGCGCTCGCGGCCTACGTGGCCGGCCGCCCGGGCGTGGACTCCCGGGTGGTGGAACTGATGGTCCGGCAACGTGATCCGGACCGCGGCCAGGGCGGGGGGAGTGACGGTTCGGGAGGGCAGGAAGCCGGGAGCGCACACATGTGCGTCGCCCGGCCGGCGGCGCCCGCCGGAGCTGGGCCGGGATCCGATATGGCGGGCCGGCCCGTCCCGGTGCCGGCCCCGGGCGGGGGCCGCCCCGTCCTCACGCCGATCCCGGGCCGGGGACAGGGGCTGGCCGCGCTCGCGCGCGACCTCGCGCAGATCCGCGTGCTCGACCCGGCGTGCGGCTCCGGCGCGTTCCTGCTGGGCGCACTCTCGCAGCTCGCACGGCTGCGCGAGGCGCTCGGCGCCGTTCCGCCGGGCGGCCGGGCGGAGCTCCGGCGGGAGATCATCGGCCGGTCGCTCCATGGCGTGGACCTCCAGGAGGACGCCGCACTGCTCTGCGCGCTGCGGCTCTGGTTGGCGCTCGCGGTCGGCGCGGAGCACGAGGCGCGCGGCGCAGCGGGCGGCAGCGCCAGCAACGGCGGCGCATCATCAAATGACGGTCCACCAGTCACTTATGCGACGATTCCCCCGCTGCCGAACCTCGACCGGCGCATCCGGCAGGGCGATGCGCTGGTGGATCCGCTCGACCTCATCGCCGCGCCGGAGGCGGACGCGGGCCGCGCGGCCGGGCTGCCCGTCGTCGCCAGGGATCCCACGGTCCGCCAGGCCATCCGCGGGATCGGCCCGCTCGCGGCGCGCTACCTCACGGCCGGTCCTGAGGAGAAGCCGGAGCTGCAGCGCCGGCTGGCCGCCGCGGAGGCGGCTGTCGCGCGCGCCTGGCTCGATGCGCTCGGCCGTCGGCTGGACGCGGTCGCGCGCGAGCTGCGTGCGGATGCGGCGTCGCGCGACCTGTTCGGCGAGCGCCCGCCGGAGGCGCGGGTCGCCGAAGCGGCGTTGAAGCAGGCCGGGATGCGGCAGGCCGAGCTCGGTCGTCTCCGCGCATCGCTGGAGGACGCGGGCGCGCTCCCCTTCTTCAGCTTCGGGGTCCACTTCGCGGAGGCGGCCGAGCGCGGCTTCGACCTGGTGCTGTCCAACCCGCCGTGGGTGCGGGCGCACCGCTGGCCCGCGGCGCTGAAGTCGCTGGTGCGGCGGCGCTACGCGGTCTGCCGCTCGCCGGGCTGGCGCCGGGGCGCGGAGCTGGCGGGCGCGCCCGCCGCGGCAGGCGCGCAGGTGGACCTCTCGCTGCTCTTCCTCGAAAGGTCCATCCGGCTGCTCGCGCCCGGCGGTGCGCTCGCGATGCTGCTGCCGGCCAAGATGCTCCGCTCGATGTACGGCGCGGGCGGCCGCAGGCTCCTGCTCGCGGAGACGGAGCTCGTCGCGCTCGAGGACCACAGCCTGGACCAGCGCGCGATCTTCCGGGCGGACGCGTTCGCGGCGGTCGTCGTCGCACGGAAGGCCCCGCCCGGAGCGGGCAGGCTGCCGCTGCCAGGCCCGGGCGTGGCGCCCGCCGGCGTGGGTGTTGCGGGCAGCCCGGGACGGCAATCCGCCGCGGTGCTCCAGGGCGGAGCGGCGGTGCACCCGGCCGGAGCAGGCCATCCCCCCGGGCCCGACCATGACCCCGGCCTGGCAGGCGCGGGGCGGCGCGCGTCCGCCGGCCCGCGCTGCCGCGTCACGCTCACCCGCCGCGGCGTGCCGCCACTGTGCTTCGAGGTCTGCGCGGGAAACCTGCCGCTGGTCCTCGGCGACGCTGACTCGCCGTGGCTGCTCGCGCCGCCGGATGCGGCTCGCGCCCTGCGGCGCATGCAGGCGGCGGGGCCGCCGCTCGGCGCGCACCCCGCGCTGCGCGTGCACCGCGGCGTCGTCACCGGTGCGAACGCCGTGCTGCTCGTGCGCGAGGCGCGGCCGCGGCTTGGCGACCTGGCGAGCATCCGCGCCGAGGGCTACGCCGCCGCCCGGCGAGACGGGCTTCCCCGCAGCGCGGCCCGGCGCTACGAGGCCGTGGTGGAGGCAGCCGCGGTCCGCCCCCTGGTCCGCGGCTCAGGCATCGCCGCATGGCGTTATCGGACCGCGGGTTGGGTGGTCTGGTCTCATGACGACGCGACCGGCGCGGCGCGCCCTGCGCCGCCGCGCGCCGCCCGCTACCTCGCCCGCCACCTGGACACGCTGCGCGCTCGCGACGGCTGGCACGAGGGCATGCCGCCGGGCGCGCTGTTCCGGCTGACGGCGGAGACGCTGCGGCCCAAGGTCGCGTGGCACGACCTGGCAGAGACTGTGAAGGCGGTCGCGCTGCCCGCCAGGGTGCGGTCGCTCGGCCAGGACGCGCCGCTGATCCCGCTCAACACCGTCTACTTCATCGCGGCGCGGGGCGACGACGAGGCGCTGCTCCTCGCCGCGCTGCTCAACTCGCTGCCGGTCCGCACGTTCGCCCGCGCGATCGCGGAGCGGGCGAAGGACGCCCGCTTCCGCTTCCTGGCCTGGACCATGGCGCTGCTGCCGCTGCCGCCGGCCTGGGTCTCCGGCCGCGCGGCGGGGGCGCTCCTCCGGATCTCGCGGGACGCCCACCGCGCCGGCGCGATCACGGCCGACCGCCAGCGCGAGCTGGACCTCGCGGTCGCCGGGCTGTACGGGCTGGGTCCGGCGGACCTCGACGCACTGGCGGCGTTCGACCGATGGCTGCGCGGGGAGGCGGCCGCGAGCACGGCCGGCGGGCGCCGTGACTCCGGCCAGTGAGCGCGCCGCGATGAGACGGGAACCGGACGCGCCGGCGCTGGCCGGGTGCCCACTGCTCCTCGACGAGCGCTCGACGCCGCCCCTGCGCGACGTGATCGGCCTGCTGCTCGGCTCGGCCCGCGAGGCGTGCTTCGCCGTCCAGCGCATTCGACTGGCCGGGATCGACCTCGGCGCGAGCGAGCTCGCGGGCGTGCGGCGCTGCCGCGTGTTGCTCGGCCGCCTGGACGCGGATGTGCTCGCGGACGCGCAGGCCGCCGCACACGCCGGCGGGCTACGCCGCAACCTCGAGGCGCTGGCCGCCTTCCTCGCGAGCGGCCGCGTCGAGGTGCGGGCCGCGGGCCGCGAGGCCTGGGTTCCGGACTTCTCCGTTTTCCTCGGCGTGCCCGCGGGGCTCGCGCCGGGCGGCAGCGTCGCGGTGGTGGGCGGACACTACTTCCTGCGACCATTTCCCGTTGGCGGACCGTCACTTACGTGCGTCCTGCCGGATGCCGGCGCGGCCCGCGCGGCGGCACGCCGCTTCGAGGAGCTGTGGGCCGTCGGCTACGACGTGCTGCCCGTCGTGCGCGAGGCGGTCGGGCGCGCGCTCGGCGAGGTGGCGGCCCCGCCCGGCCAGGGCGTGCCGGATGGGCCCGCCGGGTGAGCCGGCTGCGGGCCGTCGCCCGCGCTGGCTGGCGGCTTCGCCTCGCGCCGTCGCGCTGCGCCTGCTCGCGGCGCGCTTCGGCCCGGCGGCGGGCGGCGAGGACCCGGCGCCGGAGGCGGGGGCCGGGAGCGGGCCCGCCGGGCCGCGGCCGGTCTTCGACCTCGCCGACTTCCAGGCAGACGCCGTCTGGCGCGCCTCGGAGATCCTCGCCCGGCGGCGCGGGGTGCTGATCGCGGACAGCGTGGGGCTCGGCAAGACGTACGTCGCGCTGGCGCTGGCCGAGCGGGAGCTGCGGCGAGGCGGCAGGGTGGCGGTGGTGACGCCCGCGGCGTTGCGGCGGGATTGGGTCCCGGCCCTGCGCCGGCTCGCGGACGGGCTGGGCGTGAGGCAGACGAGCGGGCTGGGGGTCTGGCGGAAGACAGCCGAATCGGTGCTGACCGACGGTCCGGCAACGACTTGCGCGGACCATGCGCTGCCTGTTCCGCCAGCCCCTGGCGGCCGTACTGCCGCGGGAGGCCGCTCCGCTGCTAGGAGCCGCTCCGCTCCCGGCGGCCGTACCGCCGCTGGAAGCCGCCCAGCCGGGGCCGGCGGACCCCGTCCGTCCGCCGCCGCGGCGGCCCGTGCCCGGGGAGATCCAGGCGCCCGCCCACCCCCGCTCCTCGCCTGGCTGTCCCACGCCCGGCTGAGCCGGGGGACGCACCGGCCCGAGCGGCTCGTGCCGCTGGACCTGGTCGTGGTGGACGAGGCGCACGCGTTCCGTTCCCCGCGAACGCGGCGCTACCGGGCGCTCGCGGCGCTCTGCCGCGGCTCGCGGGTCGTGCTGCTGACCGCGACGCCGGTCAACAACGCCGCGTCGGACCTGTACCATCAGCTCCGGTTGTTCGCGGGCGACGGCGACTTCCGCGACATCGGCGTGGCGGACCTCGGGGCCGTGTTCCGCGCCGTGACGGAGGACGCCGCGGCCGCGCGCAGCGCCCTGGCCGTGCTGCGTCAGGTCATGATCCGGCGCACGCGGCCGTTCCTGCGCGAGCACTACGCGGGCGTGCGGCTCCCCGGCCGTGGCGGGAAGGCGCGGGTGCTGGCGTTCCCCGAGCGCGCGCCGCCGCGACCCATCCGCTACTCGCTCCAGGCCGCGTACCCCGGCCTGCTGGATGACATCGCGGAGACGCTCGCGGCGCTGATCCTCGCGCCGTACGCGCCCGGCGAGTACGGGGCCGACGGCGAGCCCGCGGCGCGCGGCGTCGCGGAGCTGCTGCGGCTCGCGCTGCTCAAGCGGCTGGAGTCGAGCGTCGCGGCGTTTCGCGCGAGCATCGCGCGCCTGGTCCGCTACTACGAGGCCTGCGACGGCGCGCTCGCCGCGGGATGGCTGCTCGCGCCCGCGGAGCATCGGCGGCTCCTGGAGATAAGGGGCGACGGCGACGTCGTCCAGCTCGTGTTCCCGGAGCTCGCACTGCGCCCGGCGCCCGCGGGGCTCGATGTCGCCCGCATGCGCGCGGACGTGCGCGCGGAGCTCGACGCGTTGCAGGCGCTGGAGCGGGCGCTCGCGGGGATCGATCCCTCATCGGATCCCAAGCTGGCGGCGCTCCTCGAGCTGCTCGAGGGCGAGGCGCGGGGCTCGAAGGTCGTGGTGTTCACGGAGTTCCGGGACACGGCGCGGCACCTCTGGCGCGCGCTGGTCCGGCGGGGCGGCGTGGCGCTGGTGGATGGCGGCGGCGCGTTCCTCGGGCTGAACCCGTGCGGCCGGCGGCAGGCGATCGAGCGGTTCGCGCCGCGGTCGAACGGCGCGCGCGAGCCGGCGCCGCGCGAGCGCGTGGACCTGCTCATCGCGACGGACGTGCTATCCGAGGGGCTGAACCTCCAGGACGCGAACCGCGTGGTGAGCTACGACCTGCCCTGGAATCCGGTGCGGCTGATCCAGCGCGTCGGGCGCGTGGACCGGCTCGGGTCGCCGCATCCGGTGGTGTACAGCGACCATTTCCTGCCGGATCGCGGGCTCGAACCGCTGCTCGGGCTGGTCGCGCGGCTGCGTGCGAAGCTGCTCGCGATCGGGCGGACCGTGGGCGG
>DASVDH010000107.1:0-2852 GCA_036381195.1 Longimicrobiales bacterium | reverse complement strand
CTCGAGGTGACCAACAAGAAGAGCCACAACCTGTACGCCGAGCAGGTGCTGCGGACCGTCGGCCGCGTCGCGGTGGGGGAAGGGACAGTGGAGGGCGGGGTGCGTGCGGTGCGCTACATGCTCGAGTGCGAGACGGGTGCCAGCAATGCGGAGCTGGCCGACCTGGTCATCGACGATGGCTCCGGCCTGTCCGTCCTGAACCGCGTGAGCGCCGGGGACATGATCCGGCTGCTGACCTACATGGCCCGCTCGCCGATGTGGCGCGCGTACTGGGCGACGCTGCCGGAGGCGGGCGCGCCGGACGGGCTACGGCGGATGCAGCGGACGGCGGCCGAACACAACCTCCGCGCAAAGACGGGCACGATCGACCACGTCTCGGCTCTCTCGGGGTACGTGCGCGCGGCCAACGGCGAACGTCTCGCTTTCTCGATCATCAGCAACGACGTCCCGTCCACGTGGAGGGCGAAGCGCGTCGAGGACGCGATCGGAGCGCGCCTCGCGGCGTTCCGGCGATCGGCGGCCGGCCCGGCCCTGGCGACGACCGCCGGGGCCGGCGCCGGCACGCCCGTGATGCAGGCGGCGACCGCGCAGGCGGACACGATCACCGCCGCCGGGCCATCGGCGTCCATCCCGCGCACCTACACGATCCGCCGCGGCGACACGCTGGACGGGATCGCGAAGCGCTACGGGATCACGGTGCAGGCGCTGCGCGAGGCCAATCCGGGCGTGAACCCGAGGCGTCTCATGCCCGGCCAGGTCATCCTGTTGCCCTGAGGTGAGGGAGGGATGCGGCGACGCTCGACGCCGCGTCGCCGGGCGCGAGCGTTGCCCAGGACACGAGCCCGAACCCGCGCACACGCGCGGCGCGGCTCAATCCGGCAGGACGCGCCGGACGAACCTGAAGCAGCCGCGGAGCCGCGATTCCCGCTCCGACCCGCCCTCCAGATCGTCCTCACTCACGCCGCCGGCGGACAGGGCGGAGTGGATGATCCGCGATCCGCCGAGCGAGAGGGCGACGTGCGTGATGCGGTCCCCTCGCTCGGCGAAGAAGAGCAGGTCGCCGGGGCGCACGGCGGCCCAGCCCGCGCCGGCCTCCACACGGACGCCCACGCGCGCCTGCATGTCCGAGTCGCGCGGCAGCGCGATGCCGTGCATCCAGAAGACGGCCTGGACGAAGCCAGAGCAATCCGCTCCGGCCGGCGTCACCCCGCCCCAGGCGTACGGTGTGCCGACCCAGCGCCGGGCCGTGCGCACCACGCTCTCGCCGCGCGGCGGGAAGCGGTCTCGCAGCCGGTCCACCTCCACCACCTCGCCCGCGCCGAGCCGGCCGATGCGGCCATCCGGCAGGCGCAGGCGGCCGGGCGCCTCCCGGATCACGCGCGCGCCCCACGGGAGCCGCGCCAGCAGGCCGCCATCCTCGTCGGAGAGCTCGGCGCCCAGGGAGACCACCGGCTCCCCGCCGCTCGCGCGCTCCCAGGCGCGGGCCCACTCCTCGTCACCCAGCAGGAGGTAACCCGCGTGCATCCAGCCGACGTAGCCATCCTCGCCACGCACGCGCAGCCAGTCTTCGCGGCGCGAGAGGATGTCGACGCGGTGGCCCAGCACGTACTGCGAGGCGATGGCCGAGGACAGTCGCGGCTCGCTGAGGAGCGGCGCGACGGCCGCCCGGACCAGGCCGAAGCAGCCGGCGCCCGCGCCCCCGCCGGGCAGGCGCACGATCGCGTCCGCCACCGGACCCAGCGCCGACACGCGGGCGAGCAGGTCATCCACCGCGGCCGGGTCGGTCGCCTCGCCGACCAGCGCCCACCCCTCCCCCCGGCGCTCGACGCGAATGTCGAAGATCCCGGTGCGCGGATCCAGCCCGCGGCGCGCGCGGACCTCCTCGATCGTGCGGATGAGGGCTTCCATCAGCGCCCTCCGGCCAGCGACACGCCGGCCCACGCCGCCGGCGCGGGCTCCCACCGCGGCCGGCGCGCCGGTGGGCGGCGCGCGCTCAGGCCCGCAGCACGGCCGCGGCCAGCCGGCGGAGCCGTTCGATCCTCAGCGAGTTCGGGGTGTGCCGGATGACGGGAAGGAAGAGGTGGCAGGCCCTGCAATCCAGGTCGTACGCCCGCGCGCCCGCGGGCAGCGCGGCCCGGATCCGGCTCACCGGCCTCGCCTCCAGGACGCCCTCGCACCGCGGGCAGCACGGCGCCACGCCGGCCGAGAGCTGCGCCTGGATCGCCCCCTGGTCGCGCCGATCGAAAGACCGCCACGCCATGGCGCCAACGCGAGGTCGCATGATGGAGCCTCCCGATTTCAGGCCATCCCTCGCGCTGTCGGTGCAAGGTGCGTTCCCGGCCGCGCCGTGCAGCCCCGCAATGCGCTCGCTCCGCGCCCGGCCGAGCGCGCCGCGACGGGGCCCGGTACCCGCCCCGGATGCGGAGCATCAGCGCCCTGCCGCGCCGGCTGCCGCGGGCTGCCGCGCGCGGGCCATGCGAAAGCGGCGCCGCAGCTCCGTCTCGGACATCGTCGTGATCGTGCGAGCCGCCGTCTCCCGCGTCTGCCAGCGGACCTCGGGCAACGGCAACACCGGGCCGTCCGCGCCCTCGGCCCGGAAGACCAGGTACCAGCGCCCGTGATGGCGCGGCGTGGATTCCTCTTGCGCGTCGGCCAGCCAGGTGCGGCCGGCCTCGTCCTCGAACGAACGCATCGGACCCCTCGGTTCAGCTTTCCCTGGGAACGGCGTTGCGGAACAGCTCGGCGATGCGCGCCTCGTCCGCGTTCATCAGTTCACCGTGCGCTGCATCGTACCCCGCAGCGCGGAGCGGTGCCTGCCGGACCGGCCGGTCGTGCCCGGGGCCCGCGGGAAC
>DASVDH010000106.1:0-24190 GCA_036381195.1 Longimicrobiales bacterium | reverse complement strand
ACCGAGTCGCCAGCCGGTGACCAGGCAGGAGCACGATCGTCACCCGGATTGAACGTGAGCCGCCACGGCGGATCGCCCGGGGGCGGGCGATGCATCGACTCGAACGGGCCCACCTCCCGGCACGCGAGCAGCGCGAGGGCCGCCAGCAGTGCCGCCAGCCCTCCGCAGCGCCCCGCATTGCGCCCGGCCGCCCGCATCAGAACGTGACCTCCACGCCCAGCCGGACCTGTCGCGCCTCGCCGTAGAAGAGCGACGGGTCGAAGCGATCGAGCGCCGCCGCGAAGCGCGCACGGCGGTACTCGTCTTCGGTGATCAACCCGCTCCCGTCGAAGTCGATCTGCACGCTGTAGCGATGCGACTCGAACGGGATCGGTTCACTCTGCGATGTCGCGGCCATGGCTTGCACCTCGGCCAGTGTGGGGGCGACCCGGCCGGTGTTCCTGCGCAGCCCGATGACGTTCGCGCGGCCGAGCACGTTGCGAGCATCGGCGATGAGACGGATGGTGCAGCGGCTGCACCCGGGCAGGGCGCCGAGCGCGTAGGCAGCGCGCGCGTCCACGCCGGCGGTCCACGGGAGGTACTTCGGCACCAAGCCGCCCGCGACGGAATCCGTCTCGAGCCCACGGCGGTCCAGCGGGTACCCGCTCCCGGCCGAGCCCGTGAGCACGACGCTCCAGCGCGCGTCCAGGCCGGCGGCGGCGCCGGCCATGAGCGCGAAATCGATGGAGTGCCGGCGGTCGAAGGCCAGCGGGAACTCGCGCCGCGCGACGTCCGGCCCGATGATGGAGTCGCTGAGCGCCGTCGAAACGACGCCCGTCGCCTTCTGGAGCGCGTAGGCGGCGCGGCCGACGAACGGCCCCCAGGCGCCCCGCAGGGTCAGTTCGAGGCCGTTGACGGTGCCGAAGTCGCCCGTCGTGAACTGGGCCGGCTCCGTGTCGGAGAACGTGATGCTCCCCGTCACGAGGCTGCCGAGCTCCTTGTGGAACGCGACGGCGCTGATGGCGATGTCCTCTCCGAGAGGAGCTGCGTGATGCCGACCTCGTACTCCGAGCCGCGCTCGAACGACAGGTTCGGGTTGCCTTGCCGCCGGATGTCCGTCCGCAGCGAGTCGCCGATCGCCGTGTCCAGGAAGTACCGGAAGTCCGGCGGCTGCGCGACCCGGCCCCACGCGAAGCGGAGGGTCGTCTGCGTCTCCAGCCCGGGCAGTGGCATGGAGACCCCGATCCGCGGCATGAGGTGCACCTTCCAGCGCGTCTCCTGCGGCACCGCGAGGAAGTCGGAGCGGTTCGGGCTGAACTCGAGTCCGGGCTGGAACGCCTCGACCCGCATCCCGACGTGGATCGTCGCCTGATCTGCCGCCGTCAGGCGGCCCTCGGCGAAGGCGGTGAGCGTCCGGGGATAGAAGCGGGCGTAGTTGGGCAACGACCCCGCCAGGTGGCCGAGCAGGCGCTCGTAGCTCTCGACGCGGAAGAGCTTCGCGGAGGCACCACCGCGCAGTGCGTGCCCGCTGGCCGTGTTCATCTCGGCGACGACCTCGCCGCTGAAGAAGTCCGACCGGCTCCAGGCGGCGAGGTCTGGCGTGCCGACGGTCTCGAAGATGCCCTCGGCCGCCGAGCCGAACGGCGAGCCGACCGAGCCGCCGGGCGCCCGGTAACCGGGGATCGGGATCGCGGCCGCGATCTGCTCCTCGATCGGCCTGCGCGTGAAGTCCTCGCCCAGGAACTCGAAGTCGGACAGGCCGAACGGGCCGATCAGCGCGCGGTCTCGCAGCCGCTCGAGGTCGAGCGCGCCGAGGTACCGGTCCAGGCGCACGAACGCGCTGCGCGCCGCGACGTGGAACGCACGTTCGCCCGCGTGACGCGTCCACTCCAGCCCGACGCTCGCGAGCGTTCCGTCGTCCGCTGCCCGAGCTGGTACCGCTGGTTGTACTTGAACTGCGGCGTGTACAGCGAGCGCTGGAAGCGGTTGCGCAGCACCGAGAACGTCACGTTGGCCCCGGGGCCGAGCGGCCGATCGAGCCGCGCGAAGGCGATCAGCTTGTCGCCGTTCTGGAAGGGCAATGCCCCGGTCGTGTACGGGCAGTACAGGTGCGCCGTCGTGGGGTTGTCGCGCAGCGCCTCGATCCCCTGCGCCAGCTCGGGATCGGCATCCTCCGGCCGGAGACACGTCAGGCCCCGCGCGCGCGGCTCCGCATCCACCAGCCCCTGGATCAGCACGTCCGTGAACAGGGTGGCGCCGAGCGGGCGGAGCGGGCCGCCGGCCGATGCGGAGAAGCCGCCGAACCCGCGGAACAGCGAGCCCGGCGCCCAGTGGTCGGTCGTGAAGGACGTCCGCGCGTTCCACCGCTCCGGGTCGCCCCGGCGCGTCGCGAAGCTGACCACGCCGGAGAGTGCCGAGCCGTACTCCGCGCCGAAGCCGCCGGTGATGACCTCGACCTCTTCCAGCGCCGTGGGCGAGAGCTCGAGCCCGAACCCGTAGGTGGAACCCTCGAGCTGGTTCCGCACCTCGATCCCGTCGACGATGTACGATTCCTGACCGGTCCGGCCGCCGCGGAAGTGGCCATCCGAGACTCCGGCCGAGAGCTCGATCGCCTCCTCCACGCGGTCTAGGGGAAGCTCGCGGAGCTCCCGGCCGAGCACCACATCGTGCGTCAGAGCGACTTCCGGCTCGATCAGCCGCACCCGCTCGGCCTCGACACGCAGCGGGTCGAGCGGCAGCGCGGTGGACCGCAGCTCGACGCGCAGCTCCGTCGCCCGCCCGCCGCGCACCTGGACCCGCTCGATCTCGGCCGGGTGATAACCGAGCAGTTCCACGCGGACCGTCCGCTCGCCCGCAGGCACGCCGGCGAGCACGAACCGCCCCTCGTCTGTCGTCAGCGTTTGTGCGAACGCTGGCACGGTCCGCACGGCGGCGCCGGCCAGCGGCTGGCCGGATTCCGCATCCACCACGCGGCCGTAGATCGTGCCGGTGGCCTGGGCGCACACGGCGGACACCCAGCCCGCCAGCATGGCGCCCAACAGGAGACTGACTCGCAGATGCCGTGTCTGGACGGGATCCGGATTCGACTGGGCCTGCGCGGCGATCACGGCAATGGCCTCGGGCGTGGTCACGGGTGTGGAAGAATGATCGGCCGCACCAAGCAGGATCGTATCCTATCACAGAACGTCCCTGTCCGACAGGGTCTGACACCTGGTGGGCACCGCATCCTTTGCCCTTCCTGGCGGCCCCGTGCCGAAACCACGCCGAACTCGCCCGCCGGGTGCCGTCGTGCTATCTTCCCGGCATGTCCTCCCGCCGACCCATCCGTGCCGGCATCCGCGCCGGCGGCGCGCCGCACGCCGCGTCCGGCGAGCTGACCGCGGACGCGCTTCGCGACGCATTCTCTCGCTGGGCCTCCGGCGTCACGGTCGTCGCCGTGCGGGACGAGCCGCACGTCGTCGCCATCACCGCCACCGCGTTCGTGCCCGTCTCGATCGAGCCGCCGCTCGTGCTGGTGTGCGTCGGCACCAATGCGATCGTCCTGCCGCTGCTCGAGCCCGGCGCCGCCTTCGCCATCAGCATCCTCGCCGCGCAGCAGCGCCGGCTCGCCAGCATGTTCGCCGACCCCGCGCCGCTCGGCCGCGAGCACTTCGCAGCCGAGGGCGAGCCGCTCGTGCACGGCGCGCTGGTGGGGCTGGCCTGCACGGTGCGCGACGTGCACCCCGGCGGCGACCACGCGATCATCGTCGCGGAGATCACGCGCCTCGTGATGGGCGACGACGCGCCGCCACTGCTCTATTACGGCCGCGAGTACCGGACGCTGGGGTAGCACCGCGCTGCGTCCCTCAACCGCAAACGATGGGAGGTCGCCGGTGGCCCCGCGCACACTGCCCATCCTCGTGCTGGAGGACATCGAGAAGCGCTTCGGCGGGATCCGCGCCGTGCTGCGGGCCTGGTCCGTCCCACTGACGACCGCCGAGTGACGGGCCGCGTTCGCGGACCCGCTGCATCCGAACCCACACCCCCTCGAGGGCCCGGAGGCTCGCTCATGATCCTCGCACCGAAACCACACACCGCCCGGACGACGAACGCCTTCCACCCGCGCCGCCCCGCCCCACGCGGCCGCGGCGCGCCCGCGCTCGCCGCGTTCGCTGCAATCCTCCTGAGGGCCGGCACCCCGCTCGTCGCGCAGCCCGCACCCACGCTCACCATCGCGTCGCCGGCCGACGCCGGCATGTCCGCCGCCGTGCTCCAGGCGGGGGTCGAGCTCTACCGCGAGGCGGTCCGGCAAGGCGACCTCGTCGGCGCCGTGCTGCTCGTCGCCCGGGACGGCAAGGTCGTGCTCCACGAGGCGATCGGGCTGCGCCATCGGGAGGCGAACCTGCCCATGGAAAAGAACACCATGTTCCGCATGGCGTCCAACACCAAGCCCGTCGTCGCGACGGCGGTCGCGATGCTCGTCGAGCGCGGCAAGCTCCGCTTCGAGGACCCGGTCCGCAAGTACATGCCGTCGTTCGACAACTACCGCTCGGGTTTCATCAACATCCACCACCTGCTCACCCATACGAGCGGGCTCCGCATCAACACGCTCTTCCTCGAGCCCTACACCCAGCCGTCACCCGCCAACCCCGACGCGCCCAACCTCCGGACGGAGGCGGCGAAGTTCGGCGAGGTCGGCGCCGAGGTGCTGCCGGGGACGTCCTACAGCTACAGCAACGCGGGGTACAACACGCTCGGCGCGCTGATCGAGATCGTTTCCGGAAAGCCGCTCGACGTGTTCATGCGCGAGGAGATCTACGAGCCGCTCGGCATGTCGGACTCGTACCACCTGGAAGTGGACGAGAAGATGGACGGAAAGCTGCACCGGATGGGCGCCGTCTACTACAGGCGCACCAACGGCCAGTGGACCGCCGGCTGGGAGCCCGGCGACCCGCCGCAGGTCCCGTTCGTGCGCGCGTCCGGCGGGATGATCTCGACCGCCTGGGACTACGCGATCTTCCTGCAGACCTTCCTCAACGAAGGCGCCTACGGCAACGTCCGGCTGCTCAAGCCCGAGACGGTGCGCCTCATGACCTCCCGCCACGTCGCCACCTCGCCGGGCCGGCCCGGTTGGTACGGCTACGGCTGGATGATCGATGAGGAGGGCATCTACTCGCACAGCGGCTCGGACGGCACGTTCGCCTGGGTCGACCCGGCACGGCGCATCATCGGACTCGTCTTCACGCAGACGCCGCGCGGCCGCAACCCCCGCGCGCGGTTCGTGGAGCTCGTGAAGCAGGCCGTGCTCGAGCCGGCGCCGCAGACGTAGCACCGCGGCCGCGCGGGCAATCCGGGGCACGAAACAGCCGGGGCGCCGGCCGCGTCGCCGTTCGCGCCCGTGCGAGCTCAAGGGTCCCGGCACACCAGGACGCGCAAAGGGGCGGGGCGCCGGGAAGGCGGTGGGGGCGCGGCTTGAGGAGTTGCCCGGGACCCGAAAACGGGCCGGGCGCCGCCCGGCGGCTTCGCCCGACGCGCGCCGGATGCCGGGCAGCCGGCGCGAGCGGCGCCCGATCCCGGGACTCCCGCCGAATCTTCCTTGCAAACCTCCATCCTCCGAAGTATCTTCATCGCCATCGTCTTTCTGCCGTAGATAATCCGCACGAAAGGCCTATTCTGATTCGGTGTATCTACGGCGCGGCCGGGCCGGGCGGTCGGCCGCCGGGCGAACCCAGACCCGTGTGAGGCGCGCATGCACGCCGATCCGCTGTCCAGGAACGCGGTGCTCGAGGTGCTGCGGGACCTCGTGCGCATTCCGTCCGTGAATCCGACGCTCGCCCCCGGTGAGGGGACGGGGGAGCAGGAGGTCGCCCGGTTCGCGGTCGAGTGGCTGGGCGCGCGCGGCGTGCGGGCATGGCTGGAGGAGGCGGACCGCGGCCGGCCGAACGCGGTCGCGGAGGTCGGGGGCGGTGATGGCCCGGTGCTGGTGCTGTGCGCCCACCTGGACACCGTGGGCACGGCGGGGATGGAGATCGCGCCGTTCGAGCCGCGGGTGGAGGGCAACCGGCTGTACGGCCGCGGCAGCTACGACATGAAGGGCGGCGCCGCGGCCATCATGGCGGCGCTGGCGGCGCTGGCGGCTGCGGACCTGCGCGGCCGCATCATGGCCGCGCTGGTCTGCGACGAGGAGTACGCGAGCATCGGGGCGAGCGACTTCGTGCGCCGGCACCGCGCGGATGCGTGCATCGTGACGGAGCCGAGTGAGGGGCGGCTGATCCTCGCGCACAAGGGCTTCGTGTGGCTGGAGCTGGTGACGCGGGGCGTGGCGGCACACGGCAGCCGGTGGGACCTGGGCGTCAGCGCGATCGGGCGGATGGGGCGGATCATCGCGGCTCTGGAGGAGCTGGACCGGACGGAGCTGCGGCGCCGCACGCACCCGCTGGTCGGTCCGGCCTCGCTGCACTGCGCGCTGATCGAGGGTGGCACCGGCCTCTCGACGTACGCGGCCGAGTGCCGGCTGAAGGTGGAGCGGCGCACGCTGCCCGGCGAGGCGCCGGCGCAGGTGGTGCGCGAGGTGGAAGAGGCGGTCCGGCGCGCGGGCGAGGAGGGGGAGATCGCGGTGCTCATGGAGCGCGCGCCGCTCGAGTGCGGCCGGGACGCCGCGATCGCGCGGTGCGTGCGCGACGCCGCGAAGGCGGTCACCGGCGTGGAGCCGGAGGAGGCCGGCGTCGCCTACTGGATGGACGCGGCCGTTTTCGCGGCCGCGGGCGTACCGACGGTGAACTACGGCGCGGCGGGCGCCGGCGCGCACGCGGCGGTCGAGTGGGTGGACGTGGACTCGGTCGTGACGTGCGCGAGGGTGCTGACGGAGGCGGCGAAGCGGTTTTGCGCGTAGACCCGCGCGCCGTCCGGCGCGCCTCGCCCTGCGGCCGTGCCGCGGCCGCGGGCCCGGCGCAGCGGCGCGCCCGCGCGGGCGGGGATAGAGCGCGGACGCTCCGCGCGGCCGTGCGCGCGGCGTTCGTGCTCCGGCGCGGTGCCGTCACGGAGATGGAGTGATTCCCCGCGCGGGCGGGAGCGGAGCCCCGGTCCAGGACCGGACAGAGCGGGAACGGAGACCATGGACGCGACCGACCATCACATCCTCGCCATCCTGCAGCAGAACGCGCGCACGCCGAACGCGGAGATCGCGCGCCGCATCGGCATGGCGCCGTCTGCGGTGTTCGAGCGGATCCGGAAGCTCGAGGAGCGCGGCGTGATCGCCGGCTATCAGGCGCGGCTGGACGCGCGGGCGGTGGGGCTACCGCTCGTCGCATTCGTGTTCGTCCGCACGGTGGAGCCGCCGGGCGGCTGCGATGCCGCGACTCGCCTGGCCGCGCTGCCGAGCGTGCAGGAGGTGCACCACATCGCGGGCGAAGACTGTTACCTGGTCAAGGTGCGGGCCGCGGATACGGAGGCGCTGGGTCGGTTGCTGCGGGAGGAGTTCGGCGCGGTGCCCACGATCCAGACCACACGCACGACCATCGTGCTGGGGACCATCAAGGAGACCTCGGAGCTGCCGCTCCAGGCGGCAGCGGCGGGAGCGGAATCGGAGGCGGTGCATGCCTGAGCCGGTGCTGCGGGAGCGGCCGTCCACGGCGAAGGTCGTGGCGGCGTTCGCCGCTGTCTATACGATCTGGGGCTCGACGTACCTGGCGATCCTCTACGCGATCGAGACGCTGCCGCCGTTCCTCATGGCGGGCGTGCGGTTCGTGATCGCCGGGAGCGTGCTGTACGCGTGGGCGTGGCTACGCGGCGCGCGGCGCCCCGTGACCCTGCTGCACTGGAAGTCCGCGCTGGTCGTGGGCGGGTTGCTGCTGCTGGGCGGCAACGGCGCGGTGGTCTGGGCGGAGCAACGGGTCGCATCGGGGCTGGCCGCGCTGCTCGTGGCGACGGTCCCGCTCTGGATGGTGCTGCTCGACTGGCTGCGCCCGGCCGGCGTCCCGCCGGACCGGCGCACAGCGGCCGGCATCGTGATCGGCCTGGCGGGCCTGGCGCTGCTCGTCGGGCCCGAGTCGCTGCTGGGCGGCGGCCGCGTTGACCCGCTCGGCGCCGGGGTGCTGGTGGCGGGCTCGCTCTCGTGGGCGGCGGGCTCGTTGTACGCGCGCGGGGCGCGGCTGCCCGATTCCGCGCTGCTCGCGACGGCGATGGAGATGCTCGCCGGCGGCGCGCTGCTCGTGCTGGTGGGCGCGCTCACGGGCGAGGTCGGTCGGCTGGACCCGGGAGCGGTGTCCGCCCGCTCGCTGCTCGGCCTGCTCTATCTGATCGTGTTCGGCTCGCTCGTCGGCTTCACCGCGTACACGTGGCTGCTGGGCGTGAGCACGCCGGCGCGGGTCTCGACATACGCGTACGTGAACCCCGTCGTCGCCGTGCTGCTGGGCTGGGCGCTGGCCGGCGAGCCGCTCACGCCGCGCATGGCGCTGGCCGCAGCCGTCATCGTGGCCGCCGTCGCGGCGATCACGGGCCGGCGCGCCACGCGCGGCGAGCCCGCGATGGAGCGGCCGGAGACCGCGGCGTGCGCCGCGCGCCCGGAACCCGGAGCGGGCGACGTCGCCCCGAGCCCGCTCGCGCGGCCGGATCCGACGGACGCGGGGCCGCCCACACCGCGCCCGCGCGTTGCGGGCGAGCGTTGACTCGGCTCGCGGGCGTGGAACGCGGGCCGCGCGCGCCGCGCGGGACCGCGGGCCACCGCCGCGGCGGCCGCGAGGCTGGGCCGCCCCCGTAGAACGGATCTTGCACGTCCGCTCGCCTGCCTGCGACGGCCGCGCCCGGGAACGGCGCGGCCGTCGTGTTCCCGGCCGTCGCAGTGGCGGCCGGGAGCCGAGCAGCCGGGAACCGAGAGAGGAGGGCGTCCCGTGAAGAGCAAGGCGGCTATCGCGAACCATCCGCTCCACCCGATGCTCATCACCATCCCGGCCGGCGCGTTCATCATGACGCTGGTCCTGGACATCATCTACGCGGCCTCGGGCCAGGCGCTGTGGTGGCTGGCGACGTTGCCCCTCATCCTGCTCGGCGTGATCGGTGGCCTCCTGGCCGCGATCCCGGGACTGATCGACCTGATCGCCGTCGCGCCGCACCAGGGCGCACGCCGCATCGGCATCACGCACATGGTGCTGAACCTCGTGCTCGTCGCGCTGTTCGCCTGGAACGGCTACGACCGGTGGACCGCCGACGCGCCGCCCGAGCCCGGCGTGACCCACCTCGGGTTCTGGCTCTCCCTGATCGGCGTCGCGGTCCTCGCCGTGTCCGGCTGGCTCGGCTGGGCGATGGTCTACGAGTACCACATGGGCGTGCTCGAGCACCCGGAGTCGAAGGACGAAGCGCGGCGGCCGGGGGCCGCGGCGTAGCGTCGCGCCCCGACCCACCGCCCCCCGGCGCGGCCCTGCCCCTCGACGTGACGCGGCGGCACCCCACGTCGTCTAGTGAGCGAAGCTTCGCCGGGAATGGAGATCGAACATGCCGAAGCCTCACGCGAACCGCCTGCGGTTGCGCTGCGTCGATGTGTTCGAGGACCAGCTCGTCCTCCGCCTCGACACCGAAAACCATCACACGCCGCTCTCCGTACCGGCGCGTGCGGCTCTGCGCGCGCTCGGGCGCGCGGGCGTCCGTTCGCTCGAGCGGGCGGGCTGGCGGCTCGCCCAGGTTCGGGCGACGGCGGGACGGGTTTCGGTCGTCGCGCGAAGGTGCTGAGCGGCTCCGAGGCGGAGAGCTCCGACTTCGCCGCGGTCTCCTGCGAGCACAGGCGCCACCACGGCTTCGCCACGCTCGCCGTGACCCCATCGTGAGCGACTCCGCGGCACCGATCACCAGCTCGCCTGGCCTGGAGCCGGGGTGGCCGGTGAGCAGATCGGCGGCAGTCATTGGCGACCTGCGGCGGTTGGTGCTTCGGCTCGCGGAGGAGCGCCGCCGGGCGCGCCCGTGACGCCCGCCGCCCGGCCTTCCCGCCGCGGAATAGCCTGTCCCACGCGCCCCAGAACCGCTCTCCGCCCCACACCCCCACACCAGCCCATCCCCCGACAGGGCGGCTCAACATGTGGCGGGGCGGGGTGTCAAGAAACCCCTTGACATTTTGTCGCTGCCGTCCGGAATATCGTACGCACTGGAGGATCCGCACGAGGAGCCCATATGCGCGGCGTAGGAAGCCGATGGCGCGGCAGAGTCCCATAACCCTGCCCGTTGTTCTTTATGTCTTCCTGACCCCAACCTCCCCTGTGCGCGAAGGAGGGACACACGCCATGCAGATGCCAAGCCCTCGGCAGGAGACCCGGATCGGCCGGCGGCTCGCGCTGCTGCTGTGCGCCTCGCTGGCCCTCACGCCGGCCGCCGCGTTCGGCCAGCAGGTCGGTACGCTGGTCGTCCGCACGGTCAACGGCCAGACCGGGGAGCCGCTCGCCGGCGTCTACGTCGTCGTCCGGAACACCGGTCGCACCGGTGTGACGGACAACGAGGGCCGCCTGGTCTTACTCAACGTCCCGGCGGGCCCTCAGGTGATCGTCGCGCAGCTCATCGGCTACGGTGAGGCGCGGGAAACGGTCACCGTCCCCGCGGACAACTCCGTCGTGCGGGACATTCGGCTGTTCTCTCGGGCCGTGGAGCTCGAAGGGGTGGTCGTCACCGGGACAGCGCTTGCGGCGCAGCGTCGTGAGATCGGGAACAGCATCGCGCTGATCACGGCGGACCAGATCGAGCGCGTCGCCGCGATGAACTTCGAAGATGTCCTGCGCGGCCGCGCCGTCGGTCTGAGCGTCACCGGCAGTCCCGGCCAGGCGGGCGCCGGCTCCGACATCCTCTTGCGCGGCGTCAACTCCGTGAATGGGCGCAACGCGCCGCTGATCTACGTGGACGGCGTGCGCATCCCGAGCGACCTGCCCGAGGCGGGGATGCTGGAGGCCGCGGAGCATGCGACGTTCCTGGGGAGCCTCAACCCGCAGGACATCGAGCGGGTCGAGATCATCAAGGGCCCGGCGGCCTCCACGCTCTACGGGACGGAGGCGAGCGCGGGAGTGATCCAGATCTTCACCAAGCGGGGCCAGGCGGGCCCGCCGCGCTGGACGTTCAGCATGCAGCAGGGGCTCTCGCGCGTCGGCCACGTCGGCCCGGAGATGGATCCCACCGGACTGCACATCAACGACTGCACCCGCACGCTCTCGTACGACACCGTCGCCAACCAGTTCCGGGTCGAGGACATCCGCGAGCCCGGCTGCCCCTCGTCGGGGAGCTGGCTGCGCACCGCCCACATCCAGGACTATCGGCTCTCGGTGCGGGGCGGCAGCAACGATGTCACGTATTACCTGTCCGCCGGATGGAACCGGAGCGAGGGCGTGATCGACCCCCAGAACGCGCGCCAGTGGACGCTGCGGGGCAACCTCACCTTCAATGGCTTCCGCAACCTCCAGATCTCCTTCAACAACATGTACAGCCGGCGTGACATTCGCTGGATCCCGAACGGAGACAACTCGGAGGGGTTGCTGTACAACGTCGCGCGCGGCGCGGAGGGCGAGACGCCCGACAACAACGATGCGGTCGTGCTGAACATGGAGCTCGACCAGTTCATCAACCACTTCAACACGGGCGCCAACATCAACTGGACGCCGCGGGACAACCTGCGCCACCGCCTGAACATCGGGCTGGACTTCTCCAACTCGCACTTCATCGAGGAGCGGCCCTGGCAGTATTACTCGGAGCCCCAGGGTACGCGCGCCGTCGACGTCGAGAACCGGCGCCTCATCACGCTCGACTACGCGGCGAGCTGGTTCCAGGAGTTGCCGGCGGACATCACGTCGACGCTCTCCATCGGCGGTCAGTACAACCAGAACGAACACCTCGGCCTGCGCGGGGACACCGAGGGCTTCCTCGGCCCCGGCGACAAGGTCCTCCAGAACGGTGAGACGGACATCAACCAGGAGGACCGGGATGTCACGGAGAGCGGCGGCTTCTTCATCCAGGAGCAAATCGGGTGGCGGAACCGGCTCTTCGTGACCGGCGGCTTCCGGGCCGACGCACACAGCGCGTTCGGCAACGATTACAGGCGCAGGAACATCTTCACGATCTACCCCAAGCTCCAGGCCACGTACACCCTCTCCGACCATGAGTTCTGGCCGGACTGGTGGGAGACGTTCCGGCTCCGTGCCGCGTACGGCGAGTCCGGCGATCCCCCGGGAGAGGATGACGCGATCACGATCTTCGAGGTCGCCGGTGCGGACGAAAACCGCAACGGCTTCATCATGTTCAACCAGGGCAACCAGGAGATCGGACCCGAGATCACCAAGGAGATCGAGATCGGCCTCGACGCTTCGCTCTTCAACGGCAGGCTCGTGTTCAGCGGCACCGCCTACCGTCAACGCGTCGACAACGGCCGGATCTTCATCGACCCGCCGCCCTCGAACGGCATCGCGGAGAACATCCCGCTCAACGTGGGCGTGTGGGAGAGCAAGGGGTTCGAGGGCGCGCTCGATGTCGTGCTGCTCGAGCGGGACGCGGTACGCGTCAGCACCAACGCGCGTTACCAGTACAACAAGACCATGATGCTCGAGCTGGGCGCCAAACAGTTCGACTCGTTCAACTACAACTACCTGAACCAGTACCGGCGCGGCTACCCGATGCCGTCCCTCTTCGGGCGAAAGCTGCTCAACGGGGACTCCGTCGGCGTGCTGCCGCAGTACAGCACAGAGGCAGATCACTGGTACGGCACGACCCGGCCGCCGCACGAGATCTCACTGGGTCTCGCCGTGACGCTGTTCAACCGCCTCACGCTGGAGGCGTTCGGCGTCGGCCAATACGGCCACGTGCTCTACGACGACCTGGCGCAGGAGATGGCGACGGACGGCCTGTGGCCGCCGTGCATTCCCATCAACATCCGCGTTGAACGGGGCGATATCGCCGGACTCAGGACGCGGGACATCGCACGCTGCTCGCAGGATTACGCATTCGACGAGGACTGGGTCGAGAAGGCGGACTACTTCCGGCTCCAGACGGCCACGTTGAGCTACCGGGTCCCCGAGCGGTTCCTGCCGCGCGGGACGGAGGCCGCGACCCTGCAGTTCCAGGCGACGAACCTGTTCGTGATCACGGACTTCTCCGGCCTCTATCCGGATGCGCTGATCCGGCCGGTCGAGCAGACGGCGCGCGGCGCGGGCTACATCCTGCCGCCGCCGAGGACGTTCACGCTCGGCATCCGGCTCAACTTCTGATCAACGGGCGAGAGGAGACGACCATGCGAGAGAGGGCGTATCGAATCGACGGGCCCGCGGCGGCGCTCGCCCTCGCGCTGCTGGCGTCGTTGGCGGGCTGCGCCGACACCGAGGTCCAGGGCGTGATCTTCGAACAGGACATGGACGAGCCCGAGCTCATGATCGGGCTCGCCCGGGGCGTAAACTCGGAGTTCGCGGACATCTTCCTCGCCGCCGACGCGCAGTATACGCTGGACAGCCCGACCGACGCGATCACTAACGACGGAACGGCGGCATCCGAGGTCCAGCTCGCCGTGAGCGACTTCCGCGAGCGGCCGGCCAGCAGCCTGTGGGGACAGGCCCATGAGGCCGTGTGGGCCGCACTCTACGCCGACCGGCGCCTCAAGGAGGTGCTTCCCCCGGAGGACTACGAGGTGAGCCCCCTGTTCGCACGGATGTTCATCTACGGCGCACACGCCGAGCGGATACTCGGGGAATGCTTCTGCAACCTGATCTACAACTACGGCCCCGAGGGCGGCATCCTGCTGGGCAAGGAAGGGCCGTACGACGGCAGCCGCATCGTGCCCTCCGATTCGGCGTTCAAACGCGGCATCGCGATGGCGCAGCGCGCCCTCGCCGTGGCCGAGGCCGCCGTCGCCGCGGGCGTGGAGGCTCCCGAGGACGACCCGATCTTCGACCCGCAAAGGCTCGTCTACGCCGCGCACGCGAGCCTCGCCCAGCTCTACGCCAACCTCGGAGATTGGGCGCAGGCCGTCCAGCACGCGCGCCTGGTGCCGGACGGGTTCGCCGATTACAGCCACATGCACCCCGAGGTTGATGGCGGCAACGTCATTGCCGACCTGTTCTACCAGGGCGACGACCTGTCGCTGTATCGAACGCCGGCCGCCCTCCTGTGGGCCACGGACCCGCGCGTCGCCCTGCGCAAGTGCGGCGACTGGCGCAGCGCCAATCTCGATGACAGCCCGAGCGTGCCCCCGTCCAGCGCATTCATCAACATGAGCGCGCAGTGTGGCAATGTTGCCGGCGAGTACCGCTCCGAAAGCAACCGGTACCCGCTGTGGATCTCCGGCAAGTACGAGGACGACAACGCGGACGTCGAGATCGCTTCAGGGGCGGAGATGCGCCTGATCG
The DNA here is from genome assembly GCA_036381195.1 of Longimicrobiales bacterium. Classification (GTDB taxonomy): domain Bacteria; phylum Gemmatimonadota; class Gemmatimonadetes; order Longimicrobiales; family RSA9; genus RSA9. Next base: position 9,878 of record DASVDH010000106.1, on the reverse strand, counting down.
AGGCGGAAGCCGCGCTCCTCGCGGGACAGCTGGGCGAGTTCACCGCACAGGTCAACCGCGCGAGGCAGGCGCGCGGCGTGGCGGAGATCACGGCACCGACCGAGATCGGAGGGCTCGAGTACCCGAATGCCGAGGATGACGCATGGTCCATCCTCGACCGGGAACGCTACCTGGAACTCTTACTCGAAGGCCGGCGGTTTTGGGATCTGCGTCGCTGGAACCATCCGTTCTGGACGGAGAACCACGTGCTCCTGCCGCGGCACGCGGACAGACTGCCGCCCGGCGGGCGGATGAAGTGCTTCGAGATCCCGGACCTGGAGTGCGACACGAATGCGTCGATCAACTGCCCGGTGTTGACGTCGGGCTGATCCTGCGATCATCCCGTCGCACGGGTCGGAGCCGTACCCCCTCGTGCATCCGCCCTGCGGCTCAGACGAGCCACAGGACGGATTCACGAGGGGGAACATCATGTCCGGAACATCATGTCCCGGCGGACCCCAGCGTCACCACCCGCGAACTCGCCCGCCAGCTCAGAGCGGACGCCCCCTGGAGCGTGAACGGATCCGACATGATCTCGCGACCCTCCGCCGTCTGGGCCATGAGACGGTACTCCATGGTGCGGTCGCCCGGCACGTAGGAGAAGGATTGCTCCCCATCCGGCGGGATCGTGCCCAGCCGCCTGCGCGCGCCGAGCTCGGGGATGATCCAAACGACGATGGTTCCCGGGGGCACCAGGTCGTTCGCCACCCGGATCGAGAGCGCGGAGCCGCCCCGCGCCGCTCCTTCCTGCCCGCCGGCCGAGGCACAGCCCATCAGCAGGAACGCCGCGCATCCGAACGCGAAAGCTGCTGCAACCTTCGCCCTCATGACTCTCGCCTCCAGGAAAGGGGGATCGGGGGCCATCGGGGTGACTCGTCTCCGCCCGCCTCGGATGGATCCCCATCTTCCCGCGGGCGGTGCGCCTCCGCAAGCCGTCGCAGATGCCGTTACAGCACGGCGCGGCGCGCAGGCCGTTGCATCGCCGATTGGCGCGAGCGAGGCGCGGGGGCGAGGCGCCACCGCCGGCCCCGGCCGGGCGATGCGGCCGGGTCCTCTCCGGCCAGGGCCGGCCGAGGCGGAGCACCGACCTTCCTGCTCGACCGCCGCAACTACACCCAATGTACTGTCGCGTCAAGACGACACCCACCAACGAGGGGCGGTCTGAGAGGCGTCTATCTTCGGTGTTCGTTCGTCATTCCCTCGGGCGGCGGGAGGAGAAATGGCGGCGGATCACCGGCGGGTTGGCACCGCCGGCCCTCCCCCATTACGTTTGTCTCATGAAACGATTTCCTGATGCAACCGACGCCGGCGCGGGCGCCCGAGAGTTGGCCGCGCTGGCGCAGCTCGTCGTCGAGACGAGCGTGCACCTGACGCGCTTCGTGCGGCGCGCGGTGCGATCGAGTCCGCCACCCGCACTCTCGATCTCCGGCGTGCGGGCCCTCTCGTGCGTGGCGGCCAACCCGGACATCTCCGTCTCGGACGTCGCCCAGCACCTGCTCGTGGGGGTGCCGACCGCGTCGAAGCTGGTGGACGAGCTGGTCGCGCGGAAGTTCCTGACGCGCGCGCCGGACAAGCGGGACCGGCGGCGCGTCGTGCTGCGGGCGACGGCGAAAGGCCGGCGGATGCTCGCGACCGCGGCGCGACCCGCACAGCGGCAGGCTGTGGCCCTGCTCGCCGAGCTCGAGCCCGCGAAGCGGGCGCGGGTGAAGGCAGGGCTGGTCATCCTCCGGGATCTGCTCACCCGGGCGGACGCGGAGTCCTCCCATGCGTGAGCGCCGGCTCCGTCGTGCGGCGCTCGGGTGTGCGGCGCTGCCGCTGCTCGTGGCCGCGACCGTCCTCGCGCCGCGTTCGGCGCAGGCGCAGGCGGCCGCTGCCGGCCGGGGCAGCCGGCTGGCGGACGGCGCCGTGGCGCTCGGCCCTGTGGCCGCCGTGCGGGCGGACACCCTGCGGCTCGATCTCGGTGCGGCGGCGCGACTGGCGGCGGAGCGGAGCACGGCGGTGTTGCTCGGGCAGTTGGCGTCGGCGGAAGCCGAGGCCCGGGTCGTCGAGGGGCGCGCGTCGCTGCTGCCCCGGCTCTCGCTGGACGCCGTGCATGGCGACCGCACGTTCAACACGGCGTCGTTCGGCCTCGAGTTCCCGGCGGAGCCGGGCCAGGAGCCGCTGTTCGACCCGAACGGCGAGGTCATCGGGCCGGTCACCACGATCGACCTGCGCGGGCATCTCTCGCAGACGTTGTTCGACTGGAGCGCGCTGCAGCGGCTGCGGAGCGCGCGGGCCGACCTGTCGGCGAGTGAGGCGGCCGAAGCCGCGGCGCGGCAGCGCGCCGCGGCGGCGGGCGCCGCCGCATGGGTGCAGGCCGCGCGGGCGCAGCGCCACGTGGCGGCGCGCGAGGCGGACGTGGAACTGGCCAGAGAGCTCGTCGCCATCGCGCGCGAGCTCCTCAGCGCCGGCGTTGGCGTGCGCCTGGATGTGACGCGCGCCGAGTCGCAGTTGGCGTCAATGCAGTCCCAGCTCGTGAGTGCCCGCGCCGAGGCGGAGCGCTCCCTCCTCGCGCTGAAGCGGGCGCTGAACCTGGACCTCGACACGCCGGTCGCGCTCACGGACACGCTCGCGGGTCCGGCCGGGCCCCCCGGGGCGGCGGAGGCCGTCGCGGTGGCCGCCGCCGTGAAGCAACGGGCGGACGTGCTGGAGCTGGATCGGCGCATCGACGCCGCGGAGCTCGGCATCGGCGCGATCGAGGCGGAGCGGCTGCCCACGCTGTCGCTCGTGGCGGGCGCCGGCGTGACGGGCGGGCAGTACGAGCATCTCCTGGGCACCCGTGAGTGGGCGCTGCAGGTGTCGGTGCCGATCTTCGACGGCATGCGCCGGCGCGCGCGCCTGGATGCGCAGCGGGCGCGGCTCTCAGCGCTCGAAGCGCGCCGTCGCGAGCTCGTCCAGCAGGTCGCGTTCGATGTCCGCGATGCTCTGCTCCAGCTCCGGGCAGCGCGGGAGCTCCTGAGCGCCAGTGAAGCGCGGCTCCGCCTGGCTGAGGAGGAGCTCGCCCAGGCCCGCGAGCGTTTCCAGGCCGGGGTCGCCGGCAGCGCCGACGTGATCACGGCATCCCTACGCTTGAACGAAGCGCGCACGGCCGCCGTCGATGCGCGGGCCGGCTGGGAGATGGCCCGGGTGTCACTGGCGGCGGCCAGGGGCGCGGTGACGGAAATCCAATGATGGAGCGGAGTCACGGCATGGGGGAGGAGAGGAACGGAAGGCGGCGCTGGGCGCTCCCGGCGATGGTCGTGGCGGGGGCGCTCCTGCTCGCCTTCGGTGTGCAACGCTGGCACTACGCCGCAACCCACGAATCCACGGACAACGCCTTCGTGGGTGGCCATATCGTCCCCGTACTGGCGCGGGTCGCCGGCTTCGTCGACGAGGTGCGGGTGGAGGAGAACCAGCACGTGGAGGCCGGCGCGGTCCTGGTGCTGCTGGATGACGCGGAGCTCGCGCAGCGAGTCGCGCAGGCCGAGGCCGAGCTGGCGGCAGCCCGGGCCGCTGCGGGTTCCGCGGAGGTGACCGGCGCGGCCCAGGCCCGCCTCGAGCAGGCACTCCGCCAGGAGGAGGCGCTGGCCGCGAACATCGAGGCGGCGCGGGCGAACGCCGCCCGCGCGGAGAAGGACCTGGAGCGCCTGCAGCGGCTCGCGGAGCGGGAGATCGTGTCGCGGCAACAACTCGACGCCGCCGTCGCGGCCGCGGCCGGGGCACGCGCCGCGGTCGTGGCGCTCGAGCAGCAGCGCCTGGCCGCCTCCGCCGAGGTGGCCACGGCCCGGGCCGGCGTGGAGGAGGCCCGGGCGCGCCTGGCGGCCGCCGAGGCCGCGCTGGCCAGCGCCCGGCTCCAGCACTCCTACGCCCGCATCGTGGCGCCCGTCTCCGGGCGCGTGGCCAAGCGGTCCGTCGAGCCGGGCCAGCTCGTCCAGCCCGGTCAGGCGCTGCTCACGATTGTCGCCGACTCGGGCATCTACGTCACTGCCAACTTCAAGGAGACGCAGCTCGCCGACATCCGGACGGGCGAACCGGTCGAGATGGAGATCGACGCCTACGAGGGCTGCATCGCGCGGGGCGAGGTGGAGAGCATCAGCGGGGCGACGGGCTCGCAGTTCGCCCTCATCCCCCCGGACAACGCCACGGGGAACTTCACGAAAGTGGTGCAGCGGGTGCCCGTCCGCATCCGCATCACCGAGGGGTGCGGCGCCGAGCGCCCGCTCCGCCCGGGCCTTTCCGTCGTCGTCCACGTGACCACCGGCTGACGCGCGTGGCATCCCTGACGGAATCTGCGGCTCGGGCGGCGCCCGCCTCCCCGACGTCCGCGAACAAGTGGGTGGTGGCCGGCACCGTGCTGACGGGCACGATCATGGCCGTGCTCGACTCCAGCATCATCAACGTGGCGCTCCCGTCGATGAGCGGCACGCTGGGCGCCGGCGTGCAGGAGATCGCGTGGGTGGTGACCGGCTACATCCTGGCGCAGGTCATCGTGATGCCCATCACGGCCCTGCTGTCGGCGCGGTTCGGGCGGAAGAACTTCTACCTCTTCAGCGTCGCCCTCTTCACGCTGGCCTCGATGGCGTGCGGCCTCGCCCGCAGCCTCCCCGTCATGGTGCTCTTCCGCATCCTCCAGGGCTTCGGCGGCGGCGTCATCATGACGGTGTCCCAGGCCATCCTGCGGGAGACGTTTCCCCCGGTGGAACAGGCCATGGCCATGGGGATCTACGGCATGGGGGTCGTGGTGGCGCCGGCCGTCGGCCCGACGCTGGGCGGCTGGATCACGGACAACTGGACCTGGCCCTGGGTCTTCTACATCAACGTCCCCGTCGGCGTGGTCAACATCCTGCTGGTCACACGCTACATCCACGACCCGGACTACCTGGAGCGGAGGAAGGGGCACATCGACTGGCTCGGCCTCGCCCTCCTCGCCGTCGGGCTCGGCGCGCTCCAGCTCATGCTCGAGGAAGGGCAGAAACACGACTGGTTCCAGTCGGGCGGCATCGTCGCCCTCGCAGCGACCGCCGCGATCGCGCTGCTGCTGTTCGTGGCGCACGAGCTGCGCACGGAGCGGCCCGCCGTCAACCTGCGCTTGCTGGCGAACCGGTCCTTCACCTCGGCCACCGCCATCGGCGGCATCCTCGGCATGGGGCTCTACGGCAGCATCTTCCTGTTGCCCCTCTTCCTCCAGAACCTGTTGGGCTACACGGCCATGCTCTCCGGCATGGCGCTCGTGCCCCGGAGCCTGGCCATGGCCGTGATCATGCCGCTGGGCGGGCGGGTCTACAACCGGCTGGGGCCCAGGGCCCTGGTGGGCACGGGCCTGATCGTGAGCGCGCTCTCGTTCTGGCAGCTCTCCCGCCTGACCGCGGACGTCGGGTTCTGGGACATCTTCTGGCCCCAGCTCCTCCAGGGCGTGGGCTTCGCGCTGATCTTCGTCTCCCTCACCACGGCGGCGCTCGCCACCATCCCGCGCCCGCAGATGACCCAGGCATCAGGGCTGTACAACGTGGTGCGCCAGGTGTTCGGCAGCGTCGGCATCGCGGCCTCGGCCACCGTCCTCACGAGGTCGACGGCCCGCTACCGGGCGATCCTCGGCGAGCACATCACGGCGTTCGACCCGGCGGTGCAGGGCTTCATCGGCGGCGCGGCGGCCAGGATGATGCGCGAGGGTGCGGACGCCGCGACCGCGCACCTCCAGGCGCTGGCGCTGCTCGGCGGCCGCCTGGTGCGTCAGGCAGCGGTGCTGGCGTACAACCACGTCTTCGCGCTGATCACCGTCCTCTTCATCCTCTCGATCCCCATCGCCTTCCTGCTGCGGAGCGGCGGGATCCACGCCGGCATGGACGCCATGGCCGAGTGAGCGCTCGCGCGGGGCCCCGAGGCCGAGCTCCGGCCGCGGACGCGACCCCGCCGCTCCGCGCGACGACGCGGCGGCGCGACGCCCGCGGCCCGCGCGCGGCCCACGCGCCGGGCTGCGATCCGGCCGCCCCGCGGCCGCCGCCTCACGCGGCTCCGGCGCTCAGCTCTTCCAGCGCGCGCCGCACGTACACGGGCACCATTGCGCGGCGCCACTCGGCATCCACGATGATGTTGGCGAGAGGATGGCACTGCTGGAACGCGCGCTCGGCGACCGCCTCGATCACCTCGCGCGTGAGCCGCTGGCCCGCGGCGATACGCTCCAGCCCCGTCAGCGTGCGCGGCCGCGCGCCGAGCGCGGAGACGACGACGCGGAGCGTCCGCACGACGTCGCCACCATCCTCCATCTCCGCGGCCGCGGCGACGGTGAGCAGGGGGAAGTCGATCGAGTCGCGCTGCCGGAGCTTCTGGTAGGACGCGCGGAGCGGCCGGTCGCGCAGCGGGATGCGGATGCGCGTGACAAGCTCGCCCGGCCGCCGCACGGTGTTCCGCACGCCGTCCGCGACGAAGAACTCCTCGACCGCAACGCTGCGCTCACCCTCGGGGCCCGCGAGGTCGGCCACGGCGCCGAGCGTCATCAGCACCGGCGGCGTGTCCGCGGAGTGCGCGGCGACGCACTTCTTCCCCACCTTCGTCACGTGGCACACGCTGCCGTCCTTCTTCAGGCAGAAGCCGAGCGCTTGCCGCCAGAAGTGCGTCTGGTTGTAGTACGTGCAGCGCGTGTCCAGGCACAGGTTGCCGCCGATCGTGCCCATGTTGCGGAGCTGCGGGCCCGCGACCAGCCCGGCCGCGCGCGCGAGCGACGGCGCATGCTCGAGCACCAGCGGATGGCGTGACACGGTGGCCAGCGACTCCGCCGCGCCGATGCGCAGCTCCCCGCCCGCGACCTCGATGCCGCGCAGCTCCGGCAGTCGCCTGAGCGCGACGAGATGCGCGGGCGTGAACAGCCGGTGCTTCATGTTGGGCACCAGGTCCGTCCCTCCCGCGATCGGCAGTGCGGCCTCGCCGTGCTCGGCGAGCAGCGCGAGCGCGTCCTCGAGCCGCGCGGGGCGGTGGTACGTGAACTCCGGCAGCCGCAGCATCCGTCAACCCCGCCTTTTCAGGGCCTCTCACGCGCCGGCGCGCGCATCGCGGAGCGCGGCGCGCCGGGCGAGCCGGCGCGGTTCAGTCCAGCCATCGCGTTTTCTCTCGCGCGGGCGTGCGCGGCTTGGGCGGCGGCGGCTCCGCCGGCACGCCGACGTACAGCACCGCGACGATGCGCCGGTCCTCCGGCACGCCCAGCGCCTCGCGCACGTCCGGCTCGCCCATCACCCCGCCGGTCTTGATGTGCGAGCCCAGGCCGTGCGCCGTCGCGGCGAGGGAGAGGTTCTGGATCGCCATGAAGGTGGCCGCGTAGTCCTCCTCGCGGATCTCCGGCTCCTCCGCCAGCCGGCAGGTCACGGCGATGATCGCGGGCACGCCCATCACCTCGCCCATGACCTTCGCGCGCACCGCCGCCTTCGCCGTCTCCTCCTCGACCCTGCGCGCCTTGCGCCGGCCCAGCGCCTCCGCGTAGGCGCGGCGCGCGCGCTCGCCGAGCACGAGGAACTCCCACGGCTCCGTCATGCGATGGTTCGGGGCGAGCACGGCCGCCTCGAGCAACGGCTCGATCTCCTCGCGGGTCAGCGGCCGGTCCGCGAACCGCTTGATGGACCGGCGCGTGCGAATCGCTTCGAGTACGTCCATCGTTTCTCGTGAGAACCAGCGGGTACCGTTGCGCCTGCCGCGGCTGGCCACGGAGCGCCCCGGAGGCCCCTCCGCCGGCCGCCGGGGCCCCGATCCCCGCCGCCGGCTCCGCCGCCGCGGGGCATCACTCCGCCGCGCACGGGGCTCGCCGTGCGCGCGGCGCCCGGCGCACGTCAATCCGCAGCGACCTCCAGTGCGCCCACCTGCTTCCTCGCCGCCGCCCAGTGCTCGCGCGCGGCCGGGTCCTGCAGCGCCTTCCACACCCGCGGCGGCGAGAACGGCAGCGCGTCCATGCGCACGCCGACCGCGTCGTAGATCGCGTTCGCGATCGCCGGGATGGACGGGTGCAGCGGGCCCTCGCCCGCCTCCTTGGCGCCGTACGGGCCCTCGGTGTCCACGCTTTCAATGATCAGCGAGACCAGCTCGGGCGTGTCGAGCGAGGTCGGGATGCGGTAGTCCAGCAGCGACGGCGCGTTGTGCAGCCCCTCCCTGCCCTGCTCCGCGCTCTTGAAGATCTGCTCCTCCATGAGCGCTTCGGCGAAGCCCATGGACGCCGAGCCCTCCATCTGCCCCTCGACCAGCACCGGGTTCAGCGCGCGGCCGCAGTCGTGCGCGATCCAGATGCGCTCGACGCGGACGAAGCCGGTCGCGACGTCGACCTCGACCTCCGCGACGTGCGCGGTGAACGAGTACGCGGGCGAGGCGCCGATCGTGCCGCCGCGGTAGGCGCCGTGGATGTCCTTCGGCGTGTTGTACGAGCCGACCGCGCCCAGCGTGCCGTACTTCGCCTCGGCGAGGTTGAACGCCTCGGAGATCGGCATGCGGCGCGCCGGGTCGGCGACGTCGAGCGCCCAGCCGCCGGCGAGCGCGACCCGCGCGGGCTCGACCTGCCACGCCTCGGCCACCGCCTGCTGGACCTGCGCGCGCAGCTTGCGCGCGGCCTCGAGCGTCGCGTTGCCGACCATGAACGTCTCGCGCGAGGAGTACGCGCCCAGGTCCACCGGCACGAGGTCCGTGTCCGCGGAGACGACGCGCACGTAGTCGACCGGCACGCCCAGCTCCTCCGCGACGATGTACGCCGTGATGCTGTCCGAGCCCTGCCCGATCTCGGACGCGCCGCTGAACACCGTCACGCGGCCGGACCGCTCGGCCTGGAGCTGCACGCCGGACTGCGGCATGTCGTTCGGGTAGATCGGGTAGTTCGTGCCCGAGATGTAGCACGACCCGGCGACGCCCAGCCCGCGGCCGTACGGGAGCTTGCGGAACCGCTCCTTCCAGCCGCTCGCCCGCTCGACCGCATCCAGGCACTGGAGGAAGCCGTTGGACGTGACGCGCAGCTCGTTCACCGTGCGCGTGTGCTCGCCCAGGAAGTTGCGCCGCCGCAGCTCGATCGGGTCCATGCCCAGCGCCTCGGCGAGCTTGTCGAGCTGCACCTCGAACGCGAAGCGCGGCTGCACCGAGCCGTGGCCGCGCTTGGGCCCGCACGCGGGCTTGTTCGTGTAGACGCGTGTCGAGTCGAAGCGGTACGACTCGAACGCGTACGGCGCGGTCAGGAGCTGGCCCGAGTAGTACGTGGTCACCAGGCCGAACGAGGCGTAGGCGCCGCCGTCGATCAGCGTGCGGTTGTCCACGGCCTTGATCCGGCCGTCACGGCTCGCGCCCAGTCGGGCGTGCATCTTCATCGGGTGCCGGCCGCGGTGCGCGTAGAAGACCTCCTCGCGCGTGTACAGGATCTTGACCGGCCGGCCCGTGATCATCGCGAGCTTCGCGACGCAGAACTCGAGGTCGAACGGCTCGGACTTGCCGCCGAACGCGCCGCCGACCGTCGGCTGGATCACGCGCACGCGCGCGACGTCCAGGTCCAGCACGCGCGCCAGCTCGCGCTGGAGATAGTGCGGCACCTGCGTCGCGGACCAGACGGTGAGCTTGCCGGAGGGGTCGTAGTAGCCGATCGCGCAGTGCGGCTCGATCGGCGCGTGCGTCGTGCCCTCGAAGTAGTACTCGCCCTCGATGACGACGTCGCTCTCGGCCATGAGCCGGTCCACGTCGCCGAACTCGAGGTGCACGTGCTTCGTGATGTTGCCGTTCTGGCCCGGCTTCTTCGGCTCGTGGATCGGGACCTCGCCCCCCGCGAGCGCGGCCTCCGGGTCGAGGTAGGCGGGCAGCGGCTCGTACTCGAC
>DASVDH010000105.1:0-101786 GCA_036381195.1 Longimicrobiales bacterium | reverse complement strand
CACTCCCTGGTGTAGCGAGTCGCGCCAGTCGCACGCTCCACAACGCCGTTGGGGTGCAAGTTCCATTCCGACCGTGCGCTGCGGCTGAACACGCTGCGGGCGGGGTTCGCGCGCCTCCGGGGTGCGGCCTGTGGCCGCCGCAGCGGCGGACCCCGCGGCGGGCCCGATGACGCAGCAGCCGCCGGCGCGCCGCGCGTCCGCGGCACACCGGCGGCCGCACCCTGCCGGGTCCGCTCAGGCGATGCGCGCGCGTGCGGCGGCGAGCTGCGCGAGGACGGCCGCGCGGGCGGTGCCGCCAGGAACGGCGCGGGCCTCGACAGAATCCTCCGCCGTCAGCCGGCCGGGCATGCCGGCGGGGAACCGGGGGTGTGCCTCGCTCCAGACCTCGGCGGGCAGGGCGGAAAGGGCGATGCCGGCCGTCTCCGCCTGGCGGACCAACTTGCCCACGGCGGCGTGCGCCTCGCGGAACGGGACGCCGCGACGCACGAGCTCGTCCGCGAGGTCCGTGGCGAGGAGCGTTTCGTCGGCGACGGCCGCGGCAAGTCGCGCCTCGTCGAACTCGAGGCCGGCGATGGTCTCACGCGTCGCGGGCAGGAGCAGCGCGAGCGTGTCGAGGGCATCGAAGAGCAGCGCCTTGTCCTCCTGGAGATCCTTCTGGTACCCGGAAGGCAGGCCCTTGAGCAGGGTGAGGAGCGCCGCGACGTCGCCCGCGAGACGAGCGGCCTTGCCACGCGCGAGCTCGAGGCCGTCCGGGTTCCGCTTCTGCGGCATCAGGCTCGAGCCGGTAGTGTACGCCTCGGGCAGGCGCACGAAGCCGAACTCCTCCGTCGAGTAGAGGATCAGGTCCTCGGCCAGCCGCGAGAGATGCGCGGCGACGAGCGCGGAGATGAAGACGAGCTCGCAGATCCAGTCCCGGTCGCCGACCGCATCGATCGAGTTCTGCGAGATCGCACGGAACCCGAGCAGCTCCTTGAGGAGCGTGCGGTCCACCGGGAACGGGCAGCCCGCGATGGCGCCCGAGCCGAGCGGCAGGACGGCGATGCGGTCCTGCGCATCCGCGAGCCGCGCGCGATCGCGGTCCAGCGCCCAGAAGTGCGCGAGCAGCCAATGCGCGACGCGCACGGGCTGCGCACGCCGGACGTGCGTGTAGGCGGGGATGATGAGATCCACGGCCCGGGAGGCCTGCGCGACGAGGGCGGCCTGGAGGCCGCGCAGTTCCCGCTCCAGATCCGCGCAGCGGCGGATCGCCCACAGGCGGGTATCCGTGGCGACCTGGTCGTTGCGGGAGCGGCCGGTGTGCAGTTTTCCGGCGACCTCGCCCACCTCCTCGTAGAGCAGCCGTTCGGCAAGGGTGTGGACGTCTTCATCCGGCGCGCCGGCAGTCCCTTCCTCCGCGATGCGATGGGCCACGCGCGCGAGCCCCTGATCGAGCGTGCTCGCCTCCGCCTGCGTGAGCACGCCGGCGCGGAGCAGCGCCTGGACCCACGCACGGCTGGCCTCGATGTCCTCGCGCCAGAGCCGCGCGTCGACGGGCAGACTCCGATTCAGCTCGTCCAGCGACGGCGCGGGGCCCGACGCGAAGCGGCCGCCCCAGAGCCGGTGGGCGAGGAGGGCCCGGCCGGCGGTCCGGGCGGCGGTCCTCCCCGGGGCGGGGTCCGCGCTGGTCTCGCTCACGGCCATGCATGCCTCCTTGCGATCGATCCGGCAGAGTGGACGCGTCAGGGCGCGCCCCGCCCGACGCCCGCGGGGACGAGCAGGCCCGGCTCGGCGGCCCGCCCCGCGGGGGCCGGCTCCGGCGCCGCGGGCCGCGCGGCGCGCCGCCGCGCTTCGGCCTGCGTGGGCAAGGCGAACAGCCGGATGAAGCCCGCCGCGTCGGCGTGATCGTACTCGCTCTCGCCGAACGAGGCCAGCGCCTCGTCGTAGAGCGAGCACGGGCTCTCGCGCCCGGCGACGATGATGTTGCCCTTGTACAGCTTGAGCCGCACCGTGCCCGTGACGTGCCGCTGGGTGCGGTCCACCAGCGCGTCGAGCGCCTCGCGTTCCCCCGTCCACCACCGGCCCTCGTACACCAGGTCCGCGTAGCGCTGCGCGAGCTGGTCCTTGAGCGCCAGCGTGCGCCGGTCGAGCACGAGCTGCTCGAGCTCGCGATGCGCCGTGTAGAGCAGCGTTCCGCCAGGCGTCTCGTACACGCCACGGGACTTCATCCCGACGAGGCGGTCCTCGACCACGTCCACGCGGCCGATCGCGTGCTCGCCGCCGATCTCGTTCAGCCGCTCGAGCAGCGCCACCGGGCCCAGCGGCTCGCCGTCCACCGTCACCGGGATGCCCGCCTCGAAGCCGATCTCCACGTAGAGCGGGCGGTCCGGCGCGTCTTCGGGCGCGCGGGTCAGCAGGAACATGTCGGCAGGCGGCTCGGTGGCCGGGTCCTCGAGCGGGCCGCCCTCGTGCGAGATGTGCCAGAGATTGCGGTCCCGCGAGTAGATCTTCTCCTTGCTCGCCGTCACCTCGATCCCGCGCGCGGCGGCGTAGGCCAGCGCATCCTCGCGCGAGCGGATGTCCCACTCGCGCCAGGGCGCGATCACGCGCAGCCCGGGCGCGAACGCGGCGTACGTCAGCTCGAAGCGGACCTGGTCGTTGCCCTTGCCGGTGCAGCCGTGCGCGAGCGCGTCGGCGCCCAGCCGCAGCGCGAGCTCGGCCTGCGCACGCGCGATGATCGGACGCGCCATGGAGGTGCCGAGCAGGTACTTGCGCGCATAGATCGCGCCCGCGCGCAGCGTGGGGAACACCGCCTCGCGCACGAAGGCCTCCCGCAGGTCCTCGATGACGCAGGCGACAGCGCCCTGCCGGCGTGCGCGCGCATCCAGCCCATCCAACTCCTCGCCCTGGCCGACATCCGCGGCAATGCACACGACCTCGGCGTCGTAACGCTCGCGCAGCCACGGGACGATGATCGAGGTGTCCAGTCCGCCCGAGTAGGCGAGCACGACAGTCATCGACACGGTGGACTCCGGGTTTACGGGGGTCTCAGGGTTCCAGTTCCAACGACACGGCGATCTCGGCACACGTGGCACGCCGCGCGCAGCCGTTGCAGTCCGACGCGATCTTCTCCGGGAACTCCGCGACGCTCGTGGTGCGGAAGCCCAGGCGCTGGAAGAAGCCGGCGTGGAGCGTGAGCGCGAACACGCGCCGGAGACCCAACGCGCGCGCCTCCTCGAGCACCGTCTCCACGAGGCGCCGGCCCACACCCTTGCTCTGGCAGCGCCCGGCCACTGCCAGCGCGATGACCTCGCCGAGAGCCGCGGAGTAGAGGCGCAGCCCCGCGCAACCGACGACGCCGGTCCCATCCACGGCGACGACGAAGTCCCGGAGCTGCCGGCGGACCTGCTCAGGCGATCGCGGCAGCAGCGCTCCCTCGCGGGCGTAGCGATCCAGCAGCTCCATCATGGCCGGGAGATCCGCGGGCTGCGCGCGCCGGACGGTGACGAGCGACGCGGGCACGGCGTGCGTCTCGCCCGCGGCGGGCGCCGTCGCCTCCCGAGGAGCCATCATCCCCGCAGCCACCGCATGGGCCGCAGAGCGGATCAGCGGCAGCGTGGCGAGCGTGCTCACTCCAGCACCTCGGCCAGAATGCCGAGGCCGCGCTCCAGGTCCGCCTCGGGAATCGCGAGGGGCGGCAGGAGCCGAAGCACGCGCTCGCCGGCGCTCGTGGCCAGCAGCCCCGCTTCCAGCGCCCGCCCGATCACGGGCCCCGCGGCGCCCTCGAGCTCGAGGCCCCACATCATGCCGCGGCCCCGCGCCTCGATCACGCCGCCACGCCCGACCAGTGCGGCCAGCGCAGCACCCATGCGCTCGCCCTTGCGGCGCACCTCGGCCAGGAACTCCGGGGCCGCGATGCGCCGCAGCACCGCGCTCGCCACGGAGGCCACGAACGGCCCGCCGCCGAACGTCGTCGCATGGTCGCCCGGCCGGATCGCGGATGCGACGCGCGCCGAGAGCAACACCGCGCCCATCGGCAACCCGCCAGCGAGCGGCTTTGCGAGCGTCAACACGTCGGGCGCGACACCCGCCGCCTCGTACGCGAACAGGTGGCCCGTGCGGCCGAGGCCACACTGCACCTCGTCGAAGATGAGCAGGGCGTCCGCCTCGTCCGCGAGGGTGCGGAGCGCACGCAGGTACGACGCGTCCAGCGGCCGCACGCCACCCTCGCCCTGCACGGGCTCCGCGATGATCGCGGCCGTGCGCTCGCGCGAGATGGCCGCGCGCGCCGCATCCACATCCCCCGCCGGAACGAAGCGCACGCCGGGCATCAGCGGCTCGAACGGCGCGCGGAACGCCGGCCGGTCCGTCGCCGCGAGCGAGCCGAAGAGCCGGCCGTGGAACGACCCTTCGAGCGCGACGATCTCGATCTTGTCCCGCGCGCCGGACTCCCGCGCCCAGCGGCGCGCGAACTTGAAGGCCGCCTCGTTCGCCTCCGCGCCCGAGTTGCAGAAGAAGACGGCGTCCGCGAAGGAGAGGCGCACGAGCTCCGCGGCCAGGTCCGCCGCCGGACGCGTGCGGTACAGGTTCGACGTGTGGATCAGCCCGGTCTCCGCGGCGGCGGCGATGGCGCGCAGCACCTCCGGGTCGCCGTAGCCGAGCGCGTTGACGCCGATGCCACTGACGAAGTCCAGGTACTCGCGGCCGTCCTCCGCGACGAGGTAGGCGCCGCGGCCCGCGACGAAGACGGGCGGCGCCGGCCGGTAGACGGCGAGGAGCGGAGAAGCCGCGGCAGTGGCGTTGCCGGTCGCGGCAGGGGCGGCGGTCGTCGTCACGGTCGAAAGCCCTCCCCGACGGAGATCGCACGGAGGCAGCTCACGCGACGGCCTCCGCTGCCTGGACGAGCGTGGTGCCGGGCGCCGTGCCATCGAGGATGCCCGGCGGCCCGATGCGGACGGACGGCACGCCTGCCGCGAGCGCGGCGGCGGCCGCATCGAGCTTCACCGCCATGCCGTCGCGCGCCGCACCTGACGCCACCAGCGCGGCCGCCTCGGCGAGCGTCAGGACGCGACGCGCCGCGTCGCCATCACGCACGCCATCCACGTCCGTGAGGAAGAGGAGCTCGGAGGCGCCGAGCGCGCCGGCGACGGCGGCCGCCGCGTCGTCCGCGTTGACGTTCAGCGGCTGGCCATCCATGCCGCGCGAGATCGGCGAGATCACCGGGACGAAGCCCGCCGCCAGCAGCCGCTCGATCAGCTCCACACGCACCCGCACGATCCGGCCGACGAGGCCGAGGGCGCCCCCGTCCGCCTGCTCCGCCACGAGCAGCCCGCCATCCTCTCCCGAAAGGCCGATCGCGTCCACGCCGCCGTCGATGAGCGCCGCCACGACACGCTTGTTGGTCCAGCCCGAGAGCACCATGGCGGCGACACGCAACGCCTCCGGCGTGGTCACCCGCCGCCCCCCGTTCCACAGCACCGGGACGCCCAGGCGCGTGGAGAGATCCGTCACCTCCGGCCCGCCCCCGTGCACCACCACCGTGGGGGGCCCGCCCGCCGCGAGACGCGCGGCGAAGCGCCCGAGCCACGCCGCGTCCGCCACCGCACGGCCACCCACCTTCAGCACCCGCAGGTTCAACGAGCCAACCCTTCCCGCTCGTCCAGCCCGAGCATCAGGTTCGCGTTCTGGAGCGCCTGGCCGGCGGCGCCCTTCACCAGGTTGTCCAGCGCCGCCACCAGCAGCAGCACCGGCGCATCCACGTCCGCGACGGGCGCGAAGCCCAGGGACACCACGTTGCGGCCGACCACGGCCTGCAGCCCCGGGAGATCCTCGCCAAGGACCTCGACGAACGGCTCGCCGGCGTACGCCTCCGCCCACAGCCCGGCCGCATCGCCCACGGACAACGGAGCCGACAAAGGCAGGTAAATGGTCTCCAGGATTCCGCGCCGCACCGGGAGCAGGTGGGGCGTGAACACGAAGCTCACGGCGCCGTTCGCCGAGATGCGCGCGAGCCCGCGCCGCATCTCCGGCACGTGCCGGTGGCCGTTGCCCACCGCGTACGCGCGGTAGTCCTCCGCCACCTCCGCGAACAGCATCTCGCGCTTCGGCGCACGGCCCGCGCCCGTCACGCCCGAAGCGGCATCGATGATCACCGGCCGGGACGGGTCCAGCAGCCCGTGCCGCAGCGCGGGCGCGAGCGCGAGCAACACGCCCGTCGGATAGCAACCGGGATTCGCCACCAGCCGGGCTCCCCGGATCGCGTCCCGCCACAGCTCCGGCAGCCCGTAGACCGCCCCGGCCTCGCCCGCGCGCAGGTCCGCCGAGAGATCCACCACCGCCGCACCCGCCTCCCGCGCGCGGAGCGCCCACGCCCCGGACTCGCCGTGCGGCAGGCAGGAGAACACCACGTCCACCGCCCCGAGCTCCGCGTCCTGCGCCCGGACGTAGCGCAGCCCCGTCCCGGGCATCCGCCGGCCCGCCTCCGTCTCCGACGTGGCGAAGCAAAGCTCGAGGTGGGGGTGCTGCAGGAGCAGGCGTCCGAGCTCGAGGCCCGTGTATCCGGAAGCGCCGAGGATGCCGGCGCGGGAGTAATTATTCATCGTTGGCTTATAGTAATACAGAGAGCGGGCGGCGGCGTCAAGGGACGTGGTGTGAGGGCGAGTACGGGTACGAGTACGAGTACGAGTACGAGCACGAGGAGGGTTGAGACGGGAAAGAGAACGACAACGGGAACGAGGACGAGTGGCGGGGACGGGCACGGCCACGGGCACGGCCACGGGCACGGGCAGGACGGGCAGGGTCACAAGGACGCGGGACGAGAACCGCGAGGCGGGCGTGGGGGCAGCGGCGCGTGAGCGTCCTCCCGTACGGGGTGCCTGGGCGGCGCGGTCATCACGGTCCGCGGCGGTAGCCGCAGCGCTCGCGCCTACGCGGGCGGCAGCGGCTACTCGCTGCCGAAGCCGGCCAGCTCTTCGAGCCGGGTCTGGATGGTGCGGCGGTGGCGGGCGGCGCGGAGGATGACGAGGATCGTGTCGTCGCCGGCGACGGTGCCGAGCACTTCCGGCCACTCCTCCCAATCGATGGCCTCGGCGACGGGCTGGGCGCCGCCGGGGAGCGTGGTGACCAGGAGGAGGTTGCCGACCCCCTCCGCGCCGACGAACAGCGTGGGAAGGAGGCGCTCCAGCGGAGGTCTCTTCGTCCACGTCTCGGGCGGGAGGGTGTAGTAGGGCCGCCCCTCGGAATCGGGAACCTTGACGAGGCGGAGCTCGCGGATGTCGCGGGAGAGCGTGGCCTGCGTCACGTCCACGCCCCGCTCCGCGAGCCGTTCGCGCAACTCTTCCTGGCTGTGGATGCGATGCTGCTCGACGAGCTCGAGGATGACGGCGTGTCGCTGGCGTTTGTTCATGGCGGACGACGATGGCCAGGCCGCGCGCGCGGCGTCAAGCCCGCGCGCCCGTGGCCGTGCGTGGTCCTGGGAGCCGGGGCGCGCTGGCGGGCCATGTGGCTCCGCGGTTCACCGCCCGGGCGTGACGTACACGAAGCCGAGGAGCGCGCCGTAAAAGAGGTTGGCGACGACCAGTGCGGCCGGCGTGAAGCTGCCGAGGCGCCAGCCGAAGAGGCCGGGTGAGCCGGCCGGGCCGTAGCGCGGGCACCGGCCCCACCGCCCGGCAGCGGCGAGCCCCAGGCCCGCGGCCACGGCCTGCACGGCGCCGAAGAGCATGCCGAGGAGCGCGTCGGCGCGATGCAGTGCCTCGAACGCGGCGCCGTACGCCGCAGGCAGGAGCACCACGCCGCAGAGCAGGTACAGCGCGACGCCCGCGGCGCGGGTGAGCAAGCCATCCGCGCGAGCGAGCACGAGGCAGCCCAGCAGGAGTGCGGGCTCCAGACGGGTCAGGCCGATCCAGCGGGCGACGGCGGCGAACCAGGAGACGGCGAGCGTCGCGACGAAGCCGGCCCAGAGGACGAGGCCCCAGGCGATCTCGATCGCGGCCTCCCTGCCGTGAGTGGTGCGGTGCGATCCGGGGACCCCTGTCGGAGAAGCTAATGCGGAAGAGCAGCCGGGGGCAACGCGGCGGGGCATCCGCTCACGCGGCGGCCGGCTCCTCCCCGCCGAGTGCGCTGTGGAAGATGATCTCCGCCCAGCCGGGCGGGATCGCCAGCGCATCGATGTAGACCTGGACGGCCTCCGCGGGCCCGGCGGCGCCTTGCAGCGCGGCGATGACATCCGCGGCGCCGGCGAGGTAGACCCCGCGCAGGGTTCGGCGGGCCTGCTCCGCCGCACGCTGGACGCGGGCGCGGACGTCCCGATTGCGGCGGCCGCCCAGCCGGCGCGCGAGCCGGCCGAGCGCGGAGTCGTCCTGCGGCGCCGCCGGGATCGCCAGGGCCGCCGCGGCGTGCGTCTCGGCCAGCCGTGCCAGTGCCCGCACTGCCACGGCGCGCGAATCCGCCGGGGGCACGCCCAGCAGGCGGGTGTAGATGCCGAGCGCGGTCTCCAACGGCAACGCGTGCGCGACCTCGCGCACGAACGCCGCCGCGGCCTCCCCGTGCGTGAAGAGCAATCGCTCCTCGGCCCCCGCCAGCGCGAGGGCGAGGCGCCGTCGCAACTCGGGATCTCTGCGGTACCGTGGCCTGCCGATCCTCATAGCGGTCCCACGGAAGCACGGTGGCAAGAGACGTGCTCAGGCGGTCGGCCGCGGCGAGGGGACGCCCGTCCGCGATCGCGCGTCAATCTCCTCCCCGCGAGGGGATGAAGCGGAGGAGCACGCCCACGGCGAGGATGATGATGGCTGCGAGGAGGAGCTCGCGCCGCTCGGACGCGATGCCGGCGAGCGCGACCGCAGCGCCGAGGGCGAAGATCATCATCTTCAGCTTCAGCAGCCGGTCCGGCTGCTCCCGGCGCGTCCGATCCGGCCTGAACAGCCGCATCAGCGTTTGCTCCGCTGCTCGAGGAACCGCCGCACGCCCGCGCGCGCCTCTTCCGTCATGCGAGCGAGCGCGTTGAGCTCCGCGCCCCGGCGAATGCCCTCTTCGAACGATGCGCCGTCGATGCCGTAGAGCAGCCGCTTGATGAGCCGGAGCGCCGCGGGCGGGCGGGCGGCGAGCTCCCGGGCGTACTCGAGCGCGTCGCGCTCGAACGTGGCGTCTGCGAAGATGCGGTTGACCAGGCCGAGCCGGCGCGCCTCGGCGGCATCGATGCGGTCGCCGCGCGCGACCAGCTCGAACGCCTGCCGCTCCGTGGTCACCCGGCGCAGCAGCGTCATCACCATGGCGGGCACGAAGCCGAGGTGCACCTCGGGGTACCCGAACACGGCGTGCTCGCTCGCGACCACGAGGTCGCACGCCGTGGCAAGGCCGGCGCCGCCGGCGAACGCGTGGCCGTGCACCGCCGCGATGATCGGCTTCTCGAGGCGCCGCATCTCGATGAAGAGGTCGCCCAGCGCGGCAGCATCCGTGAGGTTCTCGAGCGGGTCGCCGGTCGCCGCGAGCCGCTCCATCTGCGCGAGGTCCGCGCCCGCGCAGAAGTCGCTGCCCGCGCCGCGCAACAACACGACACGCACGCCCGCATCGGCGCCGGCCCGGGCAAAGGCGGCGCGCAGCCCCGCCACGGTCGCCGCGTCCAGCGCGTTCCGCTTCTCCGGCCGGTTCAACGTGACGGCAGCGACGCCGTCCGCGACGTCGTACAGCAGGCGCTCCTCGCTCATGTCGCGGGTTGCGTGGCTTCGAGCGCGCGGGCCACCTCGTCCGGCACCTCGATCTCCATGCGCAGCAACGCCGTCGAAAAGGTCTTGCCCTGCGCGTCCGTCATGAGCGAGACCGTGCCGCCGCCGTCCAGCGCCCCGTGCAACAGGAAGTTCAACGCGTACAGGTTGGGCAGCTCGAACCGCTCGACTTCGCCCTTCACCATCGAGCCGAAGTGCTGCTTCACGCGTGCCGCCGTGACCAGCTCGGCCAGCAACGGGTAGTGCTCGGGCCGGCGTGCGATCAGCCCGATGTTGACCGTGTCGCCCTTGTCCCCCGAGCGCGCGTGCGCCAGCCGGAGCAGCGGCACGGTGCGACGTGCGTCGTCGCGTGGTGGAGCGGACATCGCTACTCTCCCGGTTCGGGCGGACGCTGCCGCTGGCGCAGCTCCGAGATGCCGAAGGCCAGCGCGATCACCAGCGCGGCGAACGCCAGCAGCACGTGCCCGCTGAAGACCAGGCCGAAGAACGCCAGCAACGCGAGGATCGCGATGACGAGCCCCGTCGTGAGTGTCGTTCCGCGGTTCACGCCGTGGTCACCTCCACCCGCAGGGTCGGCTCGATCTCCCCGCGGTCGATCAGCGCGGGCCAGAACGCCACGATCTCCTGCACCCTGGGTCGCCCGCCGGCGAAGCCGGTGACGGTGGGCGGGCCCGTCAGGATCAGCGGCGCGATCTCGCGCGTGAAACGCTCGATCGCGGCGCGGTCCGGGCCGCGTACCGCGACTCGCAGCTCGACCTCCGGCAGGTCCGGGGGCGGCGGACCGGCCAGCGGCCCGTGCGTGGCGTTCCAGCCGACGAACTCGGTCCGCACCTCGTCGAACCGCAGCCCGAGCCGATCGAGACGCTCCCGCAGGATTCGATCCGCCGCCGCGGCCTTCTTCAGCGCGTCCGGCCAGCCGTAGACCAGCGTGCCGACGGCCTTGTAACCGGCGTGGTAGGAGATCGAGACCTTGAGCTTGTCCGTGGGCGGGCGGCCCTTCACGCCGCTGACGCGCACGCGGTCGTCGCCCAGATCCTCCAGCCGGATCGTGGTGAAGTCCGCGATCACGTCCGGCGTGATGTACTGGCGCGGGTCGCCCAGCTCGTACAGGAGCTGCTCGGTCACGGTCTCGCGGCTGACGCGCCCGCCGGTGCCCTCGTGTTTGGTGACGACGAAGCGGCCGTCCGGGTACGCCTCGATGATGGGGAAGCCGACGTCGGCCAGATTCGGGATCGTCTCCCAGTCCGCCAGGCAGTTGCCGCCCGTCGCCTGTGCGCCGCACTCGTTGATGTGGCCCGCGGCGACGCCGGCGGCGAGGCAATCGTACGCATCGGCCGCCCAGCCGAAGGCGTAGAGCATGGGCGCGTAGGTGAGCGCGGTGTCCGTCGAGCGGCCGGTAATGACCACGGTGGCGCCCTGTGCGAGCGCGTCGACGATCGGGCGTGCGCCGATGTAGGCGTTGGCGCTCTGCACGCGGTCCAGCACCGTCTCGAGCGGCTCGCCCGTGTCCATGTTGCACAGCGCGTGGCCGCGCGCGATCAGCTCCGGCAGACGTTCCAGGATGTCGTCTCCGACGACGACGCCGACCTTCACCTTCCCGCCCAACCCCGCCTTCCTCGCCTGCTCCAGCACCGCGTCGCGACAGGCGGGCAGGTTGACGCCGCCCGCGTTCGCGATGACGCGGATCCCCTTCTCCACGCAGTCCGGCAGGATCTCGCCCATGAGCGGGACGAAGTCGCGGGCGTACCCCTGCGAAGGATCGCGCGAACGCTGCTTCTGGAGGATGGACATCGTGACTTCCGCCAGGTAGTCCAGCATCAGGAAGTCAATGGGCCCGCGGCGCACCTGGTCCACGGGCGCGTCCAGGCGATCCCCCCAGAAGCCCTGGCCAGAGGCGATGCGGATCGGGCGGATGGGGCGGCTCACGGGCGTGCCCTCCCGGCGCCGCGAGCCGACCGACTGCCGTCAGCGCGCGCGGCGCGACGATGCGCGGATGCGGCGCGGGGCCTCACGATACCTCCAGTCCCCCGAAGGGACCCAGGTGCGCGCCCGGGTTGTGCCGCGCGACGCGCAGCGCGAACGCGAGCACCTCGCGGGTCTCCTCGGGGAAGATGATGGCGTCCACGAAGCCGCGCGCCGCGGCGAAGCGCGCATCGAGCTGGCGCTCGTAGTCGGCGCGCACGGCATCGATGCGGGCCTGGAGCTCCTCGTCCGGCTCCCTGCCCTGCTGCTTCAACTCCTCGAGTTGCGGGCCGAACAGGGCGTACACCGCGCTCTCGCCCTCCATCACGCCCATGCGCCCGGTCGGCCAGGTGAAGATGAAGTCCGGGTCGAACCCCTGGCCGGCCATCGCATAGTAGCCCGCGCCGGAGGCGTGGTTGATGGTGAGCACGACCTTGGGCACCGTCGCGGTCGCCATGGCCTCGACGAACTGCGCGCCCGCGCGGATGATGCCGGACTGCTCCGCTTCCGGCCCGACCATGAAGCCGCTCACGTCCTGGATGAACAGCAGCGGCGTGCGGTGGCGGCTCATGGTTTCGATGAAGTAGGCCACCTTCTCTGCGCTCTGCGCATAGATGATGCCGCCGAAGCGCGGCGGCCCCCCTCCGGGCGGACGCACGAGGCCGCGCGCGTTCGCGATCACGCCGACGCTCAGGCCCTCGAGCCGCGCGGTGCCGCAGATCATCTCGGGGGCGCGATCGGCCTGGAACTCTTCCAGCCGGCCGGCATCCAGCAGGCAGTCGAGCAGGGCTCGCACGTCGTACGGCTGGCGGTGGTCGTCCGGCAGGATCTCGTAGGCATCGGCCGGGTCGCGCGCGGGGGGGCGCGGCTCGGCGTCGCCCCCGGCGGGCGGGACGTAGGGCAGGCCGGCGACCAGGTCGCGGATGCGCGCGATGCACGCGGCGTCATCCGGCACGCGGTAATGCGCGACGCCGCTCAGCGCGGTGTGCGTCCAGGCGCCGCCCAGCGTTTCCGCATCCACGGTCTGGCCGGTGGCGCCCTTCACCAGGTTCGGGCCGCCCAGGCCCATGAAGCTCGTGCCCTCGACCATGAGGATCACGTCCGAGAGCGCGGGCAGGTACGCGCCGCCCGCGATGCACGGCCCCATGACCGCGGCGATCTGGGGCACGCGCAGGTAGCGGCGCATGATCGAGTTGTAGTAGAAGATGCGCGCGGCGCCGTACTGGCCGGGGAAGACGCCGCCCTGGTAGGGCAGGTTCACGCCCGCGCTGTCCACCAGGTAGATGATCGGCACGCGGCAGCGCATCGCGATCTCCTGCGCGCGCAGGATCTTGCGGATCGTCTCGGGCCACCACGCGCCGGCTTTCACGGTGGCGTCGTTGGCCACGACGACGACGGGCCGGCCGTGCACCGTCCCCACGCCCGTCACCACGCCGGCTGCCGGCGCCTGGCCGTCGTACTGGTCGTAGGCGACGAGCAGGCCGATCTCGAGGAAACGCGTCCCCGGGTCCAGCAGATGGCCGATCCGCTCGCGCGCGGTGAGCTTCTTCTGTGCGTGCTGCCGCTGGATCTTCTCGGGCCCGCCGCCGAGCTGGAGGCGCGCTTCCAGCTCGAGCACCTCCCGCATCATGCGCTTGAGCCGCCGCGACCGCGCCGACGCCGCCTCAGCCTTCCCGGTCACGGCCATGCTCGGCGAACCAGCTCCGGATGTACTCGATCGGTTCGCTGGTCGGCGTACCGGGGCCGAACAGGCGACCCACTCCCATGCGGCGGAGCTCCGCCATGTCCTCCTCGGGAATGATGCCGCCACCGGTCACGAGCACGTGGTCCGCGCCCTGCTCGCGTAGCAGCTCGAGCACGCGCGGGAAGAGCGTCATGTGCGCGCCAGAGAGGATGGACAGGGCGACGACGTCCACGTCCTCCTGCACGGCCGCGCTCGCGATCATCTCGGGCGTCTGGTGCAGCCCCGTGTAGATCACCTCGAAGCCGGCATCGCGGAACGCGCTGGCAATCACCTTGGCGCCGCGGTCGTGGCCGTCGAGCCCGGGCTTGGCCACCAGCACTCGGATCTTTCGTTCGGTCATTGTTCCAGGAGTGAGCCAGAGTGCGCACACGGCAGGACAGCGTCCCGGGCCGATGCGCGCCCGATGCTGGAAGTTTACGGAAAACGCGGGGTTGGAGGCAAGTCGGGGGGCGGGGGCGCGGACCTCCGGCGCGGCCGCATGGCGGTTGCGGGGCGGCGCGTGATGGTCGAAAGTTACGGGAAATCCGCGGCATGGGGCAGGGCGCGCGTCGCGGAAGCCGCACGTGAACGCGGGTAGCGCAAGCGTGGTGCCGATCGGAGCGGCGGGCAACGGCGCGGGTCGCGCGGGCGTGCCGCCGATCGGAGCGGCGGGCAACGGCGGGCGGAGCCTTGCGGCCAGCGGAGCAAGACGTCGTCGGAAGGTGGACGGCGGCCCCGCCCGGCCGCCGGAGCTGGCCGCCCTCTGAAGGTAGACGGCCGGCCCTTGCCGGCGGCGGTCAAGTTCCATTCATCCGCTTCATCCGCCTCTTCGGTGAGAGCTTGACCGCGCCCGGCGCGATCAAGTTTCCGTCATCCGCTCCATTCGCCTCTTGGGTGGCGATTTCGCCGTGCCCGGCGCGGCCGATTTCCACGACGCCGAGCCGTACGGCCATGCGTTGGGGAGTTCGCCGCGCCCCCGCCAGCAAAGCGCGACGCGCCGCGCGGCCGCACCGGCGCCTGCCGCTCTCTCGCCGCAGGGCGGGTGTCGAGGGCCGGACGCGAGGTGACAAAGCGGTACCAATCCACCCGGCAGAACTCCTGAAGATGGGAGGGGAGACTCGACACTCCACCGGGTGTCGATCCCGACGAGGTGACGTGGAATCCTGGGGGACGGTGGACATGGATTTCATCTCGGACCTGTTCCCTTTCACGCTCGACGAAATCCGGCGCGCGTTCGTCGCGCAGGGCCTGTCCAAGGAGGAAGCGGATAAGGCTGCGAGGAGCCTCGCTGCGGCCGCTGCGGCCAGCGATGGAGAGCCGGGGTTTGGCTTCGCTGAATTCGGTCGTTGGCTCGACAGGATCGCCGAGCTGTCGGAGGATGCTGCGGCACGCGTTGCGCGTTTTCGCGAGCTGCGGGGCCCTTCCAATCCTGGTTTCTTCTGAGAGCCGCCGGAGCCCGGCTCTTCCGCCTGAGCCTCGCCAAACGGCGCGATGGGGCCGTTCACCCCCGCTCCGCCACCACGATCAGCCGCTCGGATTCGTGCGAGAACGGTTCCCCCGTCCAGTCGCCGTAGTAGCGCATGCCGGTGAAGCCGGCAGCCCGGAGAAGCGCATCCACCTCGGTGGCGGTGCGCAGGCGCAGCGCGTGCCGCTTCTCGCCGCGCTCCTCGCCTCTCCGCCACCAGAGCCGCTCGTAGCTGATGCCGGCGACCGCGTCGAAGCGACGGCGCACGCGCACCTCGGTCCCGTCCGGGAGCGTCCAGCGGTCGCGGTACGCGTAGGCCGAGACGATGTCGTCACGGTGCATGGTCTCGAGCAGGAAGCGGCCGCCCGGCCGCAGCACGCGGCGGGCTTCCGCGAGCGCGCGCAGGTCCTCCGCGTCGTCCACGAACAGGCCGAGACTGGTGAAGACGTTGGCGACGCCGTCGAACGCGCCGTCCCGGAAGGGCAGCGCGCGCAGGTCGGCGGCGGCGAAGCGGGTGGGGGCGCCGGCTCCGCGGAGGCGGCGCGCGGCCCGTTCGAGCAAGGGGACGGAGAGGTCGGCGCCAAAGGCCTCGACGCCGGCCTCTCCGAACAGCGCGGTGTGCCGCCCCCAGCCGCAGGGGGCGTCGAGGATGCGCGCGCCGGCCGGCAGGCCCATCAGCTCGAGGATGGCCGCCACCTCACGCCGGCTTTCCTGCTCGGGGAAGAGCGGCTCGTGGAGCCGGAAGAAGACCTCGTCGAAGTAGTGGCGCCACCAGGGCACGGCGCTCGCGCTCCCGTCTCAGTCCGCCGGCTGGCCGGCGGCCTCCGGCCTGCCGCCATCCAGCACGAGGCCGAGGCGCTCGATCCTGCGGCCGTCCATGGACAGCACGCGCAGCCGGCCACCCGCGAAGGCGACCTCGTCCCCGGCGCGGGGGATCCGGCCGAGCTGACCCAGCACGTACCCGGCGATGGTCGTGTAATCCTGCTCGGGCAGCTCGAGGTCGTAGAGCTCGTTCAGCTCCGCGATCGAGAAGCTCCCGCTCACCAGCACCTCGCCGTCCTTCTCCTCGATGGGCAGCGGCTCCTCCTCGTGCTCGTCCCGGATCTCGCCGACGATCTCCTCGATCACGTCCTCGATGGTCACGATGCCGGCCGTCCCGCCCCACTCGTCGACGACGACGGCGATGTGCGTGCGCTCCGCCTGCATCTCGCGCAGCAGGTCCTCGATCGGCTTGGAGTCGGGCACGAACGGGACCGGCCGGATCAGGTCTGCCAGCGCGGTGGGCGTGCGGAGCCGCAGCGCACGCCACACCTCGCGCGCGAGCACGACGCCCAGCACCTGGTCCAGCGAGTCGCGGTAGACCGGGATGCGCGAGTGGCCTGCCTCGATGATCACATCGGCCACGTCCTCGAGCGTCGCGTCCATCGAGACGGCGACGACCTCGGTGCGCGGGGTCATCACCTCGGCGGCCGTGGTCTCCGAGAGGTCGAACACGCCGCGGATCATCTCGACCGGCTCCTCGGCGAGCAGGCCGTGCTCGTAGCTCTGGGTCAGGAGCAGCTCGATCTCCTCCGGCCGGTGCACGCGCTCGACCTCCGTGGGCGCGCGCAGGCCGACGGCGCGCAGGAGCAGGTTCGCCGATCCGTTGAGCAGCGCGATGAACGGCCCGAGCAGGCGCGAGAAGCCGATCAGTGGCCCGGCGGTCCACAGGCTGGTCTTCTCGGGGAAGAGGAGGGCGAGCGACTTGGGGGCCAGCTCGCCCAGCACGATGTGCAGGAAGGTGATGAGGATGAAGGCGATGGTGCCGGCCACGCCGTGGGTCGCGACGACGCTCCACGGAGGTGGCAGCCCATCGAACGCCTGTCTGATGATGACGGCGATCGTGCTCTCGCCGACCCAGCCGAGGCCCAGCGAAGCGAGCGTGATGCCGAGCTGGGTGCCCGAGATGTAGTGGTCGAGGTTGCGGATCGCCTCGCGCGCGATGCGCGCACGGCGGCTCCCCTCCTCCACGAGCGCATCGATGCGGGTCCGCCGCGCGCCGACGAGCGCGAACTCCGCGGCGACGAAGAATGCGTTGGCCAGGACCAGGACGAGGGCGACCGCCAAACGCCAGACAATGCCCTCGATGGTCAGCGCCTGGGCTTCCATCTACGGCCGAGCCGAGCGAGACCGTTGCACGGGAGACGGCGGTACACGCGGCTAGAAGAACACCGGCTCGCGGTAGGCGCCGTACACGTCCTCCAGCGCACGACGGATCTCGTATAGGGTGCAGTAGGCGCGCACGCACTCGAGCATGGGCTCGATGACGTTCTCGTCCCTGCGTGCGGCCCCGCGCAGACGATCGAGTGCGGCCTCGACCCGCCTGGCGTCACGGGTGCGGCGCAGCTCGGCGAGCCGCTCGCACTGCCGGCGCTCCGCATCCGCGCCGATCTTGAGGATCTCGATGTCCGAGTCCTCGTTGCCCTGGGTGAAGGCGTTGACGCCGACAACGATGCGCTGGCCGGACTCGATCTCCCGCTGCTGGCGTTCCGCGCTCTTCGCGATCTCGCGCTGGAAGTAGCCCAGCTCGATCCCGCGCACCACGCCGCCGATCCGGTCCACCTCGGCGAAGATCTCCTCCGCCTCACGCTCGAGTCGGTCGGTCAGCGCCTCGACGTAGTAGGAGCCGGCCAGCGGGTCGATGGTGTTGGCCACGCCCGTCTCGTACGCCAGGATCTGCTGGGTGCGCAGCGCAATGCGCACCGCCTTCTCCGTGGGCAGGGCGAGCGTCTCGTCCATCGAGTTGGTGTGGAGGGACTGCGTGCCGCCGAGCACGGCGGCCAGCGCCTGGTAGGCGACGCGTACGATGTTGTTCTCCGGCTGCTGCGCGACGAGGCTCACGCCGGCGGTTTGCGCGTGCGTGCGCAGGCGCCAGGACTCCTCGCGCTTGGCGCCGTAGACATCGCGCATGCGGCGCGCCCAGATGCGGCGGGCAGCGCGGAACTTCGCGATCTCCTCGAAGAAGTCGTTATGGACGTCGAAGAAGAAGGAGAGCCGGGGCGCGAAGTCGTCCACGTCCAGGCCGCGCGCGATCCCGCGCTCGACGTACTCGAAGCCGTTGCGCAGCGTGTAGGCCAGCTCCTGGGCCGCGGTGGAGCCCGCCTCGCGGATGTGGTAGCCGCTGATCGAGATCGGGTTGTACTTGGGCGCATGCTTCGACGCCCACTCGAACATGTCGACGATCAGCTTGAGGGCCGGCTCGGGCGGGTAGATCCAGGCGTGCTGGGCCATGTACTCCTTGAGGATGTCGTTCTGCACGGTGCCGCGCAGCGCATCCGGCCGCACGCCCTGCTTCTCCGCCGCGACGACGTAGAAGCAGAACAGCATGATCGCCGGCCCGTTGATGGTCATCGAGACCGAGACCTGATCGAGCGGGATGCCGTCGAACAGGGTCTCCATGTCGGCGAGGCTGGAGATCGCGACGCCGCACTTGCCGACCTCGCCCAACGAGCGGGGGTGGTCGGAGTCGTAGCCCATGAGCGTGGGGAAGTCGAACGCCACGCTCAGCCCGGTCTGGCCGTGGTCGAGCAGGTACTTGTAGCGCCGGTTCGTCTCTTCAGCGGTACCGAAGCCGGCGAACTGGCGCATGGTCCAGAGCCGGGTGCGGTACATCGTCGTGTACGGCCCGCGGGTGAACGGGAACTCACCCGGGAAGCCGAGCTTCTCGAAGTAGTTCTGATCCGCGACATCCAGCGGCGTGTAGAGCGGCTCGACGGGCGCGCCGGAGATGGTGGTGAAGCTGATGTCCCGCTTGGGGATGCGGCGGAAGGCCGCCTCCCACTCGGCCAGGCGCGCGCGGAGCTCGGCCAGCTCGCGCTCCTGCTCGCGCACACGCTCGGCGAGTTCGGCAGAGGTGATCTGGCTATCCATGAGACCCATGGCTCACCGTTCCGTGGTGAAAGAGCCGCTCGTCGCTTCCCTACTCTACCCTGCGGCCGCGCGCACGATTCGCTCGGCGACCTCGTAGGGGGTGGCCGTGCCCGCTTCCAGCGCGGGCAGGGACTCCTCGAGGATCGCCTGCCCGCCCTTCTCTGTCCAGGCCCGCTCGCGCAAGCCGCGATCCACGGCCTCGCGGACACGTTCGGCGAGCCGGCGGCGGCGGCGGCGGGCGAGCTCGCCGGACGCCTGGAGCCAGGCGTGGTGCCGGTCCAGCGCCTCGGCCAGCTCGTCCACGCCCTGGCCGGTGGCGGCCACGGTCTGGAGCACGGGAATCGCCCATGGGCCGGGGTGCACGGCCCCGGCCGCATCACCGTCGCCGGCAGGCCCGGGCTGCCGCCCCGCGCCGGCGGTCGCACCGGGCCGCGCGGCCGCCTCCCCGGCGTCGGGCCCTCCCCGCTCCCGGGCGCCGGCGCGGCCGCCGTCCGCGCGCGCCCCGGGCTCCGCCTCCCGCCGGCGCACCCTGGACAGGTCTACGCCGTGGTGCGCGGGCAGGTTGCGCATCACCTCGCCGGCGCGCAGACGGAGCATCATCTCGACCTCACGGGCCATGCGCTCGGCACCGGGGCGATCGGCCTTGTTGATGACGAACAGGTCGGCGATCTCCATGAGACCGGCCTTCATCGCCTGGACGGAATCCCCGGACTCGGGGACCAGGACGACGACCGTGGTATCGGCCGCAGCGGCGATGTCCAGCTCGGACTGGCCAACGCCCACCGTCTCGATCAGCACGTGGTCGAAGCCGAACGCGTCCAGCAGGTCCGCGACCTCCTTCGTGGTGAGGGCCAGGCCGCCGAGGGAGCCGCGCGTGGCCATCGAGCGGATGAAGACGCCCGGGTCCAGCGTCGCCTCACCCATGCGGATGCGGTCGCCGAGCAGTGCGCCGCCCGTGAACGGGGAGGTCGGGTCCACCGCGACGACGCCCACGGTCTCGCCGCGCGCCCGGAACGTGCCGATCAACGCGGCGGTCAGCGTGGACTTGCCCGCGCCCGGCGGGCCCGTGATGCCGATGCGGCGGGCGCGGCCGAGGCGCGGATGCAGGGCGTGGAGCAGTGCCGGCCCCGCCGCGCGCCCGTTCTCGACGATCGAGATGGCGCGCGCGAGGGCGGGACGCTTGCCGGCACGGAAGTCTTCGAGGACCCGCGCCTCGGCGGTGCCCGGTGTGAGCGCTTTCGTGGCCGAACCCTCCCCCATGAACGAAAGATGGCCGAACGACGCGATGGCTGTCAAACCCTCATCCGGGGCCGCGCTCATCCCTCGTCCGGCCACTCGCCAGGCGGGCGGATGCGCCGGGCGTGGCGCAGCGGGTTCTCCAGCAGGTGCGTCGGGATGAAGAACGCGATCACGAAAAGGACCAGCGCGACGAGCAGACCCGCCAGCAGCAGCCAGACGTTCTCGATGGCGGCAAAGATGATGGCGCTGATGAGGGCGGTCGTGACCGCGAAGGTGCTCAGCAGGATACGCCGCACCTGGAGCAGGATGAAGCGCTCGCCGTGAAGCACGTCGCGCGGGTGGAGGCGCACGCGGAACTCCTCGCGCTCGGCGCGGCGCAGGACCTCGCGGATGCCTTGCAAGGCGGCCCGCGCCTCATCCACCAGCCCGCGTGCAACCTCGACGGGTTCGCGCGCGGTGGCGCGCAGCAGCTCGCCACGCATGCGGCGGATGACGCGGCGCGCGAGCTCGATGCCGTTGAAGCGAGGGTCGTAGCGGAAGCCAATGCCCTCGAGCAGGGCGGCGGCGCGAAAGAAGTACACCAGCTCGCGCGGCAGGATGAGCGGCCACGTGTAGAACGTGTTCATGATCTCCTGGACCATCTGCTGCACCCGGCGGGCGCCGAGCTCGCGGACGCGCATCAGGGTGTCCAGCACCTCCGCGGCCGCCTCGCGGATCTCCGCACGCGAGATGGCTGGGTCGATCATGCCCAGCTCGTACATCCCGTTGATCATCCCGTCCAGGTCCTGCCGGCCGGCGGCGAGCGCGAGGCGCAGGATGGAGTCGCGCGTGGAGCGGCTGAGCTGGACGACCATGCCCCAGTCCAGGAAGATCAGCGTGCCGGCCCCGGTGACCAGGATGTTGCCGGGATGCGGGTCCGCGTGCACGAAGCCCTCCACCAGCAGCATGCGCAGGTAGACCTCGGTCAGCGTCTCCATGAGCTGGCCGAAATCCAGCTCGCCGGAGGCGAAGCGGGCCGCAAGGCGGTCCACCTTGTCCCCCTCCACCCACTCCATCACCAGCACGCGGCGGCGTGCGAGCTCCGTGTAGACGCGGGGCGCGCGCACGCGCGCGTCCCCGGCAAAGTATTGCTGGAACAGCGCCATGTGCGCGGCTTCCTCGCGGAAGTCCATCTCCTCGCGCACCTTGACGCTGAACTCGCGCACCACGTTGCTGAGCGCCCGAACGTGGTGGTTGGGAAAGAGGACGTTGAGGACGAAGAGGACCCGGAACGAGATCTCGAGATCCACCGCGACGAGCTCTTCCACTCCGGGCCGCAGGACCTTGACGGCGACGTCCGCGCCGGGGGCGCCGCCGCTCGGGCGCAGCCGGGCACGGTGGACCTGGCCGAGACTCGCGGCGGCGATGGGGACGCGGTCGAACTCCGCGAACACCGCGTCCAGCGGCTGGCCCAGCTCGGCGGTGATGACCGCCTCGATCGCCTCCGTCGGGACGGGGGGGACGCGGTCCTGCAGGCGGCCGATCGCGGACAGGTAGGGCTCGGGCAGGATGTCCGCGCGAGCGCTGAACACCTGCGCGAGCTTGATGAACGTCGGGCCGAGCGAGGCGATCGTGCCGGCCAGGCGCTCGGCGCGGCGCTCGTGCTTCGCGTAGGGCAACTGCCGGCGCCGGCCGACCACGATCCAGCGGCGGCGGTCGCGCAGGAAGGCGACGAGGAAGGGCGTGAGCCGCGCGATGATCGTGAGGGCCCGCCGCCAGCGCTTCATAGCAGGAACGCGCTGGCGAGGCCGAGCAGGAGGAAGAAGCCGCCGACGTCGGTGAACGTCGTCACGAAGATGGAGGAGGCCACAGCGGGGTCCGCGCCCAGTCGCTCCAGCAAAATGGGGACGAACGCGCCGGCAATGGACGCGACGATCAGGTTGCCCCACATGGCGAGCAGGACAACGAGGCCGAGGGTAGCCTCGCCCTGCCAGAGGTAGCTGACCAGGCCCACGAACGCGCCCAGTGCGGCCCCGTTCACCAGCCCGACGATCAGTTCCTTGACGACGACGCCCCAGCGCCGCGCCGTCGTCTCGTCCGACAGCGCCAGGCGGCGCACGGTCACCGCGAGCGCCTGCGTCCCCGCGTTCCCGCCCATGCCCGCGATCACCGGCATGATCGCGGCGAGGATGACGGCCTGTTCGATCGTCTCCTGGAAGACGTAGACGATGGACGCGGCCACCGCGGCGGTGATGAGGTTCACGAACAGCCACGGCAGCCGGCTGCGCACCGCATCGAGTGCGCCACCCCGGAGTTGCTCCTCCGTGACGATGCCGCCGAGGCGCAGGATGTCCTCGGTCTGCTCCGCCTCCATCACGTCCACGACGTCATCCCACGTGATCCGGCCGAGCAGCACGTTCTCCGGCCCCACGACCGCGATGGACGGCATGTTGTAGCGCGCGATGATGCGGCCGACCTCCTCCTGGTCCGTCTCGGGGCTGACGGTGGCGAGGGGCGGCTGGACCAGCTCCGCCAGCGGCGTCTCGGGATCGGCGACGACGAGGTCCTGGAGACTGACCGTGCCGAGCAGGCGCCGCAGCAGATCCACGACGAAGACGGTGTAGAACTCGGCGCCCAGCTCCCGGGCCTGGCGGCGGACCTCCTCGATCGCCTCGGCGGCCGTGAGGTGGACGGAGACGGCCACCAGCTCGGTGGTCATGATGCCGCCGGCGGACTCCTCGTCGTAGCGCAGGAGCCGCCGCAGCTCGCCTGCTTCCAGCCGTGGCAGCGCGGCGAGGACGCGGGCCTGGTCTTCCGGGTCGAGCCCGCGGATGAGGTCCACCGCGTCGTCGTCCGGCAGCTCCGCCACCAGCTCGCCGATGCGGCTCGGATCGAGCGCGGCGAGGATCTCCTCCGGATGCTCCTCGCTCTCCATCTCGGTGAGCGCCTCGGAGGCCAGTTCCGCCGGCAGGATGGAGAGAACGCGCAGCCGGTTCTCCTCGTCCAGGTCCTCGATCAGGTCCGCGAGGTCGCTGGGGTGGAAGCCGGCGAGCAGCTCGGCAAGGTTGTCCTCGCGCCCGGCTTCGATGAGCGACCGGACACGATCGAGGCGCTCGCGCGCTTCCGTCCGGGGCTCGTTGGTGCTCACGCGCGCCGCTCCCGCGCCGTGGGCGGCGCGCCGTCCACCAGGGCACCCTCCTCCGGCTTCACGGCGCCGGCGGAGAGGACGTAGGTGAAGGCCTCCTCCGTCGTCATCCGGATGAACACAACGTCGCGACGCGGCACCATGACCAGGAAGCCCGTCGTGGGGTTGGGCGTGGTCGGGATGAACACCGTGACGGCTTCTTCGTTCAGCCGGGCC
Organism: Longimicrobiales bacterium; assembly: GCA_036381195.1. Taxonomy (GTDB): domain Bacteria; phylum Gemmatimonadota; class Gemmatimonadetes; order Longimicrobiales; family RSA9; genus RSA9. Next base: position 78,453 of record DASVDH010000105.1, on the reverse strand, counting down.
TGGAGCTCTTCCGGCGAGCGTGCCGTGACGAAGCCGAGCGACCAGCGGCCGGGGCCCGGATACTCGACCAGCACGACGTCGCGGAGGAACCGCTTCTCCTCGCCGAGGATCGTCCGCACGATGCGGCTGGACGCGCTGTAGAGCCGGCGCGCGAGCGGCACGCGCTCCAGGAGCGCGTTCCAGCCGGCGATCAGCCGGGCGCCGACCGCGCGTTCGGCCAGCCAGCCCGCCGTCACGAGGACGACGAGGAGGAGGAGCAGGCCGAGCCCGGGGACCTCGGCGTCGATCGCGGGATAGAGGAAACGGCCGAGGAGGCCGTCCAGCCACTGGAAGATCCACCACAGCACGGCCGCCGTGATGCCGACGGGCGCGATGACCACGAGTCCGGCGATCAAGTGGCGCCGCAGCGCCCGCACCACCCCACCTTTGCTCACTGCTCCATCACCTCACGAAGGATCCGTTCCTGCACCTGCCACATGCGGCTACGCTCGCGCTGCCCCTCGGGATGGTCGTAGCCGAGGATGTGGAGCGTGCCATGGATGGCGAGGCGCGCCAGCTCCTCGGCCGCCGGTACACCCAGTGCCGCGGCCTGGCGTAGCGCCTGGTCGTATCCAATGTACACATCTCCGACCGGCGCCTCATCCCCCTCATAGAGCGGGAACGCGATGACGTCAGTCGGCCCCCGGCGCCCGAGGTAGCGCCGGTTGAGCTCGGTCATCGCGGAATCGGAGAGGAGTGTGAGCGAGAGCTCGCCCCGCGTGACCCCCTCGGCGGCCAGCGTAGCCCGTGCGGCCCGGCCCAGCAGCCGTTCGAGCGCGCGGCGGGGCAGCGGCTGGGGCCCGATCTCCCGTCGGGGCGTGGCCGCGACGCTGACCCGAACGCGCGGGGGCATTGCGCGTCAGCCGTGCCGCCGGGCGGGGCCGGGCGGAACCGGGACCGCCTCCGCCTCCGTTTCCGGCCGGGGCGCCGTGGCCTCCCGCGTCGAGGGATAGTCGATGCGGTGGTGGTACATCCCGGTGAGGACCGCCGCCAACTGGTCCTTGACCAGCGTGAGCTCCCGGAGGGTGAGCGGGGTTTCGTCGAGCTGACCCTGCGCGACCTTGGCGCCGACGAGCCGGTCGACCAGCGCGCGGATCCGCTGGGGCGTGGGGTCCTGGAGCGCGCGAGCGGCGGACTCGACGGAGTCCGCCAGCATCGCGATGGCGGTCTCACGCGACTGCGGCTTGGGGCCGGGATACGAGAACGCCACCGGGTCGAGCTCGGCGTCGGGGTCCAGCTCGCGGGCCCGGTCGTAGAAGAAGCTGATGGGCTGCGTGCCGTGGTGCTCGGCGATGAACGCGCGCACGCAACCGGGCAGCTTGGCCTCGGCCGCCAGCTTCAGCCCCTCGACCACGTGGTTGCGCACGATGGCCGCCGACATGGCCGGTTTCAGCTTGTCGTGCGGGTTGCGGCCCGGCGGCTGGTTCTCGATGAAGTACTGCGGCTTCACCAGCTTGCCGACGTCGTGGTAGTAGACGCCCACGCGCGCGAGTAGCGCGTTCGCGCCGATCGCGCGCGCCGCGGCTTCGGCCAGGTTGGCGACGTTGATCGAGTGCGCGTAGGTGCCGGGCGCTTCGAGCGCCAGCCGCTTGAGCAGCGGACGATTCAGGTCCGTCAGCTCGAGCAGCGTCATGTCCGTCGTGATGCGGGTGAAGGCCTCGAACAGCGGCAGCAGACCCATGGCCATGATGCCGCTCACCATCGCGTTGCCGACGCCGAAGGCAGCCGAGAGCGCGACCTCGTCGAGCGCGCGCGAGCGCAGCATGCCCAGCGTAATCGCGACCGCGACGTACGCGCCGGCGATCGCGGAGATGAAGATCCAGGTCTGGGCGCGCCGCCGCACCACGCGCACGCTCAAGCCCGCGGCCGCCCCGCCCAGCACCATCGTGAAGAGCGCGGTCGTGCCGTGGAACGGCGTGGTCTGACCGCTCAGGAGGATCGCCACGACCAGCGCGAGGTTGAGGGCCATGCGCCCGTCCCACAGCACGGCCACGGCGAGGGCCGGGAACGCGATGGGGATCAGCTCGGGCGGCCAGCCGAACCGGCCGATCAGGGCGGAGGCGCCGACCACGGCCAGGATCAGCCCGGCCACCAGCAGCACTTCGCGCCAGGCGTGGTAGACCGTCGGCCGGAAGAAGTAGAGCAACAGCCCGAAGACGGACAGGATCAGCAGGTTGAACAGGTAAGCCCCGAAGGCGCGGATCCCGCCGCGGGCACCCGGGTCCATCTCGCCGATCCTTGCCAGATGGTCCTGGTACGCGCGCAGCTTCTCGAGCTCGGGCTCGCGCACGACCTCGTGGGCACCCACGATCTTCTCACCCTTGACGACCTCGCCCTTGACCGTCGGGACCGCCTGCCGCATACGCTCGCGGGCGGCCTCGGTCGCCTCCTGGTTCAGCCGGATGGTGGGCTCGAAGAAGCGGACCAGCACCAGGCGTTGGAGCTCGACGAGCGGCGCGGACGCGCCGCGCAGGTGCCGCGCCGCACGGTCGTAGAACCAGGAGGCCGTGCGCAGCGAGTCCCGCAGCACCGTCCGCTCCACGCCGTCGCGCCGGAGCCGGAGCTGCGCCGCGGAGCTGCCCTCGAGATCCGCGCTGCGCACGACGCCGACCGGCAGGTCCTGCTCGACGGCGCGACGCACCGCCGTGGCGAGGCGGCCACGCTGCCGTGGATCGGCGAGCGCGTCAAGGTACGCGTTCGTGACCGGGAAGCCGTGCGCGCTGAGGAACTCACTGAGCGCGTCCCGGCGGCCCGCCGCGGCGGAGTCCGCAGCCGCCTCGAGGCGGTCCAGGAACGCCTCCACCCGCTCGCGCACCGTGTCCACGGCGGCCGGTACGTAGTCCAGGATCGGCGGAACGCCGGCCGCCGCCTCGGCCCGCTCCCGTTCCAGCTCCAGCTCCGACTTGAAGATCGAGAAACCGACCTCCGCGATGATGTCTTCCTCGGCCACCATCCCCACTTCCAGGACCGGGAAGTCCTGAACGGGGGAAACCGGGAAGAGGAGGGAGACGGCGAGGGCGAGGCCCAGGAGCAGCAGGGCCCGGGCGCCGTGATGGATGGCGCCCGCGGGCCAGCCGCGTGCATCGGATTCGTTCAGCGCCCGTACCGCGTCGCGCAGGCCGAAACGCCGGTCCACTCGCTAGCGCTCCTCGTGCTCCCCGTCCGCCGCGTTGTACGCCTCGATGATCTCCTTGACCAGTCGATGGCGCACCACGTCAACGCGGTCCAGGTAGACGAAGCTGATCCCGTCGATCCCCTGGAGGATCCGCTCGATCTGGAGCAAGCCCGAGTCCTCCCGGCGCGGCAGGTCGATCTGCGTCTTGTCGCCGGTGATCACCGTGCGCGAGTTCAGGCCGAGCCGCGTCAGGAACATCTTCATCTGAGCCGTGGTCGCGTTCTGCGCCTCGTCCAGGATCACGAACGCATCCGAGAGCGTCCGGCCGCGCATGTAGGCCAGCGGCGCGATCTCGATCGTCCGGGATTCGATGGCGCGGCGCACGCGGTCCGGCGGCATCATGTCCTCCAGCGCGTCGTACAGGGGCCGGAGATACGGGTCCACCTTCTCCTGCAGGTCGCCGGGCAGGAAGCCCAGGTTCTCGCCCGCCTCGACCGCGGGGCGCGCGAGAATGATGCGCCGGACACGGTTCTTGTGCAGCGCGTCCACGGCCATGGCCACGGCCAGGTAGGTCTTGCCCGTGCCCGCCGGCCCGATCGAGACGACGATGTCGTTCCTCGCGATGGCGTCCAGATACGCGCGCTGGCCCTCGGATTTCGGGACGATCACCTTGCGCGAGCCCGGCAGGACCAGCCGGTAGTCGTCCTGCCGGGTGACGACCTCGACGTCGCCACGGCCGTTGAGGTCCAGGTCGGCGACGGCACGCCGGACTTCCTCGACGCCGAACGGGTTGCCAATGCGGGCCAACTCGATCAGGCGCAGGGCGACGGGCGCGGCCCGCTCGACGTCCGCGACCTCGCCGGAAAGGATCAGCTCGTCGCCACGCAAGATGACCCTGCAGCCGCACAGGCGCGCCATCTCCTGAAGGTTGGCATCACCGACGCCCGCGAGCAACAGGAGGTCGGCGCCTTCTGCCGGAATTCTATGCTGGACCGTGCTGTTCTCCAATCGCTTCATCGGCTCCCCTGCCCGTCCAGCGGCGCGATGTGGAGATGCGCCAGCTCCTCCGCCGGGACGGGCGCGGGCGCGCCCTCGAACAGGGCGCGCGCCGCGGTGGTCTTCGGAAACGCGATCACGTCCCGCAGGCTGCTGGCGCCCACGAGGAGCATGACCAGGCGGTCGAACCCGAAGGCGAACCCGCCGTGTGGCGGAGCCCCGTACCGGAACGCCTCGAGCAGGAACCCGAACTTCTCCTGCGCTTCGGCCTCGGACATGCCGAGGGCGGCGAAGACGTGCCGCTGGAGCGCCGGGTCGTGGATCCGGATCGAGCCGCTCGCCATCTCGATGCCGTTGTAGACGGCGTCGTAGGCGCGGGCCCGGAGCCCCTCCGCGAACAACCTGCGGGCATCCTCCGTGCCGACCGGCCCCGCCCCGGTGTACTCGAGCAGGCGGGGCACATCGTCGGGATGTGGCATGGTGAACGGATGGTGCGCCGCAACCAGCCGGCCGGCCTCCACATCCCAATCGAACAGCGGGAAGTCCGTGATCCACACCCAGCAGTGGGCGCCCGGGTCCCGCAGGCCGAGCCGGTCGCCGAGGTGGCGACGCAGGGCATCGAGCGCGGCCTCGGCGCCGCCCAGGCGGGGCGCATCCGTGGTGACGAGATGGCTTTCCGCGACCACCGGCGCCAGCCGGTAGTGGCCGATCACCGCCACGAACAGGTCGCCCGGCTCCAGGCCTGTGCGCTCGATGAACCGCGCGGTCTGGCCGGCGTCGAGCGCGCGGGCGAACGTGCCGGCGAGGCCCTCTTCGGTGCGACGGACCCAGAGCGCGCCGGCCGCGCCATTGGCGCGGGCCACCTCGGCCAGCTCGTCCAGCTCGCGGCGAGACAGGGCGCCACCGCCCGGTGCACGGATACCCCTGATCCGTTCGCCGGTGCCTCGGGTCTGCTGGAAGAGCCGGAAATCCGTGGCCTGGAGCAATTCCGTGAGGTCCACGAACTCCATGCCGAAGCGGAGGTCCGGCTTGTCCGTGCCGTACCGCTCGATGGCCTCACGGTAGGTGAGGCGGGGGAACGGCGTTGCGAGCTCCACGCCGGCCAGCTCGCGCCAGAGGGCCGCGATCAGCCCGTCGCCGACCCGGAAGATGTCCTCCTCCGTGACGAAGGACATCTCGGCGTCGATCTGGGTGAACTCGGGCTGCCGGTCCGCACGCAGGTCCTCATCGCGGAGGCAACGCGCGATCTGGAAGTAGCGGTCGTAACCCGCCACCATGAGGAGCTGCTTGTAGAGCTGCGGAGACTGCGGCAGGGCGTAGAACTCGCCGGGATGGACGCGGCTCGGCACCAGGTAGTCGCGCGCACCCTCGGGCGTGCGCCGCGTCAGCATGGGCGTCTCGATCTCCCAGAACCCTTCCTCGCTGAGATGCCGCCGGACGAGCTGCAGCGCACGGTGCCGGATGCCGAGGGCGCGCTGGAGCTGCTCGCGGCGCAGGTCGAGGTAGCGGTAGCGCAGGCGCAGCTCCTCCGCGGGCAGCTCCTCACCGGGGCCGTACGCCACCGGGATCGGCGGCGTCTCGGCCTCCGAGAGCACCTCGAGCGAGCGGACGTGCACCTCGATCTCGCCCGTGGGCAGCTCGGGGTTCACGTTGCCGGCGGGCCGCTCCACGACTTCGCCTTCGATGGCGATGACGGCCTCCGTCCCCAGCCGGCTCGCACGCTCGAGTGCGTCGGCGGGCGTCCAATCCGGGCCGAACGAGAGCTGGATGCGGCCGGAGCGGTCGCGCAGCTCCACGAACACGAGGCCGCCCAGGTCCCGGCGGCGATGGACCCAGCCGGCGAGCCGGACGCGGCCTCCGGCATCTTCCCGGCGCAGCGTGCCGGCGAGCGAGCTGCGCACGGTGGTCGGCAGGCTATGACTCATCGGGTTCTGGGGACGTCGTCGGCGTGATCACGCGCGGCAACGGCTACGCGCCTTCCGCCTCGCGCAGTGCGCGGTAGAAGTCGTCCGCGTCGCGGGCGGACACGAGCCGCTGGCGGACCGACTCCTTGCGCACCAGGCGCGAGATGCGGCTGAGCGCCTTGATGTGGGGCCCGGCAGCGGTCTCGGGGCCGACCAGCATGAAGAAGAGGCGCACGGGCTTCCCGTCCAGCGCATCGAAGTCGACGGGCTCGCGCGTGAGGCCAGCCGCCATGCGGAGCTCGGGCACGGCGGGGGACTTGCCGTGCGGGATCGCGACGCCGTTGCCGATCCCGGTGGAGAGGACCGCCTCTCGCTCGCGGACCGCGCGCAGGACGTCCTCGGCGTCGTCCACGCGATTCTCCCTGGTGATCAGCTCGACGAGCTCTTCGAGCAGATCGTCCTTCGAACGCGATTCCAGCGGGATGCGGATCCGTTCCGGCGAGAGCAGGTCCGTCAGGAGCAAAGGCGCCTCAAGTCGAATACTCGGTGGGGGATCCTCCAATTCACCTAAACAGCGTAAATTAACGGTCGGGTCACAGCCCAGCAAGCGCTCACCGGAGCCGCGCGGTCGGCGGCGGCTCCGAGCGACCGTACGGGCGGCGGCTGCACGGGGCCGACCGGGTCCGCGGGCGCGACGGCAACCGCGGCGCCGCGTGCGCCGGTCTGCCGGCCACGCGCCGCGCCGGCGCGCGGCTCTCCGCGCGACTGGCCGGGCGCTCACAGGACCGACCGACGAGTGGTGGACACATGCCGGACGTCGAACGCGAACACGGCGGAGCAGAGACGCTCCTGGACCTGCTGCCGGACGAGGCGGCGGCCCGCCTGCGCGAGCATTTCGCGCGCCGCGGGCAGCCGGCCTACAGGGCGGCGCAGGTCCGCGCCTGGCTCTACGAGCGGGATGCCGTCGGCATCGATGAAATGACAGACCTGCCCGTCAGGGAGCGGGCGGCGCTCGCGGAGCGGTTCCGCGTCGGCGCGCCCGTGGCGGCGCACGTCGCGCGCTCCGCGGACGGCACGGCCAAGCACCTGTGGCGCCTGGCCGACGGCGAGCTGGTCGAATCCGTGCTCATCCCCTCGCGGGGCCGGCTGACCCTCTGCATCTCGTCGCAGGCGGGGTGTGCGCAGGCCTGCGTGTTCTGTGCGACGGGCTGGTCCGGCTACCGGCGGCAGCTCTCCACGGGCGAGATCGTCGGCCAGTTCCGCGGCGCGCGGCGCTGGGCCGCCGAGCACGGCCTCGGGCCCATCACCAACGTGGTGTTCATGGGCATGGGCGAGCCGCTGGCGAACCGCAAGGCGGTGATGCCCGCGCTCACGCTCCTGAACACCGCGTACGGCGTGGGGGCGCGGCGGATCACGGTGTCCACCGTTGGGATCGTGCCCGGAATCCTCGAGCTCGCCGCACGCCCCGAGCAGTTCCGGCTGGCGGTGTCGCTGCACGCCCCCAACCACGAGTTGCGCGCCCGGCTGGTCCCGGCCGAGAAGAAGTACCCGCTGCCCGAGCTGCTGGAGGCGCTGCGCCGCTTCGAGGCCGCGGGTGGCCGCCGCATCACGTTCGAGTACGTGCTCATCGCCGGCGTCAACGACGACCTGTCGCTGGCCGCGGAGCTGGCGGAGCTCGTCTCCCCGTTCTCCGCGCACGTCAACCTGATCCCGTTCAACCCGGTGCCGGGCACCGGCTGGCGGCCGACGCCCCGCGAGCGGCAGCGCGAGTTCGCGGCGGTGCTCCAGGCGCGCGGCGTGCCCGCGACGGTGCGGGGGCCGCGGGGGCGGGACATCGCCGCGGCGTGCGGCCAGTTGCGTGCCGAGCACGCGCTGAAGCCGCCGCGGCCGTTCCTCGCCCTCACGCGCCGGCCTGGCGGCGAGCGTGGGGAGCAGCGGCCCGCGGCATCCGACCCGGCGCGCGGGTCACCCGCAGCCGGCCGGCCCAATCGTCGCTAGGCGTGCTCGTCGGCGAAGGCGGTGCGTTCCCGCTGGGCGCGGACCGCCGCAGGCGCGACCCGGCGGGTCACCGGTCGCGCCGCAACCAACCCGTCACCCGCGCCCACCACTCCCGCGCGCCGTCCCGCACGCCGGCGGATGGCGGCCAATCCGCGCCGAGGATCACCGTCGCTTCCAGGTAGAGGCCGGGGTCCGGCTTGCTCCGCACGCGCCTGATGCCCAGCGCTTGCGCGACCGCATGCGCCGCGTCTGCGCGCCCCGCACGGTCGAGGACCACCGACGAGTCCGCGTGCGGCGCATTTCCGAAGTAGACGACGTCGAACCCCGCATCGCGCAGCCGCCCCGTCACGCTGCGCGCGAGCCCCGGCCGGCTGGTGGCGTTGAGGACCTCGACCCGGATCCTCCCCGGGTCCGGGGACGCATCGGCCATCGAGCGTGCGGCCCGGGGCGAGCGAGGCCTCGCGGTCACGCCGACGGCCGCCGGCTCGGGCGCACCGGAGCCGCGCCGGCTCGCGACGAACGAGCCCGCCAGGGCGGCCGCGGCGAGCAGCGCGGCGAGCAGTAGGGGGAGGCGGTAGGACGCGCGCACGTCAGGCGCCGGTCAGCCGGTTCCAGAAGGCGACGCTCTCCGGCGCCAGTGCACGGCGGGAGTGGACGAGATGCGCGATGCGGCGCTCCGCCACCTCGCGGAGCACCGCATCCAGTGCGGCGGGCATGCGCGCGCGCAGCACGGCGAGCCGCTCCGGCTCGTACGCGCGCCCGGGCTCGATGTAGTCGGCGATGTACAGGGCGTGGCCGAGTCGATCCATGTCCGGGTGGCCGATGGTGTGCCAGGCGACGGCGCGGACGAGCGCCTCGTCCCTCACCCCCTCCGCCTCGAGCCGGGCCGCCGTTGCAGGGCCGTGCAGCAGGCCAGCCGGCCACTCGGGCCGCGCGGAGCCCAGCGCCGCGCGGAGCCGCTCCGGATCCGCGTCCCGCAGCGCGTCGTGGAGCCACGCGGCCGCGCGCCAGCGCACGCGTTCCGCCTCGTCCAGCCCGAGCCGGCACGCCCACGCATCCATCAGCCGGGCGACGCGCGCCATGTGCGCGCGCCGCCGCGGCCCGGCTTCGGCCCAGGCGGGCAGCTCGCCGGCGGCGGCCGCCTCAATCAAATCCGCGGCGGACATACGGCTCGAGCACTGCGCGGTTGCGAATCGTGGTGCCGGACAGGTAGTTCCAGCCCTTGAGCTCGACGCCGTTGCCGACCTGGCTGTCGATGATCCGGCAGCCCGGGCCGATGACGGTTTCCGAGCCGATCGTCGTGCGGCCTTCCAGCACCACGCCGGGGTAGATCACCGTGTCCGCTCCGATCTCCACGTCTACGTCCACCAGCACGCTCTCGGGCTGCAAGAACGTGACGCCGCCGTCCATCAGCCGGCGGATCAGTCGCCTCTGGATCAGCGCGCCGGCCCGCGCGAGGCCGGCGCGGTCGCGCACGACGAACGCCTCCGCGGGGTCCGCGGCGGGCACGGTCTCGCATGCCGCGGCGAGGGCCTCCAGGCCGCCCGCGCCCGCGCATGCGAGCGCCTCCCGATCCGCCACCCAAACCGCGAGCGCCTCGCCCCCTGGCGCGCGGAGCGCGCGGCCGGGCGGGCCGGTGACGAGCGCGTGCAGCGAGGCCAGCAGCGCGGCGGCCGCCGCATCCGCGACCAGGAACGGCCCTTCATCGTCGCCGAGCCGCGCCGCCACGGCACGCCACCAGTTGCCCCCGGGGCCGGCGACGACCGCATCCGCCGGAATCGCCGCGAGGCCGGGCAGCTCCACGCCAGGAGCGCTGCAGAAGAGGATGCGGCGCGGCGGCGGCCGTGCGCTGGCGATGGCCTGCAGCACGTGCCACGCGAGCGGCCGCCCGGCGAGCGGGTGCAGGACCGTTGGCAGCCGGGATGCCATGCGGTCATCGGCAGGCGTACGCAACGCCAGGGCGATGCCGGTCCAACGCTCCATGCCTACGCCAGGACGATGTCGTCGATGAAACGCGTGGCGTCGAGGCGCGCGGCGGGGTAGCCCGAGCGCACGCCGGCGCCGCCCACCAGGCGGCCGAGGAGGTGGTCGTAAACACTCGGCGCGACGATCCTCTCGCCGCGCCGCTTCATCTCCAGCAGATCCCGGATGGTCACGGCGCGCGCACACTGCGGCGCTGCCGCTCTTGCCACGCCCATTCCCGTCCGGCGCGGGCGCGCCGCAGTGATCCACGCGCAGCCGCGCCGCGAAACGAGTTGACGCTGCGCGGAAGCTAGCGCCATCATCCGGGCGTGTCAAACGGCGTGCGCTACGACTCGCTCCTGGCGCGCTACCTGGCCGCGGAGCTTGATGCGGTCCTCCGCGGCCGCGTGTTGCGCGCGCTCCGGCTGGATGGCACCTCTCGCTCCGCCACGCTCGCGTTCCGGCGCGGCGTGCTCGTCTGGGACCTGCACCCCACGAGCGGCGTGGTTCGCTGGCTGGAGGGCGAGCGGGTCCCGCCAGCGGCAGGGGTGGCGGTCGTCGAGCCGCCGCGCGGCGCGAGGATCGCGCGCATCTCCGCGCCGCCGGACGAGCGGCTGCTCCACATCGACCTGCTGTCGCCTGCCGCCGCAGTGCCGGAGTCGCCACCAGGCGACGGCGCCCGGGCCGGCTCGCTCGCGCGCATCGTCGTCGAGCTCCTCACGAACCAGTGGAACGTCCTCGCTCTGGACGCGCGAGGTCGGATCCTCGCCGTTCTCCGGCCGCGTGAGGCGGCGGGCCGCGAGCTCCGCCCGGGCGCACAGTACGCTGCCCCGCGGGCCGGCAGGCGCGCGGGCGCGGATGCGCCCTTCGGCCTCGACGAGTGGCACGCGTTGCTGGATGGCGTGCCCGCCGCGGAGCGCGAGCGCGTGCTGCTCGCGCGCGTCGCGTACACGAGTCCCGTCAACGGCCGCGCGATCCTGGGCGATGCGGCCGACCCCGCCGCCGGCACGGAAGCGCTGGACCCCGCGTACGCGCGGTACCGCGCACTCGCCGACTTCCCCGCGCCGGACCCACGCGTGCTGCGCCAGGGCGAGGTCGCTCAGCCGTATCCGCTGCCGCTGCCTGGCGTGACGGGCGAGCCGTTCCCTTCCCTGCTGGCCGCGATCGCCGCAGCGGCGAGTGGCGCGGCGGCGCCGGAGCGGCTGCCGCCCGTGGCGCGCGCGTCGCTCGAGCGGCTGCGCGACCGGATCGCGGCGCTGCAACGCCGGCTCACCCGGCTGCGCGAGGAGCAGCAGCAGTCCGGGCCGCGCGCGGCAGAGCTACGCCGGCACGCGGACCTGCTGCTCGCCCAGCTCGATCGTGCGGAGAAAGGGATGGCGGAGGTGGAGCTGTCCGACTTCGCGGGCGGCACCGTGCGTGTGGCGCTGGATCCCGCGCTCGCGCCGGCGGAGAACGCGCGCCGCCTGTACGAGGCGGCGCGCAAGCGCGAGCGTGCGGCCGCGCAGCTCCCCGCGCGAATCCGGGAGCTGGAGGCGGAGCACGCGCGTCTCCAGGAGCTGCTGGCGCGGGCGGAGGCCGGCGCGGCCGAGGAGGAGGAGGTGCAAGCCGCGATCGGCGCGGGAGGCGCGGCAACCGGCCGCGCGGCCCGGCGCCTGCCTCCCTACCGCCGGTACCGGACCAGCGGCGGCCTCGAGGTGCGCGTCGGCAGGAACCGGGAGGCGAACGACGAGCTCACGTTCCACCACTCGTCGCCTTCCGACGTGTGGCTCCACGCGCGCGGGGCCGCGGGCTCGCACGTCATCCTCCGCTGGCCCGACCCCGAGGCGAACCCGCCGGCCAGGGACCTGGCGGAGGCGGCCGTGCTCGCGGCGCTGCACAGCCGCGCGCGCACCTCCGGCACCGTGGCCGTGGATTGGACGCGGCGCAAGTACGTCCGCAAGCCGCGCAAAGCGCCGCCCGGGCTGGTCGCGCCCGAGAGGGTGCGGACCCTGTTCGTCGAGCCGGACCCGGCCACCGAGCAGCGGCTGCGGGTGGACGCAGCCGGCCCCGAGTGACGGCGCGCGCCGACGCGCCGGCCCATCAGGCCGCGGAATCGACCGCGGCGCGCAGGCTGCGCAGGAACGCTTCCGCCCCCGCCGCGCCCTCCCGTTCCAGCGTGTCGATCAGCGCGCTTCCGACCACGACCCCATCCGCGACCCGTGCGACGGCGGCGGCCTGTGCGGCCGTCGAGATGCCGAACCCGACGGCGACGGGCACGGACGCCGCCGCGCGCAGTGCGCGCACCTCCTCGTCCAGCCCGGGTGGCAGCGCATCGCGCGCGCCGGTCACGCCGGTGCGCGAGATGTAGTAGAGGAACCCCTGGGCCCGGTTCGCGATCGCGCGCGCGCGTTCCGGCGCCGTCGTCGGCGCGACGAGGCGGATGAGCGAGAGCGGTGAGGCGATGAAGCGGTCCTCGAGCGCCACGTCCGCGCCCTCGGGCAGGTCCGTGATCAGCACGCCGTCGGCACCCGCTGCGGTGGCGTCGCGGATGAAGCGCTCGATGCCGTAGGCGAGGATCGGGTTCAGGTAACTGAAGAGAACGACGGAGACCTCGCTCGCTGCGCGGAACGCGGCGAGCACGTCGAGACTCCAGGCCAGCGTCGCGCCGCGCTCCATCGCCTGCTGCGAAGCGCGCTGGATCGTCGGGCCATCGGCGAGCGGGTCACTGAAGGGGATGCCCAGCTCGATGATGTCCGCGCCGGCCGCCTCGAGCCGGTTGAGCAAGCCGAGCGTGTCCTGCGGTGCCGGGTAGCCCGCCGTCAGGTAGGGGATGAGGGCGCGGCGGCCGGCAGCGCGCCAGGCGTGAAAGCGCGTGGCGAGCCGATCCGTGTCAGACGAAGTAGTCTCCGATGTTGATGCCATACTTCTCTGGGTCGGTCGTCTTGATGATGGTCCGGCGAGGATGGCCCGTGGAGGGATCCAGCTCGGACAGGTCTGCAGTGATCGGCTCGATCAGCGGGATCCCCATCGGGTCCGCGATGATCTTGACGATGGGCTGGTGGAGCCGCCTGGGGTCGGGGTTCGGCCGAACGACGACGGCCAGCTCGTACGTGTCCAGGATGGCGAGCGTCCCCACGGGATAGACGCCGGTGACGTTGATGAACGCCTTCACGAGCAGCGGGTCGTAGCCGTGGCTCGGATTGTCGCGCATCTCGCGCAACACTTCGGTCGGCGTCCAGGGCATGGGCTGGTAGGTGCGCCTGGAGGTTGCGGCGTCGAAGGCATCCGCGATGGCGACGAGGCGGCTGAACAGCGTGGGGCGGCGCGGCCGCTTGTTCTGCGGATAGCCCTTCAGGTCCGCGCGCATGTGGTGCTCGTACGCGATCAGCATCGCCCGGTACGGGACGTCGCCAAAGCCCTGCGTGGTGAAGAGCGCGAGCAGGCCCTCGGTGGGATGCTCCCTGACCTGCGCCGTCTCCTCCTCCGTCAGGGAGGCCGGCTTGCTGATGACCGCGGGATCGATGCGCATCTTTCCGATGTCGTGGAACAGGGCGCCCAGGCCCAGCTCATAGAGCTGCACCTTCGAGAGCCCGAGCTTCTGCCCCAGCACGACACTGAAGATGCACACGTTCACCGAGTGCCTGAACGTGTACTCGTCGTAGTTGCGCAGGACGGTCATGCCCACGATCGAGTTCTCGTTGGTCAGGACCTGATCCACGATGGCCTGCACGGCTCGCTTCACGCGGCGCGCGTTCACGGCCTTGCCGAGCCGCAGGTCCGTCAGGACCTCGCGGGCGACCTGGACGGATTGCGCGTAGACGCGCTTCGCCGACTCGCGGGCCTCGTCATCGTCGCGAGGTAGCCCGCTGCCGCCCTTGTCCGCCTCGACGTGGATCCGGCGGACGGAGCTGGCCTGGAGCCGCTGCTGGAAGCGCTCGAACGCGTCATCGTCCCCCTCCCGGTCGCGCAGGAGCAGCGAGATGAAGGGTGCCCACTCATCGCGCGTCACGCCCCTCTCCACGACCACGCTGCCGATGCCGTGGCGCGAGAGCGCGGAGGTCAGGAACGAGAAGATCACGTAGTTCGAGAGGTCGAGCCGCAGACGCGCGTCGTTGAGGAAGAGGAAGTCACCGACGAGGCGGAGCTCGATGCCATCCTCCCGCTCGGCGAGGCGGCTGGCCACCCGGCTCAACTCGTCCAGCGCCTTCTGCACCGTCGCGTTCTCCAGCGGATACAGCCGCAAGCCCTGCGCGGCCGCGTGGAGTGCGGAAAGGAGGGCCATGCCCTGCGCCTGGAGGGCGCCGCCGCCCTGGACGAGAGGGGTGGTTGTCGTACTCACGTGGATTGCGTCTCGCGGCGTAGCGCGCGGGAAACCGCGCTGCGCACCACGGCGTCCGGATCCTGGGCGGCGCGCTCGAGGGCCGCGCGCGCGGCAGGCGCGTTGATGCGGCCCAGCGCCAGCGCCGCGCAAGCCCGGAGATCGGTGGAGGCGCGACGCCGCAACAGCCCGCGGCCGTTGAGGATCCCATCCAGAAACTCGACACTCTCGGCGCCGCCCAGCGTGCCGTACGACTCGAAGAAGACGATCTTCTCCGTGAGGTCGGCCTCGCGCAGCCAGCGGCTGGCCAGGACCTGCTCGAAGCGCGCGCGCGACGGCTGGTACCGGAGCGCCGCGAGACCGCGCGCGGCAGCGATCCGGACTTCACGGTCGTCGTCCTCGAGCGCCCGCTCGAGGCCGGCCACCGCGGCGCTCGAGCGCAGCGCCGCCAGCGCTTCGACGGCGGCGCGGCGAACGTTCGTCTCCCGGCGCCCGAGGAGTGCCTCCAGCGCCGGCGCGGCGGCCGGCAGCCGCAGGCGGCCGGCCGCCGCCGCAGCACCCGCCGCCACGACCGGGTCCGCCGAGCGGAGCAGCTCCACCACGTGCTTCGGGTGCTGCTCGGCCAGCCGGTCCGTGGCGGCCTGCAGGCGCTCTCGCAGGGCTGCATGCGACAGGCGCTCCGCTCCCGCGATCAACACCGGCAGGGCTTCCGGCCGCAGGTGCGCCAGGAAGAGGCCGAGGTCCTCGACCTCCGGCGCGCCGATGCTCTGCTCGAGCACCTCGATGAGCTGCGCCAGGACCTCCGGCCGATTCAGCTCGCCGAAGAGCTCGTCCACTCGCGCGCGCTGTTCCTCCCCGAGCACGCCGCTCGCGAGCACGCCCTCCAGCTCGCGCAGCACGAGCGCAGCGGAGCGGAGATCACTCCGGCTCAGGAAGCTCGGGAGCAACTGCCGAAGGATGCCGAGGATCGTGTCCTGACGCGCGGGCGTGCCATCCTCGAGGCGGTCGAACAGGGCCGCCAGCACGTCCGCGCGCACGTCCCGATGCCATTCGAGCTCCGCTTCGTGCTGGAGGATCTGCAGCTCGTTCTCATCGAGGAAGAACAGCGTCTCGGCGAATTCCTCGCGCGTGACTGTCGCGAGCGTGTCGGCGCCGCCTGGCGCCGACGTCCTCTCCGCCTCATCCGGCGCCGCCTGGACGCCCACCTCCCTCTCGAGCTCCCCGCGATCTACGGGCTGGAGCGGGACCCCGCCCGGCTCCGGCAGGGGCACGTGTTCCGCCAGGAGGTCCACGTAGCCGTACTGGAACGCGACGAAGTCCTGCTCCCAGAGGAGGGAGACCAGGTCGTCCTCCCCCTGTGCCTCCAACTGGCGCGCACGCTGCAGCACCCCGAGGAACGTCTCGACCTCGTCCTCGAAACCCGGCAGGAAGGTCAGGTAACGGATGCCATCCTTGTAGAACTGGAAGGCGAGACTCTCGCGGCCGCCCGGCATGGGGAAACGCTCGGAGCCCCACACGAAGGCCTGCTCCTCGACCGTGAGGTGGAGCGAGGACGTTCGCTCCCAGAGCCGGGCGAACGCGTTCGCCGCGGCGCTCACGAAGCGCTGGTAGATCGGGTTGTTGGTCTGATAGAGCTGGTACGCGCGAACGCTCTTGGCCAGCGTGCTCAGCACGTCGCCGACCTCGACGGGAAGCGGCCCGCCCTCCGGGGGCGAGTCGGGGCGCCGCTGAACCAGGTCAGTCGTCTCGCTCACGGCTCACGTCCGTCAGACCCGTCGGCGAGCATTGCCGGCCGTCAGTGCGGCCACCTGCTCCACGTCTTTGTCGCCACGGCCGCTGAGGCAGATCACGACCGGACCGGCCCCCGCGGCGAACTCGCCCGCGCGCAGCAGGTACGCCACGGCATGCGCGCTCTCGAGCGCCGGGATGATGCCCTCCAGTCGCGCGAGGCGGTGGAACGCCTCCAGTGCTTCCCCGTCGGTCACGCTCACGTAGCGGGCACGCCCGCTCTCCTTGAGGAACGCATGCTCGGGGCCGACGCCCGGGTAATCGAGGCCCGCGGAGACCGAGTGCGCCGGCGCGACCTGACCGGCGTCGTCCTGGAGAAGGTAGCTGAACGAGCCGTGCAGCACGCCGGGACGCCCGGCGCCCAGCGAGGCCGCGTGGCGCCCCGTCTCGAGCCCGGCGCCCGCAGCTTCGACACCGATGAGCTCGACGGACGGCTCGTCGACGAACGCGTGGAAGATGCCGATCGCGTTGGAGCCGCCGCCCACACACGCGATGACCGCAGACGGGAGCCGCCCCTCCGCCGCCTCCACCTGCCGTCTCGTTTCCTCGCCGATCACGGACTGGAAGTCACGAACGATCCGGGGATAGGGGTCGGGGCCGACGACCGATCCGATAATATAATGGGTATCCCGGACGTTGGTCACCCAGTCCCGCAGCGCTTCGTTCGTCGCGTCCTTGAGAGTCCGCGTGCCGGCGTCCACCGTGCGGACTTCCGCCCCCAGCAGCCGCATCCGGTAGACGTTCAGCGCCTGCCGCCGCACATCCTCGGCACCCATGTAGATCGTGCACTCGAGGCCGAACAACGCACAGACCGTCGCGGTGGCTACGCCGTGCTGCCCCGCCCCGGTCTCCGCGATGATCCGGCGCTTGCCCATGCGGCGGGCCAGCAGCGCCTGGCCGATCGTGTTGTTGATCTTGTGCGCGCCGGTGTGGTTGAGATCCTCCCGCTTGAGATAGACCCGCACGCCGCCCACCGCCTCGCCCAGCCGACGGGCGAGGTAGAGGGGGCTCGGACGGCCGACGTAGTCGCGCAGCAGCGCATCCAGCTCCGCCCGGAACGCCGGGTCCCGCCGCGCGTCCTCGTAGACCGCGGCCAGCTCGTCCAGCGCGGCCATCAGCGTCTCGGGCACGTACCGGCCGCCGAAGCGCCCGAACCGCCCCGAACGCTCCACCAACGTCTCCGTCCCGGCCGCCGTCGTCTCCTCCATCATGCCTCCTGTCCCGCCGCAGCGCCCCGGCGCGCGGCGCGTCCCGGGACCACGGAGCGCGCCGCGGCGACGAAGTCGCGCACGCGCTCAGCGGACTTGACCCCCGGGCGCGACTCCACGCCCGAGCTCACATCCACCACGTCCGGCGCCAGCCGGCCGACCGCCGCGGCAACGTTGTCCGCCGTGAGCCCGCCGGCCACGACGAGACGCACGCCCCGCGGCACCAGCCCACGCGCCGGCGCGACATCGTCCCACGGGAAGGTCGTGCCCGTTCCGCCGGCACGCGTGGGATGCCAGCCATCCAGGAGCAGCGCTGCCGCGACGCCGCCATACGCGTCCACCGCCGCCGCGACATCCTCCCGGCGCCGCGGCCGCACCGCTTTCCAGACCTGCCACGGGCCCGCCGCCGCCAGCGCCGCCACCTGCTCGGGCGGCTCCGAGCCGTGGAGCTGCAGCACGGCGAGCCCGAGCGCACGCGCGGCCGAGGCCGCCTCCTCGGTGGAGGCGTCCACGAAGACCCCGACGCGGCGCGCGCCTGCGGCGGCCTGGAAGATCGCCTTCGCCGACGCGACAGTCTGCGACCGGGGCCCGCCCGGCGCCAGCACGACGCCCACGTAGTCCGCGCCCGCCTCCACCGCCGCGCGCGCGTCCTCCGGCCGGCACAGGCCGCAGATCTTCACCTCGACCGCAGGCAGAGCCCGGCGCGCCACCCCTGCCAGCGCCCGCGCCGCAGCGCCCGGGTCCGCGGCCCGCATGAGCGACTCGCCCACCAGCACCGCATCGACGCCGGCGTCCGCCAGGCGTTCGACGTCCTCCGCCGAGCGGATCCCGCTCTCGCCCACCAGCACGCGCGCTTCCGGCACGCGCGCGGCAAGCGCGAGCACGACGTCCGCGTCCGTCCTCAACGTCCCCAGGTCGCGCGCGTTGACGCCGATCACCTCCGCGCCCGCGCGCAGCGCGCGCTCGAGCTCGCCGGCGCCATGGATTTCGACGAGAACCCCGAGCCCGCAGTCACGCGCGGCGGCGAGCAGGTCCGCGAGCTCCGCGTCATCCAGCACGCGCACGATCAGCAGGGCCGCGTCCGCTCCCGCGGCGCGCGCCTCCCAGAGCTGCACGGGGTCGACGATGAAATCCTTGCGCAACACCGGCACCCGCACTGCGGCGCGCACCGCTGTCAGGTCGGCGAGCGAGCCGCCGAAATGCTCCTCCTCGGTGAGCACGCTGATCGCGGCGGCGCCCGCCGCCTCGTAGGCCGCAGCGACGGCCACGGCGTCCGCGTCCCGGCGGATCCAGCCCGCCGATGGCGAGCGCCGCTTCACTTCTGCAACGAGCGAAATGCGCGGCCCCGCCATGAGGGTGGACGCGAACGCGCGTGCCGGCGGCGCGGCCTCGGCGGCTGCCCGGAGCGCGGCGCGGCGCGGCGCGAGCGCCTGGGCGTGGAGGCGCCTGGCGGCGACGATGGAGTCGAGGACCGTCATCGAGCCTCTTGCGCTTCGGTTCGCCTTCGGGTAAGTTGGATTCGGTTCTTCTTCGGCAGACCGTGCGGGCGTGCGGCCCGCACGGCCGGCCCCGGGCCGCGGTGCCGAGGAGCGAAGCGTCGTGATCTTCCCGAGAGCTGTGCCATGCCGCTGACCAAACGTCAGAAAGAGATCCTGGACTTCCTGCGGGACTATCTCGAGGAGCACGGCTACGCGCCGAGCTACGAGGAGATCGCGCAGCACTTCGCGTACGGCTCATTGGCCACCGTGCACGAGCATCTGGAAAATCTGCAGCGCAAGGGCTACATCCGAAAGAGCTACAACGAGAGCCGGTCGATCGAGCTGGTGCCGACGGGGACGCGGATCGGGGCGGTGGAGCTGCCGTTGCTGGGAGTGGTGGCGGCGGGCCTGCCGATCGAGGCGATCGAGGACCGCGAGACGATCGCGGTGCCGGAAGAGCTGCTGGGTCGGGGCGGTCAGAACTACGTGCTGCGCGTGAAGGGCGACTCGATGATCGACGAGCAGATCCGCGACGGCGATTACGTGATCGTGAACGCGCGGCAGACGGCGGAGAACGGGGACATGGTGGTGGCGCTGGTGCACGGCGATTCGGCCACGGTGAAGAAGTTCTACCGCGAGCCGGACGGCCGTGTGCGGCTGCAGCCGGCGAACCCGGCGATGCCCCCGCTCTACTTCGACGCGGCGGACGTCCGGATCCAGGGGGTCGTGGTCGGCGTCATCCGGAGGTACTGATGGGGAACAGGCGGGCGTTCGTGGTCGGTCGGAAGACGGGGCGGTTGGTCACGCTGGTCGTGTTGTGCGCGGCGCGGTCGCCGATCGTGGGTCCGTGGGTGGTGCGGGCGGTCGTTTCGGCGAACTGAGCGCTCTCGGCGCGGACGGGATCGGCCACCCGCCTGGCCGCGACTGATCTTCGCCGCGGCCGGAAGGCCTGGATCCTGCCTTCGCTTCAGCTCGCGGCGGCCGCCCGTTCCGCCGCGGCGCGGGAGGCGGCGCGCAGCCGCTGCAACGCCTCCCACCCTGCGCCGGCGTCGAGCGCTGTAGTGGCCTCGTGGACGCCCTCCTCGATGGAGCTCGCCCGACCGGCCAGGTAGAGCGCGGCGCCGGCGTTGAGGAGCACGGCGGCGCGCGCGGCGCGGCGGCCCCGCCCTTCGAGCACCGCCTCGATCAACCGCGCGTTCTCTGCGGGATCGCCGCCCGCGAGCTCGCTCGCATCCAGCCCTGTCCAGCCCAGTTGCCGTTCGGGGTCGAAGCGGTAGCGCAGCAGGCGGCCGTCCCTCACCTCCACCACCTCGCTGGGGCCCACCGGACTGAGCTCGTCCAGCCCGGGCGCGCCGTGCACGACGAGGGCGTGCTCGTGGCCCAGCTCGAGTAGCGCGGTCGCGATCAGCTCGAGCAGCGCGGGCTCGGCGACGCCCAGGAGCTGGCGGCGCGCGCCCGCGGGGTTGGTCAGCGGACCCAGCAAATTCATGATGGTCGGGATGCCGAGCTCGCGGCGGACGGGCGCCACGTGGCGCATGGCGGGGTGCAGCCGCGGCGCGAACATGAAGACGATGCCGGCCTCGCGCAGCACGTCGGCGAGGCAGCCCGCGGGCAGGTCGATGGCCACGCCCAGCGCCTCGAGGACGTCCGCGCTGCCGCTGCGCGAGGTGAACGACCGGTTTCCGTGCTTGGCGACGGGGACGCCGGCGCCGGCGGCGAGCAGCGCTGCCGCAGTCGAAATGTTGAACGTGGTGAAGCTGCCGCCGCCGGTGCCGCACGTGTCGAGCACGGACTCGCCGTTGCTGACCGGCACGCGCAGCATGGCCCGCCTCAGCGCGCGTACGCCGCCGGCGACCTCCTGAGGGGTTTCGCCCTTGGCGCGCAACGAGGCGAGGAACGCGGCGACCTGGAACGCCGGGGCGCGTCCTTCCATGATCCCGTCGAAGGCGGCCTCCGCCTCGTCGGCCGTGAGGTCCTGCCGCGAGGCGATCTTGAGCAGGAAGGGCGCGAGGGAGAACGCGGCGGGTTCGCTCGGGCCGTCCGACACGGGAGCTGCTCCGTTATCCCTTGGCATGCCGGCAGGAACGTACGGTGCGGCGCCACGCGCTGTCAATCGCGGGCCGCACGCTACGGCTCACACGCCCGCGGGCGGGGTACCGCCCCGGCGAGAACCGGGACGGCGGATCGCATGGATTCGAACTCGGGCAAGGCAGGATCGTACCGCGAGCGCGCGGACCGATTCCGGGCAGAGGCGGAGCGGCACGGGCGCCTTGCGCGCGCGCTGTCGAACGGCCGTGCGGCGCTCTTTCTCCTGCTCGCGGCGCTGCTGGTGCGTGTGGAGGCGGCAGGGCTGGGGCCGGTGCTCGCGGGAGCGGTGGCGGCCGCCGCGGCCGCCTTCGCCGTGCTGGTCGTGCTGCACGCGCGCGTCCGCCGCCGCGAGCGGCGCTTCGCCGAGCTGCAACGCGTGAACGAGGAGTGGGACGACCGCGTCCATCGGCGCTGGGAGCGGTTGCCGCCGCACCCGCCGGTCGCGGTGCCGGAGCGGCACGCGTACGCGGAAGACCTGGACATCTTCGGCAGGGCCTCGCTCTACCAGCTCCTGGGCGCACCGGCCACGCCCCCGGGGCGCGCGGCCCTCGAGGGCTGGCTGCTCGCGCCGTCCGAGCCGGCGCGGATCGCGGAGCGGCAGCAGGCAGTGCGCGAGCTCGCGCAGCACATGGAGCTGCGCGAGGCGCTGACGCTGGATGGCCGGCGGCTCGTGTCGGGCTCCGAGCGCGACATCCGGGAGTTCCTGGGCTGGGCGGAAAGCGAGCCGTGGCTCACGCGGCGCCGCGCCCTCGTCTGGGCCGCGCGGGTCATTCCGGCGACAACGGCGGCGCTGGCGGCGCTGCAGCTCGCCGGCATCATCGGTGTGTCCGCGTGGGCGCTGCCCGTGCTGGCCGGGCTGGTGCTCAGCGGCGCGTTCGGCGGGCGCATCCGCGCGACGTTCTCGCGGGCGGCCGCCGAGCGCGGCGGGATCGGCAAGTACTCGGCGCTGCTCGCGCACGTCAGCGGGGCGCGCTTCGAGGCGGCCGCGCTCCAGCGGCTGCAGGCTGAGCTCACGGCGAACGGCATGCAGCCACGGACGCTGCTGCGCCGCGTGGAGCGGCTGCTCGACCTGGCAGACCTGCGTTTCAACGGGATGTTCTACCTGCCCATCCAGCTCTTCACGCTCTGGGACTTCCATGTGCTGGCGCGGCTCGAGGCGTGGCAGCGCGTGGCGGGTCCGCACGTGCGGCGCTGGCTCGAGGCCTACGGCGAGATCGAGGCGCTCGTCGCGCTGGCACGGCTCGCGCATGACAACCCGGACTGGGCGTTCCCCGCATTCGACACGGCTGGCCCGCCGCACCTCCAGGCCCGCGCCCTCGCGCACCCGCTGCTCCCTGCCGGGACACGCGTAGCCAACGACGTGACCGTCGGCCCGCCCGGCACGTTCCTGCTGGTCACGGGCTCGAACATGTCGGGCAAGAGCACCCTGCTGCGCGCGATCGGGACCAACGTCGTGCTCGCGCAAGCTGGCGCGCCCGTGTGCGCCCGCGAGATGCGCCTCTCGCCCGTCCGGCTCGAGACGAGCATGCGCGTGCGCGACTCGCTGGAACGCGGGGTCTCGCAGTTCATGGCCGAGCTGGAGCGGCTGCGCGAGATCGTGGACGCCGCGCGCGAGGTGAGACGGGAGGGCGGGACGCTCCTCTACCTCCTGGACGAGCTGCTCCAGGGCACCAACACCGCGGAGCGGCAGATCGCGGCGCGCACGATCCTCGGCCACCTGCTCGAGCAGGGCGCGATCGGCGCGACCGCCACGCACGACCTCGCCCTCGCCGATTGCGACGAGCTGCGCGCCGCGGCCTGCGCCGTCCACTTCCGCGAGACGATCCATGCGTCCGGGGACGGGGCGGGCATGAGCTTCGACTACCGGCTGCGGCCGGGACTCGCCACCTCCACCAATGCGCTGCGGCTGATCGAATTGGTCGGCCTCGCCCGACAGGCGCGCGAGGTGGCCTCGGACCCTGCGGTCCCATGCCGCGCAGAATGAGGGCGACGAGGTCGCCCCCATCCGGCGCGGCGCGGGCTCACGTCCCGATGATCTCCTCGAGCACCTGCGCGACGCGCGGATCCCCAGAGCGCGCGAGCGCCGTGATCGCGCGGCTACGCAGCTCGATGTCGGTTTCGCGCCGGGCAATGTCGATGAGCTTGTCTATCGCGGCCGCCTCGCGCCGGCGCGCATAGACGGAAATGAGGCGGCTTCGGATCTCCTTGTCGGGCATCGCGTCGTAGAGCGTCACGAGCTCCTCGATGGGCGCGCCGTGCGTGCCCGCCTCGTAAACGGCGCGCGCCCGGACCTCGGGCGGTTCGGCGTCGCTCAACGCAATGTCGAGGAGCCAGCGCTCGTTGCCCTCGATCTCCATGTCCCCGAGCGCGCTCACGATCCTGACCTTGGCCTCCGGGTCGGACGCATGGAAGAGCTGCCGGAGGAACTCGGCGTCCTCGGCAGTGCCACGCCTGCCGATGGACCGGATCGCCTGCTCGCGGAGCTCGGGTTGGATGTCGTCACGCTGCGCGAACTCGCGCAGGATCTGGCCGGCCTGCTCGCTCTCCTGCCGGTAGAGTGCGGAGAGCGCGGCGCGCTGGATCTCGAACTCGGTGGAGCTCCACAGGATCTCTCTCAGCGCTGCGACGGCAGTCTCCGTCTCCACGTTGGCGAGCGAGCGCACGGCGCGTTCGCGGACACCCGGGTCGGGATCGCCGCGTGCCGCCTCCAGCAGGATCGCTTCCGCCTCGGGCGATTCGGTGCGAGAGACGACGAGGAGCGCGTTGCGACGCAGGTCGGCCGAGCACGGGTCCTTGCGTTCCAGCACGTTCTTCAGGATCGGCAGAGCGCTCTCCGCATCGAGCTGGGCGAGCGCATTCAGCGCGACGATGCGGACTTCCCGCTGGGGGTCCTCCGGGCACGAGGGGTCGCGCGTCTCGTCGCGGCGGCCGCGGACCCTCACGCTCTCGAGCGCTTCGCGCTGCGCCTCGCGGAGCGCTTCCTGCATCTCACGTTGCGCCTCACGGGCCGCCTCCTGTGCCTCACGGACCGCTTCGGCGACCCGTTGCTGGACCTCGTTCTGCCGCTCGACGTCCGCGGCGGCCTTCCGAGCGACGGCCTCTGCCGCCGCCGCATCGCCAAGCTGCGCGAGCGCGCCGTTGATGCGCACCATCAGCGTCTGCGCATCGCCGCGGGTCGCGGCGCGCGGATACCCCGCGGCCTGGCGCTGGAGGGCCTGCATCGCGCTCCGCAGGTCATCCTCCGTTCCGAGACGGTAGCGCGCGAACGCCTCCCAATAGAGCGCATCCCCCGCGTAGGTCGAGCTCGGGTATCGGATCGGGATCTCATGGAAGAGCTCGGCCGCGCGGCGGTACTCGTTGCGGGTGAGGGCCTCGCGCGCGGCATGGTAGAGCGAGTCCGCCGGATCCTGCAGTGCCCACGCGGGCGGGCGTGCCGCTTCCAGCTCCGCGCCGACGATGAGGCGCGCCGCGGCGAGGACCGTGATGAGGATCGAGGAGCGGGCAATGGCCATCCGGTTCATGGGTCTCTCCTCACGGGCCCGCGGCCACCAGGCCGGCGGGGACCGCGGCCCGGAGGCGCGAGAGTATGTCGCGTCTTGCCAGGGTTTCGGCGATCCAGGCCCGTTCGGCGCTGTCCGCCGGGCTGCCGGAGAGATGGGCGATCTGGAGCAGGACGAGCTCGAGGTCCTCCAACAGCCCGCGCATGGCGGCGTCGCCGGCCACGGGCGAGTCCAGGAGCAGGCGGGTGGGGACCAGGATCTCGCGCGCCCAGACGCCGATGCGCGGGTCGGCAGCGAGCGAGGCATCGGCGGCGCGGAACGCGGTGATCAGCGCTTCCCCCTGGGTCAGTGTTTGCGTCGTCACGAGCGCATCGAGCTCGCCCGGCGGCGTGTCCACGGCTCGCCCCGTGGGCCCCTCGCCGCGCCGGCGTGCGGGCGCGTCCCGAGGCGGAGCACCGCCCGCCGCCGTGACCTCGGGGCGCCGGGCGGGGCCGGAGGATGCCGCGGCGAGCACCGGGGCGCGCGCCGGCTGCGCCGCCGGTGACGGTGCGGCTGCTGATCCGGCGAGGCCTGCGCCGCCGCTCGGCGCCGCGGGCGCGCGCTCGATGGGCGCGCGCCGGTCGCCGCCCGTTTCGCCACCATGCGGCAGGGCGGTGGCCATCTCGCCCTGCGGCGGCCGGCCGGACCCGGCCACGGCGGCGGCAGCCGGCGGGTCGCTGCGCGACGTCGCCAGCCAGCCGACGGCCAGGCCGAGGACGAGAACCGCGGCGATGCCGGCTGCCGGGCGTAGCCACCACCGGCTGGCAACGCGGGGAGCAGGCAGCCCTCGGCCCCTGCGCGCGTCGTCGATCACGGCCCACATGGCGTCCCGCGGCGTGGGCGGCGGGGCGTTGTAGTCGGCCGCGAGCTCGCGCAGCAGCTCGTTGAAGCGTTCGTCGTTCATCGCGCCCACTCTCCCGCGAACCGCGCCAGCGCTTCCCGCAGGCGTCCTCGTGCGCGCGAGAGCCGGGCCTTGGACGTCCCGGCCGCCATGCCCAGCGCGGCGCCGATCTCCTCGTGCGTGTAGCCCTCCAGGTCATGCATGACGAGAACCACCCTGTAGAGCTCCGGCAGCTCATCGATCGCGGCCTTCAGGCGCTCTCTCACGTCGGGCTCGATACCCGGCGCGTCGCCCGGGTCGGCGCGATCCGCCTCCTCGAGATCCGCGTGACGCCTGCGCAGACGCCGCACGGTGCGCAGCGTGTTGAGGCACACGGAGACGGCGATCGAGTGCAGCCACGTCGAGAGGGCGGAGGCGCCGCGGAACTCGCCGAGGTGCTGGAACGCGCGGATGAACGTTTCCTGCGTGCAGTCACGCGCGAGCTCGTCGTCCCCGGTCAGCCGGTAGGCGAGCCGGTAGACGCGGTCGACGTGCGCGTCGTACAGCTCCCGGGCGGCGAGGTCGTCACCGCCCAGGGTGCGCTGGATCAGCAATCGTTCGTCCAACCCGGCTGCCGGGTACGCAAGTCTCGCGAGCATGCTTCCGATTCTGGGACACGGGCTCGGCCCGAAGGGTTGCGTCGGGGAAGATGCGCTGTTCGGGGCCCGGGCGGGATGGTCGCGGTCCCCGTACCGTCGTTCACGGAGGTCGCCCCCGGGGAGCCCAGCTCGCCTGCGCCGGCTTCGAGCCGGTCGAGAGGTCCGAGGTGGAGACCGAGACGGGCGGCGGCGTCGTGCTACGCGGGCCCGCGACCGCGCCGGGCTCCCAGCGCTTGCCCGCGCGAGGGGTTGGGAACGTGGGAAAATCGGAGGGCTTCACGGCCACGATCCTCGTCCGGGACGGCAACAGGATCGCGGTCTGGCCGCGCGTACGCATCCGGCGGCTCGGAACGGCGCCCGCCCTGCTCGCCAGCCATCAGGACGGGGGCTGTCGGGCCACGGCGGCTCCGGCTCGGAACGCCGCTGCCTGCTCCACGTCTTAGAACCGCCGCCCGAGCCGCAGGAAGACCCTGACGTCGTGGTCGCGCCCCTCGAGCGGCACGGCAGCGTAGATCCCGAGGTCGTCCCCGAAGACGATGCCGGCACCCACATCGTAGAGCGCGCCGGTATCCGTGCGCGCGAAGGCGCTGGAATCGCCGAACACCCAGCCGCGCGCGGCATCGAAGAAGAGTGACCACGTGAGGTCCCAATCCCAGCCCCAAACCACATCCCAGTCCGAGTCCCAGTCCCAGTCCTCGTCCCCGTCGTCGTCCACGTCATCGACGTCGTCTCCATCGCCCCACGACAGGTCGAAGGAGAGGCCGCCGCGGTACACCGCCTGGAACAGCGCGATCCGGTCGCAGCCGTAGCGATAGAAGAACGTGGGGGTGGGCCCGATGGGCTCCACGTCCACGCGCGTCTGCCGCGCGCCGCAATCCGCGCCGAGGAGCGCGTAGCCCGGGAGCGAGCCGGGGCCGCCGAGCGCGTGCTGGAACTGGGGCGGCAGCGCGGATTCCGTGATCGAGCCGCCGAGCACCACGCGGAAGTCGAGTGAGGCGAAACGGCCGACACGGTTGTAGCGGCGGAGATCCAGGAGGGCCGTGGTGAAGCCCTCGTCCACGGGCTGCGGGGGGATGGTCCCGATCTCATCGCCGCCGATCGTGACAAACGACTCCGGAAGGCGCAGGTCTCCGCCCAATCCGCGGTTGACCACCGCGCTCGCGTACCACCCGCTCTGCGGCTCGTCCTCGCCGCCGTCACGCAGGTCCAGCGTCGCTTCGCCCACGAGCGAGCGGAGGCGCCCCTCCGCGACGAGTGGCTGCGGGCGCCACGGGTCGTCTCCAAACAACGTCCACGGGTCGCCGGCGGCCGCCACGCCGTGGTCCTCATCGCGGTACTCGAGCGTGACGTCCAGAGGCAGGTGGCGGGGAGTGAAACGCGCGTAGGCGCCCCAGCCGGTACGCTCGAAGTAGTCCCGCTGGTCGCTGTGCAGCAGGAGCGTCGCGAGGGAGGCCTCGAGGTCGCTGAGCTGCCAGGTTTCGATGGGCGAGACGACGGAGCGTACGCCGAAGCCGAGGCGCACCTCCCGGCGCCCGCCGAGGAATTGCTCGGCCCGCACGGAGTAGCCGACCCGCTCGCCGTCCAGCGGCCGATCGCCCTCCGTGCGCAGGATGGCGAGGGCTTCGACGCGCAGCGGGTTCGAGCCGCCCGTCTCGATCTGCGGGCCGAGCGAGACGGGGAGCCCCTCCACGCGGTTGTAGTTGGGGCCGACGCGCAGCACGAGCCGGGCACCGCCATCTCCGACGCGGACCCGGGGCGAGGCCGCGACCCGCCGCCTGCGCTCCCGCTCCCAGTCCGCCTCGTCCCGGTGCATCGCCCGGCCGTACACGGTGAGCGTGCCGCCCACGCTCCCGGCCTCGACGCCGCGGACCATGCCATCGATGATGGTGACGTCCCCGTCCACCGATCCGCCGGGCAGGAATTCGACGTCCCCGTCCACCACCACGAGCTCGCCCGTGATGCGGCCGCCGATGACCACGAGTCCGCCGTGGGCGGCGACGTCACCCGCCACGGTGTCGCCGGGCTCCACGCGCCGGTCGCCCTCCCAGCGCGTGGCGGCCGGGTCGCGGAACACGCGTGCGGCGTGCGCAGCGATGCGAGGCGACACGCCGCGCTGCTCCAGCGCGGCTGCGTCGGGCGGCGGGCTGGCGGAGACCTGCGGCTCCTGCGCGGCCGCGACCGCCGCGACCAGAGGCGTGAACACGAGAGCGGCGAGCACCTTCATGTGACACCTCCTCGGCCCTTGTCAACGCGCCCCCGTACGTGGCGGGCGCCGCACCGGTTTCAGGCGACAGGCGGCGCGGACACCTCCCTCGCGCGCGTCTCGCCGTGCGCGAGGATCCAGAGGTCACGCCCATCGAGCCCCGCAGCGTCCCACGCGGCGCGGGTCCGGGCGGGCGGCTCGAGCGGCGGCTCGTCGCTGAGCCGGAACGTGCCCCAGTGCATGGCGACGAAGGCGCCGACGCCGCCCAGGTCAAGGTAGGCGCGCACCGCCTCCTCCGGATCCATGTGCATCGCCTGCATGAACCACCGGGGCGCGTACGCGCCGATGGGCAGCAGCGCGGCATCGAACGGGCCGAGCCGCGCGCCGATCTCACGGAAGCCAGGAAAGTAGCCGCTGTCCCCGCAGAAGAACAGCTTCGGCCCGCCGGGCGCCGAGACGGCGAACGAGGCCCAGAGCCGGCGCGCATCCGCGATCGGGCTCCGGCGGCACCAGTGCTGGGCCGGCGCGGCGGTGACGCGTAGCTCGCCGCCGGGTGTGGCGATGGTGGCCTCCTGCCACCAATCGAGCTCGGTGATGCGCGCGGCACCCCGCCGTTCGAGCCAGCCACGGAACCCGAGCGGCGTGACCCAGGCCAATCCCGGGAAGCGGCGGACGAGGCGCCGCACCGTCGGATCGTCGAGGTGGTCGTAGTGGTCGTGGGAGAGGAGCACGGCGTCGATCGGCGGAAGCGCGTCGAAGTCCAGGCCGGGCGGCACGAGCCGGGCGGGCCCCGCCCAGGAGACGGGCGAGGCGCGCCGGCCCCACACCGGGTCGGTCAGCAGGTTGATGCCGCCGACCTGAAGCAAGAACGTGGCGTGCCCCACCCATGTGACACGCAGCTCACGCCGGCCGGCGCGGGCGTGGGCCACGGCGCTCGGCCGCACGGGCAGCTCGCCGGGCCCGGGGTCCGGCGCGATGCCGGTCCGCAGGCGCTCGAGCCGCCAGCGCCAGAACGCGCGGCCGCCGGGCACGCGGGTGGCCGGCAGCCACGGGTTGCGGAAGCCGCCTGCGGCAAGGTGGTGATCGGGGCGCATGGCGGCGCGCCGGCTCGCCATCGGCTCCTCGCGTGTCGCCATCCGGCTGCTCCTCCGGTCTCCCGGCCTCACCTTTTCCAGGGTCATTCGGATCGCGCCCTCCGCGGCGGGCGGCCCGGTGCGCACTGTACCCGCCGGCGCGGATGCGGGGTCCGCGCCCCGCCTTGCCCGGGCCGGTCCGCGCCGATACCTTTCGCGCCCGTGACACTCCCCCCGGACCACCGGATCAAGCTCACCCTCCACTACGATGGCGCCGGGTTCTACGGCTGGCAGGTGCAGCCCGGCGCGCGGACGGTGCAGGCCGTTCTGGAGTCTGCGCTCGCGCGGCTGACCGGCCGGCATACGAGAGTGGTGGGGGCCGGCCGCACGGACCGGGGAGTGCATGCGACCGGCCAGGTCGCCTCCGCGCTGGTGCCCGCCAAGTGGACCGCGGAGGCGCTGCGGCGGGCGCTCAACGCCATCCTCCCGGAGGACGTGTGGGTTGCGGCGGCGGAGCCGGTGCCCGAGAGCTTCCACGCGCGCTACGACGCGATCGCACGCAGTTACACCTACCGCGTGGGCACGTCGGAGAGCGCGCGTTCGCCCTTCCGGCGCCGCTGGTGCTGGCCGCTCCGCCGGCCGCTCGACTTCGAGCGGCTCGAGGCGGCGGCGGCGCTGCTGCCCGGCGAGCATTCTTTCCGCGCCTTCGCCAAGGCGGGGCAGCCGGAGCGCGGCGATCGCTGCACCGTGATCCGCGCGCGCTGGGTGCCCTGGGGGGATCACGGCGTCGCCTTCCACATCACGGCGAACCGATTTCTACACCACATGGTAAGATACCTCGTGGGCACGATGGTGGATGTCGCGCGCGGCGCGAGGCCGCAGGAGGAGCTGGAGGCGCTGCTCCACGGCGAGCCATCGCTCGAGACCTCCCCGCCCGCGCCCGCGGAGGGGCTGTTCCTGACACGCGTCTACTACAGCGCCGAAGCGCTGCGGCTCGAGGAGGACACGGATGAAGATCTTCCTGGATAGTGCGGACCTGGGCGAGGTGCGGCGAGCGGTGGACGCCGGGCTCATCGACGGCATGACCACCAACCCCTCGCTGCTCTCGAAGGCCGCGGGACCCGACGGCGACCCGCGCGAGATCCTGGCCCAGATCTGCCGGATGGTGGACGGACCGGTCAGCGCGGAAGTCGTGGCGACGGACGTGGAGGCCATGCTCCGCGAGGGCCGCGAGCTCGCGCGGGTGGCGGACAACATCGTCGTGAAGGTCCCGCTCACCGAGGACGGGCTGAAGGCGTGCCGGCGCTTCCGGGCGGAAGGCATCCGCGTGAACATCACGCTGTGCTTCTCGCCGGCGCAGGCGCTGCTGGCCGCCAAGGCGGGCGCGACCTACGTCTCCCCGTTCGTCGGGCGGCTGGACGACATCTCCGCGGACGGCATGGAGCTGATCCGCCAGATCCGACAGATCTACGACAATTACGCGTTCGAGACGGAAGTGCTCGTGGCCTCGGTCCGCCACCCGATGCACGTCGTCCAGGCAGCGCTGATCGGCGCGGACATCGCGACCGTGCCGTCCAAGGTGCTGCATCAGTTGCTCGCGCATCCGCTCACCGACCGCGGGCTCGAGGCCTTCCTGGCCGACTGGGCCCGCCTGCCCCAGGAGCGCCGGAGGATCGGCTGATGCACGGGGCCGCGCGCCCGAGTCGGAGGATCGGCCTGCGCCTCCTCGCCGCGCTGCTCGTCCCGGCGATCGGCTGGGCGTGCGACCCCACTGCGCGCGCCGCGGAACCCGCGGCCGCGGAGGCGGGGATCGGCAGCGCCGCAGCGCCCGAGGCGCCGGCAGCGCTGGCATCGGCCGCACAGAAGTTCACGCCGGCGGCGCCCGCGCAGGAGTCGGCGGAGGCGCAGGACCTCCACGCGTCGCGACGGACGGCGATCGTGACGGCGTCGCAGCGGGTCGCGCCGGCCGTGGTCAGCGTCAACGTGATCCGCGGGCAGACGGTCTGGCCGCGCGACTGGTTCGATGCGTTGTTCTTCGGGCCGGTCGAGCGCCGGGTCGCCAGTCTCGGGTCCGGCTTCGTCATCCGCGAGGACGGGCTGATCCTCACGAACGAGCACGTCGTCCGCGGTGCGGAGGAGGTCGTCGTCACACTGGCCGACGGGCGCGACTTCGAGGCGGAGGTCCTGGGCGTGGATGAGGCGACCGACCTCGCGCTCCTGCGGATCCGGCCGGATGGGCCGCTCCCCGTCGCGCCCCTGGGCGACTCGGACGACCTGATGATCGGGGAGTGGGTGATCGCGATCGGCAACCCGTTCGGCTTCATGCTGTCGAACTCGGAGCCGACGGTGACGGCGGGCGTGGTGAGCGCGCTGGGGCGCAACATCATTCCCGATGGCCGCGACCAGCGGGGTTATTACCTGGACATGATCCAGACGGACGCTTCCATCAACCCGGGCAACTCGGGCGGGCCGCTGGTCAACGCGCTCGGCGAGGTGGTCGGCGTGAACTCGTCCATCCTCTCGACGAGCGGCGGCAGCGAGGGGCTGGGCTTCGCGATCCCCATCAACCGCGCTCGGCGCATCGCGGACGACATTCTGGCGTACGGGCACGTGCGGCGCGCCTGGATCGGGCTCGAGGTCGAGCCGGCCGAGGCGAACCGGTTCGGCCGCAGCCGGGAGGTGCGCGTGGCCTCGGTCGCGCCGGGATCACCCGCAGCGGAGGCCGGCCTCCGGCCGGGCATGGTGGTGGAGTCCGCCGGCGGGAAGGCGCTGCGCACGCCGCTGGACTGGCAGGCCGCCCTGCTGGATATGCGCGTGGGCCAGCCGTTCGATCTCGTCGTGTCCGACGGCGCACGCCGGCGCACGGTGCGCCTGAGGCCACAGGACCTGCCCTCGCTGGCCGCCGAGCGGGTCCGTGCGTTCGCGGACTTCGAGCTGGTGACGGTCACGCCGGCAATCCGTGCGCAGCGAGGCCTGGTCAGTGAGCGCGGAGCGCTGGTCGCCTCGTCCTCTGCCATGGCCCGGAACCTGGGGCTCCGCGAGGGCGATGTGATCATCTCGATCAATCGTTACGCCGTAGACGACGCCGAGGAGGCGGCGGAGCTGCTGCGCCGTGCGGTGCGCCGTGGCTACCTCAGCTTGCTCATCGAGCGCAACGGACAGTACCTGCAACAATCCTTCATGATCACGAGTTGACAGCGTGAGCGCGGACGCCACACCACAGGACCAGCCGCAGAGAAGGGCCGGAGAGGGGGGCGCTGCGGCGGCCCGGCCGCTTCCCGAGACATACGAGAGTCCGCTGGGCAGCCGCTATGCGTCTCGCGAGATGGCGCGGCTGTTCTCGCCGGCGTTCAAGTTCCGCACCTGGCGGCGGCTGTGGCTCGCGCTGGCCGAGGCGGAACGCGAGCTCGGGCTGGACATCCCCGCGGAAGCGATCGAGCAGCTCCGCGCGCGACTCGAGGACATCGACCTCGAGCGCGCGGCCGAGCTGGAGAAGCGGCTGCGCCACGATGTGATGGCGCACGTCCACCTCTACGGCGAGGTTGCGCCTGCGGCGCGCGGCATCATTCACCTGGGCGCGACCAGCGCCTACATCACGGACAACACGGAGCTCATCCAGCACCGCGAGGCGCTCCGACTCGTGCTGCGCCGCCTGGTCGCGTGCATCGCGGCGCTCGCCGGCTTCGCGCGCCGCTGGCGCGACCTTCCCACGCTCGGCTACACGCACTTCCAGCCCGCGCAGCCCACGACCGTGGGCAAGCGCGCGACCCTCTGGATCCAGGACCTGGTGTTCGATGTCGAGGAAGTCGAGCACCGGCTGAGCACGCTGCGCTTCCGCGGCGCGCGGGGGACGACGGGCACGGAGGCCTCCTTCCTCGTGCTGTTCGACGGCGACGCGGCGAAGGTGGATGCGTTGAACCGCCTCGTCGCGCAGAAGCTGGGGTTCGAGCGGCTGTACCCGGTGACGGGACAGACGTACACGCGCAAGAGCGACTACGCGTTCCTGTCCACGCTCGCGGGGATCGCGACGAGCGCCTCCAAGTTCGGGCACGACCTGCGACTGCTCCAGCACCTGCGCGAGGTCGAGGAGCCGTTCGAGCCCGAGCAGATCGGCTCCTCCGCGATGGCGTACAAGCGCAACCCGATGCGTGCGGAGCGGATCTGTGCGCTCGCGCGACACGTGATCACGCTCTCGATGGACCCCGCGTTCACGGCGGCCACCCAGTGGCTGGAGCGCTCGCTGGACGACTCCGCCAACCGCCGCATCGCCACCCCCGAGGCCTACCTCGCCACGGACGCGTGCCTGCTGCTGATGCACAACGTGGCCGCGGGGCTGGTGGTCCGGCCGGCGGTGATCCGCCGGCACCTCGAAGAGGAGCTGCCGTTCCTCGCCACCGAGGCGATCCTGATGCAGGCGGTGCGCCGCGGCGGGGACCGGCAGGCCCTGCACGAGCGCATCCGCCGCCACGCGAAGGCCGCCGCGGAGCGCGTCAAGGAAGGCGGCGCGAACGACCTGGCGGAACGCCTCATGGGCGACGCCGAGTTCCGCCTCTCGCGCGAGGAGATCGCCGAGACGCTGGACCCCGCCCGGCACGTGGGACGCGCCCCCGAGCAAGTGGACGCGTTCCTGGCCGAGTACGTGGACCCGTTGCTCGCGCGCTACGGCGTGAGCGAGCCGACCCCGGAGCTGAACGTCTGAGACGATGACGACGCGGATTCAGCAGACGTCCCTGCCCTTCCCTCTCGTGGCGCGCGGCAAGGTGCGCGACGTGTACGACGTCGGCGGGGACCGCCTGCTCATGGTCGCCACGGACCGCATCAGTGCGTTCGATGTCGTGCTGCCGCAGCCGATCCCGTACAAGGGCGAGGTGCTGACGCAGCTCACGGCCTGGTGGCTGGCACGGCTCGGCGACATCACGCCCCATCACCTGATCTCCGCGGATCCAGACACGATCGCGGGCGAAGTGCCGGCCCTGGACGCGCACCGCGATGCCTGGGCGCGCAGGGCGATGCTGGTGCGGCGCACCCGGCCCGTGCCGATCGAGTGCGTGGTGCGGGGCTACCTCTCGGGCTCCGCGTGGAGCGAATACCGGAAGCGCGGCACGCTGGCAGGCGAGCGGCTCCCGGCCGGCCTCGTCGAGAGCCAGCGGCTGGATCCGCCCATCTTCTCCCCCGCGACCAAGGCGGAGCAGGGCCACGACGAGAACATCACCTACGGGCAGGTGGTCGAGCGCGTGGGCGAGGAGCTCGCCGCCACGTTGCGTGAGCGCAGCCTGGCGATCTACGCGCGCGGCCGCGAGCTGGCCGCGCAGCGGGGCATCATCATCGCGGACACGAAGTTCGAGTTCGGCCGGCTGCCGGACGGCACGCTGCTCCTGATCGACGAGGTGCTCACGCCGGACTCGTCGCGCTTCTGGCCACAGGCGGACTACCGCGAGGGGCGGCCCCAGCCCTCGCTGGACAAGCAGCCGGTGCGCGACTACCTGGACGGCCTCGTCGCTGCGGGCCGGTGGAACAGGGAGCCGCCGGCGCCGGACCTGCCGCCGGAGGTCGTCGAGGCGACGTCTGCACGCTACCGCGACGTGTTCCGCCGGCTGACCGGTTTCCCGCTGGAGGAGTTTCCCACTCACGACCCTGGGGCCGCGCCGGCCCCCGCGGGGTAGCCACAGGTATGGCCATCGCCCGGGAAGGATACGTTTTCGTCGCCGCGGCCTCGACGCTCGCCCTGGTCGGCTTCGTCATCGCGGCCGTGAGCGGCAGTTGGATCGTCTGGCTGGCCTCCTACCTCGCGGTGGTCCTGGCGCTTGCGTTCGCGTTCTTCTTCCGCGACCCGGAACGGGTGGGCGAGCGCGGTGCGCACCTCATCCTCGCACCGGCGGATGGCCGGGTCGTGCAGATCGCCGAGGTGCACGAGCCCACGTACATGGGCGGCCCGGCAACACGCGTCTCGATCTTCCTCAGCCTCTTCGACGTGCACGTGCAGCGTGCTCCGGCGGCCGGAGTGGTCGAGTACCGCGATTACAAGCCGGGGAGGTTCCTGGCTGCGTGGCAGGAGCGCGCGAGCCTCGAGAACGAGCAGAGCTCGATCGGCATCAACACGGGCGAGCACAAGCTGCTGGTCCGGCAGATCGCGGGGCTCGTCGCCCAGAGGATCGTGACCTACGTCGAGGAGGGGACGCGCGTCGAGCAAGGGGAGCGTATCGGGCTGATCCGGTTCGGCTCGCGCGTGGACACCTTCCTGCCGCCCGGCGCCGAGCTGCGCGTGAAGCCGGGCGACCGTGCGTCCGCAGGCCAGACCGTGCTGGCCGAGCTTCCGCGAGGTGCGCCATGAACGGCCGCCTCCAGCGCGGCGTCATCATCGTTCCCAGCGCGCTGACGCTCGGGAACCTGTTCTTCGGCATCTGGGCGATCATCTCCGCGGCGCGAGGCGACTTCGTGAGTGCGGCGTGGCTGGTGGTGGTGGCGTCCATCGCCGACCTCCTGGATGGCCGCGTGGCGCGTGTCACCCGCACGGGCAGCCGCTTCGGCGCCGAGCTGGACTCGCTGGTGGACGCGATCAGCTTCGGCGTCGCCCCGTCTCTCATCATGTATTACCTGTTCCTGTCCGACGGGGCGTGGAGCTGGATCGCGGCGTTCTTCTTCGTCACCGGCGCGGTGATCCGTCTGGCGCGCTTCAACATCGAGCAGGCCGGCGAGGCCAAGGTCGCGTTTCACGGGCTGCCCTCGCCCGCGGCGGGAACCACGCTCGCGACCTTCTATCCGTTCAGCCAGACAGAGTTCTTCCGGGAGAGCCTCGCGAGCTGGCCGTGGCCGGTTTTCATGACCGCGCTCATGATCATCCTCAGCGTACTGATGATGAGCCACGTGCTGTACCCCGTCCTGCCCAAGTTCGGGTTCCGCACGCCGAGGGGGATCGCGACGCTCGCGCTCCTGGTGCTCGTCGCGACCGCCGCGCTCACGGCACCCGCACTCTTCTTTTTCCCGGCGTGCATCGCGTACGTCTCCTACGGCGTGCTGAAAGCGCTCGCGTTGGGCTTCTTCGAGCGCTTGCCCGACCGCGACCTGCTGCTGGACACGGAAGAGGGCGACGAAGCGGACGCCGAGTTGCGCGAGCTGGACTACCAAGAGCTGGCCCCGCCCCGCCGCCTCTGGCGGCCGCACCGCCGCCGGCGGGTGGATGCGGGTCGGGAGGGAGGCCGGAGGGCCACGGAGGGATCCGAGTGAACCGATACCTGGTGGAGATCCGGATCACGCCCCGCGAGGGTCTGCTGGATCCGGAGGGCAAGGCAGTGCAGAACGCGCTCCGCTCGCTCGAGTTCACGGGCGTGGAGGACGTGCGCGTCGGGCGGCTGGTGCGGCTCGAGCTCGCCGGTGCGACGCCGGAGGAGGTGCGTGCCCGCGCCGAGGACATGTGCCGGCAGTTGCTGGCCAACCCGGTCACGGAGGACTACGAGATTGACCTCGAAAACATCAGTTGAGCCGCGCGTCGCCGTCGTGACGTTCCCCGGCTCGAACTGCGATCACGACTGCTACCGCGCCGCCAAGGACGTGCTCGGCGCGGAGGCGTACTTCGTCTGGCACCGCGAGCGCGACCTCCGGGAGCCGGACATCGTGATCCTGCCCGGCGGCTTCAGCTACGGCGACTACCTGCGCGCAGGCGCGATCGCCCGCTTCAGCCCCGTCATGGACGCGGTGCGGCGGTTCGCCGAGAACGGGGGGCTCGTGCTGGGGACCTGTAACGGTTTCCAGGTGCTGTGCGAGGCGGGGCTCCTGCCGGGCGCACTGGTGCGAAACGCATCGCTCCGCTTCGTCGGCCGGTGGGTGCGGCTGCGCGTCGAGAACGCGGCCACGCCCTTCACCTCCGCCTACCGGCAAGGCCAGGTGCTGCGCATGCCGATCGCTCACGGCGAGGGCAATTACGTGGCGGATCCCGCCACGCTCGAGCGGCTCGAGGCCGAGCGGCGCGTCGTGTTCCGCTACTGCGACGCGGAAGGCCGCGTCACCGACGAGGCCAACCCCAACGGCTCGCTGCACGGCATCGCCGGGATCGTGAACGAGGCAGGCAACGTGCTGGGGCTGATGCCACACCCGGAGCGCGCGGTCGAGGCGCTGCTGGGTTCGACGGACGGTGCGGGCGTGTTCGAGTCCATGCGTGCACACCTGCGGGCGGCCCCTTCGCCCGCACGGGCCAGCCGGGAGGCGCCGGCCGCCGCGCCGGCGGGGCGGCAATGAGCGGCGCGACGCTCACCGCGCCGGCGCCCCGGCCGGGCGACCCGCCCATCACCCCGGCGCTGGTCGAGGAGCACGGGCTGACGCCGGAGGAGTACGCGCGCATCCTCCAGATCCTGGGCCGCGAGCCGACGTACACCGAGCTCGGCGTCTTCAGCGCGCTGTGGTCGGAACACTGCGGCTACAAGAACTCGAAGGCGCTGCTCCGCACGCTCCCCACGGAAGCGCCGTGGGTGCTCCAGGGTCCGGGCGAGAACGCCGGCGTCATCGACCTGGGCGACGGCTTCGCCCTCGCGTTCAAGATCGAGTCGCACAACCATCCGTCCGCGGTCGAGCCGTACCAGGGCGCGGCGACGGGTGTGGGCGGCATCCTGCGGGACGTGTTCACCATGGGCGCCCGCCCCATTGCCGTCCTCGACTCGCTGCGCTTCGGCTCGCTGCGCAACCCCCGCGCCCGCTACCTGTTCGCGGGCGTGGTCAAGGGCATCGGCGACTACGGCAACTGCGTCGGCATCCCGAACCTCGGTGGCGAGGTCTACTTCGAGGATGCGTACGAGGGCAACCCGCTCGTCAACGCGATGGCGATCGGGCTCATGCGCACCGAGGACCTGATCCGCGCCGAGGCCTCCGGGCCGGGCAACCCGATCCTGGCCGTGGGCGCGCGCACCGGGCGAGACGGCATCCACGGCGCCACGTTCGCGAGCGAAGAGCTGGCGGAGGGGAGCGAGGCCCGACGCCCGCAGGTGCAGGTGGGCGACCCGTTCACCGAGAAACTGCTGCTCGAGGCGTCGCTCGAGCTGATCCGGAGCGGCCACATCGTCGGCATCCAGGACATGGGCGCGGCCGGCCTCGCCTCGTCCTCCAGCGAGATGGCGGCACGCGCTGGCACGGGCGTCGACATCGACGTCGCCCGCGTGCCCACGCGCGAGCCCGGCATGACGCCGTACGAGATCCTGCTCTCCGAATCGCAGGAGCGCATGCTCGTGGTCGCGAAGGCTGGCCACGAAGACGAGGTGCGCCGGATCCTCGAGAAGTGGGAGCTCGAGGCCGCCGTGATCGGCCGCGTCACGGATGACGGGATGTACCGCGTGCGCGAGAACGGGACCGTGGTGTGCGAGATCCCGGGCGAGCCGCTGGTGAAGGGCTGCCCGGTCTACGTGCGCCAGGGTGTCGAATCCGAAGATGTGCAGCGGCGCCGCGCGTTCGACCCGCTCGAGCTGGAGCCGAGCCGCGCGCTGGAGGATGCCACGCGCGTCCTGCTGCGGCTCCTCGGCTCCCCGAACATCGCGTCGAAGCGCTGGGTCCACGAGCAGTACGACACGACCGTGCGCAGCAGCACGGTGGTCGCGCCCGGGGGCGACGCGGGCGTGCTGCGCGTGCGCGGCACGTGCAAGGGCATCGCCGCGACGGTGGACTGCAACGGCCGGTACGTGTTCCTGAACCCGCGGCGCGGCGCGATGATCGCCGTCGCCGAAGCCGCACGCAACCTGGTGTGCGTGGGCGCGCGGCCGCGTGCGGTGACGGACAACCTGAACTTCGGCAATCCGCTGAAGCCGGAGGTCTATCACCAGATGCGGGAGGCAGTCGCCGGCATCGCCGAGGCCTGCCGCGCGTTCGGGACGCCGGTCGTCAGCGGGAACGTGTCGCTGTACAACGAGAGCCCGTCGGGCGCGATCTACCCCACGCCCGTGATCGGGATGGTGGGCGTGCTGGACGACGTCGAGCGTCACGTCCGCGCCGCGTTCCGGGAGCCGGGTGACGCGATCGTCCTGCTCGGCCGCAACACGGCCGAGCTGGGCGGCTCCGAGTACCTGAAGCTCATTCACGGGCTCGTGGCCGGCGACGCGCCGGCCGTGGACCTCGCCGCCGAGAAGGCCTTGCAGGAGGCGGTGCTCGAGCTGGCGGGGGCGGGCCTGCTGCGCAGCGCCCACGACTGCGCGGAGGGCGGCCTCGTCGTGTGCCTCGCGGAGTCCGCGCTGGCCGACCCGGAGCGCCCCCTTGGTGTGGACG
This sequence comes from Longimicrobiales bacterium, assembly GCA_036381195.1. Taxonomy (GTDB): domain Bacteria; phylum Gemmatimonadota; class Gemmatimonadetes; order Longimicrobiales; family RSA9; genus RSA9. Next base: position 39,047 of record DASVDH010000105.1, on the reverse strand, counting down.
TCGCCCTGGAGGACGACCTGCCGCCCGCCGCCCTGCTGTTCGGCGAGGCGCAGGGGCGCATCGTGGTGTCGTGCGCGCCCGCCGACGTGGCGCGGGTGCTCGAGGTCGCCGGGCGGCACGGCGTGCCCGCCGCACGCATCGGCACGGTGGGGGCTGTGGACGGCCCGTTCGTCGTCCGTGGCCGGGACATCCGGATCGAGGCGCCCGCCGCGGAGCTCGCGGATGCGTATCACAACGCGATCCCGCGCATCATGGAGCAAGCCGTGGCGAGCGGGGAGTGACGGGAGCGGGCGGTCCGGTCAGGGGTACCATATCTGATCATGTGCGGAATCGTCGGGGTTTCCGGTATCGAGCACGCGGCGGAGCTCGTCTCGCTCGGCCTCTACGCCCTCCAGCACCGCGGCCAGGAGGCGGCGGGGATCTGCGCCATCGAGGGCGGCCGCGCCCGCGTGCACAAGGCGGCCGGGCTGGTCGCCGAGGGGTTCGATAACGCCGTGCTGCGCGGCCTGCCCGGCAGCACGGCGCTCGGGCACGTGCGCTACTCGACCGCGGGCGGGCCCGGGCTGGAGAACGCGCAGCCGATCGTGGTGCGCTACCACCAGGGCGACCTCGCGGTGGTGCACAACGGCAACATCACGAACGGCATGGCGCTGCGCGAGGAGCTGGTGGCCGAGGGCGCGCTGTTCCAGTCCAGCACGGACACGGAGGTGCTCGTCCACCTGATCGCGCGGTCGCGCGAGCCGACGCCCGAGGCCCAGCTCCGCGACGCGCTCTCCCGGCTCCAGGGGGCGTTCTCGGTACTCGTCACCATCGGGGCGGTCCTCTACGCGGCGCGTGATCCGTGGGGCTTCCGGCCGCTGGTCCTGGGGCGCCGCGCCGGCGGACACATCGTCGCCAGCGAGACGTGCGCGCTGGATCTCCTGGACGCGGAGTACGTGCGCGACGTCGAGCCCGGGGAGGTGCTGCGCATCGAAGGCGGGCGGATCACGCGGCTGCAGGCCCTCCAGCCGGCGCCGCGCATCGCGCCGTGCATCTTCGAGCTGATCTACTTCGCGCGGCCAGACTCGAAGCTCTGGGGCCTGAGCGTGGACCGTGCGCGGCGCGCGCTGGGCCGGCAGCTCGCGCGCGAGCAGCCGGCGGAAGCGGACTGCGTGTTCAGCGTGCCGGACTCGTCCAACTCGGCGGCGCTGGGGTACAGCGAGGAGAGCGGGATCCCGCTCGAGCTGGGCTTGATCCGCAATCACTACGTGGGCCGCACGTTCATCCACCCGACACAGGTGGGGCGGGATTTCAAGGTGCGGATCAAGTACAACCCGGTCCGGGAGGTGATCGAGGGCAAGCGGGTCGTGGTGGTGGACGATTCCCTGGTGCGCGGCACGACGAGCCGGGGGCTGGTCTCGCTGATCCGCGATGCGGGCGCGCGCGAGGTGCATTTCCGGGTGGCGAGCCCGCCGGTCCGGTCGCCGTGCTACTACGGCATCGACATGCCCACGCGAGAGGAGCTGATCGGCGCGCGCCTCTCCGTGGAGGCGATCCGGGACAGTCTCGGCGTGGACTCCCTCGGGTACCTCTCGCTCGAGGGCATGCATGCCGCGATGCGCGACGTGGCGGGCAGCCGCGTCTCGTTCTGCGACGCCTGCTTCTCTGCCGAGTACCCGGCGCCGCTCGTAGACGTGGAACGTGGCTACGCGGTCGGCGCACGCTGCTAGTCCCGCGGCCAGGACGAGCGACCGCTCTGCCCCGGCCGCGCCCCGCACGGCGCGGAGAGGAGACGGCGTGGTGCGGGGGCGTGCACAGTGGGAAACATCACCAGGAAAGAGGCAGTGAGCATGGCGGATCGTCTCGTCTACTTCTTCGGCGGCGGCCAGGCCGACGGCGGCAAGGACGACAGGGCGCTACTGGGCGGCAAGGGCGCGAACCTGGCGGAGATGGCGCGCATCGGCGTGCCGGTTCCGCCGGGCTTCACGATCACGACGGACGTCTGCCGGTATTACCTGCGCGAGGGGCGCTACCCGGACGGGCTGCGCGACCAGGTCGCGGCGGCGCTCTCCCGCCTCGAGCGCGAGACCGGCAAGACGTTCGGCGGCGATGACTTCCCGTTGCTCCTCTCCGTGCGGAGCGGCGCGGCGATCTCGATGCCGGGGATGATGGAGACCATCCTGAACCTCGGCCTGAACGACCGGACCGTGGAGGCGCTCGCGCGCGCGACGGACAATCCGCGCTTCGCCTACGACTCGTACCGCCGCTTCGTGAACATGTACGGCGACGTGGTGTTGGGCGTGCCGCACGACGCATTCGAGGAGCTGCTCTCGGCCCGCAAGGCCGCGCGCGGTGTCGAGGCGGACACGGACCTGACCGCGGATGACCTCCGCGCCCTGGTCGGAGAATACAAGGCGCTCGTTGCGGAGCGCACGGGCCACTCGTTCCCCGATGATCCACACGAACAGCTCTGGGGCGCGATCGAGGCGGTCTTCCGCTCCTGGAACATCGACCGTGCCGTCGCCTACCGGCGCGTCCACGGCATCCCCCACGACCTCGGCACGGCGGTCAACATCATGGCGATGGTCTACGGGAACATGGGGGAGGACTCGGGTACGGGCGTGGCGTTCACGCGCGACCCGGGGACCGGCGAGCGGAAATTCTTCGGCGAGTTCCTGCTCAACGCGCAGGGCGAGGACGTGGTGGCAGGGATCCGGACGCCGGTCTCGATCGAGGAGATGGCCCACCGGCTCCCGGCAGCGTACCGCGAGCTGCTGGAGGTGCAGGGTCTGCTCGAGCGGCATTACCGTGACATGCAGGACCTCGAGTTCACCGTCGAGCGAGGAAAGCTCTACCTGCTCCAGACGCGGACGGGCAAGCGCACGGCCTCCGCGGCCGTCCGCATCGCGGTGGACATGGTGGACGAGGGGCTGATCAGCGAGGCGGAGGCGGTCCAGCGGGTGGATCCGCGCCAGCTCGACCAACTCTTGCACCCCCGGCTGGATCCGAACGCGCACGTCACCGTGCTGGCCACCGGCCTGCCGGCCTCGCCCGGCGCCGCCTCCGGCCGCGTCGTCTTCGACCCGGACGAGGCCGCCGAACGCGGCGGCAACGGCGAGCCGGTCATCCTCGTCCGGCGGGAGACTTCGCCGGACGACTTCCACGGCATGGTCGCGGCGCGCGCCATCGTCACGGCGCGCGGCGGCATGACCTCGCACGCGGCGGTCGTCGCGCGAGGCATGGGGAAGTGCTGCGTGGTCGGCGCGCACGACCTGCACATCGATGCCGCGAACGGCCGCCTCACCGCGCACGGCACGACCGTGGAGGCGGGAGACTGGATCAGCGTGGACGGCACCACCGGCCGGATCCTGCTCGGCCAGGTCGCCACGGTCGAGCCCGAACTCTCCGAGCACTTCCAGCGCCTCATGGCGTGGGCCGACTCGTTCCGTTCGCTGCGCGTGCGGACCAACGCGGACACGCCCGCCGATGCGCGCAAGGCCCGCGAGTTCGGCGCGGAAGGCATCGGACTCTGCCGCACCGAGCACATGTTCTTCGAGGGTGACCGGATCAACGCGGTGCGCGAGATGATCCTGGCGGAGGACGCGGAGGGCCGCCGCCGCGCGCTCGCGAAGCTGCTGCCCATGCAGCGCGAGGACTTCCTCGGCATCTTCCGCGCGATGGATGGCCATCCGGTCACGATCCGGCTGCTGGACCCGCCGCTCCACGAGTTCCTGCCGGCCACGCAGGAGGACATCGAGGCCACGGCCCGGGCCATGGGCGTGGATGTAGATGCGGTCGCGCGCGCCGTCGAGCGGCATCACGAGGCGAACCCGATGCTCGGCCACCGCGGCGTGCGCCTCGGCATCTCCTATCCGGAGGTCACGGAGATGCAAACGCGCGCGATCTTCGAGGCCGCCGTCGCCGCCACGCTGGAGGGCGTGAAGGTGCACCCGGAGATCATGGTCCCGCTGGTCGGGGACGTGAAGGAGCTGCGCCACCAGACCCGCCTGGTCCGCAAGGTCGCGGAGCAGGTGCTGCGCGATGCGGGCGTCGAGCTGTCCTACATGATCGGCACGATGATCGAGCTGCCGCGCGCCGCGCTGACGGCGGGCGCGATCGCCGGAGAGGCGGAGTTCTTCTCCTTCGGCACGAACGACCTCACGCAGACGACGTTCGGCATCTCGCGTGATGATGCGGGCAGCTTCCTGCCGCGCTACCTCGAGGAAGGCCTCTTCACGGAGGACCCCTTCCAGGTGCTGGACCGCGAGGGCGTGGGCCGCTTGATCCGGATCGCGACGACGGAGGGCCGCCGGACGCGGCCGGGGCTCAAGGTGGGGATCTGCGGCGAGCACGGCGGGGAGCCGCGCTCCGTCGAGTTCTGCCACGAGGTGGGCCTCGACTACGTCTCCTGCTCGCCGTTCCGCGTGCCGATCGCCCGGCTCGCCGCCGCGCACGCGGCGCTGAAGGGCGCGGAGGCGCCAGCAGCGGCGGCCACCGCGGGGGCAGGCGACTAGAGACGCCGGCTCCGGCCGGCCCAGCACGACGGCGCCTGGCTCCGAGCGCTTCAGCTCCCACGAGCGGACATCGTGCCGGCCGGGCGGCTGACGGCCTCCCGCTCTGCACGACGAGACGTCGAAGAGACGCGCCGAGCTGCCGGCGTGGTGGCCAGGCGTGCTCGCGGACTTGCTCATGCCCCGCCGCACCCGTAGATTCTCCCCATGGGGAGGCAGAACGACAACACGCGGAAGTACCCGCCCCGAGCGGCCGCACGGATGCGGCCGCTCGCGTGCATCGGAGCACTGGCGCTGGGCATCGCCGCGGCGTGCACGCCCGCGGGGCCCCGGCCCGGCGGAGCCGGCCGGCCGGAGCGAGGCGCGCCAGGCACGCCCGAACATCCCGCCGCCGACACCCTCCCCCGGGCCATGGAGGCGGTGGCCGCGCGGGAGGAACGCGTCGAACACGCGGCGCCGCCGGACACCACCGACGAGACGCAGCGCCGCGTCACGGGCGTGGACACCGCCGCCGCGCTGGCGGGGCGCGACACTGCGGACCCGGCGGCCGCGCCGCCCGGCACACCGGTGCTGGCCGCGCCCGCCCTGCGCGGCGGAGGCGAGAGCACGCTGGCCCGCCTCGTGGCCGACGCGTTGCGCTGGGCCGCGGACGCCCAGCTCGCCCTCGTGCCCGCCAGCGTGCTTGCCGCGGACCTAGACGCGGGCGCAGCAGACGGCGACATCGTTCGTCGCGTACTGCCGGCGACGGGCGGCCTGGTGCGGCTCCACGTGAGCGGCGCACAGCTCCGGACGGCGCTCGAGCAAGCCCTGGCGGTCGCTCCGCCCGCCGCGGGCCTCAGCGGCGCCATCGTCCGCTACGACGCCGACGCGCCGCCCGGCCACCGCGTCCTCACCGTCCGGCTCGAGGACGGGACCACGCTGCGGGAGGACCATCTGTACACGGTGGCCGTGCCCGCGGACGTGCTCGCCGGCGGCGCCGGGATCCCCGCGCTCGCTCGCGCGCTCGCGCGCGAGGAGATCCCGCGTGCGCCCGCCGAAGCCCTGGTCGACTACCTGAAGACCCTGCCCCAGCCCGCGCGGCCGCCGCACGATGCGCGTTTCCGCATGGCACCTGCGACCGAAGGCGGCGGACGGCCGGGCCCCGACCCGACATCTTCGCTTCCAGGAGGACTATGATCCGCGTAACCCGTGAGCTGGTCGGGAGACTGCCGAAGACGGACCTGCACGTCCACCTCGATGGCTCCCTCCGGCCTGAGACGATGATCGAGCTGGCCCGCGAGCAGGGCGTCGCCCTGCCCGCCGAGGATCCCGAGGCACTGCGCGACTTCATGCACGTCCAGGACGCGCACTCGCTGGTGGATTACCTGGCGCGCTTCGAGGTCACGCTCCGCCTCATGCAGACCGCGGACGCGCTCGAGCGCACCGCCTACGAGCTGGCCGAGGATGCGGCGCGCGAGAACGTCCGCTACATGGAAGTCCGCTATTCGCCCGTGCTCCACACGGAGAAGGGCATGCCCGCGACGGAGGCGGTCGAGGCGCCGCTGCGCGGGCTGCGCCGCGCGGAACGCGACTTCGGCATCCGGACGGGCCTCATCATCTGCGGGATCCGGAACATGAGCCCGGAGACCTCGCGGGACCTGGCGGATCTCACGGTCGCGTTCAAGAACCGCGGCGTGGTCGCCTTCGACCTAGCCGGGGCGGAGTACAACTACCCGGCGAAGAAGCACAAGGATGCGTTCTACACGGTGATCAACCGGAACATCGCGACGACGATCCACGCTGGCGAGGCCTACGGCCCGGAGTCGATCCACCAGGCGCTGCATTACTGCAAGGCCAACCGGATCGGCCACGGCACGCGGCTGTTCGAGGACCCGGACCTCATGCAGTACGTGGCCGACTTCCGCATCCCGCTCGAGATCTGCCTCACCTCCAACGTGCAGACGCGCGCCGTGGCGAGCTTCGAGGACCACCCGCTCCGGCTCTACTACGACAACGACCTGGTGGTCACGCTGAACACGGACAACCGGCTCATGAGCGCGACGACGGTGACCGAGGAGTACTGGCGCGCGCACCAGTATCTCGGCTTCACCTGGGACGAGCTGTGCGACATCGCGATCATGGGCTTCGAGAGCGCGTTCCTGCACTGGCAGGACAAGGTCGCGCTGGTGGAGGAGGTGAAGCGCGAGATCGAGGCGCTGACGGCGGAGGCAGGCGTCGGAGAGCGGGAGGGGGCGGAGGTGGGGTGACCGAGTTTCGGTGCGACCGGCGCCACACCGCCCCGCCGAATCAACCAGGAAGGCGCGAAGGACACGGAGAACGATGGGAGCCCCACCGCCACCGCGTGCTGCGTCCCGGCGCGCCAGGCCGTGCGGCTCACGCCCTGGATGCATTCAAGGCTCGTACTCGACGCGAGCGTAGAAGCGCGGCCGGGCGGCGGGCACCATGAGCCCCCCGGGTGAGGGCTTCAGGATGAGATGCGGAGGCGGTAAGCAGTTCGCATTTGGTGGGCATGGGAATGTGATCTCGATCCGCTGGCCGACCAGCCGGAAGCGGAACTCCCTCACGCTCTCCTGCCGCTCCACGAGCGCGCCATCCTGGCGCCGGTAGATCTCGGAGACGTCCGAACTGGATCCGCCGAGGTCGGCTCGCAGCCGGATCGTGTCCGCGATGGCCCTGATCGTGAACTCGTCCGTCTCATAAAGCACAGCCGGCAAAAGGATCCTCGCCGACTCGTTCCAGCACGTACGTGCCGGCGACTTCCTCCGGAGCGAGCGGGTCCTCCGCCTCGCAGCCGATGACCAGCGCCAAGCCGAGTGTGACGACAATGCCGAGCAGTGCGCGAAGACCCATCATTGCCTCCGGGTCCATGTCCAAGCCGCGTCGCGAAGCCGGCTACGGACCCCGTCACCACCCTCGACGATCGCTCCGCCGGACCTCCGCGTCTCAGAGAACCACGTCGCCCCCCGGGTCCTTCCGCCTGAGCCGGCGGATGAGCCGCTCCGCCTCCTCGCGCGCGGCGGCGGTCGCGGCCGCATCCACGCGGGCGGTGCACGTTACGGAGCCGTCCGGCCCGCCCCGGACCGTGAGCGCGACGACGTCGTCCTCGCGCGTGCCTGGCGGCAGGAGCCACCGCGGCAAGTCCAGGAACCGGTCGCCATCCACCTCGACGACGGCCAGGTTCCCCTCGAAGCGGTCCACCACGAGCCGGTGCTCCTCCAGGCGCTCCTCGCTCATCGTGACCTCCCCGGCGCGCACTCGCGCCCGGCCTGCAGCTCCCTCGTGATGCGGTAAGTGCCGTCCGGTGCGACCCGGACCCGCACGGCACCATGCTGCGGCGTGCAGTACAGAGGGATGCCGTGCTCCTTCAGCAGCGCGAGCACCACTGCGTGCGGGTGCGTGGTCCCGTTCGCGCTCACGATCGCGGCCTCAGGACTGGTCGCCGCGAGCCATGCCCGGTCTGTTGCGTCCGTCGAGCCGTGGTGCCCCAGCTTCAGCACGTCCACGTCCACCAGCGCGGGAAACATCGTGGCGAAGCGGCGGTTGGCTGCGTGCTCGGCGTCGCCGGTCGTCAGGAAGGAGAACCCGCGGTGCTCGACGCGCACGGCGAGCGAGCCCTCGTTGAGGCGCTCGCCCTGGTCCGTGTCCTCGCCGAGAAAGGTAGGGAGCGGTGGGATCAGCGTGAGCGTCGTCGCGCGCTCCCCTTCCCCGAGCCGCACGCGCCGCACGGAATCCACGACGATGACGACCGGCACCTCGCGCTCGACGCGCGCCAGTAGCCGGCGGTATGTGGCCGCGCTGCGGACCTGGCCGTTGAACGCGAACGCGCGGACCCGCACGGCGTCCAGCACCTCGTCCATGCCGCCGTAATGGTCGTGGTGCGCGTGCGTGAGCACGAGCAGGTCGAGCGACCGGATGCCGGCTTCGCGGAGGCCGCGCGCAGCTTCGGCGTCGTCTCCGGCGTCGATGAGCACGTGGCGCGGCGGCGCCGCCCCTGAGTCCGCCACGAGGATCGCATCCCCGCCGCCGGCCGCGGAAGAGACGCGCAGCACGGTGATGGTGAGGGCTGCCGGATCTGCCGCGCGTTCGGTGCCGCGCTCGCTCCTTCCGGGCGCCGCAGATTCTCGGTTGCCCGGCGGATCCTGCCTGGTGGAGGCCGGCGCCTGGCCTGGCCCGCAGGCCGCGAGGAGGACGGCCAGCAGCGCGGCAAGGCGCCGGACCGACGAACGCCAGGCCGCAGCGTACGGGTGCTTCGCAAACGGACTGAAGACTGCCATCACGCCCGGAAGATGCGGCGCGCGAGCCGAATCGGCCAGGGCGTGCCGCGCCCGCCTCGAATGCGGGGTGCAAAGCAGCGCGCCCCCCGGCGCGGTGCCGCCGGGGGGCGCGAGCGCCCACGACGCGCGTGGAGTCGCTGATCAGAACGTATAGCGCAGCCCGATCTGCATCAGCCAGCGCGAGCCGTAGGTTCCGAAGTCGAGCACCTCCCCCTTCCAGTACTCGTCCATGGTCTCCACGCCGGGCCCACCCTCCGAGCTGTCGAAGGTCGGGAACCGGAAGCTGTAGATCGGCGTGAGGTCGTTCTCGCTGACGAACCGCTCGAACCGGAGCAGGTCCACGGTCCGGAACCCCGGATCGTAGCGGATGCCCCACTCCCGGTTGAGCAGGTTGGTCAGGTTGAAGATGTCCAGCGTCAGCTCCACGGTGTTGCGCCGGCCGGCGATGTTCGTGAACAGCTCCTGGGACACCCGCAGGTCGACCACGTGTTCGAACGGCGTACGCAGCGCGTTCCGTTCGGCGTAGCCACCGCGACGGCTGTCCAGGTACTCGTTGTTCGAGATGAACGCCTCGAACGCCTGCGCCTGCTCCTCCGCAGTCAGGATCACGGCGCCTTCCCCGCCCGCTCCGGCGCAGCGGAAGTTCTCGTGCAGGTCACAGAACCGCAGGTCACTCGCGTTCTCCGGGATGTACGCGAGCGGCGCCGTCCCGTTGCCTTCACCGGTGAACCCGAAGTTGTTGCCGATGATGAACGAGTACGGCCGGCCCGACTCACCGCTGTACACCGCCGAGATCGTCGTCGCCAGATTGCCGAGGAACTCCTTGCGGAACGTCACGAGCCCGAGCACCCGGTGCCCGATCGACCAGTCGGACCGGGCGAGCTCCAGGTTGTTCAGGCCATTCACGTTCTCGTTGAACCTGAACGTCGACGCGATCTGGTCTGACGTCGCGTCGTTCAGGGAGTACGAGTCGCCGTACGTGTACGCGAGCCGCGTCGTCAATGCGCCATCCAGGAACTCGCGGCCAAGGCCGACCGTGATGTCGTACGCATAGCCCTCGCTGGTCGAGCCGACCTTGTAGATCCCGTTCGCGTAGCGCGGGTCGATCAGCGTCGCATTGACGTCGAAGCTGTTGAAGAAGCTGTTGTAGCCGTAGTTGTAGACCCGGCGCCGGTCGGGCCCGTTCAGCGTCGCGTTCTGGGGTTTGAAATTGACGTTCTGGATGATGATGTTGTCCAGCGTCTTCGTGTACTGCGCTTCCAGCGTGCCGGTGAAGCCCCACGGAAGGTCCGCGTCCACGCCCAGGCTCGTCCGGAGGACGCGCGGATAGCGGAAGTCCTCGGTGAAGAGGTCCAGCTCGCCGTTCGGCCGGTCCGGCAGATTGAAGTCGGACGCCGTGAGCTGGTTTCTCGGATCCGGGATGAAGGGGACCGGGCTGCCGTCGGGCAGAGTCGTCCCCCGCACGAAGCCCGTCGTCACGCCGTTGTTCGTGTACATCGCGCCGGGGTAGACGAACGGGACGCGCCCCGTGAAGAGTCCGATCCCGCCGCGCAGCGTTGCGTTTCGCTCACCGGGCAGGTCGTACGTGAACCCGAGGCGCGGTGCGATGTAGGGCATCGCCTTCGGAGTCTCGCCCGGCGTCGCACCCTCGAGGTCATGGCCGGCGGCCTCAATGGCGGGGATCGTGGTCTCGAAGACGTCGTCCGAGAATCGCGGCTCCGTCGTGATCTTCGGGATATCGATGCGGAGCCCCGCGGTCACGCGCAGCCGGTCGGTCAACTGCACGTCGTCCTGGGCGTAGATCCCGATCTGGTACGCGGAGAACGCCGCGGCGGCATCGGATGCGTCGCCGATTCGATTGTCGACGAGCGAGTAACCCCGCTGGAAATCATCCGGCTCCGCGAACGGAATGTCCCCCCCCAGACCCTCGGCCAGGTCCTGGCAGTAGGCGGACGAGCCGCTGCCGGCAGCGCACACCGACTGCAGGAAGTCGTCCATGCTCGCGTACGTGTACTGTCCGAAGTTCTGCCGGATGAAGAGGTTGAAGATGTCGTAGTACTCGAAGTGCGCGCCCACCGTGAAGGTGTGCCGGCCGCGGAAGATGTTGAGGTTGTTTGTGATCGAGTAGATGTTCTGGTTGAGGATGTTGCCGCTGGAGAACGGCTCCGATCCGAGGAAGATGGTCCCGTTGCCGTCCTCGATGGTGACGGCCGGGAACGGATCGCCGGCATAGCCGCGGTCGTCCCGCACGAACGTCGCGCCGATGAGCAGTCGGTTCGAGTAGCTGTCGCCGAAGCGGCTGTTCAGCTCGATCGCACTCGAGTTCGTCGTGTTGGGGAAGATCTCGCGGTTGTTCACGAAGTTGAGCGAGAATCGGCTGCTGCCGAATGCGTCGACGTTGTCGGAGTGCGAATAGCTGTGACGGGCAGAGAGGCGATGATTCTCGTTGATGTTCCAGTCCAGCTTGACGAGGAACTTGTTGTCGTCGAGAGTCGAGGCCTGGCTTCCGAAGTCGCCGGGATCGTAGCCGAGCTCGTCGACGAGGATCTGCCGGAGCTGCTGGGCGAACGCATCACCGGAGGCGCCCTGGTAGGAGCCGGGCGTGTACGGCCGCGGCGTCTCGGAGCGGAAGATTTCTCCGTTGACGAAGAAGAACGCCTTGTTGCGGACGATCGGGCCGCCGAGCCGGAAGCCGTAGCGCCTGTTCGAGAACTCGGGCAGTCTGGTGCGCTCGGCCGCCTCGAAGAGGAAGTCAGGCCCTGGCGTCCTGCCGGCGAGCCGCTCGTTGCGGAACTGATAGTAGAACGAGCCGTGGAACTCGTTGGTGCCGCTGCGCGTGATCGCGTTGATCGCGCCGCCGGTGAAGCCGCTCTGCGTTACGTCGAACGGCGAGAGCGCGATCTGGATCTGCTCGAGCGCGTCGAAGCTGATGGGCGGCGCGCCTGTCTGGCCGCCGTTGGTGCCCTGCGCCGAGAGGCCGAAGACGTCGTTGTTCACGACGCCGTCGATGAACAGGCCGTTGTACTCGGCACTCTGGCCGGCGATCGAGATCGCGGCGCCGTCGTCGTCCTCGTTGGAGACGAAGGCCTGGGGCGTGAAGCGGACGACGTCGACGAACTCCCGCCCGAGGGTCGGAGCCGAATTCAGCGTGCGTTCATCGACGACCGTGGACACGCCGGTCTGGAGCGCGGCATTGCCTTCCGCGGTGACCTGGATCGCCTGGAGCGCGACGGCTTCGGGGCGGAGCGTGAAGTCCAGGGACCGATTCTCGCCCAGCGCGAGCTGGAGACCATCGAGCGACTGGGTCGCGTGGCCGATGTACTGCACCTCGACGCGGTACGGCCCGCCCGGTCGCAGCCCGGGGGCGAAGTAGCGGCCGTCTTCGCGTGTGAGCGTCGTGTGTTGTACGCCGGTCGCGCGGTTGAGGATCGTGACCTGTGCTCCCACGAGAGGAGCACCCTCTGAGTCGACCACCCGTCCGGTGATGGTCGAAGTGGTGACCCCCTGCCCTTCGACCTCGCCGACGGCGAGGAGCGAGAGCAGGCAGGCCGCGACAGCAGCTCTCTTGCACATTCGCATGCGACCTTGCCTCCAAGCGTAGCGTCGAACAGCGAGTCGCCTTGCGGACAAAGTCGGGCCTGTGCGCCGCCCCGGCGCGGGCCGACCCTCCAAGGCGGGAGAAGCAGATTCGTGATGGCGCGGCGAAGTTATCTGGGGCCCGTGACGAGTGTCAAGGCAGATCGTTCCGGGCCGCCGTAACCATTTGGTAACGTCGCAGCGGACCGGCGCCGTGGCGCGCCGAACAGGCCGCCTGAACGGGACAGGTGGGCGGGGGGCACACCGCTTGCACCGTTTCCCCCTGCGCCGGCGGCGCGTTGCGACGCGGCCCGTCGGGGAGGGGACGGAATGCACGGGACGGTCCGCGGGGCCGTCCTTCTGTTTTTCGGGGGTGGGGCCATGGAGAGGTGGAGGGGGAAGCCCGTGGGCCGCGCGCGCGGCCGCACGGCCGCGCTGATCGTGCTCGCCGGGGCGCTCGGGTGCACGTCCGCCGCCCGGCCGAGGCCGGAGAGGCCGGAGGTGCAGGCGCCCGCGCCGGTTCGGGTCATGGGCAAGGTCACGGTGGCGGACGAGCTCCTCGCCACGCGGATGGACGCGCTCGAACGGCGCTCCGCCACCTGGCGCGCGGGCATGGATTCGATCCACGCGACGGGCTTCTACGTGCTGGTGGGCGGGCCCGCAGCCGTCCGTTCCATGGTTCGCGGCCTCGAGCGCTACAGCCCGCAGCACCTGGGGGAGGTCATCCCGCTCCGGGACGAGAACGGCGAGATCGCGGGCGCCGTGGTCACGATCGATCTCCCACGCCTCGAGCGCCTGTGGCGCCGGACCGACCTGCCCCGCAGCGCCTTCGAGGCGGACGTGGACCGGATCCTGATCCACGAGATCTACGGCCACGTCGTCCCGCTGGCCGCGAGCCGCAACATCGAGGGCGGCTGCCCGGATCCCGAGCCCGGCGAGCCGGCCTGGACGTCCTGCGCGATCCGGCGCGAGAACGTGATCCGCGACGAGCTGGGTCTCGAGCCGCGCGTCGCCTACGACCTGACCGGCCTGGCCATCGGCCGCTACATCGAGGCCGGCATCCTGGCGCCCGACCAGCCCTGAAGCGGCCGGCCTCCGGGCCGCCGTCGAGCGGCCCGGCTCGGCCTCACACCGCGCCCGCGTTCGCCGGCTCGCGGTCCGCCGCGAGGAACGACTGGGCGAGGTCGACGAGCTCGCGCGAGCCGATGTAGAGCGGCGTGCGCTGGTGCAGCGCCTCCGGCTGGATGTCTAGGATGTCCCGCTCGCCATCCGAGGCGCGCCCGCCCGCCTGCTCGCACACGAAGGCCAGCGGCGCCGCCTCGTAGAGCAGCCGGAGCTTGCCGCGCGGGTTCTTGGCATCCGCGGGGTACATGAACAGCCCGCCGTACAGCAGCGTGCGGTGGAAGTCCGCGACCAGCGAGCCGATGTAGCGGGCGGAGAACGGCTTGCCCGCCTCGCCGTCCAGCCCCTTCAGGTGGTCCACCAGCCGGCGCTGCCCGGGCGACCAGTTGCGGTAGTTGCCCTCGTTCACGCTGTAGATCCGCTGCGGCGGCGTGGGGATCTGGATGTCCGGATGACTGAGCAGGAACTCGCCGATCGAAGGATCCAGCGTGAAGCCGTGCACGCCGTTGCCCGTCGTGTAGACCAGCATCGTGGACGAGCCGTAGACGACGTAGCCCGCCGCGACCTGCCGGTTCCCGGGCTGGAGCAGGTCCTCGAGCGAGCCGCGCTCGGCGCTCGAGACCTTGCGGTGCAGGGAGAAGATGGTGCCGATCGAGACGTTGGCCTCGATGTTCGAGGAGCCATCCAGCGGATCGTAGAGCAATGCATACTTGCCCGTAGGGAACTGCGCCGGGATCTCGAGCATCTCCTCGGCTTCCTCGGACGCCATGCAGCACAGGTAGCCGCCGTGGTCCAGCGCCTTGAACATCACCTCGTGCGCGTACTCGTCCAGCTTCTTCACCGTCTCGCCGTGCACGTTGGTGCGCTCCGTGGCGCCCAGGATGTCCACGAGCCCGGCCTTGTTCACCTCCTTGGCGATCATCTTGGCGGCCAGCGCGATGTCGTACAGGATGTTGCTGAACGCGCCGGTCGCCTGCGGATACTTGCGTTCCTGCTCGATGATGTGGCGGTCGATGGTGACGACAGAGGTCATGGCTGCCTCCGGTCGGGCGTCGCGGGCGCGTCCGGCGCGTCTCGGGCCGGCTCGTCCCGCTCGGCGTTGCGGGCCTCCACCTCGAACGGGTTGGACTCGTACCCGTGGCGCAGGTGACTCAGGATGTAGAGCAGCGGAAACAGGAGCGGGCGCCGTTGCCACTGGCGCACGTGGGCGAGCTCGTGACGCAGCAGCCGGCGGGTGATGCGGGCGGCCGGGTGGACGACGATGGTCCGGCCGAGCGTCACGGCCGCCGCCGGCCGGCCCATTCCGGAAAGGCGGCCGCCCAGCGCCGGGAGCCAGCGCGCGCGGCGCAGCGAAACGCCGGGTGGCAGCGGCTCCGCGGTCTCCACCCGCTCGCGGACCAGTGCACGGAGCAGCCAGTCGATCATCGCGTGGTCTCCACCTCGACGCGGCCGTCCGGCTGGACGCGGAGAGTGACGTGCCCGCTCTGGTCGGTGCGCAGGATGCGAACCCCGTGCCGCTCGAGCCGCCGGATCACGGCCGGGGCCGGATGCCCGTACCGGTTGTGCCGGCCGAGCGAGAGGAGCGCGATGTCTGGCTCGACGGCGGCGAGCAACGCCTCGGAGGTGGAGGTGCTGCTGCCGTGGTGCCCGACCTTGAGCAGATCCGCGCGAAGCGCGTCGCCGTGCCGGGCGACGAGGCGCTCCTCGACTGCCGCGGGCGCATCCCCCATGAACAACGCTGCGAAGCGGCCGTACGTCAGACTGAAAACGACTGAAAAATCGTTCGCCGCCGGCTGGCCGTCAAGCAAGCTCCCGTCGGCCTCTCCATCCGGGTAGAGGAAGTGGAGGACGACGTCTCCCGCACGCAGCTGGCGGCCTGAGCGGGCCGCGAGCCACCGCACGTCCTCGCGGGCCGCATCCCGCAGCAGCTCGACGTAGAGCGGCTTTCCGGCGGGCAGTCCCGGGTCCACCACGAGCCCGACCTCGAGCGCGTCCAGCACGGCAGCGGCCCCGCCGATGTGGTCTGCATCCGGGTGCGTGAGGATCAGTGCGTCCACGCGGCGCGTGCCGTGGCGCAGGAGGTAGGGGACGACGCGGGCGCGGCCGGCGTCGTGGCGGTCCGTCCGGGGGCCGGCGTCCACCAGGATCCAGCGGCCGTCCGGCGTGCGGATCGCGAAGGCGTCCCCCTGCCCCACGTCGATCGCGTGGATCTCGAGCGCATCACCGCCGGACCGGCTGGCGACCAGCGGCCAGACGAACAGGAAGGCGAGCGCGGCGCCGGCGGCGACGGCGCGCCGCACGCCCCGCCGCAGGCGCGCGGCCCCACCCCCCACGACCCGCGCGAGCCAGCCGGACAGGAATGCCGCGCCCGTGGCTGCGGCCACCCACGCCGCCACATCGTCGGCGGGGACGTAGGCGTGCCCGCCCGGCACGGAGGCCGCCGCGCCCGCCACTCCATCGAGCGCGCCGAGCAGCAGGTCCGCCGCCCCGGCGAGGAACGTGCCGGCCGGCCACGCGACGGCGCTGGCCGCGAGCGCGAGCGCCGTGGCCGGCACGGCGGCGGCGACCAGCGGGATGGCCACCAGGTTCGCCACGATGCCCACAGGCGCGACGGTGCCGAAATGCAGCGCGGCGATCGGCGCCGTCGCGAGGGTCGCAGCGAGGCTGGTGCCGAGCGAGTCGGCGAGCCAGCGGCCGAACCGCGGACGCAACGCGTCGAGCAGGCGCCGCCGCAGCGCGATCAGGCCGGCCATCCCTGCGAACGAGAGTTGGAACCCGGGGTCGAGCGGGGCGAGCGGGTCCAACAGGACGAGCGGGATCGCCGCAGCCGCGAGCAGGGCGAACGGGTCGGCCGGGCGCTGGAGCATCCGCCCCGCCAGCGCGAGGAGCAGGAGCAGCGCGGCGCGCGCGGCGGCGTGCGGGGCACCCAGGAACAGCACGTACGCCACGATCACGCACGCCGCCGTCGCGTCCGCGGCCAGCCGCCTCACGCGCAGGATGCGGAAGAGCAAGAGCAGCGTGCCGGCGATCAGCGCGACGTGCTGTCCGGAGATGGAGAGCAGGTGGGTCAGCCCGGAGAGCGCGAACCGCTGCCGCACTGCCGGGTCCAGCCCGCCCGTCTGGGCGAGCAGGAGCGCCTCGGCAAGGGCGGCGTGACGGGGGAGCAGGCGCTGGAGCCGCTCCTGCGCGGCGCCCCGTGCGGCGAGCAGCGGGCGCCGGCCCTGTTCGCCAGCGGGAGCGGCGTGGATCGCATCGAGGAAGAGGAGGCCGGCGAATTCCGGCGACCGCGGCCACGGCCCCTCCGGCGGCACCGCCCACCACCGCCCCCGCGCCTCGACCGCGACGCCCGCCGCGGGCAGGGTGGCCGCCCGGGGCGGAGGCCGCACCCGGACGGTGCCCGCGCACCTGACCCACCCTCTTTCCGCGTCGCCCGGTCGGGGCGGGCGTGCAGTCGGCGAGCCCGGCATGGCGAGCCGAGCGGCCGCCGAGTCGGGTCCGCCCCGGGCAGCCGGGTTCGCCGAACCCGCGAGGGGCCCCGCCGCCCGGATCGCCTCGATGCGGAACGGGGTCGTCCCGTCCGGGAGCGGCCGCGCCTCAAACGCACCGCGCGCGGCGATGCGCGCGCCGTCCGGCAGCCGCGCCCGGCAGTCCTCGCGCGCCAGCGTCGCGCCGGCGGACCCCAGCGCGAACCCCGCCGCGGCCAGCACCGCGAGCGAGGACGCGGCGCGGCCGCCGTGCGCGCCCACCAGCATCCAGGCCGCGAGCCCCACTGCCGGGACCAGGATCGGCAGCGGCTGCGCGGCGGGGAGCCGCAGCCCGAGCGCGACCGCGCCCAGCAGCAGCAGCGCCGCCCGGGCGAGCGGCGGCAGCGCGCGGCTCACGCGCCGCTCCCGCGGGGCGCGCGCCGGCCGGCGCCGGCAGCGGCCGCCAGGGTTGCTAGGGTTCCCGGGCCAGCCGGTCTCGCAGCAGCCGGCGCACCCGCAGGTCCGTGCGCAAGCCCACCACGAACATGGCCAGCATGCCCAGCAGCGCGGCGCCGGTGATCACGATGGAGAGAGGGACTCCGGTAATGACGAAGACGCCGAGGCGAAGCGTTACACGCTCCCCGGCGTTGAAGTAGGCGAAGCCCGCCAGCGCGGCGAGCAGCAGCAGCGCAGCAACGCGCTCGGGCAAGCGGCTCATGCCACGCGCCCCACCTCCTCCCCGGGACCCACCACCTCACCCGTGAAGGTCGCGCCCGTGGTTCCCGTGAGCCGGACTCGCATGAACCGCCCCACCAGCTCGGGCCCGCCGGGGAACGCGACGACCTTGTTGGACTCCGTCCGGCCGAGCACGTCGCCCTCACTCCGGGCCTCGCGCTCGACCAGCACCTCCACGGTCCGCCCCACCTCGCCCCGGTTGATCTCCGCCTGGATCTGCCGCTGCAACGCGATGACGCGCTCGAGCCGCTCCTGCGCCACCGCGTCCGGGATGAACTGCTCGCGCGGCAGCCGCGTCGCGGGAGTACCGTCCCGCGGCGAGTACCGGTACAGGAACGCGTCGTCGTAGCGGACGGCGCGCAGCAGGTCCAGCGTCGCCTCGAACTCCTCCTCGGTCTCGCCGGGGAACGCCACGATGACGTCCGTCGAGAGCGCGATCTCGGGGATCGCGCTCCGCAGCAGCCGCACCTTCTCGAGGTACGCCGCCACCGTGTAGCGCCGCAGCATCCGCTTGAGCGTGCGGTCGTGTCCCGCCTGCACCGGCAGGTGGATCTGCCGGCAGACCGTCGGCTCCGTCGCCATGACCTCGACCAACCGCTCCGACACGTCGTTCGGGTGCGGTGAGGTGAAGCGCACGCGCCGGATCCCGTCCACCCGCGCCACGGCGCGGAGCAACCGCGGGAAGTCCCACTCCCCATGCTCGTAGGAGTTGACCGTCTGCCCGAGCAGGACGACCTCCGGGATCCCCTGGGCCGCGATGCTCCTCACTTCCTCGAGGATCCGCTCCGGATCCCGGTTCTTCTCCGACCCGCGCGTGTACGGCACGATGCAGTAGGTGCACCGGTAGTTGCACCCGCGCTGGATCGGCACCCATGCGCTCACACGCGAGCCGCGCCGGACCTCGAGGCCCTCGTAGTTCTCGTGCGGCTGGAAGTCGAGCACTGCAACCCGTTGCGGCGCCGTCGCCCGGACCGCGCCACCGGACACGGGCCGCGAAGTCGCCACGCCGGGCCTCGCGCCGGCCGCACCCGCAACGGATGCCGCCGCGGAAGCCGCCGCCGGCACCGCGCCCAGGACGGGCAGCTCCCGCCGGCCCGCCGGCGCCGCGCGCACGGCAGGGCGAGCGCCCGCCGCGTCGTCCCCCGCGCCGGCGCCGCCCGGCAGCCAGCCCGGCCGGAGGTCGCGGAGCACGTCCGGCAGGCGGCGATAGCCGTCGGGGCCCATCACCAGATCCACGTAGGGCGCGCGATCGAGCAGCGCTTCGCCCATGCGCTGGGCCATGCAGCCGGTCACGCCGATGACGAGGTCGGGCCGGTGCTTCTTGAGCTTCCGGAGCTGGCCCACGCGCCCCAGCACCCGCTGCTCCGCGTGCTCGCGGACCGCGCAGGTGTTGACGAGGATGACGTCGGCCTCCTCCGGGCGGTCGGCGAGCTCGAAGCCCTGCGCTGCCAGGATGCCCTGCATCAGCTCGCCATCGCTGATGTTCATCTGGCAGCCGTAGGTCTCGACGTAGGCGCGCCGGCGCCGGACGGAATCGTGCGTCATCGTGTGGAGCAGGTCCATGGCAGAACTTGCCAGTGTTACCCTGCGGCGCCCCGTGAGGTCACTGGCCGAAGAGCGCGAGGGAGATGGTGAACCGCCAGAAGCTCTCGGTCAGCCCCGTCGTGGCGGCATCGCCGCGGCCGCCGCGCTCGACGGTCGCGTCCAGAGCAGCGCGAGGGCCGAGCTCGTCGCCGGCGAGGATCGTCCCGACGCCGAAGGCGACCGCCCACTCGCTCGGCGTGGCGCCGCGGACGCGGAACGGCAGCTTTCCGTAATGGAAGCCCAGCCGGAGCGGGAGAGGCCGGTTCAGCGCGCGGGAGCCGGTCCACTCGATCCCGCCGCCCACCTCCCAGATGTCTGCCGCGGCGTCGGGCTCGCCGAGCGCGTCGGCAGCCGAGCTCCAGCCGGCCCAGCGCCCGCCCACGGCCGCAAGCAGGCGCGGCGCGAGGTGGCCGCTCGCGCCCACCGCGACCTGGAGCGGCAACTTCACGCGCAGGTCGCCGGATGCATCGTCCTCGGCATCGGCGTGCAGCTCACCGGACCAGGTGACGCTGGCGGCGAGCCGGGCAATGGACACGGGCTGCCACCACGCGCCGGCCGCGATCAACGGGCCGCTGTAGTTCCAGGCCGCGCGGCTCTCGTATCCCTCGATCGTGTTCGTGTCCGGGAACGCGCGGCTCGCGACGCGTTCCAGCCGGCCGGTGTACACGCCCGCGCCGAGGCCGACGGCGAGCGACGGAGAGACCCAGTACGCGACGTCCAGACGCGCCTGGGCGGCGCCGCCCTCGGACTCGATGAGGTCGCGCGTCCGGAGCGGCTGCCCGCCGAGGATCACGGTGTCCTCCGAAACCACCGCCCAGCTCTGGTCGAGGAACCCGCCGTACCCCACGCTCAGCACGAGCCGGTCCCCCAGCGGCTGCACCGCCTGGATCAGGGGGAAACGCGTGCCACCGAGGTCGTCTTCCTGGCCCCCGAACGCGACCGAGCGGCGAGACGGCTGCACCGCCGCGACGACGCCCCGCCGCGCCACACCGGCGGCCGCCGCCGGGTTCCCCAGGGCGCCGCTCCAGCCGAGCAGGCCGACGCCCACCCCGCCGAGAGCGCGCGCGCGGGCGTCCAGCGGGGCGACGGGGACGCCGAGGCCGCGCGTCGAGAACAGGGATTGCGCGCCGCCGGCCGCCGGCAGCGCGAGGACGGCCGCGAGCGCGGCCCCGAGCACTCGCGCGGGAACCATTCGCGTCATCGGATCTCCACTCTGGTCGCGGTGCTCACGATCAACCGCAAACGGGGCGCCGAGCCCGCTCCCTGCGCCGCGAACGTCCCGAAGCCGAAGTCCCGGCCCTCGATGGCGGCGAACAACGCCAGCAGGGACGGCGGCGGCTCGGCTTCGTCTTCCTCCTGCCCTTCGGCGAGCGCCGCCACGAACTGCGTCACCGGCACCTCGATCGCGCCATCCCCTCCGTCCCCATCCGACATGAACCGCGCGGGCGGAATCGCCTCGCTCGGGACCACGGCCGCACGGCTGCCGAGCGGCGCGCGGTCCAGCGGCACCGATGACTTGGCGAGCACCGACCGCGCATCGATCACCAGCGAATCCACGGGCACGAACGGCGACGGCGTGGCCCCCGGCCGGAGGAGCAGCGCCGCGTAATTGATCTTCACCTCGTCCAGCGGAAGGACGCAGCCGGCCGCCGGATCCTCGCCCGGACACGGCAACGCCAGCGTGTCCAGCCGCTGGAACCGGAGGTACGACCGCCAGGTGGGCAGCCCCCCGATCCGCAGCTCCGCGGTGGCGGGCGGCGGCGGATCGAACACGAACGTCGTGCCGATCGCGCCCACGGTCACCACCACCACCGTGTCCGGCCGCCCGGACGGGCGTGCATCCAGCCGCAGGAGCGAGAGCGGCGAGATGAGGCGCGCGTCCGTGCTCGTCACCGCCACGAGCGCGCCACGCGCCGGGTCCGTCGTGTCCGCCCAGAGCGCGACCGTCTGCGAATCCACCACGAAGCTGACGGAATCGCCGGTGCCCGGCTCCCACGTCGCCGTGTCCACGAGCGCCGCTCGCGTGCCGCCCGGCTGCGACCACGACAGCCGCACCTGCCCGCTGTCCACGCGCTCCGTCCAGGTGGCGCTGCGCGGGTCCCACTCCTCCCCGATGCGGTGGAGCTCGAGGCGGACCGGGCCGGCGGCGGCCGAACGCAGCGTGTCCACCCGCAGCACGAGCCGGCCGCCGACGTACGCGGGCATCGTGTCCACCCGCGTGGCGCCCGCCGTGTCTGTGTACGTGACGGTCGCGGGCGGCGCCGCGAACCGCACGAGGAGGTTGGAGCTCAGGCCGTCCGCGCCGCCGGCCAGCACGCGGAAAGATGCCGCGGCGGGCTGCAGGAAACCGCCCAGGGAGGTGTCGCTCGCCAGGAAGGTCTCCGGCTCGAGGATCAGCTCGTACGTCCGTATGGTTCCGCCGGGCGGCAGCTCGCCGCCGACGCCGGTGGGGTCCTCATCCGCACAGGCGATCAGGACGAGGCCGCCGCCCAGGAGGAGGCCAAGGAGAGTTCCCAGCCGCACTGCCCCGCCCTCTACGCCAGGTGGACGGTCCGGCCGCCCACGTCGTACTGGTCCACGATCGCCATGATCACCGCGTCTACTGGCCGGTCCCGCGTCTGCTCCGTCTGACGCGCCGAGCTGCCCGTCGCGTAGAGCACGACCTCGCGCGCGCCCGCGCCGACCGCATCCACGGCGACGATGTATCCGCCTTCCGGCTCGAGGTCGAGCGTCAGGTTCTCCACGATCAGCAGCTTCAGCCCGGCGAGCTTCGGATCCTTCCGGGTCGAGACGACCGAGCCGATCACCCGCCCCATTTTCATGCCTCGGCTTCCTCCAGCTCCGCCGGCGCGGCGCCGGGCAGGTTGAACGCGTGCGGCAGGAGCGCCCCCAGGGTCCAGCGTGCCTCGTGGCCGCCGGTGCCGAACGAGACGATCTCCAGGTCCGGCGAGAACTCCGCGAGCGCCTGCCGGCAGACGCCGCAGGGCGTCACCGGTTCCGCCGCGCTCGTCACCAGCACCAGCCGCCGGAAGGCGCGCCGCCCGGCCGCGACCGCGCTGCCGAGGGCGACGCGCTCGGCGCACAGGGTGACGCCGAACGACGCGTTCTCCACGTTGCAGCCGGGGTAGACCGTGCCGTCCTCCGCCTCCAGTGCACACCCGACCCGGAAGCCGGAGTAGGGCGCGTACGCACGCTCCATCGCCTGTCGCGCCGCCTCGCTCAACTCAGCCCTGGATGCCATTCTCTGCGTGCACCACGATCCTCGCTGTCCGCCGGCTGACCGCCGATACCTGCCGGCTCAGCCCTGGACGCCGTCGCCGGTTTCCACGCGCGGCAGCCGCGCGGTGAGCCCTGTCAGGATCTCGTAGCCGATCGTGCCCGCCTGGGCAGCGACCTCGTCCACCGTGATCTCCTGGCCCCCATCCCGCCCGATCAGGGTGACGACGTCGCCAACGCTCGCCTCCGGAACGCCGGTGAGGTCCACCACCGTCATGTCCATCGAGATACGGCCGATGATCGGGACCCGCCGGCCGCACACCAGCGCAGCGCCGCGGTTTCCGAGACTCCTCGGGAGGCCGTCTCCGTACCCGACCGCCACCGTCCCCCACCGCTCCCAGCCCCGCGCCGCGTGCGTCGCGCCGTAGCCGACCGTGCTTCCCGGCGGCACATCCCGCGCCAGCACGAGCCGCGCCCGGAGCGCCGCCACCGCCCGGGGAGCCGGAAGCTCCCCGGCGGGCAGGCCCGGCGCAGGGTGCCCGCCGTACAGGAAGATCCCCGGCCGGACCAAATCCGCGGCGTACTCGGGCCAGCGCAACGCTGCCGCGCTGTTCGCCGCGTGGACCAGCAGGTCCTCGCGCGAGACCGGAAGCTGTACCAGCGCATCCCGGAAACGTTCCCACTGGAGCGCCGTCGGCCCGCGGTCCGCCGCGTCCGCACCTTGGAAGTGCGTGTAGATCCCCGTCCAGCGCACCGCCCCTCCCGCCCGGCTCCGGACCGCGTCGCCCCACTCGGCGGCCTTGCGCCAGTCGAAGCCGGCCCGGCCCATGCCCGTGTCCACCTCGACGTGGAAATCCAGCGTCACCCCCTGGCGGCGCGCCTGCTTCGCCCATTCCTCCAGCGCCTCCAGGTCCGAAACGGAGACGGTCAGCCGGGCCGCGGCGGCAACCGCCAGCGCCTCGCGGGAGAGCGGGCTGACGACGAGGATCGGGCGCTCGACGCCCGCACGCCGCAGGCTCGCGCCCTCCTCCGCCGTCGCAACGCCGAAGCCCCACGGCTGCAGCGGCTCCAGAGCGCGAACCACACGCTCCGCGCCGAGCCCGTAGCCGTTTGCCTTGACCATCGCGAGGATGCCCGGCTGCTGCCCCACGGCGCGGCGGATCGTCCGGTAATTTTCGCGCACGGCGTCGAGGTCCACCTCGACCCATGCCCTGTCCCGTAGCGTGTTTGACATGGCCGACAAAGAATGTCTAGTATAGGCCCCGTACGGAACTTATCGCAAGCGAAGATGGCCGAAATTTCCCCGCGCCGCGGCACTGGCGAGCCACGGCTCGACCGCGCGCTCGATCTCGTCCGCTTCCTGCGCGCCCGCTGCCCCTGGGACGCGGCCCAGACCCCGCAGACCCTGCTCCCCTACCTGCTCGAGGAAGCGCACGAAGTTGCCGACGCCGTCGCCGAGGAGGACGACGCCGCGCTCGCCGCCGAGCTGGGCGATCTGCTCCTCAACCTTGCCTTCCAGATCGTGCTCGCGGAGGAGCGCGCCGCGTTCGACGCGGAAGCTGTCGTGTCCCGGCTCGAGGAGAAGATGCGGCGCCGCCACCCGCACCTCCACGGCGACGGGGCTGCCGAGCCCTGGGAGGCGCTCAAGGCGCGCGAGCGCAGCGGCCGGTCCGTGCTGCACGGCCTCTCGCGGGGGCTGGATCCGCTCTCCCGCGCCCATCGCATCCAGGAGCGCGTCAGCGCGGTCGGCTTCGATTGGGCGGACGCGCGCGGCGCCTTCGAGAAGGTCGCCGAAGAGCTGGAGGAGGTGCGGGGCGCGCTCGAAGGCGGGCCGGCAGACGTGCTGGAGGAGGAGCTGGGGGACCTGCTCTTCGCAGTGGTCAACCTGACGCGGCTCGCCGGCGTCCACGCGCTGAACGCCCTGCAGCGCGCGAACCGGAAGTTCACCGAACGCTTCGAGGGGCTGGAGCGACTCGCGCGCGAGCGCGGCATCGCGCTGGGGCAGGCGTCGCTCGACGAGCTCGACGCGTTGTGGGAAGAGGTGAAGCGGGGCGCGGCGCCACCCGAGCGCTCGCCGTGACGGCCCCGCGCCCAGCCCCCGATGCATCTGCGTCGCCGCCGTCCCCCCGGAGAGGCGGGGGGGGGCGTGAGGGTGGCCGCCCCGCCGCACGCGTGGCGGAAGTGAGACAGGTCAACCTGGGCCCGCAGGGGGCGTCGCGGCACCAGATGGGCGGCAGGCGGGGCGGCCGGCGGTCAGGGGTAAAGCCGGGTCAACGTCCGCGGGAAAGGGATCGTCTCCCTGATGTGCGGGCGGTTGCAGATCCAGGCGACGGTGCGCTCCACGCCCAGGCCGAAGCCGGAGTGCGGGAAGGAACCGTACTTGCGTAGATCCAGGTACCAGTCGTAGGCCGCCTCGGGAAGCCCCTCCTCGCGGATGCGCGCGAGCAGCTTCTCGTAGTCGTCCTCGCGCTGGCTGCCGCCGATGATCTCTCCGTAGCCCTCGGGCGCGAGCAGGTCGTCGCAGAGCACCGTGCGCGGGTCGTCAGGGTTCTCCTTCATGTAGAAGGCCTTGGCGGTCTTCGGGTAGTTGACGACGAAGACCGGCCGGTCGAACGCCTCGGCGATCGCGGTCTCGTCCGGGGCCCCGAGGTCCTGGCCCCACTCGATCGCGTGCCCGCGCTCGCGCAGCATCTCAATGGCGCGGCCGTAGTCGAGGCGGGGGAACGGAGGCGTCACCCGCTCGAGGGGTGCCGTGTCCCGTCCCAGGACGGCCAGCTCGTCACGACAGCGCTCGAGTGCGCGTTCCACCAGGTAGCTGACGAACTCTTCCTGGAGGCGCATGTTGTCTTCCGAGTCGTACCACGCGACCTCCGGCTCGCACATCCAGAACTCGTTGAGATGCCGGCGCGTCTTGGACTTCTCCGCCCGGAACGTGGGCCCGAAGCAGTAGACCTTGCCGAACGCGGCCGCGGCGGCCTCGACGTAGAGTTGCCCCGTCTGGGCGAGGAAGGCGCGCTGGCCGAAGTAGTCCGTCTCGAAGAGGCCGCCCGCCGCCTCGCCGATCGCGCCGGTGAGGATCGGCGTGTCGATGCGGACGAAGCCCCTTTGATGATAGAAATCGTGGATCGCCTGCTCGACCTCCGCGCGCACGCGCAGGATCGCGCGCTGCTGGCTGGAGCGCAGCCAGAGGTGCCGGTGGTCCAGCAGGAAGTCCACGCCGTGCTCCTTCGGCTGGATCGGGTAGTCGGCGCTGGTCCCGACGATCTCGAGGCCGCGCATGGCGATCTCGTAGCCGCCGGGCGCGCGCGGCTCGGCACGCACCACGCCGGTCAGACGCACGCTGGTTTCCTGCGTGAGTGCGTGGAAGGCAGCCCACGTTTCCGGTGTGACCTCGCGCTGCGAGATCACCGCCTGGACGACGCCGCTGCCATCGCGGAGCATGGCGAAGCCGACCTTGCCGTGCGAGCGCGTGGTTTCGATCCAGCCGCGAAGGGTGACATCCTGGCCGACGTGTTGGGCGAGGTGCCGGACTTCGGTGATCACTGCCATTCCGTACTCAGGCTCCGGACGGGGAGGCTACAGGGTGTTTCGTGAGCGCGGGAAGCTAGATGGCGCGCGGAAAGGTGTCAATTTCGCGGCGCTCGCGGCCGCGCTGCTGGTAGCCGGGGCCTGCGGCCGGCCCTTGCGGCCCGTGCCGCCGCTCCAGCCGCGCGGCGACTGGCCCACGGTGTTGGGCAACGCGCAGCGCGCCGGGTTCGCGGCCGAGCGGGCGCCGGAAGCGCCGGAGATCGTGTGGCGCGCCGACGTCGGGCGCGGCCTGCTGACGCCGCTGCTGGCCGAAGGGCCGGTGCTCATCGCGACGACGGCCAACCGAATGGTCGCCGTGCTGGACGCCGAGACGGGCGAGCACTACTGGGAGAGGCGGCTGGACGGGCCGGTCACGGGAGGCGCCGTGCGTCGCGGGACTCGCCTCGTCGTGGCCACCGAGGATCGCGACGGCAAGGCGTATGCGCTCGGCCTGGAGCGCGGCCGCACGGCCTGGGACCGCTCCATCGGCGCCTCGCCGTTCCCGCCCCTCATGGTGGATGGCGCGGCCTACTTCGCCACCGCAGGCGGCGAGCTGGTCGCGCTGGCTGTCGAGGACGGGGACGAGTTGTGGCGCACGGAGCTGGGCGCGGCTGCCGCATCCACGCCCGTCCACCACGGCGACGCCATCCTCGTGGCCACGGTGCGGGACACGCTGTACCGCCTGGACCGGGCTTCGGGCCGCATCGTCGGGCGAGCGCCGCTGCCCGCCACGGTGTCCGCGGCGCCCGCCCTCATCACGGACACGCTGTACCTTCCGCTCCAGACCGGTGACCTCGTCGCCTACCGGCTGCCGGACCTCGAGGAGCTGTGGCGCGCGCCGTTCGGCGCGCCCATCCTCGCCGCGCCCGTGGCCGGCCCGAACGGGTCGCTCTACGTGCTGAACCGGAACGCCGAGGTCTGGCGCGTGCGGCGCGGCGGACGCGCCGGCGAGAGGATCGCGAGCCTGGGCGGCGCGGCTCGTGCATCTCTCGCGGTCGCGCAGGACCGGCTGCTCGTCGGCCGTCTGGATGGCAAGCTGTTCTTGCTGGAGGCGGACGGCAGGGTGGTCTGGGAGCGCGACTTCGATGACTCGATCGTGGCGCCGGTCACGGTGGCGGATGGCGCCCTGTACGTGCCCCTGCTGCGAGGGACCATCGTGAAGCTGAGGTGAGGAAATGAAGCGCGGACTCCTGCTGTTTCTGGCCGTGACGTCCGCAAGCGCGTCGCCGCTCGCGGCGCCGTTGGCGGCACAGGGAGGGGCTCCCGCCCGTTTCTCGTCCGCCGCGCGCGGCGAAGCGACCGCGCTGCCGGAGCAGCCTTCGTTCCGGCTCCTCCGCGTTGCCAAGTGGAGCACCGCGGCGCTGACCGCGGCGGCCGCCGGCTTCGGCCTGGCCGCCCACTCCCGGGCGGACGAGCTGTACCGGGAGCTGGAGAAGGCCTGCGTCGCCGATCCGCGTGCGTGCAGCGAGCGGTTGCCCAACGGCGCCTACGCCGATCCACGGCTCGAGGCGCTGTACCAGGACGTGCTGCGGCACGACTCCCGGGCGCGCCTCATGCTCATCGGCAGTCAGATCGGCGTCGCCGCGACCGTTCTCTTCTTCGTCCTCGACCTGCACGAGGATTCGACCCCGCCCAACATCCCCTTCGACCCGCGGCTCCTCCGGCTGGCACCCGGCAGTCGGGGCGGCGTCGAGGTCGGGGTCGCCGTGCCCGTCGGGCCGTCGTAGGCACTGGCTGCGCGCGGCGCCCGTTCGCGGCCGGGGGTAGGCGCGGCGGGGGCTGGCCGCGGGCGACTGGCGGCTCGTGTTGCACGCCCGGCGCCCGTTCGCGCGCCGGGCCGGCGCGGCGAGGGCGCCTAGCCCACGCCGTACAGC
Organism: Longimicrobiales bacterium; assembly: GCA_036381195.1. Classification (GTDB taxonomy): domain Bacteria; phylum Gemmatimonadota; class Gemmatimonadetes; order Longimicrobiales; family RSA9; genus RSA9. Next base: position 11,145 of record DASVDH010000105.1, on the reverse strand, counting down.
TTCTCCCTCTCCCGGTACCGGCTCTCGAGCACCGCGCGCAGCCGCTCGTGCTCGGGCTGTGAGAGCTCCGGGTCGGCCGCGATCACGGCGCGCGCGTCCGCCCGCGCCCGCTCGAGCAGGTCCTCGTCTCGGTCGGGCTGGAAGAAGCGGAACTCCGGCAGCCCGTGCTGCCGCGCGCCGAAGAAGTCTCCCATCCCGCGGAGCCGCAGATCCGCCCGCGCGATCTCGAAACCATCGTCGCTCGCTTCGAAGATGCGCAGCCGGCCCGTCGCGTCTTCGCCGCCCGCCGCGATCAGCACGCAGTAGCTCTCGTCCGCGCCACGCCCCACGCGCCCGCGGAGCTGGTGGAGCTGCGAGAGGCCGAACCGCTCCGCGTGCTCGATCACCATGACCGTCGCGTTGGGGACGTCGATCCCCACCTCGATCACGGTCGTGGACACCAGCACGTCGAGCTCGCCGGCCATGAACGTGCGCATCACCGCGTCTTTCTCCTCGCCGGGCAACTGGCCGTGGATCAAGCCGACACGCAGGTCCGGGAACACCTCGCCGGCCAGGCGCTGGTACTCCTCCGTCGCCGACCGCAGGTCCACCTTCTCCGATTCTTCGACCAGCGGGTACACGATGTAGGCCTGGCGGCCGGCCGCGACCTGCTCCGCGATGAAGGCGTAGACGCGCTCGCGCGCGGCCGGCTCCCGCACCACCGTCCGCACGCGCTTGCGGCCCGGCGGCAGCTCGTCGAGCACCGTCAGGTCCAGGTCGCCGTACAGCGCGAGCGCGAGCGAGCGCGGGATCGGCGTGGCGGACATGACCAGCACGTCCGGCCGCTGCCCCAACCCCGCCAGCGCCATGCGTTGCCGCACGCCGAACCGGTGCTGCTCGTCCACGATCGCCAGCCCGAGCTTGTGGAAGGCCACCCCCTCCTGGATCAGCGCGTGCGTGCCAACGACCAGCGCCGCGTCCCCCGAAGCGATCGCGGCGAGCGCGTCGCGCCGCTCGGCCGCGCCCAGCCCGCCGGTGAGCAGCGCCACACGCACGGGAATGTCGCCCAGCAGCTTCCTCAGCGTGCGGGCGTGCTGCTCCGCCAGGATCTCGGTCGGTGCCATGAGCGCGGCCTGGTAGCCGCTCTCGGCGGCGAGCAGCATCGCGAACAGCGCCACCACGGTCTTGCCGGAGCCGACGTCGCCCTGGAGCAGGCGGTTCATGCGGCGCGGCGAGGCCATGTCCTCGAAGATCTCGCGCAGCGCGCGCGTTTGCGCCCCCGTGAGCGGGAACGGCAGGCGGCGGTACAGCGCGCCCACCAGCCGGTTCGTGCGCTGGAACGCGATCCCCTTGCGTGCGCGCGTCGCCCGATGATGCGCGCGCGCGTACAGAAGCTGGAGGAAGAACAGCTCGTCGTAGACCAGCCGCCGGCGCCCGCGCTCCACGGCCTCGAGGCTCGGCGGCCGGTGCAGGACCTCCAGCGCCTCCCGCAGCCCCAGCGCGCCCGCGCGCCGGAGCTGTGCCTCGTCGAAGACCTCCTCGGCTTCCACCCACTCCAGGAGCTGGTCCAGGTTCGCGTCCACGATGCCGCGGATCACGCGGTGGGACAGTCCCTCGGTCGCCGGGTAGATGGGCAGCACCTTGCCCGCGCCGGCATCCTCGTCGCCCGCCTGGCCCAGCACCACGTACTCGCGCGGCTGCATCTGCCGCCGGTGGAAGAAGCGGATCGGGCCGGTGCAGAGCAACACGTCGCCCTTGCGGATCGAGCGGTCCAGGAACGGCTGACCCGGCCAGGCGCACTCGATCAGGCCGCTCCCGTCCCGCAGCACGGCCTGGAAGATCCTGAGGCCGGAACGCGTGGGGATCACGCCCTTGCTGACGACCTGCCCGATGATGGTGGCATCCATGCCCACATCCACCGAGCCGATGGGTGCAACCGTGCTGGCGTCCTCGTAGCGGCGCGGGACGTGGTAGAGGAGGTCCCGTGCGGTGCGGATGCCCAGCCGCGCCAGCGCCTCGGCGCGCCTCGGCCCGACGCCCTTGAGGTACTGCACGGGGGCGTCCAGCGGTGGGAGGGCCCTCGTCGCAGGCATACGCACCGCGAGGGTTATGCGGTCAGCACTTCGCGGGAGAACACGTCGACATCGAACGGCTCGAGATCATCGAGTCCCTCACCAATGCCGACCAGCTTGACCGGCAAGCCGAACTCCTGCTTGAGCGCGATGACGATGCCGCCCTTGGCCGTGCTGTCCAGCTTGGCCAGCACGAGCCCCGTCAGCTCGAGCGCTTCGCCGAACAACCTCACCTGCGCGATCGCGTTCTGGCCGATCGTCGCATCCAGCACCAGCAGGGTCTCATGGGGCGCGCCCGGCTGCTTCCGCGCGACCACGCGTTCGATCTTCGCCAGCTCGGCCATGAGGTCGCTTTGCGTGTGCAACCGGCCCGCCGTGTCCAGGATCACCACATCCGCGCCCCGCGCCCGGGCCGCGTCGATCGCGTCGAACGCCACGGCCGCCGGGTCCGCGCCCGGGCGTGCGCCGACGAATTCCGTGCCCACGCGTTCCGCCCAGACGCGGAGCTGGTCGATCGCGCCTGCACGGAAGGTATCCCCCGCCGCGAGCAACACGCGGCGGCCCTGCTTCTGGAGGCGGTGCGCGAGTTTGCCGATCGTCGTCGTCTTCCCCGCGCCGTTCACGCCCACGGTCAGGAAGACGGTCACCTCTCCGGGCGGCGCGAAGCGCAACGAGGGATCCACATCGCCGGCGGTGAGGATCGCGCGGATCTCGCGGCGCACCGCCTCCTCGAACTCCGCTTCCGTCCGCACCTCGGCGCGACGGGACAGGGACTCGACGTGGTCCACGAGTCGCATCGTCGCCTGCACGCCGAAGTCGTTGGCGAGCAGCAGTTCCTCCAGTCGCTCCAGCGAGCCCTGGTCGAGGCCGCGCACCAGCACGCTCACGTCCATGAGCGCGATGTCCTTGATGCGCTGCCAGAGGCTCTTCTTCTCGTCTCTCCGCTTGAACAGTCTAGCCATCGAGGTGCGTGCTCCTCCGCATCCCCGCCCCGGCCCGGCCGGCCGGCATCAACGCAGCCCCCAGCGCCGGCGCAGCACCCATTCCGTGGACACGAGCAGCACCAGGATCGCGTAGGGCCACGGCGAGGTGTGCAGCGGCTCGCCTCCCCGCCGGCGGGGCCCGGCGCCCGGCGCCGCCGCGTCCACCCCCGCGAGCGCGACCGGCGCGCGCGTGAACTCGGGCGAGTAGGATTCCACGGTGAACGGCCCGGCGGCCGTGGCGACCTCGCTGCCCTGCGCGAACGCCCGCGCCTCGAACCGGTAGTGTCCCGGCGCCAGCGCGGGCGTCGCCGTGGTGTCCCCGCGCAGCATCGGCATCACCGTGTCGAGTGCCACGGTGCTGTCCGCCGCCGTGATCCGGAACGCGATCGAGTCCGCCGCCAGCCCCGGCGCGACCCAGCGCACCGCCTCGCCGCGCGGGACGACCCGCTCCACGGGCCGGATCGCCGAGGCGGCGATCGTCTGCTCCTCCTGCGCCAGCCAACCGCCCAACGCGGCCCACAGCCGGCGGTAGACCTGACGCGCTTCCCCGCCACGGAACGCCCACTGCCAGTAGCCCTCAGCCAGCGCGACCGCCCAGCGGCGCCCGCCCTGCTCGCCGGCCAGCAGCACGGGCGCTTTGGGGCCGCGGCGGCTCCGGCTCGCGGCCAGCGGCGCCCACGTGCCCCGCGCTTGCGCCGAGCGCAGCCCGGCCAACGGCGGCAGCGATTCGGGGCGGAACGTGCCCAGCATCGCCGCGAGCGGCGAGGAGGGCAGGTCGCCCGAGACGTACCACTCGCCGGGCGCCGCATCGCCCACCGCGACGGGCAGGCCCGACACGCCGTCCGCCGGGAAGACGAGCAGTCGCCGGGCCCGCGCGGCCGCCTCGCGCGCCCACGCGGGTGCGCCGCCGCCCAGCCCGTGGAGCACGAGCAGATCCGCCTGCTCCACGGCCCGGCGCACGTCCGCCTCGCTCGCCGGATGCCCCGCCTCGAGCCCCGCCCCGAGGCGCACGTAGCGCCCGCCGCCCGCGTGCAGGAAGCCCCTCACCGGCATGCCCAGCGTCTGCTCGAGGACCGGCTGGAGGAAGCGCGGCTCCCAGTCCGGCCGGAACGAGACGAGCGCGATGCCCGCCGGCCGTTCGCTCACGAAGACGTAGACGCTGCGGCGGTCGTCGTCCCCTTCCACGTCCTGCGGCTCGAGCTCGAGGTCGTAGCGCACCAGGCCGCCGCGCTCGCCCGTCCCGCCCGGCGACTCCGGCGTGAAGCGGAGGGTGCCCACGGCCACCCGCCCCGGCGCCGCCGTGGCGAGCCGCGTCCGCGCCAGCACGCGACCCTCGTGGCGCAGCACGACCGTCACCGAGTCCCCGGCGGGGCCCAGCGACGTCACGCCAACGCGCGCCTCCACCGGCTTGCCCGCCTCCGCCCAGGCCGGCAGCTCGACCTCGGCGAGCGCACGATTCCGCGGCGTCGACGCGGCCACATTGCGGACCTCCACGTCCATGCCGAGCCGTGGCAGCATGCGCGTCACCTCCACCGCGTCCTCCACCCCACCGTCCGTCAGGACGACGACGTGCCGGACGCCCGCCTCCGACGCCGCCTGCAGCGCCGGCGCCAGCTCGCTCGCCGTCCCCTCCGGCCGATGGCTGCCCAGCGAATCCGCGCCGAGCACGCGCGTCCCCGACCCGAAGACCAGCACGTCCCGGCCCGGCGCGATGCGCCGCGCCTCCGCCACCGCGCGCGACCAGCGGCTCGCCGAGTCGCCCGCGGCGGGAAGCCGCATGCTCAGCGACCCGTCCACCAGCACGCGCGTCCGGCTCCCGCCGGCCGCCAGCCCCGGCGCCGGGATCTCAGGGTCGAAGATGAGCAGGATCAGCAGCGCGAGCGCCGCGAAGCGCAGCAGCGCCAGCAGCCGGCGGCCGCGCCCCGGCGTCTCACGCTTGAGGTAGATGTAACCGGCGACGACCAGTGCGGCCGCCGCCGCCGAAGTGTAGAGGGCCCAGCCGAGTACTTCCATCCCGCGCGCTCCCGGAGGGAGACGAATCCGCCGGCAAGCCGGCCAGCGGCTTCGTCTTGTACGCCTCTTCCCGCGGCGGGATCCGCCTCGTCATGGCACCGCCGTGCCGGTCGCGCGCGCCGCTTCCGCCGCCCCGGCTCCACTCGCCTCCGCCGGGGCCGCTGCAAGCTGCGCGCCCCGCCCGGACGCGCGATCCAGCAGCGCCACCCGTTGCTCGGCGTGTGCCTTGAACTGTTCGAGGACCGCCCCCTTGAGCTGGATCGCGCCGGGTAGGCGAACCGAGCGGGCATCGATCGGCCGCCCGTTCTTGCGCAGCTCGTAGTGCAGGTGGGGCCCCGTGGCCAGCCCCGTCGAGCCGACGTACCCGATCGTCTGGCCCTGCTTGACCGCCCGCCCGCGCCGGATCCCGGAGGCGAACCGGCTCAGGTGTGCGTAGCGCGTGCTGTAGCCCCCGAAATGACGCAGGATCACGACGTTCCCGTACCCGCCGTCCCGCCCGGCGAACGAGACCGTCCCGTCCGCGGTCGCCCGCACGGGCGTGCCCGTCGGCGCGCCGAAGTCCGTTCCCAGGTGCGCGCGGTAGATGCCCAGGATCGGATGGTAGCGCCGCCACGAGAAGGAGGACGTGATCCGGGCGTACTGCACGGGGTAGCGGCTGAACGCACTGCGCAGCGAGCGGCCATCCAGGTCGTAGTAGTTCCCCGACCGGCCGTCGGGGTCGAAGTAGATCGCCGGGTACTCCCTGCCCTGGCTCACGATCTCCGCCACCAGGATGCGCCGCCTCCGGGCCGAGCCGTCCGGCCGCGCCTCACGCTCGTACAGCACGCGGTAGCGGTCGCCGGGGTGGATGTCGTGCGCGAAGTCCAGCTTGAATTCGTACACGCTCGCGAGGTCCCACACGAGCGCGGCCCGCTCCTGGTACGGCAGGTCCAGCCCGCCGTCCTCGACGAACGCCTCGAACAGCGTTCGGCCCGCTTCGATCTGCCCGTCCACGTACAGCGTATCCACGATGACGGGCGTCTCGATCACCTCGCTCGTCCAGCCCGTCACGCCCCGTCCGAGCCGCACGGTCGTGTCCGCGTTCACGCGCACCTCTACGGAACGCAGGCTGCCGTCCCTGGCCCAGCGCCGGATCGTGATCTCCGATCCGGCCGTCATGCGCCGGGGACTCACGTGCTCGCGCAGCGCGAGGAGCAGATCGGTGAACTCGGCGCCGACGATCCCGACTCGCGCCATCACGTCCGAGATCGTCTCGCCGCGCGCGAGCACCTCGGTCTCCACGCGCTCGACCGGGGCGGCGTACAGCGCGCCCAGCACGGGCGCCTTTTCCGGCCCCACGTCGTCACGCCCCGGCCACCACCACGCGAACGCGCCCAGCGAGAGCACGATCGCCGTGCCGAGCACCATCGCCCGGTTCGGGTTCTCCATCAAACCCTCGCCCGTTGCTCGTTCTCGTCAGTCCATCTGACGCCGGATGAACGTCGGGATGTCGAGATCGCCCAGGTGATGCCGCGTGATGGTCCGCTGCGGCGGCCGCGCAAACGACATCGGCTCCGCAACGGCTGCGGCCCGGCCCGCCGGTACCGCCGCCGGGCGTCCGCCGTAGCTCGCCGTCCGCACCGTGCGCGGGCGCGCGACCATCTCCATCTCCTCCTCGTCGCGCCCGAAGCCCGTCGCGATCACCGTGACGCGGACCTCGCCCTCCATGGACGGGTCGTGGACGGCGCCGAAGATGATCTCCGCCTCGTCGCCCGCCGCCTCCTGGATGATGGAAGATATCGTCGTCACCTCGTCGATCGCCAGGTCCAGGCCGCCCGTGATGTTGATCAGCACGCCCGCGGCGCCCTGGATCGAGATGTTGTCCAGGAGCGGGCTCGAGATCGCCTCCTGCGCCGCTTCCACCGCACGGTTCTCGCCCCGGCCGAAGCCCGTGCCCATCAGCGCCGGCCCGCGGCTCGCCATGACCGTCCTGACATCCGCGAAGTCGACGTTGACCTCGCCCGTCACGTTGATCAGGTCGCTGATCCCCTGCGTCGCGTGGAGCAGCACCTCGTCGGCCTTCTTCAGCGCGTCACGGAACGAGGTGCCCTTCCCCACCACCGAGAGCAGGCGCTCGTTCGGAACGACGATCATCGTGTCCGCCGTGCGCTTCAGCTCGGCGAGCCCCTGCTCCGCCTGGCGCATCCGCTTCTTCCCCTCGAAGAGGAACGGCTTGGTCACGATCCCGATCGTCAGTGCGCCCATCTCGCGCGCCATCTCCGCGATCACCGGCGCAGCCCCCGTCCCCGTGCCGCCACCCATCCCGGCGGTGATGAACACCAGGTCCGCGCCCTCGATCGCGCGCCGCACCTCCTCGCGGGACTCCTCGATGGCCTGGCGCCCGATCTCGGGTCGCGCACCCGCCCCCAGCCCCCGCGTCAGCTTCTTGCCGATCTGGATCTTGATGTGCGACTTCGAGTTCTTCAGCGCCTGCGCATCCGTGTTCACGCTGATGAACTCGACGCCCTCGAGATCCTCGTCGATCATCCGGTTCACGGCGTTCCCGCCGCCACCGCCCACGCCCACGACCTTCATGCGTGCGTTCTGGACCGCGGCGTCCTCGAACTCGAAGATCATCATGGCTGCACCCTCCTCTGGGTGTCCGGCGTACACCACGGTGCGTACGCCGGCAAGATTGTGAACAGCGGACTCCCGGACTAGAAAAACTCCTTCAACCACGCAACGAGCCGGCCGACCGCGGTGTCCCCGAAGCCCGAGCCGCCGCCGGCCTCGATCTTCTGCAGCGCTGCGAACAGCACCAGACCCGCGGCCGTCGCGAACCGCGGCTTCCGGATGCCATCGGCCAGACCTCCCATCTCCGTCCCCGCCACCCCGATGCGAGCGGGCGCGCCGAACACGTGCTGCGCCACCTCGATCGTGCCGGGCAGGGACGCACCGCCTCCGGTCAGCACGACCCCGGCGCCCAGGCGCCCCACCTCGATCCCCGCCTGCTCGATCTCGCGGGCCACCAGCCCCAGGATCTCATCCACCCTTTGCTCGATGATGTGCGCGATCAACTCGCGTGCGACCTGCCGCGTCGTGCCCGGCACCGGACCGGACAGCTCCACCGTCTCCCGCGGATCCACGAGCTGAGCGAACGCCGCGCCGTAGCGCTCCTTCGCCTTCTCGGCCTCCGCGAACGGGATCGAGAGCCCCTTGGCCAGGTCGTTCGTCACCGAGAAGCCGCCCCACGGTACCGACGCCAGATGCCGCGTCTTGCCGTCGCGGAACACCGCCACCGCCGTGCTGGCCGCGCCCATGTCCACCAGCACCGCGCCGATCTCCTTTTCGTCCTCCGTCAGCACGGCCAGCGCCGCCGCCAGCGGCTCGTGCACGAGCGCCGCGATCCGGTAGCCCGCACGGCTCACCGCCTTGCGCAGGTTCTGCCCCGCCGCCACAGAGCTCGTGATCAGGTAGACCTCCGCCTCCAGCCGCGTCCCCGCCATACCCACCGGGTCGCGAATGCCGGCCTGATGGTCCACGATGTACTCCTGCGTGAGCGCGTGCAGCACCTCGCGGTCCGCCGGCACGACCACCGCACGCGCCACGTCGTGGACCCGCTTCACGTCCGCCGCCCCGATCTCCCCACCACCCACCGCCACCACACCCGTCGAAATGCTCGCGTCGATGTGCTCCCCCGAGATGCCCGCGAACACCTCCTCCACCTCCACCCCCGCCATGAGCTCCGCCTCCTTCATCGCCCCCCGCACCGACTCCGTGGTCCCCTCGATGTCCGTGACCACGTCCCGCCTCACGCCGCCCGTGCGCGCCTGCCCCACACCCAACACCTTGATCGTGGGCCGACGCGCATCCGCCCCGACCTCCGCGATGACCGCGCAGGTCTTGGCCGAGCCGATGTCGATGCCTGCAACGATGTTCCCTGCCATGTCTAGTCCGACGATGGTGAGCTGAGCGAAACCACGACCCGGTCGTGGAACCGCACATCGATCCGCTCCACCCGCCCCAGATCCCGCCGCGCTCGGAGATCCTCCAGCGTGAGGCCGAGCTGCCGCAAGCGCACTCCGCCCGCATCCGCCGGCAGCAACACTTCCGCATTCGCCGGCTCGGTCAGCACGAGCCGCACCACGCCGCCCGGCTCGAGCGCCACTTCCGAGACCGCCGCCGCCAGCGCCGGCTCGGACCCGCGCACCGCGTTCAGCACCGCGAGCAACGTCCGTGACTCCGGATCGCTGATCCGCTCATCCTCGCCGATCTGCGATGTGACAGCCAGGACCGGGAGATCCAGACTCCGTTCGGCCGGATCGATCGGCAGCAGTCGGCCCGATCCATCGACCGGCCTCAGCTCCGGCGTACGCACGAACACGACCGGCTCCGCCTCCGTCACGTGCAGCACGACCGTCCACGGCAGGTCCCGCTCGACGCGCACAGCCGCCACCAGCGGATGCCGCAGCAATCGGTCACGCCAGACGTCCGGGTCGTCGAAGACGCTCGACTCCCCGGTGATCCCGCTCGCCTCGAGCACCGCCTGCGGCGCCATGTACCGCGTCCCCACCACCTCCACGCGCCGCACACGGAAGTACTCGAGCCGCCGCAGCAGACGCGGCGCCTCCGCGGCCAGCGCCGTCACGCCACCCGCCAGGACCGCGACCGCCACCCAGCGCAGCACGGGCCGGCTCACGCTCCCTCCGCCCCGTGCGCCGCCCCGCCGCCCAGCCGCTCCAGCACCGCGCGCCCCGTCTCGTCGATGTTGCCGGCGCCGAGCGTGATGCAGACGTCTCCCGGACGCAGCCCCTCCGCCACCGCCTCCGCGAGCGAACCCAGGTCCGCGTGGTAGCGCACGTCCGCGCCACCCGCCTCCCGCGCGGCGCGCGCCACGAGCTCTCCGCTCACTCCCGGGATCGGCGCCTCGCGGGCCGGATACACGTCCGCCACCCACACCACGTCCGCAGCCGCCAGCGCCCGCCCGAACTCCGGCGCGAAATCCCTCGTGCGTGTGTAGAGGTGCGGTTGGAACACCGCCACGATCCGCCGTCCCGGGTACGCGCCCCGCGCGGCCGCAAGCGTCGCCGCGATCTCCGTCGGGTGATGCGCGTAGTCGTCCACCACCGCGACGTCCCCGGCGCTCCCGAGTTCCTGGAAGCGCCGGTCCACACCCTCGAACGCGCCCAGCGCGCGCCGTGCCGCCTCCACATCCGCTCCCGCAGCACGCGCGGCAGCGAGCGCGCCCAGCGCGTTGCGCACGTTGTGCAGCCCCGGCACGCGCAGCACCAGCTCGCCCAGCGGCTCGCCATGCTCCTCCACGCGGAAGCGGCTGCCCCGCCCTCGCAGCTCCACGGCCACCGCGCGCAACGCCGCCACGCTGTCCAGGCCGTAGCCCAGCGCCCGCCCGTCTCCCACAGCGCGCAACAGCCGCCGCGCGCCGGCATCATCCACGCACGCGGCGATGAGCCCGTCCGCCGGCACGGGTGCGAGGAACTCGCGGAACGCCTCCTCGATCGCCCCCATCGAGCCGTACACGTCCAGGTGATCCGCCTCGACCGTCGTCACCACGGCGATGCGCGGCTCGAGCATCAGGAACGAGCGGTCGTACTCGTCCGCTTCGACCACGAACAGCCGGTCCGAGCCACGCCTCAGTCCGCCGCCCCACGCGCGCACGCGTCCGCCCACGAAACCCGTCGGGTCCAGCCCCGCCTCCGCCAGGATCGCCGTCGTCATCGCCGTCGTCGTCGTCTTGCCGTGCGTGCCCGCCACCGCGACCACCACGCCGGGGTTCACCACCGCGCCCAGCGCCTGCGCGCGCTTCAGCACCGGGATCCCCCGCGCGCGCGCCGCCGCCAGCTCGGGGTGATCCGGCGGCACCGCCGCGGTGACGACGACGGCGGCCGCGCCCGCGACGTGCGCGGGATCGTGCCCCGCGGCCACCTCGAGCCCCTGCGCGGCCAGCGCCTGGGCGGCCGGGCCCGGGCGGGCGTCGCAGCCCGTGGCCTGCCCGCCCGAACGCAGCACCAGCTCGGCGAGCGCGGACATGCCGGCGCCGCTCACGCCCATGAAGTGGACGGGCCGGGTCCGCGCCAGCTCGCGCAGGTCGACGTCGGGCG
>DASVDH010000104.1:0-12548 GCA_036381195.1 Longimicrobiales bacterium | reverse complement strand
CCCGTTCGACAAGACCGTCACCTTCCTCGCGGCGGACCAGTTCCCGCGCGACCTCCCCATCCCGCATGCCTACCCGGAGCTCGAAGAGCTCCGTTACCTCGGCGGCCACTCCCTCGGCGACCTGCTCCGCGCCGAGCACGCGGCCACCGCCGCCGCCCTCGCCTCGCACGGCCGCATGAACATGACCATCCGGCTCCCGCGCATCGACGCGCACGCCGTCGGCCAGCTCATCATGGCGCTCCAGATCGCCACCATCTACGCGGGCGCGCTCTACCGCGTGGATCCGCTGGACCAGCCCGGCGTCGAGCTCGGCAAGGCCCTCACGTACGGCCTCCTCGGCCGCGAGGGGTACGCGCCGCCCGCCGCCGCCCAGCCGGACCCCCGCTGGGTCGCCCGCTGAGCCGCCGCCGCTGGCCCCGGGGCCAGGCGGCCGGGCGCTCCCGCACGCGCACCCTCCGTTCCGGTAAGTGCTTGCGCCACTAGGAACAATTCCTGCATCCTGGCATACCTGGGTCGGTCAACGCACCGGCTTCCCGGCACTCGAAAACACGGCCTGAGGCACGTGAGACCCGAGACCCTCGTTGCCACTCCGCTCCAGGTCGCGGCCAACCGCCTCGACCTCATCAGCCGGCTCGCGGATGACCTCGCACACGAGGTCAAGAACCCGCTGCACTCCATGACCATCAACCTGGAGTTGCTGCGACGCCGCATCTCCACCGGCCAGCAGGGCGTGGCGCTCGACCGCGTCCGCGTCCTCGACGAGGACGTCTCGCGCCTCAACCAGCTCCTCGAGTGCCTGTTCCAGCTCTTGCGGCCTGGGCCGCCGGACCCCGAGACCTTCGAACTGGATGCCGCGGTCCAGGACCTGCTCCCGCTGATCGAGACGGTCGGCCGGCTCGCCGGCGTCGTCGCCACCGGCGTGCCGGCCGGCTCCGGCGCGATCATCAGCATGCGTCGGCCCGCGTTCCGCCACGCCATCCTCAACGTCGTCGAGAACGCGCTCACCGCACTCCGGCCCCGGGGCGGGCACCTGGTCCTGCTCGGCTCCATCGCGCACGATGAAGTGCAGCTCCGCATTCGTGACACCGGACCCGGCGTCCCTGCCGAAGCTGTCCTCCGCCTCGGGACCCCGGGCTTCTCCACCTGGCCGGACCACGCCGGCCTCGGCCTCGCCGTTGCACGGGCCCTGCTCGAAGAGGCGGGCGGACGCATCGAGTTCGAACCGCCGGGAGACCATGCCGGGGGCTCCACCTTCCTCCTCGCCTGGCCGCGCGCGACCAGCGCTTGACCCCCCGGCTGGACCCGGAATAAGTTGGCGCTCACGCTCCCAGCCGGGAGCCCGACGACTCTGAGCATGAGTGAATCGAAGCTCCTGATCGCGGACGACGAGCGGCACGTCGCCGAGGGCCTCCGGATGCTCTTAGCGGAGGAGGGCTACGTCGCCGACATGGCGACCGATGGCGAGGAGGCCTGGGAAAAGGTCAAGACCGGCGACTTCGGCCTCGTGCTCGCCGACCTCAAGATGCCCAAGCTCGATGGCCTGGAGCTCTTCGCCCGCATGCGCGAGAAGGGCATCGATAGCGAGATCATCATCATCACGGGCAAGGGCACCGTCGCTTCCGCCGTCGAGGCCATGCGCAGCGGCGCCTACGACTACCTCACCAAGCCGCTCGACCTCGACCGCCTGAAGGCCCTGATCCCCAAGGCGCTGGACAAGTACCAGGTCAAGACGGCCAACCGCCAGCTCCAGCAGCGCATCGAGCGCCTCACGCGCTACGGCGAGATGATCGGCCAGTCCGAGGAGATGCGGCAGATCTACACGATCATCGAGGCCGTCGCCCCGTCGAGCGCGAGCATCCTCATCATGGGCGAGAGCGGCACCGGAAAAGAGCTCGTCGCCCGCGCCATCCACCAGAAGTCGCCCCGCAAGAAGGGCCCGTTCATTGCGGTCAACTGCGGCGCCTTCCCTCGTGAGATCCTGGAGAACGAGCTGTTCGGCCACGAGAAGGGGGCCTTCACCGGGGCGATCAACGAGAAGCCCGGCTGCTTCGAGCTCGCCGACGGGGGGACGCTCTTCCTGGACGAGATCGCCGAGATGGAGCCGGACATCCAGGTCAAGCTCCTGCGTGCCCTCGAGCAGCGCTCCTTCCGCCGCCTCGGCGGCAAGAAGGAGATCCGCGTGGACATCCGCGTCATCGCCGCCACCAACCAGGACGTGGAGGAGGCTCTCAAGACGGGCAAGCTGCGCGAGGACCTGTACCACCGGCTCGCGGTCATCCCGATCGCGCTCCCGCCGCTCCGCGACCGCCCCGGCGACGTCCGCTTGCTCGCGGAGGAGTTCCTGCGCCGGTTCGCCCGCGATCACGACAAGGGAGTCTCCGGGTTCACCGAGGGCGCCATCGAGTTCCTCGAGACCTACCGCTGGCCCGGCAACGTGCGCGAGCTGAAGAACGCGGTCGAGCGCGCCGTCATCCTGGCGAAGGGCGAAGCCATCGACGTGCGGGACCTCCAGCCCCGGCACCTGGGCCTCGACCAGCAGGAAGTCCGCATCCCCGTCGGGACGTCGCTCGAGGAAGCCGAGCGGCTGATCACCCTGAAGACCTTCGCGTTCACGGGCGGCGATCACAAGAAGACCGCCAAGATCCTCGGGCTGAAGGAGAAGGACGTGCGGGAACGCCTGCTCGGCTACGTCGCAGAGCCGGCCGCCGCCCGCTGACCGCGGCGCGCACGCACGGGCCGACCCGACCACGACGGACCGCAACCGGCAAAGGAGCTGTCATGGCCGATTACGACGATCTCCCCCAGATCGTGGTGGAGCGCCGCACCGGCAGCGTCTCCTCCTTCCTCTTCGGGGCCCTGCTCGGCGCCGGCATCGCGCTCCTCCTGGCCCCGCGCTCCGGCACCGAGACCCGCGCCGGCATCCGCGAGGGCGCGCTCCGGCTCCGCCGGAGCGCCGAGGACCGCCTCCGCCAGGTCCGCGAGACCGTGGTCCACGCGATGGATGACGTGCGCGACGAGATCGATGACCGCCTCGAAGTCGCCCGCCATGCCGTCGAGGCCGGCCGCCGTGCGGCTCGCGAGACCCGGGCAGCCATGGAGCGCGGGATCCGGGAGGTCCGCGAGGCCGCCGGGGGCGGCGAGCGCGCGGCGGAGCCGCGCGCGCCGCGGGGCGGGGAGGAGGACATCGCCAGCCGGATCGACGTCTCGGAGGAGCCGGGCGCCGGCGCCTGACCGCCCCCGGGGTCGGGCGGGGCTCCGCAGCCGCCGCCCGCCTTCCCGCCGCGCTCCGGTGGTCGGCTTCTTGCTTGACCCCTCGCTCGGAGTGCGGGTACCTTGGCCCACATGGCAGAGCTCGAACGGCCTTCCGCGGAGGACCCGCCCGCGGCCCACCCGGCCGTCGACAAGCCGGCCGCGCGCCGGGCCGCCATCCCTCCTGCCGGCCCGCGCCTCCTCCCCGCCCTCCGCTCCGGCCTGCGCTTCGGCCGCCGCATCGTCGAGAAGGCGGCCGACGACCGCATCTTCTTCATGGCCGGCGCGATCGCCTTCAACGTGCTGGTCGGCTTCGTGCCCCTCATCCTGGCCGTCCTCGGCATCGGCGGCACCATCCTGCGCCGCGCCGCCGATCCGACGGAGCCGCTGATGCGGTACATCCTCGAGAGCCTGCCTCCCGTCAGCCCCGAGTTCGAGCGCGCGATCCGTCAACTCCTGCTCGACATCATCGATCAGAGCACCGGCCTGCTCAGCATCGGCACGATCTTCCTCGTCTGGGTCGCGACCCGCCTGGTCTCGACCCTGCGTACCGTCCTCCTCGAGATCTTCGACCTCCATCAGGACCGGGGCATCATCGAGGGCAAGCTCTTCGACATCCAGATGGTGATCGCGGCCGGCGCACTCTTCGCACTGAACGTCGGCCTGACGATCGTCCTCCACGTCGTGACCGAGCTGGGCGTCGAGGTCCTCGGCCTCGAGCTCACCGCCTTCCAGCGCATCAACGTGCTGTACGGCCGGGTCGTGGCGTTCGCGTTCCTCTGGGTCATGTTCCTCCTCATCTACCGCTTCCTGCCGGCGCGCATCATCCACTGGCGCACCGCGCTCGTGGCCGCCACGATCACGGCCGTCCTGTTCGAGCTCCTCAAGCAGGGCTTCGCCTGGTACGTCACCAGCGTCGCCGATTTCGGCTCCACCTACGGCAATCTCGCCACCCTCGTCATCCTCATCTTCTGGATCTACTACTCCGCGGCGGCCTTCATCCTCGGCGGCGAGATCGCGCAGGTCGCGGCCACGTACCGGATCCGCCGCCGCCAGAAGGAGCGCCTCTCGTGAACGCGCTTCGCCTGACGCTCGCCGCCACGCTGGCCACGACCGCGTCCTTCCTGCCGGGCCGTGCCTTCGCGCAGGCCGCCGGCCCCGCAGGCCTCGCCCTCGACTTCGGCGCGCCTCCCGCCGGCGCGGAGCTGTTCGTGGAGCCGCCGCTCCACTCCGTCCGCCGCTTCATCGTCATTCGCCTCGCCGAGAACCATCTGTACCTCGTCGACGACGGACGCGCCATCTGGGATGCCCCCGTCGCGACCGGCACGGGATTCCGGCTCCAGGATGCGAACCGGGAATGGCACTTCGTCACGCCGCGCGGCGTCTTCCGCATCCAGCGCAAGGAGCTCGACCCCGTCTGGATCAAGCCCGAGTGGGCCTTCGTCGAGGCAGGTCTGCCCGTGCCGCCGCTCGACTCCCCGCTGCGCCGCGACTCCACCATGCTCGGCACCACCGCCCTCTACATCGGCTACGAGCTCGCCATCCACGGCACCAGCCGGCCCGAGCTCGTCCTGCGGCCCGACCCGGACGAGCGCCGCGTCTCGCATGGCTGCATCCGCCTCACCAACGAGGACGCGCGCACCCTCTACCACCTGGTCGAGGTCGGCACACCCGTGTTGATCTACTGAGGCGCCGCCGGCCTGCGGCCGCTTTTCGCCCGCCTGCCGCAACGCTTACATTCACACCATGGATCAGCGACGAAGGGGCGGGGGCGAGGCGCGCGGAGACGGCCGCAAAATCGTCGCCCGGAACAAAAAAGCGCTCCACGAATACCACGTGCTCGACACCTGGGAAGCCGGCCTGGCCCTGACCGGGCCCGAGGTCAAGTCGATCCGCGCCGGCAAGGTGAGCCTGGCCGAGGCCTTCGCTCGCATCGAGGGCGGCGAGGCCTGGTTGTACGGGATGCACATCAGCCCCTACGACCCCGCGAGCCGCTGGAACGCCGATCCGACCCGGCCCCGCAAGCTGCTCTTGCATCGCCGGGAGATCCGGCGGCTCGTCGGAGCCGTGGGGGAGAAGGGCTACACCCTGATCCCGCTCGACCTGTATTTCCGCCGCGGCTACGCCAAGGTCACCCTCGCGCTCGCACGCGGCAAGAAGCTGCACGACCGCCGGGAAGACCTGAAGCGCCGCGCCGCCGAGCGGGAGATCGAGCGAGCGGTCAAGCGCGCCCCATGATCCGGTTCCTCTGCGTGGTCCTGCTCGCCACCCCGCTCGGGGTCGCCGCCCAGGAGGCCCCGCTGCGGATCGAGGGCAGCGGCGAGCCCGTGCGCGTGGCAGCGGCCAGGCATCTCGGGCACCTCGCCTACCCGGCTTCCGCCCTCGAACCCCTGGGCGCGCGTTGGCACTCCGAGCCGGCGGGCGCCCGCGCGGTCCTCTTCGGCGACACTCTCCGCTTCGAGCTGCTCTCGCCCTTCTTCACGGCGAACGGGCGTACCTTCCAGCTCGTGGGGCCCGTGTACCGCGCTGGCGGCGCGCTCTACCTGCCCCACCAG
The DNA here is from genome assembly GCA_036381195.1 of Longimicrobiales bacterium. GTDB lineage: Bacteria > Gemmatimonadota > Gemmatimonadetes > Longimicrobiales > RSA9 > RSA9. Next base: position 6,744 of record DASVDH010000104.1, on the reverse strand, counting down.
TTCTTCACCGAGTGGTTGCCTGCCCACTACCCGGCACGGCTCCGATTCGAGGATGGCGTCCTCCGGCTCGTGCCAACCGTGGCCGCCGCTCCCCGGCCGACGGCGGATAGCGCTGGCCGCACCCCGGCGGCCCGGGCGGCGCCAGGGCACGGTGAGCGCCCGGCCCCGCCGCGCGCCGAGTCGCGACCCGCGCGCATCGTCATCATCGATCCCGGCCACGGCGGCCGGGACCCGGGCAAGATCGGCCCCAACGGGCTCCGCGAGAAGGACGTGACGCTCTCCCTCGCGCGCCGGCTCGCCGCCCTGCTCCGCCGCCGCGAGGGATACGAGATCCACCTCACCCGCACGGCGGACACGCTCATCTCGCTCGACGACCGGCCCGCGCTCGCCAACCGGTGGAAAGCCGGCCGCCCCGCTGCGCTCTACATTTCCATCCACGCGAACTCGGCCGGCCGCGGCGCCCGGGGCTTCGAGACCTTCTTCCTCTCCGAGGCCCGGACCGATGACGAGCGCCGCGTCGCGGAGATGGAGAACGCCGCCGTCGCATACGAGGAGGAGCGGCCTCACGCGAACGGGGACCACGAGCTCGACGCGATCCTGAACACCCTGCGCAACGACTTCTACCTGCGCGCGTCCAACACCCTGGCGGAGATCGTGCAGCGCCACCTGCGCGCCTTCCACCCGGGGCCCGACAGGGGCGTGAAACAGGCCGGCTTCCGGGTCCTGGTGGGCGCGTTCATGCCGGCCGTGCTCGTCGAGGTGGCCTTCATCTCCGATGCCCGCGAGGCGCGCCTGCTGGCGACGTCCGACTTCCAGCAGAAGATCGCCTTCGCGCTCGCGCGCGCCGTGGACGAGTTCTTCGCCACCCACGAGTACCTCTGGCTCACGGAGCCGGCGCCATGAGGCGAGCCGTCCTCCTCGCGGTCGCGGGCGCGCTCGGCGTCTCCGCCTGTGCCTACTTCAACGCGCTGTACAACGCCAAGCGCCTCTTCGCCGAGGCCGAGGCGGCCGCGGCGCGAGGCCAGACGAGCGTCGCGGACGCCAGCTACAGCCAGGCGATCGAGAAGGCGGCCAAGAGTCTCCGCAAGGACCCGGACGGCCGCTGGGCGGACGACGCCCTCTACCTCATTGGCCGCGCCCACTTCGCGCGCGGCGACGCCGCTGCCGCCAGGGCCGCGCTGGAACGGCTGCTGCGCGAAACCTCGGACCGGCAGATCGCGACGGGCGCACGCGCCTATCTCGGCGCCGCGATCGTCCGGCTCGGCCAGCCCGGTGCCGCCCTCTCTCACCTGGACAGCGCCATTGCGCAGGCTGAGCGCGGCAGCGACCTCGCCGCCTTCGCACGCCTGTGGCGCGCGCGCGCCCGCTTCGCGCTCGGGGACGAGGAGGAGGCCTGGCAGGACCTCGAGCTCGCCGCGCGCCCCAAGGGCGCAATGGGGCGCGAAGCCCGCCTCGAGTGGGCCTCGAGGGCCGTGCAGCTCGACCAGCCCGACCGCGCCGTCGCGGCCTTCGCCGCGCTGTTCGCCGACCGGGATGCGCACCGCCACGCCGATTCCATCCAAGCGCTCGCCGCCCGCGCGCGCGAGCGGTGGGGGGCCCAGACGTCGCGCCCCCTGCTCGATGCCGTCGATGACTCGGAGTGGCCTGCCGCTGCTCGCGATGCGTTGCGGCTCCGCCGGGCGGAGCTGCTCGCCGCCGCCGGAGACACCGCGGCAGCGGTCCGCGAGGCCCGGGCCGTCGCCGACCGCGCCGCCGGCAGCACGGCGGACCGGGCGCGCGTGCTCCTGGCCCACTGGGCACTCGCCCGGGCCCAGGGCCTCGAGGAGATGGACGACGTGCGCAGCCTCCTCCTGCCCGCCATCGCGGACCCCGAGGCCCGGCGCCTGCTGCACACGCTCAGGGCACTCGCCGTCCTGCTCGAATTCCCCGCCGAGTTGGGACAGCCGCTCGCCCTCTTTGCCGCTGCCGAGCTGGCGCGCGACGAGCTGGCGGCGCCGCTCATCGCACGCTCGCTCTTCATCTCCTACGCCGACCTCGTGCCCTCCTCGGTGTGGGCGCCCAAGGCGCTCCTCGCGGCCATCGCGCTCGCGCCCGCGAGCGAACAGGCCGACGAGCTCCGCCGCCGCCTCGACGCCCACGCGGGCAATGCGTACCTCGTCGCCGTTTCCGGGGGCGAGCCGGGCCTGGCCTACCAGAGCGCCGAGGACAGCCTCTCGAACACGCTCGCGGCGCTCCGGAAGCGCGCGGACACCGAAGCCGAGCGCCGCGACGCGCTCCTCGTCCAGGCGGTCAACACCCTGGACAGCCTCCGCGCCGCCGCCCGCGCGGATACCGTCCGGGCTGCCTGCCAGGCCTGGCTCGACACCCTCCGCGTGGCCGGCATCCGGGCCGACAGTCTCCGCGCCGCCTGCGAGCGCGGCGATTCTCTGCGGATCGACTCGCTGCTGGTCATCGACACGCTCCTCCTGCTCCGCCCGGACTCTGCAGCCGGGGACACCCTGCGGCCTGACACCCTCTGAGCCGTGAACCTGGAACAAGACCTCCTCGGCGCACGCTTCCAGAACCCGGTGCTCCTCGCCAGCGGCACGTGCGGCTACGGCAGGGAGCTCGACGGCCTCATCGATCTGGACCGGCTCGGCGGCCTCGTCATTAAGGCCGTCACGCCCGAGCCCAGGGAAGGGAATCCGCCGCCCCGGGTCGCGGAGTACCGGGCCGGCATGATCAACTCGGTCGGCCTCGCCAACGTCGGCCTCGAGCGCGTCGCCGCGGAGAAGCTGCCCTGGCTCGCCGGCCGCCTCCGTCGGGCGCAGGTCCTCGTCAACGTCGCCGGCCGCTCGATCGAGGACTACGTGCGGGTCATCGAGCGCCTCGACCCGGAGCCGGGGTTCCTCGGCTTCGAGCTCAACCTCTCGTGCCCCAACGTCGAGGAGGGGGGCGCGGTCTTCTCGACCCGGGAGGACCTCCTGGCCGAGGTGATCCGCGCGGCTCGCGCCGCCACGCGGCGCCCCCTGATCGCCAAGCTCGCGCCCAACGTCCCGGACATCGGCCGCATGGCGGAGGTCGCCGTCGACGCCGGCGCGGACGCCCTGACCCTGATCAACACGTTTCCGGGCCTCCTGTTCGACATCGAGACCCGCCGGCCGCTCGTCGGGGCGGGGTCGGGCGGCATCAGCGGGCCGGCCATCCTGCCCATGGGCGTGCACGCGGTCTGGCGCGCGCGCCAGCGCGTCCGCGTGCCGATCCTCGGCGCCGGAGGCGTGCGTTCCGGGGCCGATGCGCTCCAGTACCTGCTCGCGGGCGCCTCCCTCGTTCAGATCGGGACCGCCCTCTTTTCGGATCCTCGGACCCCGGAGCGTGTATTGACGGAACTCGGGCGGTATGCCCGGCGGCAGGGGGTCACGGACATCCGCGAGTGGATCGGCGCGGGGGCCGCGCCGTGAACCCGCCGCCCGCGGCTCCGCCCCGAACGGACCTTATGCCAAAGATCGTCGTCGCCCTGGACCTGCCGGATGCAGCGCCGGCCCTCCGCCTCGTCGAGCGGCTCGGCGAGGCCGCGGAGTGGTACAAGGTCGGGGCCCAGCTCTTCACGGCAGCCGGGCCGGACATGGTCCGCCAGCTCAAGGATCGGGGGAAAAAGGTCTTCCTCGACCTCAAGTTCCATGACATCCCGAGCACGGTGGCCCGCGCCGTCCAGGCCGCGCGCGCCGTCGGGGTGGACATGCTCACGGTGCATGCGGCCGGCGGCTCGACCATGCTCCGCGCCGCCCGCGATGCCGCCGGCGCCGACGGGCCCCTCCTCGTCGCCGTGACCGTGCTCACGTCCATGGCGGCCCCCGATCTCGAGGAGGTCTGGGGCAGACGGCCCGACTCCGTGCGCGAGGAGGTTTCGCGGCTGGCCGCGCTCGCCGCCGCCGCGGGCCTCGATGGCGTCGTCGCTTCCGCCGGCGAGGTCGAGGCCATCAAGCGCCAGCACGGCCCGGGCTTCCGCGCCGTCACCCCGGGCATTCGCCCGCCCGGCGACGACGCGGCCGACCAGGTCAGAACGGCCACCCCCGCCGAGGCCGCTCGCGCGGGCGCGGACTACCTCGTCGTCGGCCGCTCCATCGTCGCCGCGCCGGATCCCGTCGGGGTGCTTGCCCGCGTGTCCGCCGACATCGCTGCCGCGGAGGCACGCGCATGATGGGCCGCACGGCTCTCGCGGCGCTGTCCCTCCTGCTCGGGACCGCGCTCACCGCCCACTCCCAGGAGCCCGCGCTCGAGGGCACCATTGCGCGCTTCGCGAAGTCGTGGTCCCGCGGCGATGCCGGCGGCATCGCGTCCTTCGTCGCCGCGGCGGGCGTCTCCCTCGACCTGGAAGGCGGGCGGGCCGGCCCCCTCGGCTCCCGCCAGGCCGCCGCCGCGCTGCGCCGCGTCTTCGAGGACTACGAGACCGTCTCTCTCCGCTCCGGCATGATCCGCATCGTCGGCGGCACGCCCCAGCGCGCGTTCGGCGAGCTCGACTGGGTGGTGCGCGCCCGCGGCACCACGGACACCGAACGCCGCGTCGTCTTCGTCGCGCTCGTCCGTGAGGAGCGCGGCTGGCGGGTCACACACATCCGCCTGCTGCGATGATCCAGACCGCACGCAAGGTTCGGGACCTCGTACCATGGCGCTTCGCTTCTACAACACCCTGACCCGCTCGCTCGAAGAGTTCCACCCCCTCGAGCCCGGTCGCGTCGGCATCTACGCGTGCGGGCCCACGGTCTATCAGCTCCCCCACATCGGGAACTACCGCACGTTCATTTTCTACGACGTGCTGCACAGGTACCTCGAGTGGAAAGGGTTCGACGTCCGCTTCGTCACGAACCTCACGGACGTGGACGACCGCATCATCGAGCGGTCCCTCGCCGCCGGCCTGTCCATCGACGAGTTCACCGCGCCCTTCATTCGCGGCTTCTTCGAGGACCTCGACACCCTCGGCGTCCGGCGCGCCGATGTCTACCCCCGCGCCACCGGCCACATCCCCGAGATGATCCGGCTCGTGGAGCGCCTGCTCGAGCGTGGGCACGCCTACGTCGCCGATGGTGACGTCTACTTCGACATCTCCAGCTTCCCGGACTACGGCAAGCTGTCCCGCATCGACCTTTCCGCCGTGCGCCGCGGCGAGCGCGTCGCTTCCGATCGCTACGAAAAGGAAGACGTTCGCGACTTCGCGCTCTGGAAGGCCGCCAAGGAGGTGGACCGCCGCGTCGGCGCCGCCTGGCCGGCCCCCTGGGGCGAGGGGCGGCCGGGCTGGCACCTGGAGTGCTCCGCCATGAGCATGGCCGAGCTCGGCGAGACCTTCGACATCCATGCGGGCGGCGAGGACCTCGTCTTCCCCCACCACGAGGACGAGATCGCGCAGTCCGAGGGCGCCACCGGCAAGCCCTTCGCCCGGTACTGGCTGCACTCGCGCTTCCTGCTCATGGACGCGGAGAAGATGTCCAAGTCGCTGGGCAACGTCGTCACCCTCCGGACCCTCCTGGAACAGGGGTTCGAGCCCGCGACCATCCGCTTCCAGCTCCTTTCCGCCCACTACCGCAAGGAGCTGGACTTCTCGCTGGACGGCCTCGCGGAGAGCCGGGCCGCCGTCCGCCGCCTCACCGACTTCCAGGACCGGCTCGCCACCGCGACGGTCCACGCGGATGCCCCTGCTTCCCCCCTGCCCGCGATCGCCGCGGATGCCCTGGCGGAGTTCGAGCGAGGCCTGGATGACGACCTCAACGTCCCGGCCGGCCTCGCCGCGCTCTTCACCTTCGTCCGCCGGACCAACGCCGCGCTGGACGAGGTCCCCGCGCTGCCGCCCGCCGACCTCGACGTCGCCCGCTCCGCTCTCGCCCGCATGGACGACGTCCTCGGCATCCTGGCCATTGCCAGGGGGCCCGCGCTCGACGCGGAGTTCGTCGCCTGGGTCGAAGGCCGGCTGGCGGCCCGGGAGGAGGCGCGCTCCCGGCGCGAGTTCGCGGTCGCGGACGCGATCCGGGCGGAGCTGGCGCGCGCCGGCGTCGTGGTCGAGGACACGCCGCGCGGGCCGCGGTGGAAGCCGAAATAGCCGCGGTGGAAACGTGCTTGACAGCACTCCCGGCGCTGCCTATACTACCAGTCTGTCCTGGCGCTGACGTAGCTCAATCGGTAGAGCAGCTGCCTTGTAAGCAGCAGGTTAAGGGTTCGAGTCCCTTCGTCAGCTCCTTAGCGTGGGCGGGCGTAGCTCAGTTGGCTAGAGCATCAGCCTTCCAAGCTGAGGGTCGCGGGTTCGAGTCCCGTCGCCCGCTCTCGACAGAGACTCCCGGGCCCGCGCCCGGGCCGGAGGCCTCTCGTCGTCCGGCCTCCGGCTCGGCTGGGCACCGGCTCGTGGCGGCGCAGGCGCCGGCGCACACCCGTGCGCCCGCCCGCGCCGCCCGTTCGCGCACGCTCGCGTAGCTCAGTGGTAGAGCGCTTCCTTGGTAAGGAAGAGGTCACGGGTTCAATCCCCGTCGCGAGCTCCTGACTGCCGCCGGCCCCTGCCGGGCCTGGCCCGGCGGTCGCGAGAGGGCGCCCCCGCCGGGCTTGGGAAGGGGGCCTCCGGGCAACGGAACACCTTCGAGAGGAACCATGGCCAAGGCGAAGTTTGAGCGGACGAAGCCGCACGTGAACGTGGGGACGATTGGGCATGTGGATCATGGGAAGACGACGTTGACGGCGGCGATCACGCGGGTGCAGAGTGCGAAGGGGCTGGCGGAGTTTGTG
>DASVDH010000103.1:0-2745 GCA_036381195.1 Longimicrobiales bacterium | reverse complement strand
GCGAGTTCCCGGGGAGCATCGCACTGGCCAACGGCGGCCGCGCCTACATCGCGTCCTTCGGCTACGGGATCGCGGTGTGGGATGCGATGACGACGTCGTTCCTCCGCTCACCGGCGAACGCGATCGCGCCGGGCGGTATTCCGTCCAGCTCGGGTGTGGGCGTGGATGGCCACGGGCGCGTCTACGCGCTCGAACCGGAGTGCGTGGAAGCCGCGCGCGTGTTCCGGCTGACCGGGTCGTACGAGGTCGAGGCGGAGGTGCCGGTGGGCGTGTGCCCGATCGCCATCGCGTTCACGGTGATCCGGTGAGCCGCACGACCCGACGTGCCCGGCATCGCCGTCGCCCCGGCGCGGGTTCGGGTACGGCGCGACAGGCCGCGGGCGGGTGCATGATCACGCGCGTCGAGAAGGCACGCGTACGGCGCGAAGGTTCGCGGACCGCCGGATGATCGTACGCCACGAGATGGGCGGGCGAAAGGCGACGAGGCCCCAACGTGGGCGCATGATCGCACGGGTCAAAATGGTACAACATTGTACCATCTCGAGGTTCGGGTGAGCTCGTTCGGCTCGCGCAATAGCCGCGGCGGCCGCATGTGCCCCGGCAGGCGCGGGCTCAGCGCAACGCGCGAGGCCCGCGCGGCGAGCGCGCTCGCCCTGCTCCTCGGCTCCGCGCCGGCCTGCGCGCCCTCCGACGGCGGCGCGGCGCCCGCGGCGCTCGAGGTGCACGACGACGTGGGCCGCCGGGTCGCGCTGCGGCGACCCGTGCGGCGGATCGTGTCCGCGGTGCCATCGGCGACCGATCTGCTGCTGGCGCTGGGCGCGGCGGACCGGCTGATCGCGCGCACGGACTACGACACCGACCCGCGCCTCGCCCATCTCCCGTCGCTGGGTCGGGACATCCATCCGGGCATCGAGGCGGTGCTGGCGCTGCGGCCGGACCTGGTGATCGCGCAGCCGGACGAGGCAGGGCGAGGATTTGTGGCGGGGCTCGATGCGGTAGGCGTGGCGGTGTACGCAGTCGACGTGCACCGCCAGCGGGTCGCGGGCATCGCCGCGACGGCGCGGCGGCTGGCGCTGCTGATCGGCGAGGCCGCGCGCGGCGACTCGCTCGCGATCGCGATCGAGAGCGGGCTGGACTCGCTGCGCCGCACCACGCCGCCGGGGCCGCGGCCAAGCGTGCTGTACGTGGTCTGGCACCAGCCCGCGTACGCAGCGGGCGCGGGCAGCTACGTGCACGAGCTCATCGAGGCGGCCGGCGGCGTGAACGTGCTGGGCGATGTGCGGCTCGAGTGGCCGGAGGTCGGGCTCGAAGAGATCGTGCGGCGCGACCCGGACTACATCGTCGTGCCGAGCGGCCGGGACGCGCTGCGGCCGGAGTGGCTGGCGGACCTGCCCGGCTGGCGCGAGCTCGGCGCGGTGCGGGAGCGCCGCGTGATCGTCGTCGACAACGATCTGTTCAACCGGCCCGGGCCGCGCGTGGTGGAGGCGGCGCGGGTGCTTGCGGACGCGCTGCGTGAGCGGGAAGCGGCGGCGCTGCGCAGACGGGGAGCGGAGATCCCGCGCGTTCGCGGAGCTGCGGTGCAGCCAGGCGTCCGCAGCGCGCCGCGGCGCACACGTGAGCCCGCGCCGCCCGCCAGCGGGGCACGATGATCCTGCCCGGACTGCGCGCCGCGCTCCGGCACCTCACGGTGTTGCCGGTCCCGTACGACGACGCGGACCGGCGCGCGCCCGCGGCGGCCGCGCTCGCGTGGTTTCCTGTCGTCGGGCTGCTGCTCGGCGCCGCGCTGTTCGCGGTGCTGAGCCTTCCGCTGCCGGTACTGCCGCGCGCCGCGCTCGCGCTCGCCGCGTGGGTCGCGCTGACGGGCGGGCTCCACGAGGACGGCCTCATGGACTGTGCCGACGCGGCGTTTGCGGTCGCGTCCCGCGAGCGGCGGCTGGAGATCCTGAAGGACCCGCGCGCGGGCGCGCACGCGGTGAGCGCGGCCGTGTTGCTCCTTGTCCTGCGCTTCGCCGCGCTCGCGGCGGTGTCACCGGCCGCCGTGCTCGTCGCGCCCGTGATCGGGCGGTGGTGGATGGCGGTGTCGCTGGCGCGGTGGCGTCCCGCTCGCGCGACGGGGTTGGGGGCGGCGTTCGCGGCGGGCGCGCGGCCGTTCGCGCCGACCCTCATCACACTGGGCCTGCTCGCCGCGCTCGCGCCGATGGGAGGTGCGATGCGAACGACGCTCGCTTTCGCTCTCGCGATCATCTTCGGCGCTGTGACCGCCGCGTTCCTCGCCCGCCGGTTCGGCGGTCTCACCGGCGATGCGCACGGCGCAGCCGGCCTGCTCGCGGAGCTCGCCGCACTGTTCGCGTTCATCCCGATCACGATGGAGGGGGCATGAAGCAACGGCCCGTGCCGCCAGAGCTGGCGGACGTCGTTGCGGAGATCGCGCCGCCGGCGCGCGCGGATGCTGCGGCCGTGCGCGCGCATCTGGACGACCTGACCAAGCCGCCGGGCAGCCTGGGCAAGCTGGAGGACCTGGCGCTGCGGCTCGCGTTGATCTACGGCGACCCGCCGCCGCCGCTCCGCCGGCGCGCGGTGTTGCTGTTCGCCGGGGATCACGGTGTGGCGGCGCGCGCCGTGAGCGCATACCCGGCGGAGGTCACGGCGCAGATGTGCCGCAACTTCGCGGAGGGTGGCGCCGCCATCAACGCAATCGCGCGCGCGGTCGGCGCGGAGGTCGTGGCGGTGGACGTGGGCGTGGAT
>DASVDH010000102.1:0-2129 GCA_036381195.1 Longimicrobiales bacterium | reverse complement strand
CCATCTCGCGATTCCGGTGATGTCGCACGGTTCGCGCGGCGGGCACGGCGCGCCCGCCGCGATCGCGCGCGATGCGCGCGCCGCGCTCGCGCTCGCGTTGCTCCTCGGCTCCGCGCCGGCCTGCGCGCCCGCCGGCGGCGGCGCTCCACCCGCCGCGCTCGTCGTGGGCGACGACGCGGGCCGCCGCGTCGCGCTGCGCCAGCCCGCCCGGCGGATCGTGTCCGCGGTGCCGTCGGCGACCGAGCTGCTGCTGGCGCTGGGCGCGGCGGACCGGCTGATCGCGCGCACGGACTACGACGGCGACCCTCGCATCGCGCATCTCCCGTCGCTGGGCCGCGACATCCATCCGGGTACCGAGGTGGTGCTGGCGCTCAGGCCGGACCTGGTGATCGCGCAGGCGGACGAGGCGGGGCGGGGGCTGGTGGCGGGGCTCGACGCGGTGGGCGTGCCGGTGTACGCGGCGGACGTGCACCGCCAGCGGGTCGCGGGCATCGCGGCGACGGCGCGGCGGCTGGCGGTGCTGATCGGCGAGGCCGCGCGCGGCGGCTCGCTGGCCGCCGCGATCGAGGACGGGCTGGACTCGCTGCGCCGCGCCGCGCCGCCGGGTCCGCGGCCGAGCGTGCTGTACCTGGTCTGGCACCAGCCCGCGTACGCGGCGGGCGCGGGCAGCTACGCGCACGAGCTCATCGAGGCGGCCGGCGGCGTGAACGTGCTGGGCGACGTCCGGCTCGAGTGGCCGGAGGTCGCGCTCGAGGAGATCGTGCGCCGCGACCCGGACTACATCGTCGTGCCGAGCGGCCGGGACGCGCTGCGGCCGGAGTGGCTGGCGGAGCTGCCCGGCTGGCGCGAGCTCGGCGCGGTGCGCGAGCGCCGCGTGATCGTCGTGGACGGCGACCTGTTCAACCGGCCCGGTCCGCGCGTGGTCGAGGCGGCGCGGCTGCTGGCGGACGCGCTGCGTGCGCGCGGAGCCGCGGGGGCGGTGCGCCGGGCGCCGCGGCGCACACGTGAGCCCGCGCGGCCCGCCGGAGCACGGTGATCCCGCCCGGCCTGCGCACCGCGCTCCGCCACCTCACGGTGTTGCCGGTCCCGTACGACGATGCGGAGCGGCGCGCGCCGGCGGCCGCGCTCGCGTGGTTCCCCGTCGTGGGGCTGCTGCTGGGCGCCGTGGCGTTCGTCGCGCTGAGACTCCCGCTGCCGCCGCCGGTGCGCGCCTCGCTCGCGCTCGCCGCGTGGATCGCGCTGACGGGTGGGCTGCACGAGGACGGGCTCATGGACTGCGCGGACGCGGCGTTCGCGGTCGCGAGCCGCGAGCGGCGGCTGGAGATCCTGAAGGACCCGCGCGCGGGCGCGCACGCGGTGAGCGCCGCCGCGCTGCTGCTCCTGCTGCGCTTCGCCGCGCTCGCGACCGTGCCCGCCGCCGCCGCCCTCGTCGCACCGGTGATCGGGCGGTGGTGGATGGTGGTGTCGCTGGCACGGTGGCGGCCTGCACGCGCGACGGGGCTGGGGGCCGCGTTCGCGGCGGGCGCGCGGCCGCTCGCGCCGACCCTCGTCGCCCTCGCCCTGCTCGCCGCGCTCGCGCCCATCGCGGGCGCGGTGCGCACGGCACTGGCGCTCGTCCTCGCGATCATCGGCGGCGCGGCGACCTCCGCGTTCCTCGCCCGCCGTTTCGGCGGACTCACGGGCGATGCGCACGGCGCGGCCGGCCTGATCGCGGAGCTCGCCGCACTGTTCGCGTTCATCCCGATCACGATGGAGGAGGCATGAGGCAGCGGCCGGTGCCGCCCGAGCTCGCGCGCGCCGTCGCAGAGATCGCGCCGCCGGCGCGTGCGGATGCGGCGGCCGTGCGCGCGCACCTGGACGACCTGACCAAGCCGCCGGGCAGTCTGGGCAAGCTCGAGGACCTCGCGCTCCGGCTCGCGCTGATCTACGGCGATCCGCCGCCGCCGCTGCGCAGGCGCGCGGTGCTGCTGTTCGCCGCGGACCACGGCGTGGCGGCGCGCGCCGTGAGCGCATACCCGGCGGAGGTCACGGCGCAGATGTGCCGCAACTTCGCGGAGGGTGGCGCCGCCATCAACGCAATCGCGCGCGCGGTCGGCGCGGAGGTCGTGGCGGTGGACGTGGGCGTGGAT
>DASVDH010000101.1:0-9813 GCA_036381195.1 Longimicrobiales bacterium | reverse complement strand
AGGCCCGGCCGCGCCCTGGCCGCACCGCGGCCCGAGCGGCGGTGGTGACGGAAGTTGCCCACCTCGGGCGTCCCGCAGGGCGCCCGTTCTCGGAGAGATCATGGAAACCCAGATCCTGATGGGCGCCCTCGTCGTCGGAGCCCTGGTCGGCGGCCTTTTGTTGGGCAGGCTGGCCGAACGGCGGCGCCTGGAGCGCGCCAAGGCGACCGCCGAAGATGAAGCGGCGAGGATCCGGGGGGCGGCGGAGCAGGACGCGGAGCGGATTCGCAAGAGCGCGGAGCTGGAAGGCAAGGAGGCAGCGTACCGGGCGAAGGAAGAATGGGAGCGCGAGGAGGCGCGCCGCCGCGAGGAGCTCGAGCGGATCGAGCGGCGGCTGGAAGAGCGCCAGGCCGCGCTCGACCGGAAGTACGACATCCTGGACGAGAAGGAAGAGCAGCTCGAGACCCGCGAGCGGGAGCTGGAGGACCGGCTGGCGGACGTGGAGCGGCAGTCGGCGGCCAACGAGCAGCTCGGGCGCGAGGCGCGGCGGCGGCTGGAGCAGCTCGCGGGCATGACGGCCGAGGATGCCAAGCGTCAACTGCTGCATGATCTCGCGGAGGAGGCGCGCGCCGAGGCGGCACAGTTGATCCGCGAGATCAAGGAGAACGCTCGACGGGATGCGGAGCGGGAAGCGCGCAACATCATCTCGCTGGCCATCCAGCGGATCGCGGCGGACCACACGGCGGAGAGCACGGTCTCCGTGGTCAGCCTCCCGTCGGACGAGATGAAGGGGCGCATCATCGGGCGTGAGGGCCGCAACATCCGCGCGTTCGAGCAGGCGACGGGCATCGATGTGATCATCGATGACACGCCCGAGGCGGTCATCCTGTCCGGCTTCGACCCGATCCGGCGCGAGACCGCCCGCATCAGCCTGGAGAAGCTGGTCGCGGACGGGCGCATCCACCCCGGCCGGATCGAGGAGGTGGTCGCCAAGAGCCGCAAGGAGGTCGAAGACTCGATGCTCCAGGCGGCGGAGGAGGTGCTCTACACGCTGGGCATCCACGGCGTCCACCCCGAGATCGTCAAGGTGCTGGGGCGGTTGAAGTTCCGCACGTCCTACGGCCAGAACCAGCTCCTCCACTCGAAGGAGGTCGCCATCCTGGCGGGCAACATGGCGGCAGAGATGGGGCTGGACGCGACGATGGCCAAGCGGATGGGCCTGCTGCACGACATCGGCAAGGGCCTCACGCACGAGCACGAGGGCACGCACGTCGAGCTCGGCTACCAGCTCTGCAAGAAATACGGCGAGCCGGACCAGGTCCTCAACGCGATCCGCGCGCACCACGACGAGGAGCCGCACCGCTATCCGGAGACCTTCCTGGTCACGGCGGCCGACGCGATCAGCGGCGCCCGGCCGGGCGCCCGGCGCGAGATGTTCGAGACGTACGTCAAGCGGCTCGAAAAGCTGGAGGAGATCGCGCAGAGCTTCCCCGGCGTCGAGCGTTGTTTCGCGATCCAGGCGGGCCGCGAGGTCCGCGTCATGGTGGAGCCCGAGCTGGTCGATGATGCGGGCATGGCGCGGCTGAGCGAGGCCATCGCCCGCAGGTTCGAGGAGGAGCTCCAGTATCCGGGGCAGATCAAGGTCGTCGTGATCCGGGAGACGCGCGCGGTGGATTTCGCGCGCTGACCCGTGCGCGACCTGTTGGGACGAGGAAATGGCGAAGATCCTGAGCGGGACCGAGCTGAGCAAGACCTTGCGTGCGGAGATCGCCGAGGAGGCCGCGCGCTTCCGGAAGGAGACGGGCGTGACCCCGGGCCTCGCCACGGTGCTGGTGGGCGATGACCCGGCCAGCCAGGTCTACGTCCGCATGAAGGGGAAGGCCGCGGAGGCCGCCGGCTTCCACTCGCGCAGCATCGTGCTCCCCGGCAATGCCCCGCACGAGCAGCTCCTCGGCGTCGTGGACGGGCTCAACGCCGACCCGGAGATCCACGGCATCCTCGTGCAGCTCCCCCTGCCGCCGCAGATCCGCGCGAACGAGGTGATCCTGCGCATCGACCCCTCCAAGGACGTGGATGCGTTCCACCCCATGAACCTGGGCCGGCTCGCAGCCGGCGACCGGGACGTGCTGGCGCCCTGTACTCCGGCCGGCATCGTCGAGCTCCTCCTCCACAACGGGTACGATCCCGCCGGCAAGCGGGTCGTCATCGTCGGCCGATCCAACATCGTCGGCCGGCCGCTCGCGCTCCTGCTGCTGCGCACCGGCCGGGGCGGCGATGCGACCGTCACGGTCGCCCACAGCCGCACGCCCGACCTCGGCTCGGTGACCCGCGAGGCGGACATCCTGGTCGCCGCAGCCGGGCGCGCCCACCTGATCCGGCGGGACATGGTCCGGCCGGGCGCCATCGTCGTGGACGTGGGCGTGAACCGGGTGGAGGACCCCACCAGCGAACGCGGGTACCGGCTCGTCGGCGATGTCGCGTTCGACGAGGTCGAGGAGATCGCGGAAGCCATCACGCCGGTTCCCGGCGGGGTCGGGCCCATGACCATCACGATGCTGCTCCGCAACACGGTCGAGGCGGCACGCCGCCTGGTCGGTGCCGGCGGCGTCCGCGCGGCGGCAGCCCCCTGATGAGCTGGGACCCGCTCGAGGCAGGGGGCGGCTGGGGCGAGATACCGGCCTTCGTCGCGGAACGGAGGACGAGCCCCCGCGCCTACACCGTCTCGGCCGTCAACGCGATGGCGCGGCGGCTCCTGGAAGGGAGCGTCCCCCCGCTCTGGGTGGCAGGCGAAGTGGCCGGCTGGAAGCGATACGCCTCCGGCCACTGCTACTTTTCGCTCCGCGACGCATCGGCGCGTCTGCGTTGCGTGATGTTCCGTGCCGATGCCCAGCGCCTGCCGACCGAGCCGGAGGAGGGCATGCAGGTTCGTGCTCTCGGCACCCTCACGCTGTACGAGCGGGGCGGCGACTTCCAGCTCATCGTGCGCGAGCTGGAGGGCAAGGGCGCGGGCGGCCTGTGGCGGCTCGCCTTCGAGCGCCTCCGCTCCCGACTGGAGGCCGAGGGGCTGCTCGCCCCCGAACGGAAGCGCCCGCTGCCTCGCTTTCCAGCCACGGTTGGGGTCATCACATCGCCCTCCGGCGCCGCGCTCCACGACATCCTCCACGTGATCGAGCGCCGCGCGCCCTGGACGCGCGTGCTGTTCTGTCCTGCCCGCGTCCAGGGTGACGGCGCGGCCCAGGACCTCGCGCGCGCGATGCGGCTGTTCGCCTCGGTCCGCATGGCGGACGTGCTGATCATCGGCCGCGGCGGCGGCTCGGTCGAGGACCTCTGGGTGTTCAACGAGGAGGCGGTCGCGCGCGCCATCGCGGCATCGCCCGTGCCCGTCGTCAGCGCGGTCGGCCACGAGGTGGATGTCACGATCGCCGACCTCGTGGCCGATGTGCGGGCACCCACGCCGTCCGCCGCGGCGGAGCGCGTCGTGCCGGACGGAGCCGCCGTGGGACGCGAGGTGGCGCTGCTCGCCGCGCGCCTCGGCGCGGCCGCCCGCCGGCGCGTCTCCCGGGGCCGGGAGGAGCTCACTGTCCTGCGGGACAGACTGGGCGAGACCGCGCGCGCCGCGTTGCGCGCACGGGAGAAGCGGCTGGAGGCGGCCGCCGGCAAGCTGGATGCGCTCTCGCCGCTCGCGGCGTTGCGGCGTGGGTACGCGGTCCCCCTGGGTGCAGATGGCCGCATCCTTCGCACGACGCGCCAGTTCCGGCCGGGCGCGCCCGTGCGGCTGCGCGTCGTCGACGGGCGGGTGGACTGCACCGTGGACCAGGTCTGGACGGACGCGGCGACTGATGGCAGGCAGGCCTGACACGAACGCGACGGCCGCGGGCCTGGAAGCCCGCCTGGCGCGCCTGGAAGCCATCGTGGCCGCACTCGAGGCCGACGACCTCGAGCTGGAGGAGGCGCTGGCGTTGTTCGAGGAAGGCATCCAGCACATCCGTCACGCCCGCGAGTTGCTCCAGCGCGCAGAGCTGCGGGTCGAGCAGTTGCTGGCGGCGGAGGACGGCGGCGTGGTCGTGCAACCCTTCGAGCGAGGCCAGGATTGAGCGGGTCCGCGGCCGCTCCGGAGGCCCCCGGCCTCCTCGCTGCTGAGGGCGAGCGGGTGGATCGGGCGTTGGCGGATGTGCTCGACGATGCGCTGCAGGACTGGCCCGCCACGCTCGCCGAGCCGATCCGGTACGCCGTGAGCGGCGGCGGGAAGCGGTTCCGCCCGGTCCTGTTCGTGTGCGCGTTCAGGGCGGTGCGCGGGGAACCCGCCGTGCCCGCGGTGTATCGTGCTGCGTGCGCGCTCGAGCTGATCCATGCGTACTCGCTGGTGCACGACGACCTGCCCTGCATGGATGACAGCGAGCTGCGACGCGGGCGGCCGGCGGTGCACCGTGTGTACGGCAGCGCGGCCGCCACGGCTGCCGGCGCCGCGATGGTCTGGCTGGCCTGCGCGGTGCTCGATGCGGCCGCGCGCGACCTCGGGCTCTCCGCAACGGAACGGGGTGCCGCGGTCCTGGAGCTGTGCCGCGCGGCCGGCGCAGGAGGCATGGTGGGTGGTCAGTGGCTGGACCTCGAGGCCGAGGGCCGCCAGGTCGACCTCCCGGAGCTCGAGCGGATCCACCGCGCGAAGACGGGCGCGCTGCTCGCGGGGGCGCCCGTGCTCGGCGGCCGGGCGGCTCGTGCGGGCGAGGCGACGCTCGCCGCGCTGGCGCGCTACGGCCGGGCGCTCGGGCTGGCGTTCCAGATCACGGACGATGTGCTCGACGTGACAGGCCGGGCGGCCGTGCTGGGCAAGCCGGCCGGGCACGACCAGGCGCTCGGCAAGGCCACGTTCCCGCAGCTCCTCGGGCTGGACGGCGCGCTGGAACGCGCGCGGCGCGAGAGCGCGGCGGCCGTTGCGGCCCTGCGGGATGCCGGGATCCAGAGCCCGGACCTGGAAGCCCTGGCGCGCTCCGCGGTGGATCGGGTGCGCTGACGCGCGTGCGGCCGGACGCCGGAGCGGCGGATCGCCGGACCAGCGCCCGGCCGCCTGGATGATGGCCTGATTCTCTCGTACACGTTCGAAGGAGGCCGTGTTGTCTCTGCTGGATCGGATCGCTTCCCCCCAGGACCTACGCCGGCTCGGCCGGGATCAGCTCCAAACCCTCGCCCACGACCTCCGGGAACGAATGATCGACGTGGTCAGCAAGGTGGGAGGCCATTTCGCGCCCGGTCTCGGCGTGGTCGAGCTCACCATCGCGCTCCACTACCTGTTCGACACGCCACGCGATCGGCTGGTCTGGGACGTCGGGCACCAGGCATACCCGCACAAGCTGCTCACGGGGCGCAACGATCGCTTCCCCACCATCCGCCAGAAGGGTGGGCTCTCCGGCTTCCTGCGGCGCGAGGAATCGGAGTACGACGCCTTCGGTGCGGGCCACGCGGCCACGTCCATCTCCGCGGCGCTCGGCATGGCGACCGCGCGCGACCTCAAGGGTGAGGACTACGAGGTCGTCGCGATCATCGGGGATGGCGCCCTCACCTGCGGCCTGGCCTACGAGGCGCTCAACAACGCGGGCCACACGGAGCGCGACCTGATCGTCGTGCTGAACGACAACGAGATGTCCATCTCGCGCAACGTGGGGGCGATCCACAAGTACCTGACGCGCATCGTCACGAACCCGCTCTACAATCGCCTGCGCGAGGAGGTGAAGCACCTACTGCACCGCGCGCCGGGCTCGCTCGCCGACGTGATGGAGTCGCTCGCCGGCAGGTTCGAGGAGAGCGTGCTGAACATGTTCATCCCCGGCATGCTCTTCGAGGAGCTCGGCTTCCGTTACTTCGGCCCGGTGGACGGGCACGACCTGGACGCGCTGCTGGACACGCTCGCGAAGGTGCGGGACATGAGCGGCCCCCGCCTGGTGCACGTGCTGACGCGCAAGGGCAAGGGTTACCCGCTCGCCGAGGCGAACCCGGTGGTCTGGCACGGCGCAACGCCGTTCGACAAGCTCAGCGGCGAGATGGAGAAGAAGAAGGGCGCGCTGCCCGCCTACACGGCGGTGTTCGGCAAGGGGCTCGTCGAGCTGGGTGCCGTGCGCAACGACCTCGCCGTGATCACGGCCGCGATGCCGAGCGGCACGGGCACGGGGATGTTCGCGGATGCGTATCCCGACCGCTTCTTCGATGTCGGGATCGCGGAGGCGCATGGCGTGACCTTCGCCGCGGGCCTCGCGGCCGAGGGGATGCGGCCCGTCGTGGCGATCTACTCGACGTTCCTCCAGCGCGCGTACGATTCGATCATCCACGATGTCGCGATCCAGAACCTGCCGGTGGTCTTCGCCATGGACCGCGCCGGCCTGGTCGGCAACGACGGCCCCACCCACATGGGCCTCTACGACATCGCGTACCTGCTGGCCGTGCCCAACATGGTGATCACCGCCCCCAAGGACGGCGCCGAGATGCTCGCGCTGCTGCGCCTCGGTGTCGAGTGGGGCGGCGGGCCGTTCTCGCTGCGCTACCCGCGGGACAGCGTCCCGGCCGCGGTGCCGCCGCTCGACCAGATCCCGCCGGTTGAGATGGGGACCTGGGAAGTCCTCCGCCAGGGCCGCGACCTGGCGATCCTCGCCGTGGGGACCATGGTCGCGCCTTCGCTCGCGGCCGCGCGGCTGCTCGAGTCGGAGGGGCTGGACGTGACCGTCGTGAACTGTCGCTTCCTCAAGCCGATGGACGAGCAGACGCTGGCGTGGGCCGCGGAACGGCATCAGGCCATCCTCACGGTCGAGGAGGGCACGATCGTCAACGGCTTCGGCGCCGCGGTGGCCCGCCGGCTGGAGCCGGCGAGGCGGGCGAACCCCGGGCTGCAGCTCGATGTCCTCGGCGTGCCCGACGTCGTGATCGAGCACGCCAACCGCTCCGAGCAGCTCGAAGAGCTCGGCCTCACGGGGGAAGGCATTGCCAGGCGGGCCCGGGAGCTCGCCGCGGCCGCTCACCTTCCGCTGGTGCGCGAAACGGCCTGATGCCGGACTCGGCTGGGGGGATCCAGCGCATCGGCCTGGTCGGCCATCCGGGCTACGCGGGCCTCGCCGCGGCGCTCGAGCCGCTGCGGGCGTTCGCGTCCGCGCGCGGCCTCGAGCTGTCCGTGGAAGAGGAGCTGGCCCGCTTCTTCCCGGACGCGCCGCGCTTCGAGCCCGGCCAGGTGGATCTGCTGATCACGCTCGGCGGCGACGGCACGCTCCTGCGCGGCGCGCGCCTCGTCGCGCCGCACGGCGTTCCCGTGCTCGGCGTCAACCTCGGCTACCTCGGTTTCCTCACGTCCATCCGTCCGGCCGAGCTGCACGCGTCCCTCGAGCAGGTGCTCGCCGGTGAATACTGGCTGGACGAGCGCGTCACGCTCGAGGCGCGGGTCGCGCCGCGCGACGGCGGCGAGGGCCATCCCTACGTCGTCGTCAACGACGCGGTCCTGCACAAGGGCGGCTTCGCGCGCGTGATCCGCCTGGCCATGCACATCATGGAAGGCGGCGAGGAGGAAGAGGTCGCCTCCTACGCGGCCGACGGCATCATCCTCTCCACGCCCACCGGCTCGACCGCCTACTCGCTCTCGGCGGGCGGCGCCATCGTCGTGCCGGCGGTCGAGTGCATCCTGGCGACGCCGATCTGCCCCCACACGCTCGCCGTGCGCCCACTCATCGTGCCCATCAGCAGCGTGGTCAGCGTCGAGGTCCTGAGCCCGAGCGAGGAAGTGATCCTGACCGTGGACGGCCGCGAGGGCGCGGCGCTGTTGCCGGGGGACCGGCTGGTGGTCCGGCGCGGCCAGGCGATGGTGCGGCTCGTCCGCTTCCCCGGCCAGAGCTTCTTCGCGACCTTGCGCCGCAAGCTCCACTGGGCGATCGAGCGCGGAGAGCGGGAACGTTGAGCCCCTTCCGACTATTGAACCGGCTCCAGAGGGGTGGGTATACTCGCGTATGCTCCTCGAGCTGCGGATCCGGGACTACGCCGTCATCGACCGGCTCGCCGTCCGGCTCGCACCCGGCCTCAATGTCCTGAGCGGCGAGACCGGGGCAGGGAAGTCCATCGTCGTCGGGGCGTTGTCCCTGCTGCTCGGGGAGCGCGGCTCCGCCGAGGTCGTCCGTGCGGGGGCGGACCGGGCGGTCGTGGAAGGCGTGTTCGACGTGCAGGACCGCCCGGACATTCTCGAGCTGCTCGAGGAGCAGGGGGTGGAGGCGGAGGATGGGCTCCTGATCCTGCGCCGCGAGGTCGCGGCCGGCGGGCGGGGGCGTGCGTGGGTCAACGGCGCGGCGACCACGGCGACCTCCCTCGGCGAGCTGGGACGCCGGCTCATGGACCTGCACGGCCAGCACGAGCACCAGAGTCTCCTCCGCGCGGAAGAGCAGCGCGCCATCGTGGATGCGTACGCGGAGTGCACGGCGCTCGCCCGGGCGGTCCGCTCGGCCCACGCGGGCTGGCTCGAAGCGCAGCGGAGACGGCTCGAGCTGGAGCGGCGCCGGGCCGAGATCGAGCAGCGGGCCGACCTGCTTCGATTCCAGGCCGAAGAGATCGAGAGCGCGCGCGTCTGGGAGGGAGAGGAGGAGCAGCTCGAGACCGAGGCACGCCGCCTCGAGCACGCGGAGGAGCTCACGCGGCTCTCCGGTGCCCTGCACCAGGCGCTGTACGCGGCGGAAGACTCCGTGACGGAGCGCCTGGGCGAGCTGCGACGCACGCTCGATCACCTGATCCGCATCGACCCACAACAGGCCGAAGCGCGCGAGCTGCTCGAGTCCGCGTTCTACGCGGTGGACGAGCTCGGCCGCCGCATGGGCGCGTACGCCGCGCGGATCGAGCACGATCCCGGCCGGCTGGAGGAGATCCGTCGCCGCAAGGACGTGCTCTTCCGCCTGCGCGCGAAGTACGGCCCCACGCTCGCGGACGTGATCGCGACGGGGAGACGCGCGCGCGAGGAGCTGGAGGCGCTCGACCGCGCGGCGCTCGACCGCCGCGCCCTCGAGAAGGAGGAGGCCGAGGCGCGGGCGGAGCTCGAGCGGCTCGCGGCGGAGCTGTCGGAGAAGCGCGCGGCGGCGGCGGCGCGGCTGGCCTCCGAGGTGGAAGCGATCTTGCCCGAGCTGGGCCTGGACGGAGGCCGTTTCCGGGTCGTCCTCGAGCCGCTTCCGGAGATCGGCGCCGATGGCGCGGAATCCATCGAGTTCCGTGTCGCGCTGAACGCGGGCTTCGAGCCGCGGCCGCTCGCGCGCATTGCGTCGGGTGGAGAGCTGTCCCGCGTGATGCTCGCGCTCAAGACGATCCTGGCCCGCCTGGACCGCGTACCGTCCCTGGTGTTCGACGAGATCGACACGGGAATCGGCGGGGTGACGGCCCACCAGGTCGGCGAGAAGCTCCGGCAGGTCGCGGAGCTCCACCAGGTGCTGGTGATCACCCACCTCCCGCAGATCGCCGCCCGGGCGGACCACCACCTGCGCGTGGAGAAGCTCGACGCGGGCGGGCGCGCGGCGACGCGCCTGACGGAGTTGACGGGCGAGGAGCGCGTGCGCGAGCTGGCCCGCATGCTGGGCGGCGACCCGGACAGCGCGGCGAGTCTCGAGCACGCGCGCGAGCTGCTCGGCCTCGCGGCACGGGCGGGCTGAGGCCAGCCGGCAACGGGCTGCGCCGGCGACCGCGCCGGCCTGCGGATGCAGCCTGCGGTGAAAGTGAATCGGCTGGCGTGCACACGCACGCCAGCCGATTCACTTCGGCGGTCGTGGGCCGCGCGCCCGGTCGCGCGGGCCCGGCCCCGGCCCTCAGAACTCGTACTTCAGCCGCAGCAGCGCC
>DASVDH010000100.1:0-12274 GCA_036381195.1 Longimicrobiales bacterium | reverse complement strand
CACCCGGCGCCCCCGGCGCCGGGCTTCTCCGCCCCCGCCCCCTCCGTGCGCGAGCGCGAGCGCGCCGCCAGCGACCACTCCGCCGTTGATCTCGATCCCATCGGCGCCGCAGCCGCCGCTCCCGCCCCCGGCCGCCCCCATCCCGTAAACGTCAACGTGGGAACGGAGGCTTCCTTCGGGCGCCCCGCTCCCGCTCCCGTTCCCGGCCGTTCCCCAGCCCTAACCCGCCGCCGAAGGCACCACTTCCCTCCGCATGACCAACGCATCCTCGACCGGCCGGTTGTAGTAGTGCCGGCGCCGGCCGACCTCGCGGAAGCCGCGGCTGCGGTAGAGCCGCTGGGCGGCGGTGTTCGAGACGCGGACTTCGAGGAAGAGCTCGCGGACCGCGCGCGCGCACATTTCGTCGATCACGGCGTCCAGGAGGCGGCGGCCGATCCCGCGCCGGCGCCACCGCGGCGCGACCGCGAGGTTGCCGAGTTCGCCCTGATCCAGCACGATCCAGCAGGCGGCGTATCCGACCAGCTCGTCGCCGGCCTCCGCGACGAAGAGCGCCGCATCGCGCCGGCGCAACAGTCCGCGGAAGCTCGCCTCGGGCCACGGCGTCGAGTAGGATTCGACCTCGATCTCGAGCACCCGCGGCACGTCGTCCGGACGCATCGCGCGGATGACCACGCGGTCCCTCATCCGGCCACGCCCCGCGCCGCGCCCGCGCTCCGCAGGTACTCCGGCTCCCAATCGGCCGGCGTCTCGACGCGGCCGGCGTCCGGGGCGGCATCCGCCAGCCAGAGCAACGCGGCGGCGCGCGGCACCGCCAGGTACGGCGGCGCCACGCGGCCGCCCGCCGCCTCGATCGCGGCGCGGTAGCGCAGGGCGCCATCGCCGGCGTAGAGCGGGGCCGGCGCCGCCAGCCGTTCCAGCACGTTCGGGAGCGCCGCCGCCTGCGGCACGAGCAGCGTCTCGATCCCGCCCTCGTCGGGGAACCGGTAGCACGCCGCGTAGACCTCGCCGCGGCGTGCATCGAAGAGCGCGCACACCGGCGCGCCCCCCGCACCCGCCCCCGCGGCCACCGCCAGCAGCCCCGAGTAGGCGAAGAGCGGGATGCCGAGCGCGCGGACCAGACCCTTCGCCGTCGCGCCGGCTACACGCACGCCCGTGAACGAACCCGGGCCCCCGCCCACCACCACCGCCGCCAGCTCGGCCGCCGTGATGCCCGCCGACCGCAACGCGAAGTCGATCGCGGGGAGCAGCGACTCCGAATGCCGCGCATGCACGCCCACCGTCACTTCAGCCAACAATCGGTCGCCCCGCCCGACCGCCGCACTCCCCAGCGACGTCGAGGTGTCGATCGCGAGGTACGGCTCCATTCGCTCGGCTCCGCCCGTTCTCGTCAATGTAGCAGCATCGCCCGGCCGCCTCCACCCGGACGCGCCCCCCGAAACCGCTCCGCCACGCTCACGGTGCCGGCAGCTCCGGCGCCGCCCCGCAGCGCACCGCCCGCACGATCCGAACCTCGGCGCCCCCCCCGCCCCCCGTCCCTTCTTCCGCGCGCGTGCGCGTGCGCGCGAGGGTGCGCGACCCGCTCCCGGCCACCCCCATCCCGTAAACGTAAACGTTCCCGCTCCCGCTCCCGTTCCCGGCAGTCCCCGGCAATTCCAACCAAACATCCCACCGGTCCTTCGGCAGCAGCGCCTCCGCGCGCTCAGGCCATTCGATCAGCACGATCTGGGCGCCCTCACCCAGTTCGCGCCACCCCAGCTCCCAGACCTCGTCGGGGTCGTGGAGCCGGTAGAGGTCGAGGTGCCAGACGTCGATGCCGCGGGCCGCGGCGTAGCGGTAGACCAGGTTGAAGGTGGGGGAGGGCATCGGGCCCGAGACGCCGGCGCCGCGGGCGACGGCGCGGGCGAGGACGGACTTGCCGGCGCCGAGCGGGCCGCGGAGCGCGAGGACGAGCGGGACGGCCGTCTCCGCGCCGATCCGCTCGCCCCAGGCGACGAGTTGGCCTTCAGTCAGAGCCACGGGCCCGAGCACGCGCGGCGAGCCGTCCTCAGACGCCATGGCGATGCGCGGCGTCCGCCGTCAGCACGGCGTCCGAAGGTCCGCCATCGCGCGGCGTCGGCCCCGCGGAACGCGGCCCGTGCGCGAGTGCGGCGCCGCTGCGGGCGCGGGCGCGCTCACCCCAGCTTCGCCTTGGCATCGAGCAGTTGGTCGCGGAGCACGGCGGCGCGCTCGAAATCGAGCGTAGCCGCGGCCTCGCGCATCTGGTGTTCGAGGATCTTGACCCATTCTTCCAGGTTGACCTCGTCCGCGTAGCTGGGGTGGGCTTCGGCGACCTTGCCGGGCCTCACCGGCCCTTCGCTGCGCGCATCGGCCACGCGCGTGCTCAGCATGGTCTCCTCGACGCTCTTGATGATGGTCTGCGGGATGATCCCCTGCTCTTCGTTGTAGCGTCGCTGGACCTCGCGGCGGCGGTTGGTCTCTTCGATGCAGCGCCGCATCGAGCCGGTGATGCGGTCGGCGTACATGATGGCCTTGCCCTGTGCGTTCCGTGCGGCGCGGCCGATGGTCTGGATGAGCGAGCGTTCGTCGCGGAGGAAGCCCTCCTTGTCGGCATCGAGGATCGCGACGAGCGAGACCTCGGGGAGGTCGAGGCCCTCGCGGAGCAGGTTGATGCCGACCAGGACGTCGAACCTGCCGAGGCGCAGGTCGCGCAGGATCTCCATGCGCTCGATGGCGTCGATGTCCGCGTGCATGTAGCGGACGCGGATCCCGACCTGCTGGAGGTAGTCGGTGAGGTCCTCGGCCATGCGCTTGGTCAGGGTGGTGACGAGGACGCGCTCGCCGCGGCCTTCGCGCTCGCGGATCTCGGCGATCAGGTCGTCGACCTGCCCGCGGACCGGGCGGACCTCGACCTCGGGATCGAGGAGACCGGTCGGCCGGATGAGCTGCTCGACGATGACGCCGCCCGACATTTCGAGTTCGTAGTCGCCGGGCGTGGCGGAGACGTAGATGGCGCGCGGGACCATGGACTGCCACTCCTCGAAGCGGAGCGGCCGGTTGTCGAGCGCGCTCGGCAGCCGGAACCCGTGCTCGACGAGGGTCAGCTTGCGCGAGCGGTCGCCGTTGTACATCCCCCGGATCTGCGGCAGCGACTGGTGCGACTCGTCGACGATGACGAGGAAGTCTTCGGGGAAGTAGTCGAGCAGACACGCGGGCCGCTCGCCCTCCGCGCGGCCGGTCAGGTGCCGCGAGTAGTTCTCGATCCCGGGGCAGACGCCCAGCTCGAGCAGCATCTCGATGTCGAAGTTCGTGCGCTGCTCGAGCCGCTGCGCTTCGAGCAGCTTGCCGGCGCCGCGCAGTTCGAGGAGCCGCTCTTCGAGTTCGGCGCGGATCCGCTCGACCGCCCGCTCGATCGTCGGGCGCCGCGTCACGAAGTGCGTGGCCGGGTAGATCGCCGCGCGCGGCAGCCGCGAGATCGTCTCGACCGTGAGCGGGTCGAAACGGCTGATCCGCTCGATCTCGTCGCCCCACAACTCGATCCGGACCGCCTGCTCCTCGTACGCCGGGAAGACCTCGATCACGTCGCCGCGCGCGCGGAACGTGCCGCGCGTGAACTCGACATCGTTGCGGTTGTACTGGATCGCGACCAGCCCCTGGAGGATGTCGCGCCGGCCGATCTGCTGGCCGACTTCGAGCATCAGCATGAGCTTGCGGTACTCGGCGGGGTCGCCCAGGCCGTAGATGCACGAGACCGACGCGACCACGATCACGTCATCGCGCTCCATCAGCGACGACGTCGCACGCAGCCGCATCCGCTCGATGTCGTCGTTGATCGACGAGTCCTTCTCGATGTACGTGTCCGTCGCCGGGACGTACGCCTCCGGCTGGTAGTAGTCGTAGTACGAGATGAAGTACTCGACGGCGTTGCGCGGGAAGAACTGCTTCAGCTCGCCGTAGAGCTGCGCGGCCAGCGTCTTGTTGTGGCTCATCACGAGCGCCGGCTTGCCGAACGCCGCGATGACCGACGCCATGGTGACCGTCTTCCCCGAGCCGGTCACGCCCAGCAGCGTCTGGTGCTCCTGTCCCTGCGCGAGCCCCCGGGTCAACGCCTCGACCGCCTGCGGCTGGTCGCCGCGCAGCGGAAACGGCAGTTCGAGATCGAACGTCGACATGGTCGTAATGTACCCCCGAACGGGGTGCGGGTGCGAGGGGCCGGCCACGCCGGGCGCACGCGCGCGCCGCGCCGCCGCGTGCACTGCGCGCGTGCGCCGCCGCGTGCCGGCGCGGGATCACGGCGCCGCGGCGCCGTACTCTTCGAGGATGCGTTCGGCTTCGGCGCGGTAGGTCGCGAGGACGGCGTCGCGCCCGCCGCCGGCGTGCAGCTCCTTCAGCTTGGCGTCGGTCGCGACGTGGTAGTACGCCATGAACAGCGAGAGATGGAAGCCGCGCCAGCCGTCGCGGTAGCCGCGCAGCTTCACGTAGCGGCGCAGGAACTCCTTCGTTGCGCGCATCAACGTGCGCCGGCCGGTCGGCTCCGCGCCGCCCCGCTCGAACGATTGCAGCGCCTCGACACTCGTGTAGCGGTTCAGCTTCTCGAGGAAGTGCCCCACGTCCACGTAGTTGAAATGGACCAGGGCCCGCCCGGGCGCGTACTCGAGGTCGAGGATCCGCGCGGACGGGTCCGGCGTCAGGGACGCGTGGATGCGATCCGAGGCATGGAGCAGCCCGGGCTTGAAGAAGCGCTCGTGCCGATCCTGCCGCGGGCCCCAGCCGGTGTGCCCGAGCGGCGCCCCGAGCAGGTGGTTGACTCTCGGGATCCTCACCACATCCGCCTCGTCTCGTCGCGCGATCTCGCGGAGCCGCCGGCTCAGCGCGACGGGCACCATCTCATCCGCATCGAGGAGGAGGATCCACTCGCCCGTGGCCTGCGCGATGGCGTACGCCCGCGCGGGTTCGACGACGTCGCTCCGCTCGTGCGTGAAGACCTTCGCGCCGAACGAGCGCGCGATCTCGACCGTCCGGTCCTCGCTGTGCATGTCGACGACCACGATCTCATCGACCCACGGACGGACCGTGCCCAGCGCGAACGGCAGGTTCCGCTCCTCGTTGCGCGTATTTACGACGGCCGAGATGCGAGGCCCCATGTCTCACTCCGGATCCACGACACGGCGCGGCGCACGCCACGCGGGTCGAACAGATAGAGCGCCGCCACGTAGAGCGCCAGACCCCCCGCGCCGTATCCGATGAGGCCGTGGATCGCGGTCGGCGGCTCGACGCGAGCCAGGAGATGGACGACGACGCCCGCCAGCGCCGCGGCCCACCATGCCGCGCGCGCGGGCGCGAAGATGCGGAACGCAATGCGCGATTGCGCACTGCGGAAGAGCGCCAGGTTCGTGAACTGCACCGCGAGGTTCGCGGCGGCATAGCCGATCGCGCCGAAGGCGAGTACGAGCGGCGCGCCGACCAGCCAGGTCCCCAGCATCCACACCCCCGCGAACATCAAGGTGGTGCGGGATTCACCCAGCGCGTTCAGCAGCCCGAGCATCGGCGTCGCGGTCGGTACGAACAGGTTCGCGCCCCAGAGGAAGTAGAAGTACGGCAGTGCCGGCAACCACTGCTCGCCGAAGACGATCCGCGTGATCGGCACCATCAGCGCGAGCGTGAGCGCGGCGAGCGGCGCCGCCACCGAGTTCGTCGCCCGCACGACTTCTTCGACCAGGCGGCCCAGTCCCGCCGGGTCCGACCGCAGCCGCGAGAATGCCGGGAAGTACACCCGTTGCAGCACCATCAGCGCCAGCACCGGGTAGGCGGCCACCATCGTCGCCCAGTTGACGTACCCGACCTCGAGCGGACCCAGCAGCAGCCCGATGAACACCGGCGTGATGCTGTCCTTGACGAGCGAGATGAACGCCGTCCCCTGGTACGGCAGCCCGAACCGCAGGTGCGCACGCACCCGCGGCCAGTCGCGGCGCAGCCCGATCCGCCACGGCCGGACCAGGTTCACCAGCAACGCGCCGGCCACCGCCCGCGCCAGCAGCGCCCACGCAATGCTCGCCGCTCCCGCGCCCCGCCACGCCAGCGCCACGGCCAGACCGTTGAACACGAGCGCCTGCGCGATCTCGATCGCGGCCAGCTTCCCGAACGCGAGATCCCGCTCCAGTTGGATCGCGGCGATCGTCTGGAGCGATGTGAAGATGACCGACAAACCCACGATCCGGAACAGCCAGGCCTCATCCCCGGGGCGGCCGTACGCCTGCGCGACCGCCGGCGCGACCAGCCACACCACCGCCACGACCGCCACCACCAACACTTGCTGTGCCGTGAAGATCGCCCGGTAGTCGGCCACCGAGGGCTCGGCCTCCTGCCGGATCAGACTCGCACCGAGCCCCACGTCGCCGAACGCGGCCAGGAAGGCGAGTAGGAAGACGAAAACGGCGTAGATCCCGTATTCCGGCGGCGAGAGCAGCCGCGCCAGCAGGATCCCACCCAGGATGTTGCACCCCTGGACCACGGCCTGGCGGCCGCCGACCGCGAGTGCGCCCCGAAACGCTTTCCGGGCAATCGTTTCGAGTGTGGGCGCTGTCTCCGCTGCGGGTGTCGCGGACGGCGAATTCGACATGCGCGAGAATTTCCGATCAGTACGGGATCGAGTCCGGCCCGCCGCCCGCGCGCCGACCGGCCATGGGCCCGAATGCTATATCACGTGGGATCGTTTGTCCACGTGATCGGCAGCCTGCGCCGTGCATCAGACGGCGGTGGCCGTGCCCGGCGCCCCGACCGCCACGCGTCCCCCCTCGACTCGCACGACCACGTCCGCGGCGTCGGCCAGCGCGGCGTGGTGCGAGACGGCGACGATGGTGATGCGGCCGCGCAGGGCGAGGAGGGTGCGGAGGATCGCAGCCTCGGTCTCGCGGTCGAGGCCGGTGGTCGCCTCGTCGAGGACGAGCAGCTTCGGATCGCCGACGAGCGCGCGCGCGATCGCGATTCGCTGGCGCTCGC
Source organism: Longimicrobiales bacterium (assembly GCA_036381195.1). GTDB lineage: Bacteria > Gemmatimonadota > Gemmatimonadetes > Longimicrobiales > RSA9 > RSA9. The sequence goes on along the minus strand of DASVDH010000100.1, from coordinate 5,278 downwards.
CGCCGGAGAGCCGCGTGCCGCGCTCGCCGACCACGGTCTCGATACCATCGGGCAGTCGGGCGACGAAGTCCCACGCGCCGGCGTCACGCAGTGCCTGTTCGATGCGGGCCGCATCCGTCGCCTCGGCGCCGAGGCTGACGTTGCGGGCGATGGTGTCGTGGAAGAGGATCGTCTCCTGGGGGATGTAGCCGATGCGGCGGCGCCAGGCGCGCCGGTCGATGCGCTCGAGCGGGACGTCGTCGATGCGGATCTCGCCACTCGAGGGGCGGTGCAGTCCGAGGAGGAGGTCGACGAGCGTGGTCTTCCCGGCGCCGGACCGTCCGGTCACGGCGATGAACGCGCCGGCCGGGAGCCGCAGCCGCACGTCGCGCAGCACGGGCGCGCCGGCGTAGTCGAAGGATACGCGGTCGAACGTGATGCCGTGCTCGAGCGCCGGCGGCGGCACGGGTGGCTCCTTCGGATCACCGGTGCCGTTCCCGTCGGTGCGGCCGGCGTCGCCGTTTCCGGCCCACTGCGCCTCGCTCGCCGCTTCCGCCGCCTCGGCGCGGGCGTGGAGCGACCAGAACGCGCTCTCGCCCACGGCCAGCTCCTGGTACTCGAGCTGGAGCGTGTGGAACCGGCTGAGGATGCGCTGGAACACGAAGATCATGAGGAGCAGCGCGGAGAACGGCTGGCCGCCCCACGTCGCGGCGGCGTAGATGCCGAAGCCGGCGAGCGCGGCGAGGATCGGCTCGTGCATGGCCTGGAGCGACTCGTGGGCCAGCACCTGGCGTCGCTCGGCGCGTTCGAGCGCGGCGGTCTCCTCCTCGAGCAGAGCCGTGTACTGCGGCACGCGGCCCATCGCCCGGATGGCCTTGATCCCCTGGACGACTTCCGTGGCGCGCGAGACGAGCGCCTGGATGGCGGCCGTGTAGGCGCGGCCGGCGGCGCGGCTGACGCGCACGAACCCCGCGAGGACCGCCGTGACGAGGCCGCCCGCGAGGACGGAGAGGAGGGCGAGGCGCCAGGAGACGAGCACGGCGACGCCGACATAGACCGCGATCTGGATCGCCGCCGCCGCCGCCGCGCACGCGCGACGGTACGCGTACGCCGCGCGCGCCGCCTCGCTGCTCAGCGCGTTCGTCACGTAGCCGGTGCGCTCACCGGTGAAGTACGCCCAGCGTGCGTTCATCAGCGCGCGCAGCAGCCGTAGCCGCAGCTCGCGCGCGACCTGCGCGACCGCGTAGCCGACCTGGCGCATCGCGAGCCAGCGGAAGAGCCCCTTGAGCGCGAGCGTGACGACGACGAGCGCGAGCAGGCTGCCGAGCGTGGGAGGCAGCCCGAGCCAGCGGAAGAAGGCCAGGACGAGTCGGTTGGATGCGGCGTCGCTCGGCCCGTTGCTGCCGGTCGCGATCTCGAGGACCGGCAGCAGCGTGGCGACGCCGACGCCCTCGGCCACGCCCGCCAGGAAGAGCAGCGCGACCATGGTCGCGCTCCGCGCCGGGTAGGCGCGCAGGAAGTGTCGGATGAAGCGAGCGCTCCGTGGGTGCGGCACCGGCGCGTCCTCTACGCCTCGAGGTCCGCCTCCGCGAGGTGCTCGCGGCGCTCGACCGAGAGGACGCCGGCCACGCCGCGGATCGCCTTGATCACCTTCTTCAGATGGGCCAGGTCCTGGACCTCGACGACGAACGAGCCGTTCATGCCGGTCTCGACGCGCCGGATCTCGGCGGAGCCGATGTTCGTGCCCGTCCGCGTGATCGCGGTCGCGATGTCGGAGAGCAGACCGCGCCGGTCATCGCCTTCCACGACCAGGCGCACGTAGAACCGGTCGCCGGCCTCCGCCTCCCAGTCGATCTCGATGCGCCGCTCCGGGTGATCGCCCAGACTCAACACGTTCGGGCAGTCCACGCGGTGGATCGAGATCCCGCGGCCCCGCGTGATGTAGCCGACCACCTTGTCGCCGGGGACCGGCTGACAACACTGCGAGTAGCGCACCATCAGGTTCTCGAGCCCCTGGATGCGCACGCCGCGCGCCGAGCCGCGCACGCGGTCGACCAGCCGCTCGAACGCCGTCGCGGGCCGCGCCGGCGGCGGCTCCTCGCCCGGATAGAGCTCCTTCAGGATCGCGGAGAGCCCGAGATCGCCGCGTCCCAGCGCCGCGTACACGTGGTCGAAGCTCGGCTGCCCCAGCGACTCGGCCGCCTCGCGCATCGCCTCCTCGCCCGGCCGGTCCCGCCGCGTCCGCTTCAACTCGCGCTCGAAGATCTCGCGCCCCAGCGCGACCGACGACTCGAACTCCTCCTGGCGGATCCACTGGCGGATCTTCTGCCGCGCCCGCGCCGTCTTCACGAAGGCGAGCCAGTCGCGCGAGGGGCGCTGGCGCGCGTCCGTCATGATCTCGACCGTGTCGCCGTTCTTCAGCTCGCGCGAGAGCGGGACCAGCCGCCCGTTGACCCGCGCGCCCGCGCAGTGCAGGCCGACCTCGGTGTGCACCGCGAACGCCAGGTCGATCGACGTCGCACCCTTCGGCAACTGCTTCACATCGCCCTTCGGCGTGAAGACGAAGATCTCGTCCTGGAACAGGTCGATCCGGAGGAACTCCATGAACTCCTCCGGCTCCCGCGTCTCCTGCTGCCATTCCAGGACCTGCCGGAACCAGCTCAGCGTGTCATCGACCTCGTCCGGCGCGCCCTTCAGCCCCTCCTTGTAGCGCCAGTGCGCCGCAATGCCGAACTCCGCCGTGCGGTGCATCTCGTGAGTCCGGATCTGGATCTCGTAGAGCCGGCCGCCGGGCCCGAAGATCGTGGTGTGCAGCGACCGGTACATGTTCGACTTCGGCGTGGCGATGTAGTCGTGGAACCGCTCCTGAAGCGGCGTCCAGCGGTTGTGGATCACGCCCAGCGCGTGGTAGCAGTTGGCGATCGAGTCCGTGATGACCCGTATGGCCATGAGGTCGTAGATCTCCTCGTACGGCTTGCCGCGCTTGACCATCTTCCGCTCGATCGACCAGAGATGCTTCGGCCGGCCGTAGACGTCGCACGGGATCCCCGCCTTGCGCAGCTCCTCTTCGAGCGGCGCGCGCAGGACCTCGATCTGCTCCTCACGCTCCTTCCGCCGCTCCGCGACCTGACGCGCCAGCTCCCGGTACGCCTCCGGCTCGAGGTGCTTGAACGCCAGGTCCTCGAGCTCCCACCGGATCTGCGCCATCCCCAGACGGTGCGCGAGCGGTGCGTAGATCTCGCGCGTCTCGAGCGCGATCCGCCTCTGCTTCTCCGGCCGCAGGTGGTCCAGCGTCCGCATGTTGTGCAGCCGGTCCGCCAGCTTGATCAGGATGACCCGCGCATCCTGGGCCATCGAGAGAAGCAGTTTGCGGTAGTTCTCGACTTGGTGCTCCGTCGTCGAGCGGAACTGCACGCGCCCGATCTTCGTCACCCCGTCCACCACCACGGCGATCTCGTCGCCGAACTCCGCGCGCACCTGTTCGAGCGGCACGCCCGTGTCCTCGACGACGTCGTGGATCAGCCCCGCCGCGACCGACACCGTGTCCAGGTGCAGATCCGCAAGGATCTTCGCGACCTCGATGCAGTGCTGGACGTACTCCTCCCCGGACGCGCGCTTCTGCCCCGCGTGCGCGCGCTCGCTGTAGCGGTACGCGCGCGCGATGAGCGGCACGTCGAGTCGGCCGGCGTCCGGCTCGATGGACTCGCGCAGGCGCGCGGGAAGGATCTCGAGCGCCGTACTGGGCTCGATCTCGGTGCTCGCGGTCACGGCTGACTGCATCTGTTTCCCGATCTGCTCCGGCGGCACCACGCCGCCTCTGCCAAGCTAGCAAATGAGATACCCGAGTGCCAGGGAGACGGTGCCGGGGGTCCGTCCGCCGTCCCCCCGCGCCTCGGCCCCGGGCTAGGGCTGGGGCTGGGGCTGGGGCTGGGTGCGGAGGCCCACGTCCCCGTTCGTGCGGGTGTGCGTGCGGCGGTGGCGGGTCCGGATGAGCGTCATTCCGGCGCATCGCTCCGGCGGCGGGTGCGCGACCCGCCTCCCGTTCCCGGCCGCCCCATCCCGTAAACGTAAACGTTCCCGCTCCCGCTCCCGTTCCCGGCCGTTCCCCAGCCCCAGTTCGCCGCCGCCTCCGGCGCCGCCTCACGGCGCCGCCAGCAGTCCGGCCTCGACGAACGACACATAGCACCCGTCGCCGATCACCACGTGGTCCAGGACGGGGATCCCGAGGATCCGGCCCGCCTCGGCGACCTGTCGCGTGATCTCGCGGTCGTCGGGCGAGGGAAACGGGTCGCCGGAGGGGTGGTTGTGCACCAGGATGATCGACGCCGCGCTCTCCAGGATCGCCGCGCGGAACACCTCCCGCGGGTGCACCACCGAGGCGTCCAGGATCCCGCGCGTCACCACCAGCTCGCGCGTCACGGCGTGCTGCGTGTTCAGGAGCAGCAGTCGGAACTCCTCCTGCACCAGGTCGCGTAGCGAGGGCGCACAGCGCTCGTAGACATCCCGCGGCCCCTCGATGCGCGTGCGCGCCTCCGGCTCCTCCCGCGCCAGCCGCCGCCCCAGCTCGAGCGCCGCCGCCAGCCGCGCCGCCACCACCCCGCCCACCCCACGCACCCGCGCCAGCTCCTCCGGCTGCGCGCACGCCAACCGCCGCAACGAACCCTCCGCCTGACGCAGCAACGCTCCGGCCACATCCACCGCCGAGCGCCCCTCCGTCCCGCTCCCGACCAGGATCGCGATCAGTTCGCGTACCGACAGCGCCGTCGCCCCGACCTCGCGCAACCGCTCGCGCGGCCGCTCGAGCGCGGGCCATTCCTTGATCCGATCCGTCATGGCGATAGCAGATTGGGACGAAAAAAAGCGCCCCCGATTTGGGGGGCGCCTTCGGCGCCAGGGCTGGGGCTAGGGCTAGGGCTGGGGCTGGGGAACGGCGAACCCAGTCCCCGCGGCCCTAATCGCCGCGGCCGTAGTCGCCGCCGCCCTAGGCCCAGCGGCCCCAGTCCCCGCGGCACCAGCCCTGGCGACCCCAACCCTCGCGGCCCCAGCCCTTGCGGCGTGAGTCCCCGCGACGGTAGTCCCCGCGGTCCGAGTCCCCGCGGCCCCTGTCCCCGCGCCCCTAGCCCTCGCGGCCCCGGCCGTGGGGGCTCCATTCTCAGCCGGCACGGGCGCCGGCGCCACGAAGCCCGTGCGCCGCGCGCGCCTTCGCGGCGAATCCTCGGTTCCATCCGGTGCCCTTCCACGTACCGGTTCCCGATCCCGTAAACGCTCCGGCTCCCATTCTCGCTGCCACCCCGATCCC
>DASVDH010000099.1:0-20261 GCA_036381195.1 Longimicrobiales bacterium | reverse complement strand
CGCGACTTCAACTCCTACGGCTCCAGGCGGGGCAATCACGAGGTCATGGTGCGGGGCACGTTCGCGAACGTGCGGCTGAGGAACCGGCTGGTGCCGGGCGTGGAGGGCGGCTACACGCTGCACCTGCCCAGTGAGGAGCAGTTGACGATCTTCGAGGCGGCCGAGCGCTACCGGGCCGAGGGCGTGCCGCTCGTGGTGATCGCGGGCAAGGAGTACGGCTCGGGCTCGAGCCGGGACTGGGCGGCCAAGGGGCCGCGGCTGTTGGGCGTGCGGGCGGTCTTGGCCGAGAGCTACGAGCGCATCCACCGCTCGAACCTGGTGGGCATGGGGGTCTTGCCGCTCCAGTTCCAGCCGGGCGAGAGCGCGGAGGCGCTGGGGCTCACGGGCCGTGAGGTCTACGAGATCGAGGGCATCGCGCAGGCGCTCGCCGCAAGCGGCGCCGAGGGCCGGCAGGTGGTCGTGCGGGCGCGCGCCGAGGACGGCCGCGTGGTGGAGTTCCGCGCCACCGTGCGCGTGGACACGCCCCAGGAGGCCGAGTACTACCGCCACGGCGGCATCCTCCAGTACGTCCTCCGCCAGCTCCTGGCGTCCGAGCCGGTGCGAGCGTAGCGCGCCGGGCCGGGCAGCGAGGCGGACTGGCCGGCGCGAAGCGCAACGGGCCGGCCCGTGGGCGATCCCGGGTCGGCCCGTTCGTGTGTCGGTGCGCGGGCGGCGCGCGGCACCGGGCGCTGCCGGCGCCGCGCGTCGTGGCTCACCAGTGGTCCGGCGAGATCAACGCGGCGAGCGTGGACCAGAGGTCGCGATGGGGCCAGCCGTTGCCGGGCCAGGGGAAGGCCACGCGGCGGCCATCACGCCAGTCGTCGTACACGCGGCTGCAGGGGTCGCTGCGCCGATGCCAGTCCGCGTGCTGGTGCGCGAGCCGGCGGTGCAGCGCCTCGTGCTGCCGGCGCAGGTTCGCGTCGCGGCGGCGGCGGTCGTGCACGCGGTGCCAGTGGTCGTGCTGGCGCTCCAGACGGCGGAGGAGCTCGGCGTGCTGGCGGCGCGCGCGGTCGTAGTCGCGGCGCCAGCGGTCGTGGTCGCGGTCATCCCAGCCGACGTGTCGGCCGGGATGGCGCCCGCGTCGGCGCCCGCCGCGGTCGTCGTCGTCCCAGCGGCCGTGATCCCGGCCCCAGTGGTCTCCCCAGCCCCATTCGCGGCACTCGCGCGGCAGGTCCCGCCGCCAGACGGCCAGCGGGGTGCGGCGGTCGCGCCAGCGGTCGTCGTCGTCCGAAGGCAGCCGGGTGCCGCGGCTCGAGACCTGCGCGCCGGCATCGGCGGCGGCGCCGAGCGCGAGCGCACCCGAGAGGATCAACGCGGTGAGGAGAGCACGCATCGCTTGCCTCCGCGTGGGTGGGGATCGCGGCGGCGCGTGAGGCAGGGTGCGTGCCGGCCGGGGAGGGCGCGGAGAACGCTCGATCTGGCGCGGCTTTCCGGCACGGCGGGGGCTGCGCGTCCGCGCGGGATCGGCCGCTGGAGAGGGCGGATCCGTGTCACCCACACCGGACAGTCGGCGGATCGCGGCGGCATCCGGTGCCCGCGGCGTTGCGCGCGTGGGTGGAAAGGCGGGATGAAACGGAGGGGGCGCGGCGAGGAGGGTTCATGTCCCCCTTCTCCGCGCCCTCTCCGCTGGAGCTCGCGTCTCCGCGCGACCCGGCGACCTCGGGCCGGCCGGCGCGCAGCGGACCGCCTCCTCCAGCAGCCGCATCTCTTCCTATCCGCGCGACCCGGCCACCCCCGAGGCGGCCCGCGCGGGCGTCACTCGCTGGTCGCTTCGACCTTCACGCGCTTGGGGCCCGCGGCCTTGCGGGCGGGCATGGTGGGCGCCTCCCCGCGGGCGATCGCGGCAGCGCGCCGCCGCTCCTTGAGGCGCTTCTCGCGGCGCTTGCGTCGGCGCCGCAGCTCCCACTGGCGTGTTCCCTTTCCCATTCGCGATGTCTCCTGCCAGGTGAATGGATCTCACTTCGATGACGCCGGGGACGCGGCCGCCACATCCGGTGCCCAGCCGCGCGCGGCGATGGTCCAGCACGTTTCGACACGGTCACCACGCACGCCCCAGAGTCGCTCGTGCAGGTTGACGGAGGCGCAGACGTGGTTCGGGACGACGCGCACGCGCTCGCCGACGCGCGGCCGCCAGTCGGTGCCGGACAGGTCCAGGATCCCGTGCTCCTCGGACAGGGCGCGGACGGCGACGTCGGGCCGGTCGAGCAGCGCGCCGAAGCCAGCGCCGGCGGGGCCGGTGCCGCCGCGCACCTCCTCGCGGAACAACGCCTTGGACCCCGCATCAATGACGGCCTGCCCGGGCACGGCCGTGCTGACGACGGTGGCGAGCACGCTGTAGGCACAGTCCTCCCACGCGCATGCGCCGATCAGCGCCGTGGTGCGGTCGTTGAAGATGTACGTGCCGGGGCGGATCTCGGTGAGGCCGGCGATGCGGTGCGAGCCGAAGGCGGCGGGCGTCGAGCCGCCGCTCACGACGCGCGGCTCGAGGCCGGCCGCGGCGAGCGCGTCGATGAAGCGGGAGAGATCCGCAGCGAGCCGCTCGAGCGCGGGGCCCTGCTCGTCCACGTGCTCGCGGACGTGGCCCGGGTAGAACATGACGCCGCGGTACTCGACGCCGTCGAGCCGGGAGGCGGCGCGGGCGAGCTCCACCGCCTCTTCGGGCCGGGTGACGCCGCAGCGGCGCATGCCGAGGTCGAGCTCGACGAGCACGCCGATCGTCCTGCCCGCGGCGGCGGCCGCGGCGGCGAGCGGCTCGAGCGCATCCTGCGAATCGAGCGCGACCGTGAGGCGGATGCGGGCGGGCAGGGCGAGCAGCCGCTCGATGCGCGCGCGGCCGACCGGCGGGTAGGCGATGAGAATGTCGTCCGCCACGGCGGCCATGACCTCGGCCTCGCGCAGCGTGGCGACGGTGATGCCGGCCGCGCCGCTCTCGAGCTGTCGCGCGGCGAGCTCGGGCGTCTTGTGCGTCTTGACGTGCGGACGCAGCGCGAGGCCGTGCTCGCGCGCGTAGCGGGCGACGCGGCCGAGGTTCGCCTCCATGCGGTCGAGATCCACGACCGCGGCGGGCGTGACGAGCTCGAGGAGCGATGTGGTCATCGGTTGCAATTCGACGGTGCGACGGGCCGGCGGGCCCCTCGGTCGCGCGGGGGCCCTCACCCGGTTCCCCGGCCCGGCCATTGAGGGGTAGAAGCTAGTGCCGCGGCGCGAGTGGTGCCAGCCCGGCGGGCCACGCCGGGGCCGCGCCCCGCGGTCCTGCTCGGAGAACTCATGCGGATCATGACCTCGATCATCGTTCTGGGAGCCCTGGGCGCATCGGCGGCCCTCGGCGGCGGCCTGAGCGTGCTGCGCCGGCGACGGCGGCGGCGCGCGCGCGCCGTCTACCGCGCCCACCTGGAGAGCGCGCTGGCGGACGGGATCCTGACGCCGGAAGAGATCGCGGAGCTGGAGTCGCTGCGCTCGGCGGCAGAGCTGAGCGAGCGCGAGGTCCGGATGGTCGGGCTCGCGCTCTACCGCCGGGCCCTGCGGGATGTGGCCGCGGACGCGCGCGTCACGGCGGAGGAGGAGCAACGGCTCCGCCGGCTCCAGATGCAGCTCGGGCTCACGGAGGCCGACCTGGCGGCCGACCGGGACCAGGTCCGGCGAGTGCGCCTGCTCGCGGAGATCGAAAAAGGGCGATTGCCGACCGTCGAGCCGCCGCTGGACCTGGCGGCGGACGAGGCGTGCCACTGGGTCGTGCGCGCGACGTTGTGCGCGCCGCTGGCGCTGGGGCGGACCGAGCCGGTGGGTCTGCGGTTCCGGCCGGATGGCGCGGAGCCGTTCCGCGTGGACGGCGAGCGGGCTGCGCTCGGCCCCGATCCGGCGATCCTGCCGCTGGACCTGGGCGTGCTGGTGGTGACGAGCCGGCGCGTGATCTTCCGGGGCGCCAAGCGGCGGGCGGACTGGCCGTATGCGCGGCTGGCGGAGCTGATGCTGTACCGCGATGGGCTGGCGCTCGAGGTGGAGGGGGCGCGCGGGCCTCGGCTCCTGCTCGTGGAAGACGCGGAGCTGACGGCGGCGATCCTGCTGCACGCGGCGAGGCGGCGACGCGCAGAGGCGAAGGGCGCATTGCCCGCGCCGTGAGGTGACCGCATCGGCACGGCTCCTGCGAGCGGAGGAGAGGGTCGTACTGTTTCGGAGGAGGAGAAAGGAGACGGCCATGCAGAACACCATCGAGCGCTACTCCGAGAATCATCGTGAGGAGGCGCTCGCCGAGCTGCGCGCGGAGCTCGCGGAATTCAGCCATGACGGCCTGATCCAGTTGCGTGAGGACCTGGCCCGGCGCGCGGTGGTGCGGGGAAGCTGGGCGGGGTGCGTGATCTCGTACAAGCGCGGCGCGCCGGGGTCGGCCCGCCGGGACCGCATGGGACGGGCGCGGAACGCGTTCACCGTCCTGTGGGACAACGGCTGGCTGACGGACGAGGAAGTGATGGCGGTGGTGGACCTCGAGCTCGCGCGTCGGCGTAGGGATGCGACCGTGTCGGCTCCATCCGAATCCGAACCGGAGGCGCCGCCGGTGCCGGCAGCGGCCGAGCTGCAGCGCAGGACTCCGCCGCCGGCCGTTGACCGGGCGGCGTAAATCGCCTAGATTCAAGGTCATGAAGGGACGAGAGCGGAGGGGGGGGGCCCTCCGCTCTCGTCCGTCGGGCCTGTAGCTCAGCTGGGAGAGCGCCTGGTTTGCAACCAGGAGGTCGCCGGTTCGAGCCCGGCCAGGTCCATGGCGCACGACGCCCATCCCCGCTGAACACGAAGGCCCCGCTTCGGCTCATCGAGGCGGGGCCTTCGTCGCTCTGGCATCGCGTTGCGCCGGCCTTTCCGCTCAGGCGGCGCGTCCAGGCGCGACGGGCGGAGCGCCCGCCTCGCGGATCGGCAGCCAGAGCGTGAAGGTCGAGCCGCGGCCCACCACGCTCTCGACCGTGATGATCCCGCCGAGCAGGCGGGCGAGGCGCTGGCTGATGGCGAGACCGAGGCCGGCGCCGCCGGCAGCGCCGGAATCCGCGCGTGTGAACTCCTCGAAGATCCGGCCTTGCGCCTCCGGTGGGATGCCGGGCCCCGTGTCCCGGACGGCGACCGCGGCGGCCGGGGCACGGCCGAGCTCGCGCGGCCCGGGGCGGACGGCCGTGGCGACGCGGACGCGGCCGCCCTCGGGCGTGTACTTCACCGCGTTGGAGAGCAGGTTGCCGAGGATCTGGCGCACGCGCCCGGGGTCGGTGAGGATGGGCTGCGTCGGCCCGGCTGCCGGCTCCATGCGGAGGTCGAGCCCGGCGGAGTGCGCCGCGGCCTGGTGGTCCTCGACGGTCTCGCGGACGAGCCGCGGCAGGTCCACGGGTTCGGGCTGTGCCTCGAGACGGCCGGCCTCCGCGCGCGAGAGCAGGAGGACGTCGTCGATGATGTCGAGCGCCTCACGGATGGAGCGACGCAGCCGCTCGACCCATTCACGCTGGCCGGGCGCCAGCTCGCCGCGCGCGCCGGCCTCGAGGAGCTGGGCGTAGCCGTCGGCGGCGCCGAGCGGGTTCTTGAGGTCGTGCGTGATGCCGCGGATGAAGCGGGCGCGGGACTCGACCACGCGCTCGACCTCGAGCCGCCGCGCCTCGGCCTCGCGCGCGAGGCGCCGGAGGCGGCGGCCGATGCGGGCGACGCCGGCCACGGCGAGCAGCGCGAGCGCGGCGAGGCCGATCGTGAGGCGGAGCTGGAGCGTGTCGGCCGCGCTGATCCGGTCTCTGCGTCGTTGGACCGCGCCGATGATGGCGGTCTCGAGGCGGGCGGCGGCGGCGAGCGTCTGCTGGAACACGGCGGTCTCGAACGCGATCTCGCGTTCGAGGCCGGGTGGGATGCCGCGACGCTCGAGGACGCCGGCCTGCACGACGAGGTCGTGCCACGAGCGCACGGCACGGTCCAGCTCATCGAACCTGCGTGCGATTTCGGGGCCGAGCCGCTGGGTCAGCGGCGCGAGCTGCCGGAGGGCGAGGGCCTCATCCTCCAGCAGACGCTCGTAGAGATCCAGGTATCTCTCGTCGCCCGTGATGAGGAAGCCGCGCAGGGCGTTCATTTCCCGCGCCAGCGCGAACTGGGCCTCCGTGACGAGGATGCGGGCGGGGTCGGCCACGTCGGTGATCTCGCTGCGCAGCCGGCGGGTGCCGGCCTGGATGATCACCGGGATGATGGTGAGCGCGACGAGCGAGAGGATGACGAAGGGCAGCGCGATCTCGGCGAGCCCGCCGTCGGCCAGGGCGCGGCCGGCGCGGGTCGGGCGGGCGGCGTCCCTCGGGACCTCGGTCGTGGATTGCTGCGCGCGCGCCATGGTCGTGACCCGTCGTTGGGAGTGCGTCGTGCGGCGGCCAGGGGTGCAGGGGGTGCACGGTTCATGCCCCGCGCTGCAGGGCGGGCAGCGCCCCGGGGCGTGGAGGTTCCCGTGGCGTGGTGCGGGGGTTAGATTACGCCGCGGCATCATGCGGCCCGTCGCGAGCGGGCTGGAAGGGGGCCGGCGAGGGCGATGGGCTGCGCGCCCGCGGGCCGGGCCGCACGGCCCGGGCCGTGCCACGTCCGCGCCTGCCGCCGAATCGCTCCAACAACCGGCGAGGGACTTCTGGCACAACCGACGCTGCCGGAGGCGTTGACACGACAGGACCGGGCGGCGCGTGCTGCTGAACGCGGTGGCGGAGCAGCCGCGCTCGACGCTGTCCGGCTTCGGCATCATCCTGCTTGTCATGGAGGTGTGGTGCGTCCGGCGGGCGTTCGGCGCCCGCGGGGGGCGGGCAGGGGCGTGAGCGGGGAACGGGCGCGAGGCGGCGCGGGTTGGAAAAGACGGGTGCAGACTCGGCAGCGCGCGTGGGGGGTAGCAGGCCGCGCGGATCCGCGCGGCCGGATGGCGACGATGCAGGCGATGGCGGCGGGATGAGCACGCTGGCGGTGCCGAGGGCGTTCCTCACGATCCACGAGTTCTTGAGCCACGTCGGCCGTGCCACGCTGATGGCGTGGGCGGTCATGCGTGTGTTGCCGCGGCCGCGGCGGTACCTGCGCGCGTTCTTCCAGCAGGCGTACACGATGGGGATCCGCTCGCTGCCCCTGGTGCTGACGATGGCGATCCTGGGCGGCGCGGTGACCTCGCAGACGACGGGGAACCAGTTCACGGGGTCGGTGCCGGTCTGGGTGGTGGGGAGCGTGACGGTCGCGACCGTGATCACGGAGCTGGGGCCGATCCTGACGGGCGTGGTGCTGGTGGGCCGGATCGGCGCGAGCATCGCGGCGGAGCTCGCGTCGATGAAGGTGACGGAGCAGATCGATGCGCTGTACGCGATGGGTCGCGACCCGGTCGCGTACCTGGTGGTGCCGCGGGTGCTGGGCGGGCTGGTGGTGCTGCCGCCGCTGGTGATCCTGGCGGACTTCGCCGGGATCATGTCCGGCTACCTGGCGGGGTTGGTCGCGGTGGACGGGCTGACGACGGCGGAGTTCATCTACGGCGCGCGCTTCTATTTTCGGCCGTGGGCGATGTACTTCTCGGTGATCAAGGCGGCGTTCTTCGGCCTCGCGATCACGTTCCTGGCTTGCTACATCGGGCTGGAGGGCGGCCGGGGTGGCGCGGAGGGCGTGGGCCGCACGACCACGGCCGCGGTGGTCGCGACGACGCTGGCGCTGATGATCCTGGACATGATCCTGGCGCCGATCCTGAAGTGGTTCTGAGGCCCGCAAGCGTGCGATGATCGAGTTTCGCGGAGTACACAAGCGGCTGGGCGGCGAGCCGGTGTTGAAGGGCGTGGACCTGACGGTCCACGAGGGAGAGACGCTGGCGCTGTTGGGGCCGTCGGGCGCGGGCAAGAGCGTGCTGTTGAAGCATGCGATCGGGCTGCTGCGCCCGGACGAGGGGGACGTGATCGTGGACGGCGTGTCGGTGGTGAATGCATCGCCGGACGAGCTGAAGCGGGTGCGGCGGCGCGTGGGGTACGTGTTCCAGAACGCGGCGCTGTTCGATTCGCTCACGGTCGCGGAGAACCTGTGGCTCGCGCAGGACGACGACCGCGGCCTGCGCAGCCTGCGGGAGTGCCGGGCGGAGGCGACGGAGCTGCTGCGGCGGGTGAACCTCGACCCGGCGGTGCTGGACATGTACCCGGCGCAGCTCTCGGGCGGGATGCGCAAGCGGGTGGGGGTGGCGCGGGCGATCGCGAGCCGGCCGAGTTACCTGCTGTATGACGAGCCGACGACGGGCCTGGATCCCGTGAACGCGGAGACGATCGACTCGCTGATCATGGAGCTGGACCGGGAGCTCGGCGTGACGAGCATCGTGGTGACCCACGACCTGGAATCCGCGTTCCGCGTGGGCGAGCGGATCGCGCTGCTCTACGACGGACGGATCCACGTGGTCGCCCGGCCGGACGATCTGCTGGCGAGCACGGATCCGGTGGTGCAGCGGTTCATCCGGCGCGGGCGGGTCCAGTCGCCGGTCGCGGTGTGAGGAGAGCATGGACATCAGAGTTCGCAACGTGGCCGCGCTCGGCCTGCTGGTGCTGGTTGCCGTGGGCGTGTTCGTCTGGGGCCTGTACTACCTGCTCGGCGACCCGGTGCTGGCGGGCGGGACGCGGGTCTACATGACGCTCGAGAACGGGGCGGGGCTGAAGCGCGGGGACCGCGTCTATCTGAACGGGGTGGACGTGGGGCTGGTGCGCAGGGTGGAGCTGGCGGAGAACGGCGGAGTGGTGGTCGAGCTGCGGATCGAGGAGAACGTGCGGCTGGCGGCGGACACGCGGGCGGCGATCGCGGGCGACGTGTTCGGCGCGCACACGGTGGACCTGGTGCCGGGCACGGCGCTGGTGGCGCTGGAGCCGAATGACACGATCCCGGGCGCGCCCGTGCCGGAGCTGACGAAGACGCTCGGCGCGCTGGGCGATCGGGCGCGGGAGGTGCTGGTCAGCGTGGACTCGCTGCTGTCCCCGCGGGCGGTGCGGGACGTGCACGCGACGGCGGCGGTCCTGCCCGCGAGCGCGGAGGAGTTGCGCAAGGCCTTCGTCGAGTTGCATCTTGCGGCGGCGGCCCTGAGGCGGAGCGCGGAGTCGGTGGAGGGGTCGGAGCCGGGCCCCGCCCTCGCGCGGGCGCTCGCGGAGGTGGAGGGGAGCGCGAAGGCGTTCAGCTCCGCGGCGAAGGCGCTGGAGCAGTCGCTGGGGTCGCTCGCGTCGGTGCTGGCAAAGGTGGATCGCGGGGACGGGACGCTGGGGCTGCTGGTGAACGACACGACGCTGTACCGCGACCTCCAGCAGGCGGTGCGGGAGATGAGGGCGCTGGCGGCGGACGTGCGGGAGCGGCCCGGGCGGTACGTGACCATCAAGCTGTTCTGACTTGACCGCGGGCCCGGCTCGAGCCGGGTCCTGCGCGCCCGGGCTGAGGCAGCCGGGCGCTGCGAGAGGCGAGGCCGCCCGGACCACGTGGCGGCTGGTCGAGGCGGGAGTCTCCACGCGGAGGCTCCCGCCTCTTGCGTACACCCTTCGGCAGCGAGGGTGGGACCGATGAGCATCGAGGTCGTCGAGCGGGACGCCGCGGCACCTGCGGCCGCAACACTGTGCCGGCTGTCTGCGGAGGGCGTGTACTGGAGGGTCCTCGTGGCCGCATGGCAGCGAGGTGAGGAATGGATCGGCCGGCTGGTCTTCGAGCCGGAAGGCGCCGGGGCGGCCAGCGTGGTGCGGGAGGGCCCGCCGCTGCTGCGCGGGCAAAGCCGGGCCGAGGTGGTCGCGTCGGCCCACGAGATCCCGGAGCGGCACCTCCGGCTGCTGCTGCACTCGCTGGTCTGACGGCGAGCCGCGGGATGCGTGCGCGATGGAGCGAAGGCCGGGGGGCGAGCTCGCTCGCCCCCCGGCTCGTTCGTGCGGGAACGGGGCCGGGCGTGAGGCGGCGTGTCCCGCCAGTGGACGGCCGCACGTTTCACGAAGGAGACGGGCTGGCAGCCGCCCACCGGGCACATCCCGGCGCCGTGCCGGGTTTGATTCTTGCGCAGGATGAAAGGCGGATGGGCACCTGTCTGCTGCGGCGCTGCGCATGCGGGCGAGGCGCGGCGCGGTGCGAGGCGCGCTGCCGCAGGGATGGATGGCTCCCGCACGGATGCTCAGAGTGGTCGACGATGGCTAATTTTTTCGGGGCATCAGCCCATTCGATGGCGTGGCCGGCGCGGCCGGGCAGTCCTGGTCGGGAGGGGGAGGCGTAGCATGGGAGGGCTGCGGATCGTGCTGCTGATCTTCGCGCTGGTCGGCTACGGCGGAGCGGGCGCCTCGCTGGCGGTGGTGCGCTACCGCCGGCTCTCGGAAGGCGAGCGGGACGTGGGGATGGTGGCGGTGGCGGCGATGCTGTTCGCGTTCGGCGCGCTGTGCACGCTGGTCGGGGTCGGCGCGGCCGGCATCCCCGCGTTCGGCGGTGTGGTGCTGTGGGCGAGCTACGTGCTGATGGCGCAGCACGTGGGGCTGTTCACGATCCAGCGCGGGCACCGGCCGTTCGCCGAGGAAGAGCCCACGGAGCAGCCGCGGCGCGCCAAGTAGCCGCGCGCCGCCCTCGCCTGGCGCAGGCGCGTGCGGCCGCACGGGCGCGCTCGAGGATCCAGGGGACGAGCATGGCCTCCGCCTTGGCGGCGAGGCGGCAACCGGCCGGCGCGGTGGCGGCGGCGTGCCGCGTGATGGGCGGGCGCTCGCCCGCGCGCGCCGGCTCGCCGGCGTAGGCGGCCTCGGCCCAGCGCAACGCAGGCAGGATGGCGGGCGGCAGGACGCCCGTGTCCACGAAGCGGCGGCGGAAGCGGCGGAGCGACCCCGCGTTGCGGTGACGCGTGTCGCCGGTGAGGAGGAGCGCCGCCGTCGCGAGGCGAGAGATGTCGTCGCGGGCGCGGCGCGCGGCATCCGCCCAGCGCCCCTCGTCGAGCGCCGCCGCGGCCTCGACCCCCCCTTCGCGAACCCAGTCCAGCAAGCAATCCGCACAGAACAGCGCATCCGCCGGGGTGAACGGCAGGCGGATCGGCGGCGCGCCGGGCGGCCACAGGGGTACGCCGTCCGCGAGCGCATCCACGAGCATGGGGGTTCGGCAGCCCTCCTCGAGGTCGGCGAGGGCGACGACCCAGGGCTCGATGACGACGCCGAGGGCGCTGGCGACGTCGTCGGCCTCGCGGGCGAGGGCGGCGCCGGCGGCCCGGCGGTCCGCCGGGTCCATGTCGCAGATCAGCAGGACATCCACGTCGGAAGCGTCATCGAAGTCGCCGCGCGCCTTGGAGCCGAAGAGCAGGGCGCGGAGCAGCGGCGGCCCGGCGCCCGCCAGCGCGCGGGCGAGCAGGGCCGCGAGGGCGCGGCGCTCGCGTGGCGCGAGCATGGGAAGCGGGGGGATCGCGTCGCCCCACGCGTCGGGCGGGCGGCCCCAGCCGTCGGGGCGGGGGTCGGGCGGCGCGGGCGCGCGCCGGTGGGGGGGCGCGACGAGGGTCAAGGCGGCCTCCGGGTGCACGGGCCGGGGCGGGGCAAGAGGCGTTCCAGCGCGGCGTGGCGCCGTTGCTGGCGCGGCGGGGTAGGGGTAGGTTGCGGGGTGGCGCGCGGAGGCGCGGCGGGCGCCGGGGCCCCGCGGCACCGAGCTCCAGGCGCCGGGCGGGGTGGCCCGGGCCGCGATCACGTGGAGGACCATGGGCAACGGAACGGACCTGATGGATAAGCTGGTCTCGCTGGGCAAGCGGCGAGGCTTCGTGTACCAATCGTCGGAGATCTACGGCGGCACGGGCTCGGTGTGGGACTACGGCCCGCTGGGCGTCGAGCTGAAGAACAACATCAAGGCGGCGTGGTGGCGCGCGATGGTCCACGAGCGGGACGACATCGAGGGGCTCGATGCGGCGATCCTGATGCACCCGCGCGTGTGGGAGGCGAGCGGCCACGTGGCCGGCTTCACGGACCCGCTGATCGAGTGCCGGCAGTGCCACCGCCGCTTCCGTGCGGACAACCCGGACGTGCAGGGCGGGCAGTGCCCGGTGTGCGGGGCGAAGGACTCGTTCACCGAGCCCCGCATGTTCAACCTGATGTTCAAGACGTTCATGGGCCCGGTCGAGGAGGAGGCGGCGGTGGTGTACCTGCGGCCGGAGACGGCGCAGGGGATCTACGTGAACTACCAGAACGTGCTGACGAGCACGCGGCAGCGGATCCCGTTCGGGATCGCGCAGATCGGCAAGGCGTTCCGCAACGAGATCACGCCCGGCAACTTCATCTTCCGGACGCGCGAGTTCGAGCAGATGGAGATGCAGTTCTTCGTGGAGCCGGGCACGGACGAGGAGTGGTTCGAGTACTGGCGGGAGCGGCGCATGGAGTGGGTGCAGTCGCTCGGGATCCGCAAGGAGCGGCTGCGGTTCCACGAGCACGCGCCGCACGAGCTTGCGCATTACGCCAAGCGGGCGTACGACATCCAGTACGAGTTCCCGTTCGGCTGGCAGGAGTTCGAGGGGATCCACAACCGGACGGACTTCGACCTGCGCAGACACCAGGAGTACTCGGGCAAGCGGCTCGAGTACGTGGACCCGGTGGACCGGGACAAGCGTTACCTGCCGTACATCATCGAGACCTCGGCGGGCGTGGACCGGACGATGCTCGTGGTCCTGGCGGACGCGTACCGGGAGGAGGTGGTGGACGGCGAGACGCGGGTCGTGCTCTCGCTCGCGCCGCGGCTGGCGCCGATCAAGGCGGCGGTGTTCCCGCTGGTGAAGAAAGACGGCATGCCGGAGATGGCGCAGCGGATCCATCAGGCGTTGCGGGCCGCGGGGGTCCCGTCGTTCTTCGACGACAGCGGCTCGATCGGCCGGCGCTACCGGCGGCAGGACGAGGCGGGGACGCCGTTCGCGATCACGGTGGACGGCCAGTCGCTCGAGGACGGATCGGTGACCGTGCGGGACCGGGACACGCTGGCGCAGGAGCGCGTGGACGCGGGGCGGGTCGTGGAGTACGTGAGGGAGCGGGTGGCGTAGGGCGGAGGGTGCACGAGCAGGAGCACGAGCACGAGCACGAGTACGAGCACGTTTACGAGCACGGGCACTCGTACTCGTACTCGTAAACGTCCTCGTCCTCGTACACGTACACGGGTGTGAACCAGGGGACTCCGACGCAGGAGGGTGACACGTGAGCCGACCGGAGCTGTTCACCAGTCGCTGGGCCACGATTCTGGCGATGCTGGGCATGGCGGTGGGGACGGGCAACATCTGGCGGTTCCCGCGCGTCGCGGCGTCGAACGGCGGCGGCTCGTTCCTCATCGCGTGGGTCGTGTTCCTGCTGCTCTGGTCGGTGCCGCTGATCCTCATCGAGTTCGCGATGGGGAAGCACACCCGCTACGGCCCCGTGGGCGCGTTCGCACGGACGATGGGACAGCGCTTCGCGTGGATGGGCGCGTGGATCGCGTGGACGTCCACCGCGATCATGTTCTACTACGCGGTGGTTACCGGGTGGGCGCTGCGCTACCTGGTGGCGGGGCTCATGGGCGAGCTGGGGACCGGCGCGCCGGGCGCGCTGTGGGAGTCGTTCTCCTACACGCCGACCGCCGTCCTCTTCCAGGCGATCGCGCTGGGCGTGGGCGTGTTCGTGGTCGCGCGGGGCGTGCGCGGCATCGAGACCGCCGCCCGCATCCTGATGCCGACGCTGCTGGTGCTCGTCGTCGTGCTGGCGATCCGCGCGGTCACGCTGCCGGGCGCGGAGCGCGGGCTCGCGTTCCTCTTCACGCCCACGCTCGAGGGGCTGACGAACTACCGCACCTGGCTGGAGGCGCTCACGCAGAACGCGTGGGACACGGGCGCGGGCTGGGGCCTGATCGTGGCGTATGCGATCTACCTGCGGCGGACCGAAGACACGACGCTGAACGCGTTCATGCTCGGCTTCGCCAACAACTCGGTCTCGCTGACGTGCGGGATCATGGTGCTCTGCACGGTGTTCTCGATCATGCCGAACGCGGCGAGCGAGATCGTGGGCGCGGGCAACGAGGGGCTGACGTTCATCTGGATCCCGCAGCTCTTCGCGCAGATGCCGGCCAGCCGCATCTTCATGGTGCTCTTCTTCACCGCGCTGCTGTTCGCGGCGCTGACGAGCCTGATCGCGATGATCGAGCTGGCGGTGCGGGTGCTGGTGGATGGCGGGATGCGGCGGGGCCCCGCGATCGCGCTGGTGAGCACGGTCGGCTTCCTGCTGGGCGTCCCGTCCGCACTGCGCCAGGACGTGTTCCTGAACCAGGACTTCGTGTGGGGCGTCGGGCTGATGGTCTCGGGGCTGTTCTTCGCGCTGGCCGTGCTGCGCTACGGCGTGCGGAAGTTCCGCGAGACGCTGGTCAACACGGCGCACAGCGACATCCGCATCGGCCGGTGGTGGGAGTGGGTGATCCGGCTGGTCGTGGTGGAGGCGGTGGTGCTGGTGGTGTGGTGGTTCTGGCAGGTGCGGAGCGAGCCGCTCTTCGGCCCGTTCGGCGTCGGCAGCGTGGTGCTGCAGTGGGGGATCGCGCTGCTGTTCTTCCTCGCGCTGAACGGGTGGATGGTGCGGCGGACGCGGCCGGAGGTCGAGCGCGCGGCGCCGCCGGAGGGCGAGGCGGCGGTGGCGTCCATCCCGTGAGGCAGCGGCCGCCGGCCGCGGCGGCCGCGTCGAAAAGTTTGCGCAGCGCCTCAGGCCTGCCGCGGCCACTTTCCCCCGCCCCCGCCCGGGCGGGGGCGGGGGTGGGGTAGCCGCCCTCGCCCCGGCCCGGGCGGAGGGGCCCGGGGTGGAGGAACGAACGTGCGCTTCGAGGAATTCGAGGCCCGCGCCTGGGAGCTGTGGGAGAAGATCCCGGAGCGGTACAAGGCCGGGGTGGACGGGCTGGTCGTGGAACGGGACGCGAAGCCGCACCCCTCGCTGCCGGACATCTACACGCTGGGCGAGTGCGTCACGGAGGACTACCTCTCGGACTACGCCGGCCCGGAGACGACCCGGTCCGTCGTCGTGCTGTACTACGGCTCGTTCTGGCGGCTCTCGCGGCTGGACGAGGAGTTCGACTGGGACGAGGAGCTGTGGGAGACGCTGACGCACGAGCTGCAGCACCATCTGGAATCGCTCGCCGCGGAGGCCGGGCTGGTGTCCAGGGACTACGCGGCGGACGAGAACTTCAAGCGGCGCGAGGGCGAGCCGTTCGACCCGCTGTTCTACCGGTCGGGGGAACGGCTGGGGCAGGGCTGGTACCGGGTGGAGGAGGACCACTTCCTCGACTGGCCGTACCGGGACGGCGCGGAGCCGGGCGAATGGGTCGAATTCGAGTGGGAGGGCGAGCGCTACCGCGTGCCGACGCCGGCGCGGCTGGGCGACGTGTGCTACGTGCGTGTGGACGGCGCGGGCCTTCCGGAGCGGGGCGAGGTGTTCGTGGTGCTGGTGCGGCGCAAGCGGCTGGGCGCGGCGCTGCGCGGGCTGTTCCGGCGCGCGGCGCCGGAGGTCCGCGAGGCGGAGGCCACGGCCGAGCCGGCCGCGGGGCAGGGGTGAGGCGGCGGTGAGCGGGGAGGAGACGGCCGGCCAGGCGGACGCGGCCGCCGGCGCGCGGCTCACGCCGTACGAGCTGGTCTTCGCGGACACCGAGCTCGAGAGGGACGGCTTCCCCGCGCTGCGGGAAGAAGCGGAGGCCCGGGGCGCGGACGTGACGGTGCCCGAGCGGCTCCTGCTGCTGGCCACGGCCGGGCGGCTGTTGCGCGAGCTGGGTGCGACGGATGCGACGCTCGAGCCGGTGGGGATGCTGCTGTTCCAGGCGTACCACTTCTGGGACGTGGGGAAGCGGGTGTACGTGCTCGAGCCGGCGCTGGCGCGCGCGCTCGCGGAGGGCGCGCCGGGGGTCCTGCGCGAGATCGCGGGGCGCGCGCCGCCGGCCGCCGCGGCTCCTCACGCGCCGGCGCCCGCGGCTCCTCACGCGCCGGCGCCCGCGGCTCCCCACGCGCCGGCCGCCGCGGCTCTCCACCCGCCGGCGCCCGCGGGCTACCTCCAGCTCCCGCGCAACCTGTTCTGGGCCCGCGTGGACGAGGCGGCGACGCCGGAGCCGGTGGACGGCCTGTTCTGGACGATGGCGCGCGAGGGCGATGCCGGCGGGCCGCCCGCGCGCCTGGACCTGCTGCTCGCGCTGGGCCTCTGGCCCGGGCGGCCGGGGCTGAGCGTGATCCCCGTCGCCGAGCCGCTCGCGGGCCGCTCGCTCGCGGACCTCGCCCTGGCGCGGGCGCGGCCGGACGGGGCCGACTTCGCGAACGTGCTGCCGGGCGGGGAGCTGGAGGGCCTGTTCGCACTGACCACGCCGGCGGAGGTCCTCAAGCTGTTCGCGCTCGTGTGGTCGTACGTGGAGCGGCACCCGGATGCGGTGGGCGACGCCGTCGCCCCGCCGGAGCCGGCGCCCGCGTCCTCGCCCCACGCGCTGCCGCCCTCGCGGCTGCCCTACCACCCGATCCGCCGCGTCGCTGTGGATGGATAAGCAGGCGATCGCGCGGGTGCTGAACGAGATCGCCACGCTGCTCGAGTTGCGGGGCGAGGACGGGTTCCGCGCGCGCGCGTTCCAGGCCGCGGCGCGCGCGATCGAGGAGCTGGAGGAGGACGTCGCGGCACTGGCGGCGAGCGGCGCGCTGAAGCAGGTGCGGGGCATCGGCCCGACGACGGCGCGCGTGATCCAGGAGCTGGCCGAGACCGGCGCCTCCGGCTACCATGAGGAGCTGCGGCGCGAGGTGCCGGCGGGGCTGCTCGAGCTGCTGCACGTGCCGGGACTCGGCCCCAAGCGCATCCACACGCTGCACGCGCGGCTGGGCATCACCTCGCTGGATGAGCTGGAGCGCGCGGCGCGCGACGGGCGGCTCGCCGGGCTGCCCGGCTTCGGCGCGCGCACGCAGGAGAAGGTGCTCGAGGGCATCGCGTACCGCCGGCGCACGGCGGGCCGGCGGCGCCGTCCCGAGGCGCTCGCGCTGGCGGCCGAGCTGCTCGACTGGCTGCGCGCGGACGCGTCGGTCACGCGCGCGGAGCCGGCGGGCGCGCTGCGGCGCGGCCTGGAGACGGTGGACGGCGTGGACGTCGTCGCCGCGGTGGAAGGCGACGCGGCGCCGCTGCTCGCGCGGTTCCTCGCGCTGCACGGCGCGGCGGCGGGCGAGCGCACGGGGCCGGACGCCGCGCGCGTGCGGCTCGCGGACGGGTTCGAGGCGCGGCTGCGCTGCGTCGTGCCCGCCGCGTTCGGGGCCGCGTGGCTCGCCGCGACGGGCAGCGAGGCGCACGTGCGGGCGGTGGCGGAGCGCGCGGCCGCGCGCGGGCTGCGGCTGGATCGCGACGGCCTCTGGGACGGCGCGCGGAGGGTGGACGCGCCGGAAGAGGCGGCGGTCTACCGCGCGCTCGGGCTGGACGACGTCGCCCCCGAGCTGCGCGAGGGTGAAGGCGAGGTGGACGCGGCGGGCGCGGGGCTGCTGCCGCGGCTGGTGACGTACGGCGACCTGAAGGGCTGCTTCCACGTCCACACCACGTACAGCGACGGGCGCGCGACGCTGAAGGAGATGGCGCGCGCGGCGCTCGCGCGCGGGTGGCGCTACCTCGGCATCGCGGACCACTCGCAGGCGGCGGCGTACGCGGGCGGGTTGCGGGTGGAGGACATCGCGCGCCAGCACGACGAGATCGACGCGTGGAACGCGGAGCACGGACACGAGTTGTGGCTGTTCAAGGGCGTCGAGGCGGACATCCTCGCCGATGGCCGGCTGGACTACGCCGCGCTCGAGGGGGACGTGCTCGGGCGGTTCGACTACGTCGTCGGCTCGGTGCATTCGATCTTCGGGTTGAGCCAGGCGGCGATGACGGAGCGGATCCTGCGCGCGCTCGAGGATCCGCACCTCACGTTCCTCGGGCACCTCACCGGCCGCATCCTCCTCGAGCGCGACGGCTACGCGGTGGACGTGGAGGCGGTGATCGAGGCGGCGGCCGAGCGCGGCGTGGGCATCGAGATCAACGCCAACCCCTCGCGGCTGGACCTGGACTGGCGCTGGTGGCGCGCGGCGAGCGCGCGTGGCGTGCGCGCCGCGATCAACCCGGACGCGCACGACGCGGAGGGCCTCGACGACGTGCACTACGGCGTGACGGTCGCGCGCAAGGGGTGGCTGGGCGTGGGGAACGTGGTGAACGCGTGGGGCGTTGAGGAGGTGAAGGCGTACTTCGGCAAGAGGAGAGGTGGAGCGTGACGAACGAACGCGGGCCGGGGCGAGGGCGAGGGCGGGGGAGCGTCAAAGGACGGGCGGCGTCCAGGACTGCACGCGAGCGCAAGACTCCGGCCGCCTCCCCCGCCCCCGCCCGGGGGGCCGGGGGCCGGGCCGCGGCGCCCTCGCCCCGACCCGGGGTCGGGGCGAGGGAAAGGGCGGCAGAGATCGTGCGGCGGCTGCGCGCGGAGTACCCCGACGCGCGCTGCTCGCTGGACCACGCGGATGCGTACCAGTTGCTCGTCGCGACGATCCTCTCCGCGCAGTGCACGGACGAGCGCGTGAACCAGGTGACGCCGGCGCTGTTCGCGCGCTATCCCACGCCCGAAGACCTCGCCGGCGCGCGGCAGGAGGAGCTCGAGGAGCTGATCCGCTCGACGGGGTTCTTCCGCAACAAGGCGAAGAGCCTGCTGGGCATGGCGAACGCGGTGGTCGAGCGGCACGGCGGGCGGGTCCCGGACGAGATGGACGCGCTGGTCGCACTGCCAGGCGTGGGCCGCAAGACGGCCAACGTGGTGCTGGGGAACGCGTTCGGCAAGGCCGAAGGCGTGGTCGTGGACACGCACGTGACGCGGCTGTCGAACCGGCTGGGCCTGACGCGCCACAAGGACGCGGCGAAGATCGAGGCGGACCTCATGGAGATCGTGGCGCGCGAAGACTGGACCGATCTGGCCCACCTGTTCATCTACCATGGGCGCGCGGTGTGCAGGGCGCCGAAGCCGCGCTGCGGCGCGTGCGTGCTGGCGGATCTCTGTCCGTCGGCCGCTGTGTGAGAAGCAAGGCCGGGGCGAGGGCGAGGGCGGGGGCGGGGGAGTCGGAGAGCAAGGGATGGATGAACAGGCGAAGCGTACGGTGCTGGAGTGGTTCCCGTACGGGCTGTACGCGATCGGCGTACGGCGCGGCGATGAGCGCAACGCGTTCACGGCGAACTGGGTGATGCAGTCCTCGTTCGAGCCGCCGATGGTCGCGGTCGCGGTGGAGAACGACGGCCGTTCGCTGGGCATGATGCGCGAGTCCGGCGTGTTCACGGTGAACGTGTACGACGCGACGCAGCGCCGCATGGCCGGGCGGCTGGCGCGGCCGGCGGCGCGGGCGCCGCAGAAGATCGAAGAGACGGACTACCGCGATGGCGTGACCGGCGCGCCGGTCATCGCGGACTGCCTGGGCTACGTGGAGTGCCGGGTCGCGGGCGAGCTGGCGAGCGGCGATCACACGCTGGTGCTGGGCGAGGTGGTGGAGGCGGGCGTGTTCCGCGAGGGCGAGCCGCTGACGATGCGGGCGGCCGGGTTCTCGTACGCGGGTTGAGGGCTCACGGGGGCGCGTGAGCGGCGCCGGCGACGCGGCGGCCGCGACGTCGTCCCGCAACGGAAGGGGGCAGGCGGTGGGCGCAGAGGCGAGGAACGCGCTGGCGGGCGAGCGGAGCCCGTTCCTGCGGCACGGCGCGGCGCAGCCGGTGGATTGGCTGCCGTGGGGCGAGGCGGCGTTCGAGCGGGCGCGGCGCGAGGGGCGGCCCATCCTGCTGGACATCGGCGCGGTGTGGTGCCACTGGTGCCACGTGATGGACCGCGAGAGCTACGAGGACGAGGAGACCGCGCGGCTCATCAACGAGCTGTTCGTGCCGGTGAAGGTGGATCGGGACGAGCGGCCGGACGTGGACGCGCGCTACCAGCGCGCGGTGCAGGCGTTGACCGGGCAGGGCGGCTGGCCGCTGACGGCGTTCCTCACGCCGGACGGCGAGGTCTTCCACGGCGGGACGTACTTCCCGCCGGAGGACCGGTACGGCCGCCCCTCGTTCCGCACGGTGCTGCGCGAGGTCGCGCGCGTGTGGCGGGAGAGCCCGGAGCGCGCGGCGGAGAACGCGCGCGCGGTGAAGGCGCGGCTGGCGGCGTACGGCCGCGCGGAGAGCGAGCCGGGCGCGGTCTCGCCGCGGCTCGTCGAGGCGGCGGTCGAGGAGCTCGCCTCGTCGTTCGACTTCCGCTACGGCGGGTTCGGCGGCGCGCCGAAG
>DASVDH010000098.1:0-31532 GCA_036381195.1 Longimicrobiales bacterium | reverse complement strand
GCCGGCTCGTGCTACCCTGTCTGGTCTGGATGACAGCAGCTCGCGCACCGGCCGTGCCTCGGACGGCGCGCCTCGTGCTTCCCTGTCTGGTTAGGATGATGGGAGTGTCGGGAGTGACGCGCGGGACCACGATCGCGCCCTGGCGGCGGGCATCCGGGGCAGGCCGCGGCTCCGCCGCCGGCGGCGGCCGGCCCCAGCCGGACGCGGGCCCGCGGCCGTGCCCGGCGTCCTCGCCGGAGTGAACCGGGCCCCTGGTGAGCTCAGCGCTCCTCGCGCGGCCTCAGCCGGGTGGTGTCCCCCGCCACGCGGCGCCACCGGCCATGGCGCCAGGCGTAGACTCGCGTTACGTGGTAGCGCGCATCCCCGTCGGCGCCGCCGGCCCCGTCCACCGCCCGCGCCTCGCCCATCGCCACCGCGACGTCGCCGTAGACGCGGACCCGTAGGTCCGTCATCCGCAACGCCTGCTCGCACGGGACCGCGCCGTTGCTCCTGCCGGCCGATGATCGGCCGGAAACAGCGCTCCCGCGGCCGCCCGAGGAGGGGAAAGCCCTGCTCATGCGTCGCATCGAACTGGAAACGTTTACCGTCGGTGGACCCGAGGCCGGCCCGCCGCCCGGCGGGCCGAGGCCGGCCCGGAGAAAGACCGCGGCCATAGTGAGGCGCCGCCGGGCGACTGTCAATCCTCCGGCCGGCCGCTGCCGGCGAGCGCATGGCGGGCGCACCCCGGCCCGCGGTCGAAGAAAAAACCGCGGGCGCGAGAGCCGCACGATCCGGAGCGCATCCTCGAACGGCTCCGCCGCCCGCAGTCAAAAAAACCGCGGGGGCGAGACCCCAGCCCGGATCGGGATCCGCCCCCTACGGCCCGGCGCTACACGCTCCGGCCAGAACCGCCGGCCGGGCGCTCGCACCGGAGAACCGCGCCGCGTCTACTGCGCGGCTATTTCAAGCCGCCTGACCCACCTGGCGGCCAGGCCGGTGCCGCCACGCGGCCCGCGCCGCGGACGCCCGCTGCCGCGCCGTCGGCCGGAGCACCGCCAGCAGCACCAGCCCTGCGATCACGAGCAAGGTCAACCCCAGCATCTCCTCTATCCATCCAGTCCGGTGTTCCGTGTCTCGATTCCGTCCCCGCACGTCCACCACCCTCGCGCCGCATTACGCTGGACGGCGGCCCCGGGTTTCGGGCCCGGTCGTCCCGGGGCCGCCGGCCGCCGCATCGAGCCGCTGACGCGGCCGGACCGCAGGCAGTAAACGCGCGCGTTACGGGCAGGGCACACGCGCTCGCCCTGCCCGACGCCGCGCGCCGCGTTGTGCCCTCAGCGCGTTCCCCCTAACTTTGGCACGATCACGGAACACGCGTCAGGAACCGCAGGGGGACGATATGCCTCGTACCCTGTCCATCCCCGTGGCCGCGCTGCTCGCCGCGGCCGCCCTTCCGGCCGGCGCCGCACGCGCGCAGTCAGCCGATGGCGCGCCGCCGGTCCACAGGTCGCAGCACCACGACTTCCGCGTCGTCACCGTCGCCGAAGGGCTGGTCCACCCCTGGTCCATCGCGTTCCTGCCCGGCGGGGACGTGCTGATCACCGAGCGCCCGGGCCGGCTGCGCGTCGTGCGCGGCGGCGTGCTCCTGCCAGACCCGATCGAGGGCGTGCCCGCGGTGCGCGCGCGCGGCCAGGGCGGGTTGCTCGACGTCGTGCCGCACCCCGACTTCGCCAACAACCGGCTGCTCTACCTCACCTACTCCAAGCCGAACGAGGACGGGAGCCAGGGCACGACCGCGGTCGCGCGCGGCCGGCTCGAGGGCAACCGCCTCGTGGACGTGCAGGACATCTTCGTGGCGAAGGCGTGGAGCACCACCGGCCTCCACTTCGGCTCGCGCCTCGTGTTCGACGGCCGCGGCCACATCTTCTTCAGCGTCGGCGACCGCGGCGCGCCGCCCGTCCGCGCGACGGCCGAGCGACACCCGGCGCAGGACCTCTCGAACCACCAGGGCACCATCATCCGCTTGCACGAGGACGGCCGCATCCCCGCGGACAACCCGTTCGTGAACCGCGCGGGCGCGCTGCCCGAGATCTGGAGCTACGGCCACCGCAATCCACAGGGCCTCGCCATCCATCCGGAAACCGGCGACCTCTGGGCGAACGAGCAGGGGCCGCGCGGCGGCGACGAGCTCAACCTCGTCCGGCCTGGCCGCAACTACGGCTGGCCCGTCATCGGCTACGGCATCAACTACAACGGCGACACGATCCACGTCTCCACGCACCGCGAGGGGATGGAGCAGCCCGTGCACTACTGGGTCCCGTCCATCGCGACGTCGGGTCTGCTCATCTACACGGGCGATGCCTTCCCGCACTGGCGGGGCAGCTTCTTCGTCGGCGGGTTGGCCGGCCAGCAGCTCGCGCGCCTGACCGTCGAGAGCCAGCGCGTGACGAACGTCGAGGTCCTACTCGAAGGATTCGGCAGGATCCGCGACGTCCGGCAGGGGCCCGACGGCCTGATCTACCTCGCCATCGACGACCGCAGCGGCGGCGCCACGTCCGTCGTCCGGCTCGAACCCGCGAGAGCGAGCTGAGCCCGGCGGCGCCGCGCACGCTGCCTGGACCCGCCCATGCCGATCACGACGCTCGCCGCCGCGCTCCAGTTGGGCCACGCGCTCAACGACCAGCCGCTGCTCGCGCTCGCCTCGCTGTTCGGCGCGGGCGTGCTCACCAGCCTCACACCCTGCGTCTACCCGATGATCCCGATCACCGCCGGGCTCATCGCGAGCACGGCGCGGGCCCGGGACAGCGAGCCATCGCGGCTCCGCGTCGCGTCCCTCACGCTCACCTACGTCTCCGGCCTCGCGCTGCTCTACGCGCTGCTCGGGCTCGTCGCCGGGCTGACCGGCCAGATCTTCGGCACCGTGTCTTCCAGCCCGTGGGCGTTCTTCACGATCGGCTGCCTGCTCGTCGTCTTCGGGCTCGCCATGCTCGACGTCATCCCGGTCAACGCGCCACGCCGCCTCGCCGCCTGGGCCGGCGGCCTCCGCGGCGGGTCCTACCCGGCCGTCTTCCTGCTCGGCGCGACCTCCGGCCTCGTCGCCGCGCCGTGCGGCGCACCCGCGTTCGCCGCCGTGCTGACCTGGGTCTCGACCACGGGCAGCGCGGCGCTCGGCTTCGCCTACCTGTTCGTCTTCTCGCTCGGGATGACGGCGCTGCTCGTCGCCGTCGGCCTGTTCTCCGGCGTCATGGCCGCACTGCCCCGCTCCGGGCCGTGGATGGTCTGGATCAAGAGGGCCGGCGGCGCGATCATGTTCGTGATGGCCGCGTACTACTTCTTCCAGATGTGGAAGGTGCTGCGATGACCGGTTTCCGCTCCACGCATCGACGGCGCCGCGGGCCGCGCGCCGCCGTGCTCGCCGCCGCGACCTTCGCCCTGCTCGCATCCGCGCCCGCCGCGCTCCGCGCGCAGGACATCGGCCTGCCGATCGGCGCCACCCCGGAGGCCGTGCAGGTCGAGGACCTGGACGGCAACCCCGTCGACCTCGCGCAGTTCATCGGCAAGAAGCCCGTCGTCATCGAGTTCTGGGCGACGTGGTGCCCCCTGTGCAAGGCGCTGGAGCCCGAGATCCACGCAGTCCACGAACGCTGGGGCGACGACATCGAGCTCATCATCATGGCGATCGCCGTGAACCAGTCCCGGCGCTCGGTCAAGCGCCACCTCGAGCGCCACCCGCTGCCCGGCCACGTGCTGTGGGACGCGCGCGGCCGCGCCACCCGCGCCTTCCAGGCGCCCACCACCTCCTACATCGTCGTGCTCGACGCCGACGGCCGCGTCGTCTACACCGGCGCAGGCGAGGAGCAGGACGTGGTGGCGGCGGTGGAGAAGGCGGTGGGCGCGGTGGGCGGGTGAGGGGGCTCTCAGAGCCGCAGTCCGAGCGCGGCTCACGATTCCTGCCAGGCCCGTCGTCACACCGAACCGCAGAGTGACCCGCTGGACCGCATCGACGTCCGCGCGTACTTCGAGGAGCTGAGGCAGCGGCTCCTCGGCCGGTCCGAAACGGACCGGCAGCTCGCGGGCAACTCGCTTTCCATCTGGATCGACACCCACAAGGGCAGGAACAGCGGCTGGACGATCTGGCTCGAGCCGTCCTGGCACGTTCCCGATTCGGAGACGGTGCTCGCGGGATCCCGCCACCTACTGCCCCACCCTCCACCGCGTGACATCCGTCACAGCGAACCGGCTCAGGCGCCGCCAAGTTGCGTCTAGTTGAGAAACATTCTCAACCAGCACGCCCCACCCCGGGGCCGGCCACGCGGCACAGGGCCGCGCCGGCCCCGGGCGGCGGCGCGTGCCGCGCGATCGGAGGCAACATGAGCCCGCCCACCCATCAGATCACCGAGGCCGAGGTCCGCGCCGCGCTGGCCGAGGTCCTCTACCCCGGTCTCACCCGGGACATCGTGTCGCTCGGAATGGTCCGCTCGGTGACGGTGCGGAACGGGCGCGTGCACGTCTCGCTCGTGCTCTCCACCACGCGTGAGGACGTGCCGGACCGGCTGCGCGCCGCGATCCGCGAGCGGTTGGCGGCCGCGGGCGCCGTGCGCTCGGAGGTGCAGATCCTGCCGCCGGGCCGGCTCCCGATGGCGGGGCAGCGACCCGCGGCCGCCGTGCAGGACCCGTGGGCAGATCAGGGCCGGCTGCCGAACGTCGCGCGCGTGGTCGCGGTCGGCGCGGGCAAGGGCGGCGTCGGCAAGAGCACGGTGGCGGTGAACCTCGCGCTGGCGTTGAGGGCACTGGGCCTGCGAGCCGGCCTCCTGGACGCGGACATCTACGGCCCGTCCGTACCCGTGATCCTGGGGCTGGAGGACGGCGCGGAGCGCGTCGCGCTGGACGGCGAGCGGCGCATCCTGCCTCTCGAGGCCCACGGGCTGGCCGTCATCTCCTTCGGCTTCTTCCTGGGCCCGCAGTCGCCGGCGGTGTGGCGCGGCCCGATGGTGGGCAAGGCGGTGAAGCAGTTCTCGCGCGGCGTCGTCTGGCCCGAGCTGGACGTGCTGGTCGTGGACCTGCCGCCCGGCACGGGCGACGTGCCGCTCTCGCTCGCGCAGTCGGTGGTGGTGGACGGCGCCGTCGTGGTCACCACGCCCCAGCGCCTCGCCGCGCTCGAAGCCGCAAAGGCCGCGGAGATGTTCGTCAAGCTGAACGTGCGGGTCCTGGGCGTGGTCGAGAACATGAGCTGGGCGCAGTGCGAGTGCGGCCGGCGCTCGTACCCGTTCGGCCGCGGCGGCGGCGAGTGGCTCGGGACGCACGCCGGCGTGCCGCTGCTCGGCGCGGTGCCGTTCGAGGAGGACGTCGTCACAGGCGAGGACGCCGGCGCGCCGCCCGTCCTGGCGCGGCCGGAGGGCGCGACGGCGCGGGCGTTCCACGAGATCGCGGAGCGCGTGGCGTATGCGATCGGCGCGCGACGCGTGGAGGAGGTGGGGGCCCGATGAGCAAGCGCGTCGTCGCCGGTCCCGCGAACGGCCGCCTGCCGGCCGGTCCAGCGCCGCAGGGCCCGGCAAACGGGCGGGCTGGCGCGCACGTGCCGCCCGTGCCCGGCGCGAGCATGCCGGGGCGGCCCGCGGCGCCGCTGCCGGGCGGCGCAGGCCTCGCCAACGCGTTCTCCCCGCCGCTGGTGCTGCCCGGCTCGCACTTCGCCGCGGCGCTGCTGTTCTGGACGCTGGGCACGGCGGGTCTCGTGTGGATCGCGCCGGATGTCGCGCGCGGGATGTTCCCGCTGCCGCGCGTGGTCGCGGTCACGCACCTGTTCACGCTCGGCTGGATCACCACATCGATCCTCGGCGCGCTGTGCCAGCTCTTCCCGGTCGTGCTGGGGCAGCCGATCCGCTCCACCCGCGCGGCGTACGTGACGCTCGCGCTCCACGTGCCGGGCATCCTGTTGTTCGTCACGGGCCTGCTGACCGCGCAGCGGTTGGCGCTGCTCGGGGGCGCGGCCCTGTTCGGGACGGGGCTGCTGCTGTTCGTCGGCAACGTCGCGCTGACGCTCGCGCGCATCCCGCGCCGCGACCTCACCTGGTGGTGCCTCGCCGGCGCGGCGTTCTTCCTCACCGCAACGGTCGCGCTCGGCGTCACGCTCGCCGGCAACCTGCACTACGGCTACCTGGGCGGCTCGCGGCTGCTCGCGCTCGGCGTGCACGTGCACATCGCGGTCGCGGGCTGGGTGCTGCTCGTGGCGGTGGGAGTCGCGCGGCACCTCTTGCCGATGTTCCTGGTCAGCCACGGTGCGCCGCTCTGGCCGGCCAAGTCCGCGGCGGCGCTGCTGGGCGCCGGCGTGCTGCTGCTCGTCGTCGGGCATCACATGGGCGACGTCGTCGGCCACAAGCTGCCGGCGCTGCTCCTCGCAACGGGCACGGCGGCGTTCCTGGCGCAGGGCGCGCTGTTCTTCCGGCACCGCAAGCGTCCGCGGCTCGACGCGGGCATGCGGCTCGCCGCGGTCGCGCTCGTCACGCTCGGGTTCGCGCTCGTGCTCGCGCCGCTCGCGCTGGCCCGCGGCTTCGCGGCGCCGCGGCTCGTGACGGCGTACGGCGCGACGCTCGTGCTCGGGCTCGCGCTGTTCGTCGCCGGGCACCTGTACAAGATCCTGCCGTTCCTGGTCTGGAACAGCCGCTACGGTCCGCTGATCGGCAAGCGGCCGCTGCCGCGCGTCGCCGAGCTGTTCGACGCACGCGCGGCGAACGTCGCGGCGTTGCTGCTCTCGCTCGGCGCGGCGGGCATGATCACGACCGTGCTGGCCGGCGCGGGGGCGTGGACGCGCCTCCCCGCCGCGCTGCTCGCCGCGGGCGCCGCCACGCTGACCGTTCAGATGATCGGAGTCCTACAGAGGAGGCCGGAATGAACTCGATGGATGCGAGCTTCCACGCGGCGGTGGAGCGGCTGGACGGGGGCAATGCACCCGACCACGGCGCAGCCACGGGCGGCGCGGTCACGGGCGGCGGAGCTGCGGGCGATGCGGCCGCACCCGCCCCGAGCACGCCGGGTGGGGAAGCGGCGCACGCAACGCCGTCAGACGCGCCCCCGGCCGTCGACCTCGAGCTCGCGCTGGACGCGCTGCGTACGGTGATCGACCCGGAGATCGGGCTGGACATCGTCACGCTCGGGCTCGTCTACGAGCTCGCCGCAGACGGCGGCACCGTGACGGTGACGTTCACATTGACCACGCCGGGCTGCCCGCTCGAGCGGCACATCACGAACGGGATCCTGAACGCGCTCTCCGCCGTGCCCGGCGTGACGGAGGTGCGGCCGAACCTCGTGTGGGAGCCGCGCTGGAACCCGAGCATGATCCAGGAGGGAGCATGGTGAAGATCCCCCGTACACCGCCCGCGCCGACGGGCGTGCGCGAGCCGAAGCCGGAGTTCCTCGCGGCGCTCGCGCCGGAACGCATCGTGGACCTGGACGTGCGCGACGACCTGCTGCACGGCCGCGAGCCGTTCTCGCGGATCATGGCCGCGCGCGAGGCGCTGCCGGACGGGAGCGTGCTGCGCGTGCGCGCGGTCTTCGAGCCCGTGCCGCTCTATCGCGCGATGGGCCGCTACGGCTTCACGCACTGGACCGAGATGCTGGGGGAGGAGGACTGGCGCGTGTGGTTCTGGCGCCCGGAGACGGCAGGCGGCCCCACGGATGCCGCGGAGCCGCAGCCCGCGACCGGCGCCGGAGACGGCGCGGCGCGAGCCGCCGGCGCCGCCGCGGACCCCGCGGGCACGTCGGCCCTTCCGGACACCCCCGCCGCGGGCGAGGCAGCGTCCGGCGCCGCCGGTGAGGAGGGGGACGACGTCGTCGTGCTCGATGTCCGCGGCCTCGAGCCGCCGGAGCCGATGGTGCGCACGCTCGAGGCGCTCGAGCATCTGCCCGCCGGCGCGACGCTGGTGCAGATCAACGTGCGCGTGCCGCGGCTCCTCCTGCCGCGCCTCGAGGAGCGCGGCTTCACGTACGAGATCCGGGAGCAGTCTCCGGATCTCGTGCGCGTGTTCATCCGCCGCAGCGCGGATACGCTTTCCACTTCCCAAACGGAGAAGACGATGCCCGATTCCACGGAGCGGACGCTGGATGTCCGGGTCATCCCGCCACGCGAGAAGCACCCGACGATCTTCCGCACGTTCGAGGAGCTGGCTCCGGGTGGCTCGTTCGTCCTGATCAACGACCACGACCCGCGCCCGCTGCGCTACCAGTTCGAGGCGGAGATGCCCGGGAAGTTCGGCTGGGAGTACCTCGAGCAGGGGCCCGAGGTGTGGCGCGTGCGGATCCTCAAGCGTGGCGATTCGTAACATCATGGATGAGGCCGGAGCGCGCCGCGGCGCCCGCAGCGGCGCGCTCCCGGCGCGCGCGCGCCGGGCCGCGCGCGCCGATTGGCAAGCGTACACGATCCGGGCCCCTGGGAGGCACAGCGTGCAGAGAGCCGAGCGGTCCGCTCGATCCGTGAGCGAGACCCTGCGCCGTCTCCCGCTGTTCGCGGAACTGGGCGACGACGCCGTGCGCGCGATCGCGGAGCGCACGCTCACGCGCTCGCTGCCGAAGAACGCGACGCTGTTCCGCCGCGGCGAGCCGTGCCACGGCCTCTACATCGTCGTCGAGGGGCGGATCCAGATCCACCGCGCGAGCGCGGACGGCCGCGAGCAGGTCCTGCACGTGGAGGGCCCCGGCCAGCCCGTGGCCGAGGTCCCGCTGTTCGACGGCGGGCCGTACCCCGCGTCCGCCCGCGCGCTCGAGGACAGCCGGCTGCTCTTCCTGCCGCAGGATGCCTTCCAGCAGCTCTACCGCGAGAACCCGGAGATCGCGGACGCGGTGATCCGCAACCTCGGCGCGCGGCTGCGCCGCATGGTCGCGCTGATCGCCAAGGTCACGCTCAAGGACGTGCGTGCGCGCGTCGCGGCCACGCTCGTCGAGCTGGCCGAGGCGCAGGGCGAGCTGCGCACCGGCGGCCGCTTCACCCTGCCCCGCACGCAGGAGCAGATGGCGCGCGAGCTGGCCACGACCCGCGAGGGCGTCGCCCGCGCGCTCTCCGCGCTGCGGAAGGATGGCATCATCGCGCAGGCCGGCCGCGAAGTCGAGATCCTCGACGCCGCACGGCTCGATGCGGCCGCGCGGGGGACGGAGGATCGATGACGCTCCGCCCGGGACCCGGAGCGGCGGCGAGGACCGTGCGCGGTGCGCTGGCGGCCGGGACGCGCGCGCCGGCGTGCCCGATCGGCGAGCGGGCGCCCTGATGGAGCCGTTCGTCCGCCGCTTCATCCGCTCGAGCCTGGTCTGGTTCGGCATCGGCGTGCTGCTCGGCCTCGGCATGGCCGTCTGGCCCGGCCGGCTGCTCGTCATCCGGCCGGCGCACGCGCACGCGAACCTGCTCGGCTTCGTTACGATGATGATCTTCGGCGTCGCGTATCACGTGTTGCCGCGCTTCGCGGGCGCGCCGCTGCACAGCCGCGCCCTCGCCGCGACCCACGTCTGGGTCGCCAACGCCGGGCTCGCATTGTTCGTCGGCGGCTGGATCCTGCGGCCGCTCGCCGGTGCGCCGGCCACACCGGTGCTCCACACCGGCGCCGCGCTCAGCGTGGTCTCGGCGGGCATGTTCATCTACAACATCTGGCGCACGCTGGACGCGGCGCCATCACCCTTCGGCCGGCCGCGCGTCGTGCACGGCGCGCGGGCCATGCCGCACGAACGGAGCGAACCATGAACGAGACGGAGACGCGCATTTCCCCGACGATGACGGTCAACACCGCGATCCTGCTGCACCCGCGGACCGTCGCCGTGTTCGATCGTTACGGCATCGATTCCTGCTGTGGCGGCGCGCTGCCGATCGAGGAGGTCGCGAAGCGCCACTCGCTGGACCTGGACGCGCTGATGGCAGAGCTGCGCGAGGCGGTGGGGGAGGGGTCGCCGGCGGCGTGAGCGACGGGTGCGGGGGCGGAGACCTCGCGCTCTCGCCCCCGCACCCCTCCCTGCCCTGGCCTCAGCGCCGCGCCCTGCCGGCGCCGCCTCGCCCGGGCGGCCAGCGGCCTCGCAGGCGGCGCCGAGGCACAACGCGGCGGGAGCGCCGAGGGGGGTCGTTCCGTCGAGCCGCTCTCGCCGTTCAGGAACGGCAGCACGGTGGACGCGAGCTCCGCGCCACGCCTCCGCCACCATTCCCTTCCCGCCGGCACCTGCCGCCCGTCGCCTCGCACCTCCAGTGTCATCACCGTACTCCCACGCGCACCTCCGCCGCCATCCAGCGCACCAGCCCCACGAACGCCGCTCCCCACGCCAGCAACGCGACCGCCGCGACGACGCGCGGCAGCGGCAGCAGGAACCACCAGCCGGTCGCCTCGATCAGCCGGAGCGTCGAGACCGCGTACATGCCCAGCGGGAAGACCATGCTCCAGTACTGTGTGTCGTAGCGCAGCGGGACGCGGCGCACGACGTGCCGCCACGCCCCGAGCAGCACGAGCAGCGGGATCCACCACGTCGCCGTGGCCCAGAAGAACAGCGTGAAGCCCTGGAGGAACGGCAGGATCCCCGCGAGGAAGGTCCACAGCCCCGCGCGCAGCATCAGCAGCGAGCCGGCCAGCGTCGTGATCGCGACGGCGCCCATGTTGATCCAGTACGGCGGCGCCATCCGCTCCGGGTCGATGCGCAGGAACAGGAAGCGGAACAGGATCAGCGAGAACAGCAGCACGTAGAACATGCAGCCGAGCAGGAACAGCAGCAGCGAGAACGCCAGCACCGGCTCCTGGCCACGGCTGCCGAACTCCGGCGCGAGCAGCGCGCCCAGGACCGCGACGGACTGGGTGCTCACCACGATCAGCATCCACGCGCCGTTCAGCGCCGCCTCGAGCGGCGGCTTCTCCGGCAGCAGCGTCATCGTGAAGAAGAACGCGTAGATGAACGCGGCCCACGCCAGCGCGCCCAGCCCCCACAGCCAGGTGGCGGGAGCCGTCCAGCCGGCCAGCACCACGATCTGCGCGCCGAGCACGCACGTCCCCGCCACCACCGTGAAAAAGCCCGGCGCGCGCGCGTGGTCCCGGAAGTCGGCCCGGACCCGCTCGCGGTACAGCCACAGCCGCGCCAGCAGGAGCACGACCAGGATGGCGTACGCGGCCAGGTTGACCGCGAGCAGCGCGACGGCGGGCGCCCGCAGCCCGAGCAGGCCGGCCGCGATCGACACGATGCCGGTCGCCATCACGAGTGCGAAGGCGCCGGGCGGCAGCTCGGCCGCCCAGCCCGCGGCACGGCGGCCCAGCGCGCTCATCGGCCCGTCAGCGGTCGAGCGAGTAGACGTACCACAGGAGCCCGGCGTTCAGTGCGAGGCAGCCGAAGCTGGCGAGGGCGGCGGGCAGCAGGATGTCGGTGTCGCCGCCCAGGAACGCGTTCATCGTCGCGGTCAGCAGCCAGAGCTGGAGCACCACCAGGATCAGCACGATGCACAGGATCCCGGTCACGATCGCCTTGCGCTGGCTCCGCGCGAAGCGGGGGCGCCGGCTCATCCGGTCCGCCTCTCGATGCCGGTCGCGTAGATCCAACCGCCCCTCTCCTCGATGAGGACCCGCGTCAGCGGCCGCTCCGGCGGGCCCGCGACCGGCCGGCCGGTCTCCAGGTCGAAGATCCCCTCGTGGCACGGGCAGTAGAAGCGGCCCCGGTCCACCTGCGCCAGGACCGGGCATTGCAGGTGCGTGCACGACTGGTCGAACGCGACGAACCGACCGCCCGCGAGCCGCACCAGCACCGCGCTGCGCCCCGGCTCCGGATACTCGAAGACCAGGGACCCGCCCACCGGGATCTGGTCGGCCCGCGCGACCCGCCGCACCGGCGGCGCGCCCGTCCGCCGCCGCAACGCGTTCTGGAACAGGATCCAGAACTGCCCCACCACGAAGCCGAGGCTGACCAGCACCATGAACTTCGTGAAGTCGCGGCGCGCGACGTACTCGTCGCGGGGCGAGTCGATCGGGAAGTCGCGCCGCCACTTCGGCTGCGCCCCCCACTCCCGGCCGTCCGGCCCGACCGACAACCACTCCGCGCCCGGCGACGACGGCGCCGCGCCGGCCGCCGGTCGCTCCTCCGCCCCGGCCGCTCGCGCCGGGGCATCGCCCGGCGACCGCTCCGCGTTCCCCGGAAGCTCGCTCATGCCTCCTCCTCGAACACGCCGGCCAGGATCGCGCCGTCTTCTGCGTCCCCGTAGCCCGTCGTCCGCTCCAGCAGCGCGCCCGTGACGTCCAGCGCGCCCGGCGGCGCCTGCTTCGGCACCATGACGAACACCCGCGTCCGGATGCGCTGCGACCCGAACTGGAAGGTGTTGATGGGGCGCGACTGCGGCCGCAGCCGCTCGATCTCCTCGAGGGTGCCGAAGTACAGCGCGCCGCTCGGACACACACTGGCGCACATCGGCTTCTTCCCCACGGACGTGCGGTCGTAGCACATGTCGCACTTCATCATCAGGTTCATCTCGCTGTTCATCTTGGGGATGCCGAACGGGCACGCCAGCACGCAGTTGTTGCACGCGATGCAGCGCGGCTTGCGCGCGCTCTGCACGATGCCATCGGCGGTCCGCTTGATCGCATCCGCGGGACACACCTCCGCGCACGTCGGCGACTCGCAATGCATGCAGACGATCGGCACCGTCTGCGTCGAGTGCTCGCGGTCGATGAAGTCGAGCTGGATCATCGACTGCCCCTTGTGCGTGTCGCACTCCATGCACGCATGCACGCACGCGTTGCAGCCGATGCAGCGGCTCGCGTCGATGAAGAAGTGCAGGTGCTCGGGTACAGGCATCCGTCGGCTCCTGGGCGGTTCAGGCTCCTGGCCCCTGTCCCTTGCCCCCTTGTCCCCTCCCCCGGGCCGGGGCGAGGGCGAGGGCGGGGGCGAGGGAGGGCTCCCTGGCCCCCGGCTACGTTGCCGGGGGCGCTCCCGATCCCGTTTCCCGGCAGCGAACGACCGGGGCTCGGATTCGGGAGTAGAACGGCCGGGCACGGGCACGCGTAGGCGTACGCGTACGCGTAGGGGACATCACGCCGCGAGCGCGCCCGCGCGCAGTCTCGCCGGCCTTTCCCCCGCCCCCGCCTCACCCGCCGTTCATCCGTTCCCTCGCCCTCGCCCGGGCGGCCGGGCCGGGCGGGAGGGGCCCTCACCCCGGCCCGGGCGGGGGGCGGCGGGCCGGGGGCAAGGGGCCTCACTGCTGCGGCTCGAGCACGGCGGCGTACGCGGGCGGCCCCGGCTCCCGCCGGATCCGCACGGCGCACGTCTTGTATTCCGGGATCTTCGAGATCGGGTCCTGCGCCGCGATCGTGACCCGGTTGATCGCCTTCTCGCCCGCCCAGTGGTACGGCACGAAGACCGTGTCCGGCCGGATCGTCTGCACGACTTTCACGCGCAGCGTGCACGAGCCCCGCCGCGACTCGACCGTCGCCCAATCGCCGTCCGCCAGGCCGTACCGCTCCGCCAGCCGGGGATGCATCTCGATCCAGGGCTCCGGCCGGTAGTCCACCAGGGGGCCGATCCGCCGCGTCTGCGTGCCGGACAGGTACTGCGTGATCACGCGGCCCGTCGTGAGGATGATCGGGTACTCCTCGTCCACCTCCTCGGCGGGCGGCGTGTAGCGGGCCACGTTGAACCGCGCCTTGCCGTCCGGGAAGAAGAACGGGCCGGCGCCCTTCGCCACCGGGTTCCATGAGCCCGGCTCGAACAGGCGCGGCGTGCCGGGGTGATCCTCGTCGTAGCACGGCCAGAAGACGCCGAACTGCCGCTCGATCTTCTCGTAGGTGATGCCCCAGTAGTCCACGACGCCGCCGCGCGAGGCGGCGCGCAGCTCGTCGAAGATCTCGCGCGCGCTCTGGAACGTGAAGCCGTGCGGCCGGCCGAGCGCGTGCGCGATGTCCTGCACGATGCGCCAGTCCTGGCGCGCATCGCCCGGCGGGTCCACCGCCTTGTTGATCTTGACCACCCGCCCCTCGACCTGCGTGACCGTGCCCTCGTCCTCCTCCTGCTGCGAGCCGGGGAGCACGATGTCCGCGAAGCGTGCCGTCTCGCTCAGGAAGAAATCGATCACCGCGTAGAACTCGATCTTCTCGAGGGCGCGCCGCACCAGCGCGTTGTCCGGGATCGAGACCATCGGGTTGAAGCAGATGCTGAGCAGGCCGCGGATCTCGCCCCGCTCGATCTTGCGGAACATCTCGACACAGTCCACGCCAGCGGGCGGCAGGTGGCTCGGCTCGACGCCCCAGACGCGCGCGACGTGCGCCCGGTGCTCCGGGTCGTCGATGTCCCTGCCCCCCGGCAACTGCTCCGCCTTCTGCCCGTGCTCGCGGCCGCCCTGCCCGTTCCCCTGCCCCGTGATCGTGCCGTAGCCGCAGCCCTCGCGCCCGATCCGGCCCGATGCCAGCACGATGTTGATCGCGGCCAGCACGTTCTGCACGCCGTGGGTGTGGTGCTCGATCCCGCGCGCGTGCAGCATGAAGCTGGTCCTGGCCTTCCCCCACAGCTCCGCCGCGGCACGGATGCGGTCCTCCGCGATCCCGGTCATCCTCGCCGTGCGCGCAGGCGTCCACTCGCGCACGCTGGCCGCCACCTCATCGAACCCCACGGTCCAGCGCTCGATGAACTCGTGGTCGAGCCAGTCGTTCTCGATCATGAGGTGCAGCACGCCGTTGAACAGGATCACGTCGCGGCCCGGGCGGATCGGCAGGTACAGGTCCGCGCCGCGCGCGATCGGCGTGATGCGCGGGTCCACCACGATGACCTTGCCGCCGTTCTGCTTCGCCTGCCACACGTAGTCCGTCGTGATGGGCGAGCACTCCGCCACGTTCGAGCCGGCGAGCCAGACCACCTCCGCCTTCGGGATGTCCGACCACGGGCCGGCGGAGCGGTCCACGCCGAACGCCATCTTGTTGGCCGCCGCCGCGCTCACCATGCACAGCCGGCCGTTGTAGTCGATGTGCCGGGTCTGGAGGCAGACCCGCGCGAACTTGCCCATCAGGTAGCACTTCTCGTTGGTCAGGCTCGCGCCGGTGAGCACGCCGAACGCGTCCTTGCCGTACGTAGACTGGATGCGCTCGATCTCGCCGGCGACCCGGCGGATCGCCTGCTCGTACGGCATCGCCCGGAACCCGCCGGGCGCGGCGTCGTCCCGCTCCAGCGCGTGGAGCAGCCGGTCCGGGTGCGAGTTCTGGAGGTAGCGCTTCACGCCCTTGGGGCACAGCATGCCGCGGTTGAACGGGAACTCGTACCACGGCTCCACGCCCAGCACCGTGTCGTCCTTGACGATCAGCTTCATGCCGCACTGCTGGCCGCAGAAACAGCAGTGCGTGTGCACCACGCGGTCCGGCACGACGCCCGAGTCCAGCCGCGCGCCCGCCGAGTACGCGACGTGCGGGCCGAACCGCTCGATCGTCGGCAGCAGGTCCCTCGGGGCATGCGCCATGTGGCTCGACCTCCGAACGTCAGGGATGGAAGTTCTGCGCGTCCTCCGGCCCGAGCGGACCCTGCGCGTAGCCCGGGTTGCCGTAGCGCGGCATCGGCAGCGGCGGCTCCGCTTCCCCACGCGAGCCGTGCACCAGCCGGCCCTGCGCGAGGCCGAACATCGCGCGCCGGCACGGCGGGCAGATCCACTGGTAGTGCGCCACGGGGCTGTCCGGCATCTCGTACCGGTACCCGAGCGCGCGCTCGGTCTCGATCAGGTCCTCGACCTTCATGCGCGAGGTGAACACGTGGCCGCAGCGCCGGCAGCGCGCAGCCTCGCCGTTCGCCCCGATCTCCTTGTAGCGCCGCACCGCGATCTGCGCCGGGCGCTGGAAGATGTGGAAGAACTTGCCGAACGGCAGGTACAGCAGCGTGAAGATCACCGTGGCGGCGTGCAGGATGGCGAGGAACTGGTAGGCGTAGCCCTCCATCCAGGTGTAGCTCGCGGTCAGCATCAGGCCGGTGATGCTGATGGCGAACAGCAGGATCAGCGGCATGAAGTCCTCGCCGAACTGCTGGACCGCGGCGGCCCCCTCGTCCCGCATGCGGCGCCGCATCGCGAGCATCACGCCGCCGATCACCAGGAACGAGGCCCACACCAGGCCGTGGAAGATCAGTACTGCGGCGAGCGACTCGATGGGGAAGCTGAACGTGGGGAAGCCGAAGACCACCGTCCGGTACACCTCCGCCTCGCCCGGCACCGCCTCGAAGTACAGCCAGCCGAAGACCAGCGGGAACGTGATCAGGGCGGCGAGGATGCAGCCCCACATGATGAGCCAGTGCGCGAGCCAGCGCGTGCGGCCGCGCGCCCAGATGAAGCCGTTCAGCGCGATGTCGCTGGCAACGTGCCTGGGGAGCCGCAGCAGGTTGCCCTTCCAGTGCCGCGGGCTGAGCGCGAGCCGCCAGCCGCGCCGCCAATACACCCGGGTGGGCGGGCGGCGCAGCCACATCGCGTAGCGGTAGGTGATGCCGAACGCCGCGAACAGGCTGGCGAACGTGTAGCCGACGAGCGCGGGATCGAAGTGGTCGAGGTTCCGCGAGCCGATGACGATCAGGATCGCGAGGACCCCGGTGACGCCCAGTCCCCAGGCGGTGGCGCTCAGGACCTCTCGCTTCACGGGCACCTCCACGGCGTGGCTCCCGGGGGTGGTCCCCGGCACCGCACGCGCCGCGGCACCGCTCGCGCGGCCCGTGGGCAGCGGGCGCGCTGCGGCGGGGCCCGTTGCGGACCTCCTCCCGGAAAACGGCTCGGCGGCATGGCCAGTCGCCGGCCATGCCGCCGCTCCAGCGCGGCGCCGATCAGTTAACACCGCGCGCCCGCTCTCGCAAGGCCGGGGGCGCAGCCCGTCACCTCGACGCGGTCCCTCTGTCCACCTTTCTCCGGTCGGCGCGCCGGCTGGTGGCGATGCTCGGCGGCGCGAGCGGACAGCGACGTGATCCCGCCGTGCCGGCTACCGGTCGAGCACCGGCAGGTACGCACGCCACGGTCCCACCGCCTCGCGGTACTGCTTCGCCAGCACGCGCGCCGTCTGCGCGAGGTGCCCGAGGTCGTGCGCGACCCAGGTCGACAGGAGCTGTGCGAGCGTGACCGGCCCGAACGCCGGGTGCTCGCCCTCCAGCGCGAGCTCGGCCTCCGTCAGCCGCCACCCACGCACCGTCTCGAGATTTGCGGCGCGCAGCCGCTCGAACTCGTCGAGCAGCTCGGCCATGCTCTTCCCCGCGCTCTCCCGATAGTGCCCCAACCGGTCGAACGGCGGGAACGCACGGTCCGGCCCCTGCTCCACGATGACCCGTGCGCGGGGGATCCAGTTCGCCCGCTCCGCGTGCACCAGATGCCCGACGTTGTCCCACGCACTGAACGTCTCCGGACCCTCGTTCGGCGTGGTCCACGCTTCCGACAACCCGCCCAGCAGCGCGCGAAACGTCCCCGGCGTGCGCTCCAGGATCTCCAGCGCATGCGTCAAGTCGAACTGCATGGCCGTGCTCCCGCTCGATCGTGAACGATGCCCCGCGAATCCCGACCCGCCCCCAGCGTCGCCTTCACTCCAGCCGCTTCTCGAACCAGTGGTCCGCGTACGGGTCGTCGTTGAACGGCGCGACCTCCACGTAGCCCGCGCGCTCGTACAGCCGCCTCGCCTCCACCAGCGCGCGGTTCGTCTCGAGCCGCAACGTGCCCAGCCCCAGCGCGCGCGCCTCCGACTCCAGCGCCTCCAGGATCCGCCGCCCCAACCCCAGCCCGCGCATCGCCGGCGCGACCCACATCCGCTTGATCGACCCCACACCGGGCGAGACCACCTTCACGCAGCCGCACGCCAGCGGCTCGCCATCCGCAGTCGCGACCAGGAACGCGCCGCGCGGCGGGCGCAGCTCATCGTCATCCGCGGAAATGCTCCGGGCCGGGTCGAATCCCGCCTCGAACCGCTCCGCCAGCTCCGCGAAGTACCGCGCCACGCACCACCGCGCCGCCTGGCTCGCCGGATCCACCCGCTCGATCACCGTCGCGGACACCTTCAGCAGCCGGTACACCTCGTCCATCGCGGCCACCAGACGCTCCCGCTGCGACTCCGTCAGCGGCTCCAGGATCGCCGCCGCCGCCTCGTCCGAGCGCCGCTCCATCAGCTCGAGCTCCTCCACGCCGGCCGGCGTCAGCTCCGCACGCCGCACCCGCTCGTCCTCCGGCGCCGCCCGCACCGTCACCAGCCCCTTCCCCGCAAGAGACTGCACCAGCCGGCTCAGGTAGCC
Organism: Longimicrobiales bacterium; assembly: GCA_036381195.1. GTDB lineage: Bacteria > Gemmatimonadota > Gemmatimonadetes > Longimicrobiales > RSA9 > RSA9. The sequence goes on along the minus strand of DASVDH010000098.1, from coordinate 13,340 downwards.
GGAGTCGAGCCCCAGCCGCGCGCGCACAGCACGCAGATCGGCTCCGCCCCGGCCGATCTCGTACAGCACGCGCGACTCCCCCAGCGGCCGGTCGCGCCCCAGGAAACGATCCTCGAGCGCCCCCGCCCGCTGCGTGACCAGCCGGTTGAAGCGCCGGACTCGCTCGATCTGTACAGGATCCATTGTCTGACTTTAGTCAGAGATCCTGGAAGGCGTCAAGCCGGCGCGGGGCCGGACCGCTGCGGGCGCAGCAGCCCTGCCGGCCTTAGCGACCGCTGCGGACCTCGATGAGGCGGACCTCAGCTCGCCAGGCGCTCGAGCACCAGCACCCCGAGCAGCGCGGGCAGGTACACCAGCGAGGCGAGGAACAGCGCGCGGGCGCGCGCGTCGGTGCGGCGGGCGAGGAACGCGGCGGCGCACCAGAGATACCAGGCGCCGACGGCGAACGCGGCGGCGGCGTAGACGCGCCCCGCCGTGCCGGCGAGGAAGGGGACGAGGCTGACGGGCAGCAGGGCGAGCGTGTAGACGGCGGACATGCGCGCGGTCGCGACGCCGTCCGGGTCGTCCACGGTGAGCATGCGGAACCCGACGTTGCGGTAGTCGTCGCGGCACAGCCAGCCGATGGCGAGGAAGTGCGGGATCTGCCAGAGGAAGAGCACGAACGTCAGGGCGAGCGCGACGGCATCGATGCCGGCGCCCGCGGCGACCCAGCCCGCCAGGACGGGCAGCGAGCCGGGGATCCCGCCGACCAGCGTGTTGTGCGGGGTGACGCGCTTGAGGGGCGTGTAGACGAGGACGTAGCTGGCGTGGCTGAGGGCGAGCAGCACGGTGGTCAGCCAGGGCAGCGCCATCGCCGAGTAGGCGAACCCGCTGACCGAGAGCCCGACCGCGACCGTCACGGCCTGCTGCCGGGCCAGCGTGCCGCTGGGCACCGGCCGGTTGCGCGTGCGCCTCATCCGCGCGTCGATCGCGGCTTCGCGCACCTGGTTGAGGCCCGCCGCGCCCGCGGCCACGAGCGCCGTCGCCACGATCACGTGGATGAACGTCGCGCTCGTGACCCTCCCCCCCGCGACAATGTACGCCGCGGCCGCGGACATCGTGATGAACGCCGCGATCCCCGGCTTGCCCAGGGCGAACGCCGCGCGGATCTGCTGCACCCGCGCCGCCGCACGCCCCTCGATCGCCACTTCCATTGAATATATGCTCCTGGTCCCGCGCCGGCCGCCGTGCGGGGGGCGGTCCGGCCGCGGCGCACTCTCCCGTCGCCGGGCCTCCTACCCCGCACCCGCGTTCGCGGCCAGCCGCACCAACTCGGTCAGCATCTCCGCGCCGCCCGGGGCGGCGTACGCGATGCGCCCCGCGCCGTCCACGACGTACACGAGCGCCGCGTGCGCGACATCGCCCGTCCGCGGGTCGCGGTCGCGCGCGACGCCCCACGCGTCCAGGACGGCCTCGACCCGCGCGATGTCGCCGCCCAAGATGGCCACATCCTCGCCCGCGCGCCAGGCACGGGCGAGGGCGGGGAGCCGGGCGGGCGTGTCCCGCCACGGGTCCACCGTCACGACCAGGACGGCCGGCACCGGCGCGCCGGGCTCCGCCCGCAGCAGCGCCTGCGCCTCGAGCACGTCACGGACGAGCAGCGGGCAGACGGTCTCGCAGTGCCCGAACGCGAACGTCACGAGCACCGGCCGGCCGCGGAATTCCTCGAGCGTCCGCTCCGCGCCGTGCTGGTCCACCAGCGCGAGCGGCGGCGCGGGCCGGTCCAGCCGCACGGGCGGTGCGCCCGGCACGTCCACGGCCCCCGGGTCGGGTCCGGCGGCGACATCGTCCGCCGCGAGCACGCGCCAGCCCGCAAGCGACCCGGCGGCCGCGAGCGGCAGCGCCACGACCAGCGCGGCGGCGCGCAGCCGCGCCGAGCGCCGCACCCGCGCCATCAGCGCGCACACGCCGCGTCGCCACCCCACCCACAACGCCGCGAGCATGCCCAGCGGCTGCCCCACGAGGTTGATCCAGCCGCCCGCGTCCGGCAGCCCGGTCCCGCCGCGCACGCCGAAGCAGACGTAGCGCGTACGCACCAGCCACTCCGGCGCCTCCCCGCCCACCGGCCAGAACGCGAGCCCCCACCAGGCGGCGGTGGCCAGCACGATGAGCAGGAGGCCGGCCCCCGCGTACCGCTCCTCCCCCGCCCTCGCCCCCGCCCCGGCCCGGGGCGGAGGCGGGGCAGCGGGGCTCACCCGATTCGCCACAGGAACGACAGCTGCTTCCAGTTCGCGAAGTAGTACACAGCGAACGCGGCGAGGAAGATCAGCACCAGGATCAGCGTCCCGGGCGCAGGGCCCAGCTTGCCGGTCCAGGGCAGCTCCTCCCCGTCATCCTCCTCAGGCAACGGCCGTGGCGGATTCACCAGCCCCGGCGGCAGGCCGTACATGGGCATTGGACAGCTCTCCTTCCCGGATCGGCTCACCGAAGAAGACCGACCACACCGTGATGAGGATGTAGAGTGCGCCGCCGACCGCCGCGACCAGCCCGCCGACTGCCATGACACCCATCACCAGGTCCACGGCCGGGCTGAACTGGAGGTCGAACGGCGCGTTCGAGAACGTGATATCCCAGTGCCGCCGCGGCACCGCGAACCCGCCCGCGAACGACATGAAGATCGAGAAGAACAGCATCCCGCCCGCGAACAGGTACGGCTGCCACTTCGCCAGCGGCCAGAACGCGATCTTCTTCCGGAAGATCAGCGGGATCAGGTAGTACGTCAGCCCCATGAACGCCATCGCCGTGCCACTCACCACCGTCGCGTGGAAGTGCCCCGGCACGCGCAGCGTGTTGTGCACGATCATGTTGATCTGCTCGGTCCCGATCGTCACACCCGTGATCCCGCCCACGAAGCCGAACACCACGACCGAGAGCACCAGCGAGCTGAACCCCGGGTCGCCCCACGGCGCGCGGCGGATCCAGCCGAAGAGCCCCTGCGTGTAGCCCCGCAGCCGCTGGCCGACCTCCACCCCCGCCGGCACCGTGAAGCCGTGCAGCATGCTCGCCAGCACCGCCATGTACATGAAGTAGCTCGTGTTCACCACCTTCCACGCCGGCCCGAAGCCGGGGTCCACCAGCAGGTGGTGCGCCGACGCCAGCGAGATGAAGAGGATGTACAGGACGAACGCCGTGCGGCTGATCTTCTCGTTCAGCACCACCGAGCCCACCGTCAGCGCGCCCAGCAGGTACCACACCGAGACCATCGCCGCCACGTTGACCTGCTGCGACGCGTGCCCCAGCGCCCACCACACCATGCGGTAGATCTGCGGGTCCACGTCCATCAGCCCCAGCGACCACAGGAACGTCGGGATGTAGATCCCCGCGCCGTGGCCCAGCGTGATCACAGCGATGATCGCCGCCGTCGCCGCACCGAACGTGATCAGCGGGACCGAGCCCTCGTAGGTCCGCTCCCGCTTCGCCACGACCAGTGACGCGAAGAACTGGAACGTCACGATCAGCGCGCCCACCGCGAACAGGATGATGCCCAGGTAGTACAGCGGATGCGCGCGCAGCGGCACGTACGACGAGAGCAGCACGTCCGCGCGGCCCGTCCACATCATCCACTCCGCCAGCACCGCGCCCGCCACCATCAGCGCGAACGCCGCCCACCCCACCCGCGGCGCCGGGACACGGCTGTTCAGCAGCACCGGGCCCGTGAAGTACAGCACGGCCATCTCGAAGAACAGGATGAAGAAGATCAGCATCGTCAGCCCGTGCACCGTCAGGATGCGGTAGAACCACACCGCATCCAGCAGGTGCACCGCCTGCCAGCGTGTCAGCAGCACCAGCACCGCCGCGATGCCGCCGATCAGCAGCGCCACCGTCGCCGCCACGCCGTGCGCCCGGATCAGCAGGTCCGCCTGCCGGTCGATCTTCAGCCCCGTCACGGGGCACACCCGGTGGATCCACCTCATCGGGACACCTCCGCGCCTGGCGCCGCCGCGTGGTCGCGCACCGCCGCTCCACTCGTAGCCTCCTGCCCGCGCCGGCCCGCCCCGTCGGCCGCCATCTTGCCCGCCACCGCGGCGCCGCCGGCCGGGCCCGCACCGTCACCCGCCGGCTCTGCGCTCGCCACCCCTTCCCCGCTCACCCCGGCATCTTGGCTGGCGGCGACGTCGCCCGGCACCTCGCCGTCCTCATCCACCACGATGATCCGGCCGAGCATCATGTGGTGGCCGATCCCGCAGAACTCGTTGCACATCACGCGGAAATCCCCCGCCTCCGACGGCGTGATCCGCAGCGCGTAGTCGTAGCCCGGAACGACCTGGAAGTTGACGTTGATCGGGTACAGCGCGAAGCCGTGGTTCACGTCCACGCTCGAGAGATGCAGCGTGTACTCGACGCCCTTGCGCAGCTTCAGCACGGGCGTCCAGTTCCACATCTGCCCCATCATGTAGATGTCAGAGCCCGGCGGCGGCTCCACGATCGGGAACCCACCGTCCATCCCCACCTGGTACGCCGCGATGAACTCCTCCACCCGCGCCCGGTAGGCCGCCGGATCCACCTTGCCGCGGATGCCGGACGGGTTCTGCCCACCCTTCCAGTGCCAGAGCGGCATCATCGCGAACAGCACCATGGACCAGCCGAACGCCAGCCCGAACCACACCTTCTCCGACCCGTGCGCCGGTTTCCACCAGACGCCGCGCGGGGACTGCATACCCGTGTGCATCGTTCGCCTCCATCAGCCGTCCGCGAGGGGCTGGGCAGGGCGGCCCGGGACCGCTCCGCCCCCTCCGCCCACCCGGGTCACGGCAGCGCCGAGAGCGGCAGAGTCAGCACCTCCCACAGGCCCCACCCCGTGTAGATCAGCACCATCACGAGGATCCCGACGACGAGCAGCAGGAGCCAGTTGTCGTAGAGCCGCTGGCCGAGCGGGATCGCTTTCGGCGGGTCGCGGTAGGGGTCATGAGGAGAGGTCATGGGATAGGCCTCCCGTGGTTGAGCGGTCGTGGCCATGCCGGCGGCGCGCCCAGGCCGGCGTGGTAGCCGGCGGCTGGGCCGCGGTCCGCGGGCGCCTATTCATCGCTTCGTCATGATGATATGATGAATAGCGCCGCGCAAGACCCCGCTGCGGAAGCACGGCGGGGGCGCGGCCCCCGCCGGGAGATGGCGAGCCCGCCCGCAATGCGGACCTCACAGCCGCACGAGCTCGTAGGCGCGCACTGACTCGATGTCCAGAGTGTCCCTGTAGACGCCCCAGACCAGGCCATCGCGGACGGCGTGGGGCTCGAATCCCTCGGGCGTGCGCACGGAGGCGGTCAGCGCTCCGTCGGCATCGAAGATGAGCCAGCGCCGTTCCGACGCGCGGAGCTTCAGTGGCGGATACACGATCTCGAGCTGGCCCGCGTACTCACCGACCCAGACCCTGCCGTCCTCGCCGGCGATGATGCCGTCGTATGCGGGGAAGCGTTCGGGCCGCGGCATGCGCTCGAGCAGCTCGCGGATGAGCGGGCGCAGCTCGGCGGACATCGACGTGATCCAGTCCGCCTCCGCCTCGGACCACTGCGCGAGCAGCGGACCGCCGACCGTGCGGTCGTGGTCGGGCCAGCGAATGATGCGCTGGAGCGTGCCGTCGGGCCCGTAGGCACGGAGCTCCGGCGCGTCCGCCGTGCCGACCACCAGCGCGCCGTTGGACGCCGCGGCGTGCGTCGTCGCGCCGAAGATGTACGGGAACACGTCGCTGCCGCCGAGGCTGTACAACTCCTCGCCCGGGAACGGCCCGAACGCGGCGAGCACGTCTCCGCCGGCCGTGATCCGGTGCGAGGGCGCGGCCACGCGGATCACGCCGGGCCCCGGATCGCCGAGGACTCCGACCGCGAACAGCACCAGTGACCCCTGCGCCGAAGGCAGGAGGTGCGTCCACGCCAGGAGCCCTTCCATCCTCGTCGCCGCGATCGGCGTCAGCGGCGCGAGCGCGCTGAGGCCCACCTCGCGCTGAAAGCTGCCATCCGTGGTGAAGACAGACATGCGCCGGCGCCTGTCGTCCCACACCGCCAGCGAGTCGGCGCCGATCGGCACGACGGACGCGACGCCGTGGAACTCGCCCGGCCCGTCGCCTTGCCGCCCGAGCGTCGCGGCGAGCGTGCCGTCGGACGCGAAGACCAGGACGTGTGGCGGCACCTGCGTGCCGATGGCGACGCGGCCGCCGGGCAGCGGCACGACCGCGGCGATGCGATAGAGCGGCGCGTCCGGGCTCGCGCCGGCGCCGATCTCGACCGCCGCATCGGCCGCGAGCCGCCATGCCTGCGCCGCCTCGATGCTGCCGGGCGGGTTCGTGACGACCTGCACGCCCGCGCTGTCGGTGACGGTCGTGGTCGCGCGACTCGATGCCCCGCCGCACGCGCCGGTCGCCCCGCCTGCGAGCACCAGCAGTGCCGCGGCGGCTGCGTTCCGCATGGTCGTGCCCATCGCGATCCTCCGGGTTGGAGGTCGGCTCGCCCGCGATGCCCCGAAGCAGGCTGCTCCAACCTCACCGATGTGATCACCGAGTCGCGCACCGCCTGCGCGACGACGCGACGAAGTTCGTCCAGCGGAGTGGTCGGCGGGGGCTCGGCAACCTTCGGAGGATTCACGGTCGCCCCCCGCTGCTCGGGTTGAAGGAGGGTGCCTCTGAAGGGGCGCGAGGCAGCACGTGGAGGTGGTGGCGGCGGGCCACCCCGTGCAGCGGACGCACCTCTCCGAAACAGTCTGAGTCGAGGAGGTGAGCCGCGCAAGGATTTCGGCCTCAGCCGACCTGGCCGTCGCCGCGAGGCCGAGGACGACGACTGTGATCGGGATCACGGCCGTCCCGGTACTTGTCTTTATCATGTCTTTATGATAATTCTTCGGCACTGTCGCTCGCATGCAGATGCCGGGCGGCATCGGGCGAACGGGGAGAGGGGTTGATGCACAGCACGACACCCGCGCCGCGCCCCGCGAGCTGGCGCATCCTCGCCCGGCTCGACGGCTGGGTGAACCGGCTTTACGGCGCACGCTGGAATCCGCTCTACCACTCGGGCGCGATCGTGGTCGCGCTGCTGCTGGTGCTGCTGGCCACCGGGCTGTACCTGCTGGTGTTCTACCGGCTGAGTGCGCCGTGGGCGTCGGTGGCGCGGATCACGGAGCAGGCGTGGCTGGGGCGCTGGATCCGGGGGCTGCACCGGTTCGCGTCGGACGCGGTGGTGGTCGCCGCAGCGGTGCACGCGTTCCGCATGTACGCGCAGCGCAGGAGCTGGGGCCCGCGCGCGCTCGCGTGGGTTTCGGGGCTGGTGCTGCTCGCGGTGATCTTCGTCTGCGGCTGGACGGGCTACGTGATGGTGTGGGACGTCCAGGCGCAGCTCCTGGCGGGTGAGGGCGCGCGGTTCCTGGATGTGCTGCCGATCTTCTCGGAGCCGATCGGCCGGACGTTCGTGGGCGAGCGGCCGCTGCCCAGCGCGTTCTTCTTCCTGAACCTGTTCGCGCACATCGCGCTGCCCATCGGGCTGATCCTGCTGCTGTGGCTGCACGTCTCGCGGGTGGCGCGGCCGGTGCTGCTGCCGCCGCGGCTGCTGCTGTGGGGGCTCGTCGGCGCGCTGACGCTGCTCGCGGTGCTCCGGCCCGTCGGCATGGCGCCGGAGGCCGATCTGTTCCGGGTGCCGGGCCGCGTGCCGCTCGATCTCTTCTACGCGTTCTGGCTCCCGCTGACGCGGCGGCTGCCCGCGTGGGTGGTGTGGGTGGCGGGCGGTGCGCTGGCGCTCGCCATGCTGCTCGTGCCGCTGTGGACCCGCCCGCGTCCGGAAGCCCGCCCGGCCAAGTCGGTCGTGAACGAGCGCGCGTGCACGGGCTGCGAGCAGTGCATGCTGGACTGCCCGTTCGACGCGATCACGATGGTCGCCCGCACCGATGGGCGGGATGGCATGGTCGCACGCGTGGACCCGGACCGCTGCGTGGGCTGCGGCATCTGCATCGGCTCCTGCGCGCCGATGGCAATCGGGCCGGTCGGCCGCACGGGCCGCGACCAGCTCGCGCTCGTGCGCGCGTTCGTCGAGCGCGAGAGGCCCGGTGCACGCGACGTCGTCGTCATCGGCTGCGAGTGGAGCGCCGCTGGACACGCCGCCGCGCTCGATGGCGCGCTGCTCGTCTCCCTGCCCTGCGCGGGCAACGTGCACACGTCGTCCATCGAGGCGCTGCTGCGCGGCGGCGCGGGCGGCGTGCTGGTGGCCGCCTGCCCCGAGCGCGACTGCCGCAGCCGCGAGGGCCCGGGCTGGCTGGACCAGCGCGTGTGGCGCGGCCGCGAGGCCGAGCTCCAGGAGCGCGTGGACCGGCGCCGCGTGCGCATCGTCGAGGCCGCGGCCGCGGAGGCCGGCGTGCTGGCGGCCGCGCTGCGCGCGTTCCGCGACGACGTCGCCGCGCTCGCCGGTCCCGATGACGATGACCCGCCGGACCTGATCACGCTCTGGCGCGCGCGCGACGAGGGCCCCGACCTCGAGGAGGCGTCGTGAACGCCGCGCTGCGCGTCGCGGTCGCCGTCGTCGTCACGGGCATGGCGCTGGCCGCGCTCGCCGCGCTGTCGCGTGCGCCGTACCGCGAGCCCGGCGCCGACGAGGCCGTGCTGCGCCTCTCCTGGCGCGTGCGCGGCATCCGCGTCCAGGAGTGCCGCTCGCTCACGCCCGAGGAGCTGGCCGCGCTGCCGCCGCACATGCGGCGGCCGGAGGTCTGCGAGGGCCGCATCGCGCCGTACCGCCTGCGCGTGCGCGTGGACGGCCGCGTGCTCGCGGACACGCTGGTGCACGCCGCCGGCGCCCGCGAGGATCGGCCGGTTTACGTGTTCCGCGAGTTCAGGGTGCTGCCCGGGGTGCATCGCGTGGATCTGAGATTCGTTCGGGAAGCGGTGGGCCAGGGCGGGGGCGAGGGCGGGGGCGAGGGAGGCGATGGAGAACGTGAGTGGCGGGATGAGGCGGCCGGGCGTGATGAGGATCTCCCACGCGAACGCCGCGAGCGTCACGGCCGCGCTGACGAGCGCGGCGGCCGCAACGGCGAGTCTCCGGCGCGCCTCGAGCTCGAGGCGCGCGTGGACCTCGAGCCGGGCGACGTCGCCCTGATCACCTACGATCCGCAGCGCCGCGCGCTCGTGCTGCGGCGCGGAGAGTGAATGCCATGGGCACGACACCACCCGGAGCTGCCCCGCCCCCGCCCGGCTGGCCGGGCCGGAGCGGGATGGCGCCCTCGCCCACGCCCGCTTCTCGATCCGCTCCCCCGCCCCCGCCCGGGAGGGAGGGATGGGCTGGCTCAGCGCCCCCGCCCCGGCCTGGGGCCGGAGGGGAGGGGCCAGGGGAAAGGGGCAAGCCGGACCTCGCCGCCCTCGACTTCCACCGCGCGCCGTTCCTCGTGATCTGGGAGGTCACGCGCGCCTGCGCGCTGGCGTGCCTGCACTGCCGTGCGGAGGCCGTGCGCCACCGCCACCCGCTCGAGCTCAGCACGGCCGAGGGCATGCGGCTGATGGACCAGGTCCGCCGCTTCGGCCGCCCGCTCTTCGTGCTGACGGGCGGCGACCCGCTCGAGCGGCCGGACGTGGTGGACCTCGTCCGCTACGGTGCGTCGATCGGCCTGCGCATGGCGATGACGCCATCCGGCACGCCGCTGATGACGGAGGACGTGCTCGCGGAGCTGAAGGAGGCCGGCCTCAGCCGCCTCGCCGTCAGCCTCGACGGCTCGACCGCCGCGATCCACGACGCCTTCCGCGGCGTCCGCGGCTCGTGGGAGTGGACGATGCGCATGCTGGAGGCGGCGCGAGAGATCGGCCTGTCCACGCAGGTCAACACGACCGTCAGCCGCCACAACCTCGACGACTTCGACGCGCTCTGCGCGCTGATGTCGCGCCTCGGCATCGCGCTCTGGTCCGTGTTCTTCCTCGTCCCGACCGGTCGCGCCCGCCCGGAGGACGTCGCCAGCGCCGAGGAGTTCGAGCGGGTCTTCCACAAGATGTACGACCTCTCGCAGACCGCGCCGTTCGACATCAAGAGCACGGCCGCACCGCAGTACCGCCGCGTCGTGCTCCAGCGTCAGGTCGCCGAGCGCCGCGCCGGGACGCGCAGCGAGCGGCCCGAACCGCTCACGGCCGGGATCGGCTTCTCGCTCGCGGACGGAATTGGCCGGGCGAAGGGCGTGAACGATGGCGATGGGTTCCTGTTCGTGAGCCACGTCGGCGCGATCTACCCGTCCGGCTTCCTCCCCATCGCCGCCGGGAACGTCAGGCGGGACGACATCGTGGAGGTCTACCGCCACTCGCCCCTCTTCGTCGCGCTGCGCGACCGCTCGCGCCTCAAGGGCAAGTGCGGCGTGTGCGAGTACCGCGCCATCTGCGGCGGCTCACGCGCGCGCGCCTACGCGATGACCGGCGATTACCTGGAGTCCGAGCCGTTCTGCACCCACATCCCGGCGAGGTGGCGGAGGGAGTCTGCGGGAGCGAGCCGGTAGCCGCTCGGCGCGCGGGGGGCGCGAAGGCCGGCGGAGGCGCAACGGCTGGCGCATTCGGTGCGCCGGCAACGAGCTGAACCACGGAGCCCCGGAAGGCGCAGAGCGGGGTGGAGAGTGCGTCGCCCTGCTCCCCTCACTCCGAGATCGAATCCGAATCCCGGTTCCGAGTGCCCGGTCCGAATCCGATGCCGTCGGACCGGGCTCGGATCCGGCAACACCCTTGACCGATGGCGGGCGCGGGGCTTGATTCAGGGCACCGCGTGACTCCAACAGGAGACATCATGGCCGCCGATTCACCCGGCGACGCCGGCCCTGCTCCCCGCGCCGCATCCGAGCTGCTTCACGGCCGCGAGCTCTCGGCATCGCTGACCGTGAAGGATCTCCGCGGCAGCGTCGCGTGGTATCGCGATGTGCTGCGCTTCGAGGTCGACCGCGAGCACGAGCGCGAGGGGAGGCTGAGCGCCGTGTCGCTGAGAGCGGGCAACGTCCGCATCCTGCTCGGCCAGGACGACGGCGCCCGGGGGCTCGACCGGGTCAAAGGCGAGGGCTTCTCGCTCCAGATCACGACACCGCAGGACATCGACGAGATCGCGCGGCGGCTCAGGGAAGCCGGCGGCAGGATCGACACCGAGCCGGTGGACACCCCCTGGGGCGTGCGCATGTTCCGCTTCCGCGACCCCGACGGGTTCAGGTTCACGATCGCGTCGGAGCGGTGAGCCCCGCCCCGTTCACCCTGACTTGCCTAGTGATATCGAATCCGACTGCCTGATGCCGGATGCCGATCCGGTGTGGGTCCTGGATGCCGGAGTCGGATTCGGAATCGGATTCGGAGTCGGATCCGCACCACCCTCGCCCTCGCCCTCGCCCCGGCCCGGAAGTCACACCAGACTCCCTTCCTCCCTCAGCAGGTCCCCCACCGTCGTTCCGCGCAGGAACGCGCTGACCTGGTCGGAGATGGTCTTCCAGCGCGTGTGGGCCGGGCACGGGTTGTGATCGCCGCACTCGGGCCGACCCAGGATGCACGAGGGTTCCGGCGTGATCGTGTCGAACGGCTCGATCACGCGATGGATCGGCAGCCGGTCCGGATCCACCTTCAGCCGGAATCCACCCAGCGGCCCGCGCGTGGACGTCAGGATCCCCGCCCGCGCGAGCGCGTGCAGGATCTTCGACAGGTAATTGCGCGGGACCCCGATCGCCTCCGCGATCCGGTCCGCGCGCACGTACTCGCCCTCCGCCCCATGCTGCGCGACGTACAGCGTCGCGCGCAGCGCGTATTCCGCGGTCCCGGACAGCATTCGCCGCACGCCCTCCCGACGGCCGATTCCTCATACAGACCTGAAGAACACAACGATGGCGGATCGGCCTACGCGAATCAACCCTCGACCCCGCCCTCCGCCGGCGGGCTGGCGGCCCCCGGCCCGTTCCAGGTCCCGGCCGCGCCCTTCACCACCACCTCCAGCCCGCTCACCATCAGCACCACGCGCTCCGCCCGCGCCGCGACCCGCTGATTCGCCTCGCCCAGCGCATCGCGGAACCAGCGGCCGAGCGGCGTCGCCGGCACGACGCCGAGCCCGACCTCGTTGGTCACGACGACGAGCGTGCCGGCCCGCGCGTCCGCCGCGGCGAGCAGCGCGGCGACCTCGGCCAGCGCCGACTCCCGCGCCGCGTCCTCGCCTGCCTCGAACGCGTCTGTCACCGCGTTCGCCACCAGGAACGTCAGGCAGTCGAGCAGCACGACGGCGGCGGCCGCCTCGCGTAGCGCCACGCCGGCCGCGCGGGGCGCCTCGATCGTGGCCCAGGCGGTGGGCCGCGCGGCGCGATGCCGCGCGATGCGCGCCGCCATCTCCCCGTCCGTCGCGATGCCCGTGGCGATGTAGACGACGTCGTCACCCCCCAGCTCGCGCGCGAGCCGCTCCGCGTACCGGCTCTTGCCCGCGCGCACGCCGCCGGTCACGAGGATCACGCGCATGCCGCCGCCGGGCGCGGCCTCGCGGGCGGGCGCCATGGCGCGTGCCTCAGACACGTGCGCCCTCATGCGCGCCGGACACGCCGGCGCTCGCGAACGTCGCCATCTCGCGCAACACGGCCGCAGCGGCCTCGAGCAGCGGCAGCGCCAGCGCGCCGCCCGTCCCCTCGCCCAGCCGCATGTCGAGCGCGAGCAGCGGGTCGAGCCCGAGCGCCTCGAGCTGCACGGCGTGGCCCGGCTCCGCCGAGCGGTGCGAGGCGACGAGGTAGCCGCGCGCTGCGTCGCACATCGCCACCGCCGCGAGCGCCGCAGCGCCCGTGATGAAGCCGTCCACGACGACGGCGCGGCCCGCCCTCGCCGCGCCGAGTACGGCACCGGCGAGCGCCGCGATCTCGAGCCCGCCGACCTCCGCGAGCACGGCGAGCGCGTCCGCGCGCCCGCCCACGCGCGCGGCCGCGTTCGCGGCGATGCTCGCCTTGCGCGCGACCGCGTCCGGCGCGATGCCCGTGCCCGGCCCTGCCACGCGCTGCGCGGGCACGCCGGTGAGCGCCACGGTCACCGCGGTCGCCGCGGTCGTGTTGCCGATGCCCATCTCGCCCAGCACGAACACATCCGTCGAGGCCGCGCGCTCCGCCGCGAGCTCGAGGCCGACGCGCAGCGCGCGCAGCGCCTCGTCGCGCGTGAGCGCGGGGCCGCACGTGAGGTCGCGCGTGCCGCGGCGCACCTTGTGCTCCAGGATGCCGAGCGACGCCCCATCCGCATCCACGCCCACGTCCACCGCCACGACCTCCGCGCCGACCGCGCGCGCGATTGCGTTGATGGCGGCGCCACCCTCCGCGAAGTTGCGGCACATCTGCGCCGTGACCTCCGCCGGGTATGCGCTCACGGCGCGCGCCGCCAC
>DASVDH010000097.1:0-7718 GCA_036381195.1 Longimicrobiales bacterium | reverse complement strand
CGGCGCCGGGTCGGCCCGAAGGCGGAACCGCGACATTCCATGGGACGCTGACGCGAACCAGGCATCACAGGATTGGGAGGCGAGAATGACCGCAATGCTACGGGCGACGAGGCGTGGCTTCGCCGCCTCGCTGGTCGCGCTGGCCGCGTGCGGTCAGAGCGGCGTTGCGCAGGACCGCAGCGATGCCACGCGAGCGGAGGTCAGGCAGCAGCTCGGCTCGGTGCCTTCGAGCGTGGACACCATCACGGCCGCGCGGCTCTCCGGCGCGTTCCGGGCCGCGGCCGACCGCGCGCTGCCCGCCGTGGTCTACATCCAGGTGGCATCCCAGCCGCGCCTCGCGCGCGGCACGCTGCGCAACCCGTTCTTCCAGATCATCCCTGGGCTCCCGGACGAGTTCCATCTGGACCGGCCGCAGCAGGGCGCGGGCTCCGGGGTCATCATCGATGAGGAGGGCCACGTCCTCACGAACAGGCACGTGGTGAGGGATGCGGAGCAGATCGTCGTCACTCTGCTCGATGGGCGGGAGTACGGGGCGGAGATCGTCGGCACGGACCAGAGCACGGACGTGGCGGTGATCAAGCTGCACTTGCGTGAGGGCGACAAGCTTCCCGTCGCGGAGATCGGGAACTCGGAGCAGCTCCAGGTCGGCGACTGGGTGCTCGCGCTCGGCAATCCGTTCGGCCTGACCTTCACGGTGACGGCAGGAATCGTGAGCGCGCGCGGCCGGACGACGGGTATCCTGCGCAGGAACGACCCCGCGGCCGTCGAGGACTTCATCCAGACGGATGCCGCGATCAACCCGGGGAACTCGGGCGGGCCGCTGGTCGACCTGCGGGGCCGCGTGGTCGGCATCAACACGGCGATCCAGTCACCCAACGGAGTCAACGCCGGCTACGGCTTCGCGATCCCGATCAACCTCGCCCGCAAGGTGGCCGACGACCTGATCCGGTACGGCACGGTGCGGCGACCGCGGCTCGGCGTGTTCATCGAGACCCCGACGGAGGCGGATGCCGAGGCCTACGGGTTGGATCGGGCCGCGGGTGCGGAGATCACGGCTGTGCAGCCGAACACGCCCGCTGCGGAGGCGGGGCTGCAAATGGGCGACGTGGTGGTGGCGGTCGACGGCCGGCCGATCGAGACCTCGAGCGAGCTCCAGACGCTGCTCGCGCAGCGCCAGCCCGGGGAGCGCGTGCGGCTGACCATCGTGCGTGACCGGCAGCGGCGCGACATCACGGTCGAGCTCGGGCAATTCGAGACGGACCGCACGCGCGAGACCAGCAACACGGAGCGCATGTCGGCGGCGGAGCGGCTCGGCTTCCAGGCGCAGGAGATCACGCCCCGCTTGGCCGAGCGACTGGGCCTCCCGTCCGACACACGCGGCGTCGTGATTCTCGGCGTCACGCCGCTCAGCCCGGTCGACGGGCAGGTCGGCGTCGGTGATGTGATCGTGAGCATCAACGGCGAGCCGATCCGCAGCATGCGGGACCTGGAGCGCGTCGCGGCGGACCTGGAGCCCAACGATCTCGTGCGGCTCATCGTCCGCAGCCGTGACATCGGCGAGCGGATCGTCAACTACCGCGTGCGCCGCTGAGCGCGCCTCCGCCCGGCGCACCGCGCGCCGATGCGAGACGGCCACGGGCGAGCCGCCCGTGGCCGTCTCGCATCGGCGGCGGGGGGCTGCTACGACCGCTCGGCAATGCGCATGCGGATGCGTACCACCGCGCCCTTCCCTTCCCGGCTCTCGGCGGAGACCTCGCCGCCCCAGCTCTCGACCAGCCGCCGCACGATCGCGAGGCCGAGCCCGGTGCCCGCCGAGCGAGTGGAGAAGTGCGGCTCGAACACGCGTGACACCAGCTCTGCCGGGATGCCGGGGCCGTCATCCTGCACCGCGACCTCGATTCCGCCATCCAGCCGCCGCGCACGGACCAGGACGTGGCCCGCGCCATCCAGGGCAGCGTGCGCGTTCTCGAGCAGGTTGAGGATCACCTCCTTCAGCTCGCCGGTGCGCGCGACCGCGCGCGGCAGGCCTTCTTCGACCACGGCTTCGTAGCGGACGCCCACGTCTCCGGCGCGGTACAGCGTGAGCGCCTCGCGCACGACGGTCGCGACGTCCACGGCCTCGAGCGGGCCGGCCGCTTCCGGCGGCGCGCCGTAGCGTGAAAACGCGCGCGCGATCTCCGTCAGCCGGTCGATTTCCGCCAGGATCTGCTCGACGTTGGTTTCGAGCACCGCGCCGAAGCCCGGATGCCGGTCCGCGTAGGCACGGCGCAGATGCTGTACGGAGAGCTTGATGGGGGTGAGCGGGTTCTTGATCTCATGCGCGACCTGGCGCGCCATCTCGCCCCACGCCAGGACGCGCGCCGTGCGGACCTCCTTGGCGCGCGCCTCGCGCAGCCGCCTCACCATCCGGTTGAACGCGGCAAACAACTCGCCGAACTCATCGGCGCGATCCTCGGGCAGACGCGCACGCAGACGGCCGGCGCCGACCGCGGTCGCCGCACGGCGGAGCTGGCCGATCGGGTGCGCGAGCGCGCGGCCGACGAACACGGAAAGCGCGAGCGAGAGGAGCCCGCCCACGAGCGCGGTGAGGAGCATCACGTGCGCGAGCTCGCGCTGGCGGATGGCGGCATCGCTGGCGGAGAGGGAAACCGGCACGGCCAGCGTGCCGGTGGGCCGCAGTGCGCGGTACGCGATCAGGTATGGCCGGTCCACCAGCCGCCGCTCCTCGATCACGGTCGTCTCCTCGCCGCTCTGGAGCGTGGCGAACACGTCCGGCGGCATCCACGCACTGTAGATGCCCATCTCGAACGCCTCGCGCGAGGAGGCATCCGCAAGCTCGCCCTGGTGATAGTAGAGGATGTCCTCGCCGATGCGCGCCGCGAGCGCGTCCAGCCGCCGCTCGGACTCGGGAAAGACCGCGGCCGCCTGCGCGACCGCGCGTTCGGCCAGCACACGCGCGGCCCGCTCCACCTCGCCCGCAAAACCCCGGTACGCGACGGCCCCGAACAGGATCGTCGGCAGCAGGAAGAACCCGAACAGCGCGAGCGTGACGCGCGCCCGGAACGTGCCGAGCCAGGCGGTCCAGCCGCCGGGCGGCGCCGGCGGATCGCCACGCGCCGCACGGCCGACCGCCCACAGCAGCGCGAGCAGCGCAAGGTCCAGGGCGAGGAGCAGGAGCGCGCGGGCAACGCGCACGCTGCGTGGGGGTGTGCGCAGGTCCACGTGAGCATGGTAGTTCCCTTCTCCGGGGATGTGGACCAGCGTCTCGCTACGCCAGCCATGCTCCGTCGCGCGCCAGCCGATCTGGTCCGGCTCGATCGCGGCGTCCGCCTTGGCGGGGATCAACGAGAGCTGCGGGCCGGCGCGCGGCTCCGCATCGAGGAACGGCGCCAGGGCGCCCGCGCGGGTCAGCGTGCGGCGCGGCGGGACGACGACGGAGATCTCCCGGCCGTCACCGAGCGGGACCGCAAGGATCTGGTTGACGCCCGGCACATCGCGCACCACGCGGATCACGGGCGCCCGGGCGACGCGCGCGCTGTCCAGCACCAGCCGGACGACGCGCGAAGGCGTGTCTCCGCGTCGAACGGCATCCCTCACGCCGCCGACCGGGAGCTCGAATTCCGCCCGGCGGCCGACCGTCCAGAGCGTGATGCGCGCGGGGTAACCCTCGCGCGCGAGGTCGCTCGCCACCCAGGACCGGTACAGCAACGCCAGGCCGTCCTCGCCCGCGGCGTGGCGCCGGATCGCCTCCTCCGCGAAGTGGCGCAGGAGGTAATCGAGCAGCGGGTCGGCGCGGCTGCCGAGCGTCGCGATGTCGCGCTCGGCAGCACGCAAGCGTGCGCCCAGATGCGCCGCCCACAGGTAGGGCGTGGCGAGTGAGGCCGCCAACCACCCGGCGGCCAGCCAGCGCATCAGCCGACTGCGCCGGCTGCGCCGGGACGCGAGGCCGAGCGCGAGCAACACGAAGGGGACCGCCCAGAGCGCGGGCAGCCAGCCGCTCACGCTCCGGGTCGCCGGCCAGCGGAGGAGCAGGAGAGCGGCGAGCGCAATGCTCGAGAGCACGCCACCCGCGATCAGGACGGGCGAAGAGGCCAGCCACTCCCCCGCCCGGGGCCACACGCCAGCCGCCGCGTCCGCCCGCGGCATGCCGACGCCCCCAGGCGCTGTCCGGCCCTGCGCCCGGCCCGCCCCCACCGGCTCGCGGGCACCGCCGGGCCCTGCTGCGGCTCCCGCGCGCCCCGCCGTTCGCGCCTGCGGAAAGGCCAGTCCCGCGACCAGCGAGAGCATCAACACGGCCGCCGGTTGCAGCACCCACCAGAGATAGGCGCTCGATTCCAGCAGCGATGGCCCCGCGGCGGCGGTCACCACCCGCATGCAGAGGGGGAACGCCAACGCGACGGCGAGCGCGCCCGCCGCGAGCCACGCCCGGCCCGCGCGGGCGGCGAGCGCGGGGGGACGCAGCGTCATCGCGAGAGCGGTCAACGGCAGGAGCACCGCGAAGAACCGGCCGAGGGAGACGTCGACCGGAAACGGAAGCAGGAACAGCGTCGGGGAGAAGAGCGTCTCCAGCTTCAGGGCCGGCCCCAGCGGAGCAACGGCGAGCGCGACCAGAGCGACCGCGAGCGGCACGGCCGTCGCGGCGCCCGAAGGGCGCGAGCGCAGCCAGGCATGCGAGAAGAGCAGCAGCGCCAACGCCGCGAGCGCGAGCACCATGCGGCGCCCCGTCGCCGCAGCCGCGGCACGCAAGCGCGCCTGACTGATCGGCTCGAAGCGGGCGTGCAGGATCGTGTCCCCGCTCTCCACGAGGTGCCAGGCCGCATTCGGCGAGGCGCCCTCACCGAAGAGCGGCAGCACGCCCGTGCGCCGCGCGAAGTCGGCGGCGAACCCCGCCTCCGGCTTCTCCTGCAGCGGGATACTGGTCTCGAGGAGGATCGCCGCGATGACACGCTCTCCCCTTCCCTCGACGGGCTGAGAGAAGTATAGGTAGCTGAAGAGTGGCCATTCGGCGTACACGGTGCCTTCCGGCGAGCCCCGCAGATCGTAGGGGATGGCGCCGCGGTGGTCGCCCGCCCACGCCACGAGGTCTCCCGCTTCCCGGAAGACGGCGAGCGCGGCCACGCCGGTACGCCTGCGCACCGCCTCGAGCTCCGCGAAGCGATCCGCCGAGGGAACGGCCGCGCTCCGCGCGGCCAGTTCCGCGGCACGGCGCCCGCGGGCGAGCACCGCGCTCATGCGGCGGTCGAGTTGTGCGGCGAGGCGGGCCTCGCGCGCCTCGACCAGGCGGTCCCAGTCGGCAGTGATCCGCGAGAGTCGGTAGGCGGTGAGCGACCCGGCGGCGAGCGCGAACAGGAGGGCGGCGAGCGCCGCATAGAGCCCGGCCTTCACGGCCGTGATGCGGCCCCGCCGCTCGGGCCCGGCTGCTTCCGCCGATCGCGGCCGCGCACGCCGGGCGAGCACGCTCGCCAAAGCCGCCGGTACGGCCGCCGCAGCCAGGTAGGTCGCGTCGAGCGTGCGGGACCAGAGCAGCGCGAGCACGACGGCGCCGAAGCCGAGCGCGCAGGCCGCACGGAGCCAGGCCCCGGCCGCGCCGGATGCCCCCGCGCCCCCATCGGGCACGCGGGGACCGGCGCGCGCCGCCTGCTTCACGGCGACTTCGACCACTCCACCTCCAGGCCGGGATTCAGCACGTGGAAGACTCGCGCCCTTCCCTCGCCCTGCACGAGTTGAGCTGGATCGACGTGGCTGCGCACCTCGCCCGGGACAGCCGGCTGATCGTTCCCGTCGGCGCGCTCGAGCAGCACGGCGCCCACCTGCCCCTCGGCAGCAACCTGCTGATCACGGAACGCCTCGCCAGAGACCTGTCCGAGGAGTTCCAGGTGCTCCGCGCCCCGACGTTCGCCTTCGGCGTTGCCGTGCGCAGCGACCGCGCGTTCGCGGGCACGGCCTCCGTGGAGAAGAAGACGCTGCACCGCTGCATGAACGAGCTGCTCTCCGGATGGGAGCATCAGGGCGTCAGCGAGTTCATCCTCATCACCGCCCACAGGCACGAGCCCCACCTGGACAGTCTGGCGACGCTGGTGACCCGTCGCGCTCGCGTGCGCGTCGTCGAGGTCTGGGACGTGGACATCTCGGACCTGCTCGAGGCGCAGACCGGGCCGCTGCACGCCGACGAGGCCGAGACATCCGTGATGTTGTACCTTTACCCCCGACTCGTTCGGATGGATCGGGCGCGGGACTTCGAGCCCCCCGCCCACGTCGCCGAGCGCTACATGCGCGGCTGGCTGCCCGCACATCCCGTGGGCGGCGCCGGCGCGGTCGGCCGGCCCACGGCCGCGACGGCCGAAAAGGGCCGGCTCATCTTTCACCGGATCCTGGATGCGATCCGGAGGGCCGTGTTCCTGGCCCCGACCGATCTCGAATCCGACACGCTGTAGCGGTGCCGCTGCACGCGGCCGGGGCCGCCGGCCGAACACCGGCACGGCCGGCGGTGTAGCCACAATTCCAGCGAATCCTTTCTCGGAGGAACTGGCCATGCGGCGCTGTTCGCCGGCTCCGGCGCGGTTCGTGCGGGCGCTGCCGCTCCTGTTGTCCGTCCTGTGGTTTCCGGCCACGGCCCTCGGGCAGGCGCCCATCGACGAGGGAGCGTTCCGGCTGCTGATCCGCGGGCGCGAAGTCGGGCGGGAAACCTTCTCCATCCGGAGGGCGGGCACCGGCCCCGATGCCGTCATCATCGCGCAGGGTCGCGTGTCCCTCGATGCCGCCCCGACGCCGGAAGAGGTGGCGACGAAGCTCGAGGTGAGCGGCGCCGCGCTGCGGCCGGCTGCCTACGAGCTCACCATACGCGGTGCCGAGACGCGGCGCATTCTCGGGCAAGTCATGGGTGGACGGGTCAGCGCGCGGATCATCTCGCCCGGCAGGGAGGCCATGCGGGAGTACCTCGCCAGCGAAGGTGCGGTGCTGGTGGACGAGGGCGTTGCCCACCATTACTATTTCCTCGCCCGCCGCCTGGATGGCGCGCCTTTCCGGGTGCCGCTGCTGGTTCCGCGCCTGAGCCGGCAGGTTTCCGCGCAGGTGTCGCCTGCCGGGGTCGAAACCATCACGGTGGGAGACGCGAGTGTGCGCGCCCGGCACGCGATCGTCGAGGCGCCGGGCAGCCCGACCCGCCACTTCTGGGTGGATGACGCGGGGCGTGTGCTGCGCCTGGAGATCCCCGATCGGAGCTATGTGGCCGAACGCATCGCTCCGCCGGATTGACACGTTGCGAGGCCGGCCCGCCCGGGCCGGCCTCATCGTCGCACGCTCAGGCGCCGCGAGCGTGGCGCGTTCCTCCTTCCCTGCACGCTGAAACCGACCGGTTCGCCGTGACGTACGGCGAGAGCGTCGATCGGGAGCCACGCGCGTCGTGTCAGACCTGGAGGAGCCGTGAACGGAAAGTCACATCGATTCCGCGGTCGGTCAGGGAGCCTCGCCGCCGCGCACGCGTTGATGCGCGCTGCGCGCGGGTCTGGCCGGAGCGGGAGGGGCTGGGCGAGGTGGGTGTTGGCGGGGCTGTGGCTGCTGTGGCCCGGGGCCGTGGCGGCGCAGCAGCAGGAGGAGGGTGCGGGTGCGGGCCAGCCGGCGACGCTCACGCTGGAGGAGGCGATCCGGATCGCGCGCCAGAGGAACCCCACGTATCTGGCGCAGAGCAACGACGAGGGTGCTGCGGCCTGGGGGGTGCG
>DASVDH010000096.1:0-4113 GCA_036381195.1 Longimicrobiales bacterium | reverse complement strand
GCCTGCCCCGCGGCCCCCGCCCTGGCCGCTGTCGCACCTCCACCGTATTCTACGCCCGCCCGTACCCGTCTTTCCGCTGGCCCGCCCATGCCCGAGCTCGTCATCGTCCGCGCGCTGGACCCGGTCCGCCTGCTCGAGGCGGCGGCCGAGGGCTTCCTCGCGCCTGCCGCGCTGCCGCGCAGCGCGGGCGGCGCCGGCGCAGCACGAGCCGGCGGCGGCGGCGACGTCCTCCCGCCCGGGGCGGCTCCGAGCGGCACGGTCGCGGGCAGCACCGCGGGCGCCGCGCCGGTTCCGTCGGGCGACGACGTCGACCCGTTCCCCTCGCCGCCGTACCTCCTCGCGCTGCGCCAGGGCGGGATCCGCGACGACCTCCTCTCGCTCGCGGCGCGCCGGGGCGTGCGCGGCTGGTTCGACCCGCCGCTCTGCCTGTTCGACGAGCTGCCGGAATGGCTCGGCTCCACCGACCGCACGCCGCTCGGCGACTTCGAGCGGCTCGTCCTGCTCTCCAACATCCTGCGCTGGGCGGCGGGCGAGGTGTTCGGGCGCGTACGCCGGCCGGACGAGTTCCTGGACGCGCTGGACACGCTGTTCGGCGAGCTGTGCGCCGAGGACGTGGCGCCCGACGAGTTCGAGCGCGCGTGCGCGAAGCGCACCACCGACCGCGACGCGTTCGAGCAGCTCCGCGACGCCGAGCTCGCGCGCGCCTACGCGCTATATTGCGATGCGCTCCGGCGCGAGAACCGCCGCGACGGCCGCGACACGCGCGCCGACTGCGCGCGCGCCGTGCGCGCCGACCCGGACGGCCTCGCCCGGCGCCTCCGCGGCCGCCGCGAGATCCGCATCTTCGGCCTCCAGGACCTGCGCGGCGGCTGGCGCACGCTGCTCGATGCGCTCACGAGCTCGCCCGCGCTGGACCGCATCATCATCTACACGTCTGTCGCGCTCGACCTGCGTGCGCGGGTGGTCACGCTCGACGAGCCCGACTCCCTCGCCTGCCGCCTCAGCTTCCTGGGCCAGGGCGAGGGCGCCACCCTGCTCCCTGGTCCCCGCCCGGGCGAGGGCGCCACCCCGTTCCCTGGTGCCCGCCCGGGCGAGGGCGAGGGAGGAGTGCGTGGGGGCGGGATGGAGCCGGCGCCAGGGATCGGCGCGGCGCCCTCGCCTCGGCCCGCCTTCGCCTCTCGTCGCCGTCGCGCGCGCAGGGGCGATGAGAACCTCGACCTCTTCGCGACGCTGGACGAAGCGCCGGAATCGCAGCCCCCGGCTCCCCAGCCCTCGCCCGGGTCGGGGCCGGGGGCTGGGGCGGCGCCCCAGCCCCGGCCCGGCGATCGGGGTGAGGGGCGGGTGGTCGTGATCGAAGCGCCGGACGTCGATCGCGAGCTGGAGGAGGTCGCGCGCCGGGTCCGGGAACGAATCGATGCCGGGGTGGAGCCCCACCGCATCGCGATCATCGCGCGCCAGTCGCGCCCATACGTGGACCGCGCGACCGATGCGTTGCGCCGCTTCGGCATCCCCGCCGCGGCGCGCCTGCGCACGCGCTACGCGGACATCCCGGCCGTGCGGGCGTTGCTCGCGCTGTTCCGCGTCGCGGCCGAGGGCTGGACGCGTGCCGGGCTCGTCGAGCTGGCCGAGCACCCGTACCTCGGCGCGGAGCTGGACGTCCCCGTGCTCGACCACATCGGCTACCGGCGCCGTGTCACCGGGCTCGCCGCATGGCAGCGTGAGCTGGACACGCTCGCCTGGGAAGCGAAGCAGAGGGAGCGCCGCGAAGGGGAAGGCGCGGATGCCGAGGAGGAACGGCGCGGCCGGACCATCCCCGTGTGGCGGGCCGACCGCGCCGCGGAGGCGTTCCGCGCGTTCGCCACGCGCGCCGAGTCGCTCGACCGCGCGCGCACCCTCGGCGAGTGGGTGGAATGGCTCACCGATTTCGTCGAGCGGGACCCGTGGCGCGTCGAGGAACGGATCCTGGACGTGCCCCACCGCCGCTTCGACGTCGCCCGCCTCGACCTCGCCGGGTGGCGCGGGCTCCGCGCGATCCTCGGCGAGTGGCGGCGCGCGCTCGAGCGGTGGGGCGGCGGCGACGAGCGCCTCGACGCGGCCGGGATGGAGGCCAAGCTGCGCAGCATCCTCGATGGCGACGTCGCACTCACGACGCCGACCCCGCGCGGCGTCCAGGTGCTCGAGGCCCTCGCCGCCGCGTACCGCGCCTTCGACCACGTGTTCATCGTCGGGCTCGCCGCGGGCGAGTTCCCGCTGCGTCCGCCGCGCACGCCGCTGCTCGACGACGCGGACCGCGAGGCGCTCGCTGCCGCGGGCCTCGCGCTCGAGCGCCGCGCCGTGTGGGAGCAGCGCGAGGAGGAGCTCTTCCGCGTGCTCACCGCGTGCGCGCCGGGCCTCACCCTAAGCTACGCGAAGCTGGACCACGCTGGCCGCGACGTGCTGCCGTCCTGGTTCGTCGAGGCCGTCGCGGAGGCCGCGGACGTGGAGCGGGTCTCCATCCCGACGTCGCGCGTCCTCACGCCCGGCCTCCCGCTCGTGCGCGACGCGGCGGCCATCGAACACGCCGCACACGCGGCGCGGATCGAGCGCCTGCGCGCGACGGGCGCGCCAGGGAAGCACAACGGGCTGATCCAGGCGCCGCCGCTCGCGGAGTGGCTCGCGCGCGAGTTCGGCGAGGCGCGCATCTGGAGCGTGACGCAGCTCGAGGCGTACGCCAAGTGCCCGTGGGCGTACTTCTCCGGCCGGCTGCTGCGGCTCGAGAAGCTCGAGGACCCGGACGAGGACATGGAGCCGATCGTGCGCGGCAGCGTGCTGCACGACGCGATGCGGCGGTTCTACGAGCGCGCATGCGAGCGGGCCGGCGGGCCGGTCCTGCTGCGCGCGTCGGATGCGGCGTGGGCGTACACCGCGCTCGAGGACGCGCTCGACGCGGCGCTCGAAGAGGCCGGCCGCACGCAGTGGCTCGGCCACCCGTCGCTCTACGATGCGCGCCGCGCCGAGCTGAGCCGCATCCTGCGGCGCTACCTCGAGGCGGAGATCGAGCACAACGAGGCGCGGTTCGACAGGAAGAAGCGGAAGACGTTCGGCATGCTGCGCACCGCGGTCGACCGCCACGAGGTCGAGTTCGACGACGTCGTGCTCGAGCGCGCCGGCGTCCGCTTCCGCCTGCGCGGCCGCATGGATCGCGTCGAGGTCGGCATCGACGAACGGCTGGGCGAGGACCCGGCGGTGTTCCGCGCGGCCGTGGACTACAAGACGTCCGAGGCGTCCACGCCCGGCGGCGGCGACAGCGCGGCGTGGGACGACGGCGTCGTCCTCCAGGTCCCGCTGTACGCGCACGCGCTGGAGCAACTCGAGCCCGGCGCGCGGGTCGCGCGCGTCGAGTACCGCGCGCTGAAGACCGGGAAGGCCGTGCACTCGCTCGAGCTGCACAGGGTCGGCAAGTCCGGCGAGCTCGAGGAGCGCGACGACGCGCGCGAGAAGTACGAGCGCGCGCTGGACGCCGCGGCGGCGCACGTGCAACGCGTGCGCCAGGGGCTGTTCCCCGCGAAGCCCGCGGAGTCGTGCGGCTGCCCGCCGTTCTGCCACGGCTGGGACATCTGCCGCGTGAAGGGCGGACCGAGGAGGAAGTTCCAGCGATGATCCTCCCGCCGACCGACTCGCAGTGGGCCGCGGCCCGCGCGGTGGACGAGCACGTGCTCGTGACCGCCGGCGCGGGCGCGGGCAAGACGCAGACCGTCGTCTACCGCATCCTGTACCTGCTCGGCGTGGAGCTGCGCGGCGAGCGCATCGCGCGGCCGTGCCGGCTGCACGAGATTGCCGCCATCACCTTCACCAACCAGGCCGCGGCGGACCTGAAGCAGAAGGTGCGGAGCGCGCTGCGCGACGCGGGCCTGCGCCGCGCCGCGTACGAGGTCGACTTCGCGCGCATCGGCACCATCCACGCGTTCTGCGGCGAGCTGCTGCGCGAGTTCGCGCTGCGCGCCGGCCGCGCGCCCGCCCGCGAGCTGCTCGAGGAGGGCGCCGCCATCGCGCTCGCCGCCGAGGCGGTGCGCGAGGCGCTGCTGGACGCGATCGAGCAGGACGCCGTGCCCGGGATCGGCGAGCTGCTCACCG
>DASVDH010000095.1:0-112527 GCA_036381195.1 Longimicrobiales bacterium | reverse complement strand
GGCGTACAGAATGCGCCGGTGCACCGGCTTGAGCCCATCGCGCACGTCCGGCAGCGCCCGCTGCACGATCACGCTCATCGAATAATCAATGAACGAGTCGCGCATCTCGTCTTCGATCAGCCGCGGCAGGACCCGCTCGCGCCTCGTCGGCATGACCATCGTCGGCTGGCCTCCAGTGCCCCGGGCGAGCCACGCACGGGGCGTTGGGGTTCAGAAGGATTCGCTTTCCGTGGATACCCTGGGGGGTGGGGAGGGTTCGGGGATCTTTCGGCCACGGTGCCGGCGCGGCCGGGGTTGGGCCGCGGCTGGTGGCCGCCAGCGCGGGCCGTGCGTGGGGAGCGGCCCGCGCCGGCCTCAGCCGCCGCTGCGGGATGCTTCGGCGCGCAGCAGATCCGCGACCTTCCTGCGCAGCTCGGGCGGAGCGCAGCGCTGGCCGCTCGCCACGCGCGCCAGCATTTGCTGGAACGCGGTCGCGTAGCGCAGGTGCGGGTAGCAGCACTGGCACAGCTCGAAGTGGGCGCGGATCTCTTCCGCACTGGCGTCGGGCAACTCGCCGTCCAGGTACTCGTAGAGGCGGGCCAGCGCCTCGCGGCAGGTGACGTCACTCATGGCTGGCGGGGGCGGATGTACCCTTCCTCGATCGCATAGGAGTACAGCTCCTGCTGGAGGAGGCGCCGACCGCGGAAGAGGCGGCTCTTGACGGTGCCGACGGGGATGTCGAGCACCGAGGCGATCTCGGCGTAGGAGAGGCCCTCGAGGTCGCTCAGCACGACGGCGTCGCGGAAGTCGGCGGGCAGGCGCTCGATGGCGTTCAGGATCGACTCGTCGATCATGTCGCGGAAGAGCTCGCCCTCCGGGTCGCTCTGCGCGGCGGGCATGAACAGCGGCAGCTCGCCCCCGGGCACGGCTGGCCCGTCGCCCTCGCGCGCGGCCCGCTGGACGACCTCGTCGCGACGACGTTCGCGCTCGCGTTGCCGGAGGAACGTGTTCCGGCAGATGGTAAACAGCCAGCTCTTGGCCGAGGTTCCCGGGGTGTACTGCTCCCAGGAGCGGTAGGCGCGGAGGAAGGTCTCCTGCACGAGGTCCTCGGCGTCCGCCGCGGAGCCGGCCAGGCGGAGCGCGAAGCGATAGACGGCGTCGAGGTGAGGCAGCGCCTCCTCCTCGAAGGAGCGGAGCCGGTCCGTCATGACTCCCAGTCGTCGAGGATCTCCTCGTACT
The DNA here is from genome assembly GCA_036381195.1 of Longimicrobiales bacterium. Classification (GTDB taxonomy): domain Bacteria; phylum Gemmatimonadota; class Gemmatimonadetes; order Longimicrobiales; family RSA9; genus RSA9. Next base: position 111,309 of record DASVDH010000095.1, on the reverse strand, counting down.
CGGCGGCCATGCCGGGGTGGCCGTGGCGCTGGGCGGCCTCGATGCCGCGGCGGTACGCGTCCCTGGCCTCGGCGTCGCGGCCGAGGCGGCGCAGCGCGTTGCCGAGGCGACCCCAGGCGTTGCCTTCGTCGTCCGTGAGGGCGAGGTACTCGCGTAGCTCCTGGACGACGAGCTCCCAGCGGCCGAGGCGCTCGTATTCGGCGGCGAGGCCGAAGCGCAGCCGCGGGTCGTTGGGGCTGCGCTCGAGCATCTTGCGGAGCGCGTCAATGCGGGGGTTCTCCATGGGGATGAAGCTACGCCGAGCGGCGCCGTGCGCCAGGGGGGCCGTGAGCGGCGCGCCCGGAGGCGCGGCGGGGCGCGGGCTCCCGGCCACCCGGCGCGGCGACGCCGAGGCGGCCGGCGAGGCGCAGGGCGTCGAAGGGGGCGTGGCCGAGCGCGTCGTTGTCGAAGTAGACGTAGACGTCGCGCAGGCGTCGCGGCGGCCGGGGCGCGCCCGCGATTCGTCGGGCGTCGCGCGGCTCGCGGCCGCGCTGCCACGCGCGGATGCGCGCGGCCCACCAGTCGAGCTGCGCGTCGGTGTAGCCGCTCGCGTAGATCGCTTCCGCGCCGTGCAGCCGGATGTAGACGAAGTCCGCGGTGAGCTGCTCGGCGTAGGGGAAGAGGCCGGCCGTGTCCGCGAAGACGAGGGCGGCGCCGTGCGCGTGCAGCAGCGCGGCGAACTCGGCGCAGAGGAAAGAGGGGTGGCGGACCTCGAGAGCGTGGCGGATCGGCCGGTCTCTGTCCGTGCGGGTCCAGTCGCGGCCGTCGAGGCGGTGGTCGTGGCGGCGGGCGAGGCGCGCGGCAGCCGTGGTCGTCTTGGGGAGGAGGGCGAGGAAGCGGGCGACACGGTCCCGGTCGAAGGCGAGGTTCGGCGGGATCTGCCAGAGCACGGGGCCGAGCTTCTCACGGAGCAGGAGCAATCCGGACGCGAAGAAGTTCGCGAGCGGCGTCTCGACGTCGTCGAGCTTCTTCATGTGCGTGATGAAGCGGCTGCCCTTGACGGCGAAGAGGAAGCCCGGCGGCGTTTCGTCGAACCAGCGGCGGAAGCTGGACGGCCGCTGCAGCGAGTAGAACGTGCCGTTGATCTCGATGGAGTTCAGCCGCCGGCTGGCGAACGCGAGCTCGCGGGCGCGCGCGAGCCCGCGCGGGTAGAAGCGGCCGCGCCAGCCGGCGTAGGCCCAGCCCGAGGTGCCAATGCACAGGTCCATGCGCCTTCGTTCCGGCGGCTCAGGCCCGGGGGCGCCACGTGCGGCACCCGCAGCTCGGGGCGGCCGGCGCACGCTGAGCAGACCCCGCAGCGCCCGCGCAGCCGCGCGCCGGTGCAGGCCTTGCAGGGAGCGTACCCTGCGGCCCGATACGGGGTCGTGGCGGGGCTCTGCGCGCGGCGCGGCCGCGGTGCCCCCGCCCGGTTCGGCAGCAGGCCGGCGGCGCGGCCGCCGGCCGTGGAGGATGCAGGACCCCCGGCGGAGGCCACGGGGGTGCAGGATAGAGGGGAGGCAGACGTGGGGCGGCATGTTGCGGTACTGGCCGTGTTCGGGCTGATGGCGTGCGCCTCGGCGGGCGGTGCGCAGGCGCCGAAGCAGCGCGGCGCGGACGGCGCGGCCCACGGGGGGCGCAACGCGGCGGGCGCGGCGGAGGCCGTCGTCGTCGCGCCCGAGGTGCTCGAGGGCTGGTCCTTCCTCTACCAGTTCATCACCGAAGTCGAGTTCGTCCTGTGTCTCGAGGGTCGGCAGGAGGACGGAGTCCTGTACATCGACGGGTTCCGGCTCGCCCGGATGGAGGAGGCGAGCATCAGCAGCGTGCGCTACCAGCCGTGCCAGGGGCCGCGCTACGTGGGCACGGCGCACAACCACCCGCCGGTTGACGGGGCGGGCAACCTGTGTTACCGGTCGATCCCGGACCGGCAGAGCTTCGACCTCGACACGCGCGCCATCGTGGACATCGTGCTGTGCGGCGAGGACAAGCACCTGTGGGTGCTGAAGGACGGCCGCACGGGCGGGAGGGGGTTGGAGCCGGAGTAGAGGGCGAGGGCAAGGGCGAGGCAACGGCGGGGTGCGCGGCGGGGTCCAGGGCCGTAGGTTGGCCGTGACCCTCTGCCCAGGAGGCTGACGATGCGTCAGCATGGCGCGCCGTTCGTCCTCGCCCTCGTTGCGCTCACCGCCGCCTGCGGCGCATCCGATGGCGGTCGCACTGACCGGTGGACAGGCACCGTCGACACGCTGCCGTCGGGCCACATCGTTGTCTCGAACACCGATGACCCACTGTGGCGGCCTGGCGAGGAGTGGCAAGTCGTCGAGGAGCTGCGCATCGGCCGCGCGGACGGCGACGGGCCCGACCTGTTCGGCAGGATCAACTCACTCGCGGTCGATCCCGGCGGCCGGATCTGGGTGCTCGAAGGCCACGCGCAGGAGCTGCGCGTGTTCGGGCCGGACGGTCAGTACATCAGGACGGTGGGCCGCAAGGGCGGCGGACCGGGCGAGTTCGCACAGGCCGTCAAGGTCGAGCTCGGGCCGGACGGCAACCTCTGGGTCATGGATCCGCAGAACAACCGGCACTCCGTGTTCGACACGGCGGGCACGTACCTCGAGGGCGAGCACGCCCCCGGCGGCTTCGTCATCCTCCCCTGGCCGGGCGGCTTCGACCGTCAGGGCCGCTACTACTCGCCCGTGCCGAAGGTCGGCGCCGAGGGGTTCAGTTTGGCGCTCGTGGTGCACGACGCAGCATACCAGCCCATGGACACGCTCGAGCAACCGCGCGACCCGGTCAAACGCGAACGCTTCACGAGCGGCGACGGCCGCCTCATCGCGAGCGTGCCGTTCTCCGGATCGCTCCTGTGGCGACTCTCGCCAGAAGGCACGATCTGGGCGCTGGTCACCGACGCGTACCGGTTGTTCGAGCTGACGCCGGACGGCGACACGCTGCGCACCATCACTCGCCGCTTCACACCGCTGCCCGTCACGGCCGCGGACCGCGAGGACATCGACGAACGTCTGAAGTGGTTCACGGACCAGGGCGGCCGGATCGATCCCTCGAAGATCCCGGACACCAAGCCGCCGGTGGGCCGCTTCTTCATCGACGATGCGGATCACATCTGGGTCGAGGTCACGATGCCGGATGAGCAGGACACCGGCCGCGTGTTCGACATCTTCGACCCCGACGGCCGCTACCTCGGCGCCGTGCGCCTGCCGTTCACCCTGTGGTCCGTGCCCATCTTCCGCAACGGCGCGCTCTACGCCGTCACGACGGACGAGCTCGAGGTGCCGTACGTCGTGCGGGCGAGCATCGTGAAGCCCGGCGCGTAGCGAGGGCTGGGCACGCCGGCCGGCAAGAGCTGGTGGGCCGCCCCGCACAGAAACCGACCCGCCGTTGCGCCGGGTTCCGCGATGGGGGCGGCGACGCGAAGTGGCCAGAGCCATGAGGGCGAGGAACACGAGGAGTGCCGTTCGACTGCACCATGATCACGCCGTGCAGCGCCGGTCCTGGGGAGCGGGGCACACGGGGAGCGCCGGATCGACCGCGTCATGATTCCCATCTTGCGCCGCTCTTTGCGGCGGCGCGCGCTGCCGCCGACCATCCCGATCGCAGCTCGCGCGGACCGTGACCGGAGGCGGCAATGAGCCAGCAACTGGTGAAGTGCTGCGTGGTGGGCCGGGCCGGCGCATCGCGATGCGGCCCGGCCGCGGTGCTCGTCGCGCTCGCGGCCGGCGCGGCGGCCGGCTGCGGCGCGGCGGACCGGGCGCCGACGTACGCGGTGCGGGACAGCGCGGGCGTGCAGATCGTGGAGAGCACGGCGCCGGCGTGGCGGGCCGGCGGGAGCTGGCGTGTGGCGGCAGAGCCGTCGCTCCAGATCGGGGTGGTGGATGGGCCGGAGGAGTACCAGTTCTCGCGGATCGTGGGCGTGGAGCGGCTGGCGGACGGGAGGATCGTGGTGGCGGACCAGCGCGCGGCGCAGCTCCGGTTCTACGACGCGGAAGGCCGGTTCCTGGACGCGTACGGCAGGCCGGGGTCGGGGCCGGGCGAGTTCCGGTCGATGTGGTGGGCGAGCGCCTATCGTGGGGACTCGCTGGCCGTTTGGGATGGTGGTGCGCGGCGGCTGACGGTGATCGACCCGGCGACGCGGCAGGGGCGGACGCAGACGATCGAGCTGCCGCAGCACCGGGAGAGCGGCGCCGGCGGCGTGATGGCGCAGCTTCCCGGGGCGGTGAGCGGCGTGTTCGGTGACGGCACGCTGCTGGTGACGCCCCACCTCTGGCTGCCGCTGGAGCCGGGCAAGGCATCCCGCCCGGTCGTGACGTTCGTGCGCTACTCGCCGGAGGGCGAGCCGCTGGACACGGTGGCGCGGCTCCTCGGCCCCGAGATCCTGCTGCGGCCGCCTGCCCCGGGCAACATCGCACCGCCATTTCCTCGCCGCTTCGTCAGCGCGATCCACGGCGTCCGCTTCTATTACGGGCCAGGCGAGGGGTACGAGATCCGCGTGTACACGGCGGACGGCGCGCTCGAGCGTGTGATCCGCGCGTCGCACCGCGACCTGGCGATGACGGAGGCGGCGCGGGACGCGTACCGCGAGGAGCAGCGTTCGCGCGCGGAGGATGACGCCACGCGCGCGCAGATCGAGCGCGCGCTCGCCGAGGTCGAGTTCCCCGCCACGCTCCCGCCGTACGAGCGCATGCTCGTGGACGCGGAGGACCACCTCTGGGTGCAGGACTATCCCTGCCGGGCCATGAGGGGCCGACGACGTGGAGCGTGTTCGCCCCGGAGGGCCGGCTACTCGGCGTCGTCGAGCTGCCGGCGCGGTTCGAGCCGCATCAGATTGGCAGGGATTTCATCCTCGGCGTGTGGCGGGACGAGCTGGACGTGTCGTACGTGCGGCTCTACGGGCTGGAGCGGGGGTGAGGCGCGGGGGGCGTTCTGTGGCGGGGCCTTGCGGCCCGTGCCGCCGCTCCGGCCGCCCGGCGGCTGGCCCAGGATGCTGGGCGGCGCACAGCGCGCCGGATTCGCGGCCGAGCAGGCGCCGGAGGCGCCGGCACCACCCCGCCGGTCATTCCCTCAGCCCTCGGCCGGCACCGCCTTCGCCTCGACCTCCGCGGCACGGCCGCCCGCGATCCAGCTCAGAAGCACGCCCACGATGAACACCGTCCCGGCGCCGATCACGTTGTGCCAGAGGAAGGAGACCTGGGGTGCGAGGAAGGTGACGGCGGCGACGGCGCTCATGCCGCCGATCAGCCCGTAGAACGCGCCGCGCGCGGTGGCGCGGCGGTAGAGGGCGAGCAGGAAGACGCCGAGGATGGAGCCGTAGAAGAAGGAGCCGAAGCGGTTGACCACCTCGATGAGCGAGCCGAGCGAGGTGGCGAACACGGCGACCACGCACGCGAACAGGCCCCAGAACCCGGTCGCGAGCTTGGAGACGAGCAGGTAGTGGCTGTCCGTGGCCTGGGTCCTCACGTAGCGGCGGTAGAAGTCGATGATGGTCGCGGTCGAGAGCGAGTTGAGCTCGGCGGCGATGGAGGACATCGCGGCGGCGAGCACGGCGGCGATGAACAGGCCGGGCAGGCCGAGCGGCAGCTCGCTCATCACGAAGCGCGGGATGATGTAGTTCACGTCCCGCGGGTTCTCGCCCGTCACGCGCTCGGCGAGCGCGAGCGCCTCGCCGCGCACGGCGTTCAGTTCCTGCTCCCGCGCGCGGAACTCCTCCGCCAGCCGGGCTGCGGCCGCCTCATCTCCCGCGTTGCGCGCGGCGGCGAGCGCCTCCGCCGCGGCGCGGCGCTGCTCGAACGTTTCGGCATAGCGGGCCTCGAGTGCTGCGTACTCCTCCGGCGCGGCCGTGCGCACCCGCGCCTCGTGCTGCGCGTTGAACAGCAGCGGCGGCTGCGTGAACAGGTAGTAGACGAACACCATCACGCCGACCAGGAGCACGAGCGCCTGGAGCGGGATCTTCCAGTAGGCGCTCATGAGCAGCGAGCCGCGCGCCTCGTCCACCGAGCGCGCAGTCAGGTAGCGCTGCACCTGACTCTGGTCGGTGCCGAAGTAGGCCAGCATGAGGAACAGCCCGCCGAGCAGGCCGGACCAGAAGGTGTAGGTCTCGGTGAGCGAGAAGTCGAAGTCGAAGGTGCGGAGCCGGCCGGCCGCTCCGGCGACGTGCAGCGCGCCGTCCACGCCGACGCCCTGCGGCAGGCCGAGCAGCAGCGTGGCGAGCAGGGCGACGAGTCCCCCCACGATCACGACCATCTGCTTCACGTCCACCCAGGTCACGGCCTGCACGCCGCCGATCATCGTGTACAGCACGGCGGGCAGGCCGATGATCGCCACGCAGACGGGCAGGCTCAGCCCCAGGATCACGGACATGATGACGGCGGGCGCGGAGATGATCACGCCGCAGGACATGCCGCGTGAGAGCAGGAACAGGGCGCTGGTGAAGGTGCGCGTGCGCGAGTCGAAGCGGCGCTCGAGGAACTCGTACGCGGTGAAGACGCCGGCGCGGTGCAGCAACGGCACGAGCGTGACGCCCAGGACCAGCATCGCGACGGGCAGCCCGAAGTAGAACTGGATGAAGCGCATGCCGTCGGACGCGCCCTGGCCGGTCGTGCCCACCAACGTGATGGCACTGAGCTGCGTCGCCATGACGGAGAGGCCCACCGCCCACCACGGCAGGCTGCGGTTGGCGAGGAAGTAGCCCTCGATCTCGTCCGTGCCCTTCGCGCGCCGCACGCCGTCGTGGATGACGTAGGCGAGGTAGGCGATGACGAGGAGCCAGTTGAGCGGGTGCATGATCCTACCGCGCGGCGGCGTTCACGGCGCGCCGTGATAGCGCGCCTGGAGCAGCCAGAGCGCGAGCAGAGCCAGCGCCTGGACGACCAGCACGCGCGCCGCGATGCGGCGCACCCGGCGGCGGTCGGCGGCGGTGTCGGGCGGCGCGGCCACCTCGTCTCCGGGCGGGTTCGGCGAATCCGGCAGCGTGCGGCTCATGGCATCTCCCGTTGCGGGTCGGCCCACGGCGGGCGGCGTGGCTCACGGCGCCCGCCGCTCCCCCAGCGCGAGCAGGTTCGCGAACAGGCGGTACGCGCCCGGCACGCCGGCCGGGAGCTGGCGGAAGAAGGCGAGGCCCGTGTAGACGTAGGTGCCGCGGCCGACCGTCGCGACCAGCAGCGCGCCCCGCTTCCCCTCCTCGCCCGGATCCGCCATCTCGAGCAGCGGCGTGTAGCGCTCGTCCCAGGTACGCGGGAAGTAGAGCCCGCGTTCCTGCACCCAGCCCTCGAAATCCGCATCCGTGATCCGGTTCGGGTGATTCAGCGCCGGGTGCGTCGGGTCCAGCAGCCGGACGGGCGCGGTCTCGTCCGTGACGCGGTCGTGCGGACGGGCGATGGAGAGCGGGTACGGCGCGTAGCCGCCGTCCGACCACTCGTACTGATTGTACTGCACGATCAGCGTGCCACCCTCACGCACGTAGTCGAGCAGCCGCGCGTTGTTCGCGGCAAGGTCCGGCCGGGACTCGTACGCGCGGGACCCGACGACGATGACGTCGTAGCGGGCGAGGCCCGCGGCCTGAGCGGTGGGCGCAGCCCCCGTGCGCTCCGCGGCGTCCGCCGTCGCCCCCGGCGCTCCCGCGCCGCTCAACGCTGCCGCGTCCAGCAGGTCGATGGCGACGCCGAGCTGCGCGAGCGCCTGCGGAACGGCGTCGCCGGGGCCGGCGATGTAGCCGACGCGCAGGCCCGCGGGCACGCGCACATCGAAGGCGCGCACGCTCGCCCTGGCCTCGTGGTAGAGCGGCCGCGGCCGAATGTGCGGGTAATCCACGAGCTGGAGGCCGCGCGTGTAGCGGCGGCCGTCCTCCGCCTCGAACACGGCCTGCACCGGGTAGTCGCCCGCCGGGATCCCGGCGGGCGGATGGGCCGCGATCTCGACCACCTGCGTCTCGCCCGTCCCGGCAAAGCGCACGGGCACGGCTTCGGGCACGGCGCGCCAGCCGGCGGGCAGCACGAGTCGCAGCGTGCCGGCGATGCCGTCCGGCGCTTCCGCGGTCAGGCGCACGCGGAACGAGAGCCCCGGCCCCGGTGCTGCCGGCGAGGGCGCCCCGCTCCCCGGCTCCGCGTCGGCGGCCGCGTGCGTGGCCGGTCCGTCGCGTCCGGGCGTGCTCCCGCCCGGCGCCTCGGCGGCTCGCGAGCCGGAGCCCGTGCCGGCGCCGTTCCCGGCCGGCGTGTCGGCCGTGCCGCCGCCCAGGGGCAGGATCGCGACGCCCGGCTCGAGCGTGACGGAGACGGCCGGCACGACCATCACCGGCCGCCGGACCTCGCCCCGCGTGCCGTCCACGAACCGGTGCATCGCCTCGCGGTGCAGCACCACCCGCGCGCCCGCGACCTCGATCTCGGCGCGCCCATGCACGGGCGCCGGCTCGAACGGCAGGCCCGCCAGGCCCGGATCGGCCGGCCAGCGGTAGACGTCGCCGCCGCGGGGCCGGCGCAGGTAGTACGGCTCGGTGACGGGCGCCGTCGCCGGCACACTCACCTCGTAGCGCTGGATGAGCAGCGCGCCGGGCGCGAGCGGGTCGCCGAGCGTGCCGGGCGGGCAGTCGGGGGCGCCGGCCCGTGATGGCGCGGCGGCGGCCGGCGCGCACGTCTCGAGGAGCCGCGCGCTCCAGCCCTCGGGCAGCTCTGGCACGAGCGCCTGCACCCGCGCGGGCGCCTCGCCGCCGTTCCACACCGTGAGCTCGAGGCGGAACGTCCGCCCCGGCACGACGCGCCCGTCATCCGCGACGGCATCCAGGACCAGCCCCGAAGCGAGCGCGAGCGCGAGGTTCAGATCCTCGGCCTCGCGCGCGATGTGGAAGCGCAGCGTGTGTGCGGCGGCATCGCCGCGCGGGCGGGCCGCGAGCAGCGAGTCCGCGCGCGCGAGCAGCGCGGACGCGCGGCTGAGCCCGGGCACGAGGCGCGCGGGCCGGAGCGCGTCCAGCCCGCCGCGAACGGCGCGGACCACGGCGTCGTACTCCGCGAGCAGGCGAGCGACGCCCGCGGCGCCCAGCGTGGCGGCGCGCTGCGCGAGGGTGGTGTCGATGCCTGCGAAGGGAGAGGTCTCCTCACCCTGGAGCGGCGTGCCGTCCGGGCCCACGCGCACGAGCACGAGCGAGGCCGGGCCCGGGCGCTCGAGCTGCCCCATCTCCTGGGAGCGATGGCGGCTGCGGCTCGCCATCGCGATCTGGAACGGCGAGCGGCCCAGGAGAGGATCGAGCTCGCCCGTGGACACGCGCACGGTCGGCCGGTCCGCCCCACGCCACGGTGCCTGGTACAGCTTCCGCGGGGCGTGCGGCAGCAGCCCCTCCGCGAGCTGCTCGGGAAAGCGCGCGGGGTCGCCGGCCGCGGCGAACGCCTCGTGGGCCAGGATGCCCGCGGCCTGGTGCTGGCCGTGGCCGTCGCGGGGCGTGCCGCTGAAGATCGAGACGACGATGTCCGGCCGGAACGCGCGGACGATCCGGACCACATCGCCGAGGATCGTGTCCCGCGGCCAGTGCCGGAACACTTCCTTGGCGCTCTTCGAGAAGCCGAAGTCGTACGCCCGCGTGAAGAACTGCGCAGGGCCGTCCAGCCGCCGGGCCGCGAGCAGCTCCTCGGTCCGGAGGATGCCGAGCGCCTCCTGGAGCTCCGGCCCGATCGCGTTCTGCCCGCCCTCGCCTCGCGTGAGCGAGAGGTACGCCACGTCCGCGCCGCGCTCCAGCGCGAGCGCGCTGAGCAGCGGCGTGTTCTCGTCGTCCGGGTGCGCGGCGATGACCAGCACACGCGCCGTGTTGCCCAGGCGGCGCAGCGCCAGGCCCAGCGCGGCCGCGCCCCGGTACTCCGTCTCGGGGGGCTGCGCGAGCAGCGGCGGCGCGGCGAGGGCGCCGAGCAGCGTGCCGGCGAGCGAGATGACCGCCGAACACGCCGCGGCCCGACCCATCGCCGGGATACGAACGGGATTGCGGCTCATGGAGAGGAAGGTATCCCGGCGCGGGCGGCGCGCAAGTCGGCGCCGGGTCAATGGGGCGGGAGCCCGTCGTGGCGGCGCTCGCCGCAGGGCAGGAGGAAGATGGAGTCCACCGGCCGCCATCGCTGCCCCTCGACCGGTCCGCAGCCCCGTGCGCCCCCGGTGCGCCGTCCCCAGGTGGAAGCACCCGCTCGCCGTGGCCGATGCGTTGTCGCCGCCGCCGTCAGCGGGACAGCACCAGCGCGCCCCAGAGCATGCTGAGCAGGGCCAGCGGCACGCCGGCGCGCGCGTACTCGAGGAAGCCGAGGCGCACGCCCCGCGCGGCGGCCCGCTCGGCGACGATCAGGTTGGCCATGGACCCGATCAGGATGAGGTTGCCGGCGAAGGTCGCGCTCATGGCGAGGAGCAGCCAGAGCTCGCGCGCGTCGGGCAGCGAAGGCACGACGGGCGCCCACAGCAGAACGGCCGGCACGTTGGACACGAGGTTCGAGAGCGCGAGCATGATGCCGCTCACCGCCGCCGCGCGCTCGATCCCGTTGCCGGTGAGGTAGGGCGCGACGGCGGCCGTCATGGCGTCCACCGCGCCCGTGGTCTCGAATCCACGCATCAGCACGAAGAGCGCGCCGAAGAACAGGAGCAGCGGCCACTCGATGCGGGCGAGCGCGGGTGCCGGGTCGCGCCGGGCGGCGGCGACCATCAGGGCGCCCGCGCCGATCGCGACGAGCGGCAGCGAGAGGCCGGCGAGCCAGCCGGCGAGCGCGAGCGCGAACAGCGCGAGGCCGCGGCGCGCGAGCGGCCAGTCCGGCCTGACCGGCGGGCCGTGGACGGGCGCGCTGAATGGCCGGTCCAGCTCGTCGCGGTAGAGCCAGGCGAGCACGGCGTAGTTGAGCACGAGCGCGCCCGCGCCCACCGGGAGCATCGCCAGGAGGAACTCGCCGAACGTGAAGCCGCCGCGCAGCCCCACCAGCATGTTCTGCGGGTTGCCCGTGAGCGTGAGCACGGAGCCCGAGTTGGCTGCCGTGGCCAGCGCGATCAGGTACGGTGCGGGTCGCACGCCCAGCGGACGCAGTACCTCGAGCAGCAGCGGCGTGAGGACCAGGCAGATCGTGTCGTTGACGAAGAGCGCCGAGAGCACGCCGGAGGTGACGACGACCGCCGCGAGCAGGAGCCGCGGCGTCGTCGCCCGCTCCACGACCCGCTCCGCGACCCACTCGAAGAAGCGCGCCTCCTCCAGGTAGCCGACCAGGAGCATGAGGCCGAGCAGGAAGACGATCACGTCCAGGTCGACCGCGGCGTACGCCTCCGCGAGCGGCAGCCGGCCGATCGCGATCATGGCGACGGCGCCGAGCAGGGAGGCGGCGGGCCGGTTGAGCGGCACGCCCGGGAGGCGCTGGAACGAGATGAGGAGGTAGGCGGCGGCGAAGATTGCCGCGCGCACCAGGTTCAGGCCCTCGGGACTCACGCCCGGCCGTTCGACAGGATCCGCATGCTCCTATTATACTGGGGCCATCACCGTTCCGCCGCTGCTTCCAACCGGCGCCCGGACGTACGCCGGAGCTGCACCTCGACGTGGATCACGGGCCGCCCTGCCGGCTGCGCTGGCAGCCGGGCGGCCCTGCCCGCGGCGGGTGGCTCGGGGCGGTGCCCGTCGCCATCCGGCTCGAGCGGACGACCCGGGCGCACGCAAGGCGGTCGGCCGCCCCTACGGCCTGGCCAACCGTCGCGCCTGCCGGCGGCACCGGCGTTGCGTGTTTGGGGCCGCTAGCACGATCGGTGCAGGACCAGCCGTTCGGTGCCGGCAATCGGGGACCCTGGCGAGGAGACCGCATGACTCAGCGCGCGAAGAGCGGCGACCACGTCGCCGTGCACTACACCGGCCGGCTCGAGGACGGGACCGTCTTCGACAGCTCGCGAGATGGGGAGCCCATCGAGTTCGAGCTGGGCAGCGGCACCGTGATCCCCGGCTTCGATGCGGCCGTGCACGGCATGGCGGTGGGCGAGCAACGGGAGGTCCGGATCGAGCCGGAGAACGCGTACGGCGAGCGGCGCGAGGACCTGCGGGTCCCCATTCCCCGCGACCAGTTCCCGGCCGGCATGACCCCGGAGGTCGGCCGCACGCTGGCCGTCCAGATCGCGCCCGGGCAGGACGCGCTGGCGACCATTGCGGACATGGACGAGGACTCGGTGACGCTGGACCTGAACCACCCGCTCGCGGGCGAGACGCTGGTCTTCGACATCGAGCTGATCGGCATCCGCTGAGGGAGCCGGCCGCCCGGCGGCGACCTCCGCCTCCTCGGACCCCGCCGGCGTGGCTGCCAGAGTCACGTGCGACGGGGTCGAGCGCGTGATCGAGCCCGCGGCCCGCGGACGGAAGGGCCGGCGTGCGGGCCGCGCATCGGTGCGTCCGCGTCCGGGCCCGGACCGGAGGCGCGGGCAGGGTGGTGAGGGGAAGGAGGGTGTCTGCGCATGCCGAAGGAGCTCGAGTTCGACTGCGAGGCCGGCCGCTGCACCTGGCGCTGGGACGCGAACGCCTACCCCACGGACCGGCTCACGCTCCGGATCCGGACGCGCGACGGCGGCAGCGAGCTGCGCGAGGTGCCCAACACCGGCGAGCTGAGTCTGCCGGACGACCTGGCAGTCGAGGAGATCGTCTCCGAGGGCCGTGGGGGACGGGGCCGCCGGCAGCGCTGGCGGGGGCCGGGCGGTTGAGCGGCGCGCGCGGCCGGCTCAGGCGCCGACCGGCTCGAGCTGCCGGAGCGGCACGCCCGGCTCCCACGCGGTGATGTAGCCCGCGATGGCGGAGGCCGCGACGGTGTAGGGCGAGGCGAGGTAGAGCCGGCCGGGGCCGGAGCGGCCGGGGAAGTTGCGGTTCTGCGAGCTGACCGTCACCTCGTCCGGCCGGCGGCTCGTGCCCGGCCCCGCCGCGATACACGCGCCGCAGCCCGGCTCGATGAACGTGGCGCCCATGTCTTCGAACAACTGGAGGTAGCCGGCGCGCTCGCAGTACTCCCGCACCTCCTGCGAGCCGCACTGGATGAAGAGCTGCACGTCCGGGTGCACGCGCAGACCCTGGGCGCGCGCCTCGCGCAGCACCTCGGCGTACATGTCCATGTCCTCCTTCTTGCCGGCCGTGCACGAGCCCGCATACGCGACATCGATGCGCACGGGCTCGTCGCCCAGCTCCTCGATGTAGATCCCGTTGCCGGGATCGCCCGGCAGCGCGACCATCGGCCGGATGCGCGAGGCGTCGATCTCGATCACCTTCACGTACTCCGCGTCCGGGTCGGAGAACAGGCCCTCGCAGAGCGCCTCGGCGCGCGCGCGGTCCATGCCCCGCTGCTCGACCAGGTAATCCACCGTCTTCCGGTCCGGCGCCACGATGCCGGTGAAGGCGCCCACCTCCGCGGCCATGTTCGTCATGGTCGCGCGCTCGTCGACCGACAGCGCCTCGACCGCCTCGCCGGCGTACTCGATGATCTGCCCGATCGCGTGACCGTCCCGGATGTAGGGGTGGCGCAGGATCTCCAGCATGAAGTCCTTGGCCGTCACGTTCGCCGGCTTCTTCCCGCGCACCACGACCTTGAACGACGGCGGCACCGAGACGCGCACGTCCTTCGTGATCCACGAGTTGAAGATCGCCGTGGTGCCGATGCCGAAGGCGACGCAGCCGACCGCGCCCGAGTGCGGCGTGTGCGAGTCCGTGCCCACGATCAGCATGCCCGGCTCGGCGTAGGACTCGAGGATCTTCGAGTGGCAGATCGCTTCGGACCCGAGCCGGAGCCCCAGCCGCTCGCCGTACAGCTTGATGCCCTGCTTCTCCGCGAACTCGCGCTGCTTGACCTCGAGCTGCCGGGCCACATCCAGGAGGCCGAGCTGCACACGCTCCGGCGGCATCACCTCGTGCAGGAACGTGAGGTGGTCGCGGAACATGATGATCGAGTCGGGATCCGTGACCCGCGCGTCCGGGCCCAGCTTCTGCTCGAAGAAGATCGCCGCCATCGGGGACACGTACTCGTGCGAGAACCGGATGTCCGTCCGCACGAACCCGCTGTCCCCCGGCTGCACCCAGGGCACGCCGAACTCCCCGGCCGCCGCATCCACGACCCAGTGCGAGGCGAAGATCTTTTCCGCGATCGTCATCGGCCGCACCCGCCGGGCGGTGCGCCCCGTGCCCGGACCGCGCGGCGCCGCGCTCGGCGGAGGCGACGACGTCGCGGCCACCTGCTCCGCGGCGTACTGCGCCGTCGATGCTTCCGCGTCCTGCACGGGCTGATCCGTAGCACCAGCGGCACCGCGATCACCCGCATCACCCCCACCCTCGCCCTCGCCCGAAGGCGCCCTGCGGGCGCCCTCGATCAGCGAGGCCGGCGGCGGGATCCGGACCTTGCCCTGCAGCCGCGCGACGTTGTACTCGAACAGCCCGCCGTACTCGATGATCTCGCGCGTGATCGGGTCCACGCCCGCCGTGAACGCCTCCAGCTCGATCTCCTCGCCCCGCCGGATCCGCTCGATCAGCGAGAAGTCCGTGGATGTGAGGATGCCCAGGTTCTGGCAGTTCTCGTTGTAGATCCGCTCGATGTTCTCGGCGATCACCACGCGGATCCCCGCCTGCAGCTCCGCGTACGGCGACTGCTCCCGCGAGCTGCCCTTGCCCCGCCGCTTCCCGCTCACCGAGCAGACGAACCCGCCCTTCTTCACGCTCCCGCGCGTGACCGGGAACTCGCCGCCGGCCCGCAGGCCCAGGTACGGGAACTGGCCCAGCGTCTCGTCGAAGTAGTAGCAGATGTAGGCCGGCGTGATCTCGTCCGTCGAAATCTGGTCGCGCAGCTTGGCGCGCAGCTCCTCCGTCAGCTCGAGATCCTCGCCTTCGAGCTGGCGGCGCATCAACTCGGCGTCGTCCACCAGGAACAGCACGCGGCCTTCGAACCGCAGCCGCTGCGGCCGCTTGCGGACGTCGAGCTTCAGGAGGTCGGTGGTCATGAGCGCTCGAGAAAAAGAGGTTCGATCCCGTGCCATCTTGGCCCGGAGCGCGGTGTGCTGCAAGGGGATGGCCAGTGCGCGCCGGGCGATTCGCCGCCGCCGCGGAGCTCGCCCCCGCGACCCCGCCTGTCTCTTACTCTGCCTCACGTGAACGGGGTCCCGTCCCGGAACGCCCGGGGCGCGGGGCGCGAACGCCGAGGAACGCGTGTCGGGCAACGTCCCTTCCCCGAACGCCTGGAGCCCGGGCCACAGGGCTGAACCATTCGTCCATCCGCCCTCACGGACGCGGCTGCCCGGGTGAACGGCGCCGGCCGGGCGACAACGGCAGCTCCGGCGCCACCCGTTTTGGGCGGCGCCGGGGAAAGGCCGGGGTCGACGGAACGGTCCGGGAGGCCCCGCGATCAGTCTTCCGCGTAGTCGCCGGTAGCCTGCAAGCTCTCGAAGTCGGCCCGCAGCATCGGGTCGACGTCCGAACCGTCCGCACGCGGCACCAGGATCAGGAACGCGTCCTCCGTGATGGCCCCATCACGCGGGTCCTTGTAGATGCTGCACACCACGTACTGGAAGCCCTCGCTCCCGTCCTCCGCGCGCGTGATCAGGTCGACGAAGCCCTCCGCGGCCAGGCTGTCCACCGTGCTCGCCGACGTCACGATCGGCGTGCCGTCCGCCGAAACGCCGTTCTCCGCCGCGAGCTGCGCCAGCCGCGCCTGACCCTCCGGCGTGTTGAACGCCGCGTCCGTCCACATCACGAAGTTGATGATCCAGAGCTGGAGCGGGTCGTCCGAGAAGTACCCGTTCCGCGTGTCGAACACGTTGTCCTGACGCCGGTCCTGCGGCGCAACCGTCAGGTTGAACGTGCCGTCCGGCTGCCTGCGCGGGAAGATGAACACCCGGAACGCATCCGCGATCGCCTTCGCGTCCGGCGACGTGAACGCATCCGTCGTCAACACGGCGTTGATCGTGAAGAACACCCGGTGGCCCGAATTGTCGTAGCCGCCGTTCGTTTCTAGGATCCGGACGTCGTTGCGCGTCGGGTCATCGCCCGAGGGGTCGATCGTCCACGCCGACTGCGGCCGCGCCGCCGTGCCGACCCGGATGATCAGCTTGCTCGGGTCCACCCCGTTCTGCGCGTAGAACGCGTCGCTGAAGTCGAACATCGGCGACTTGTCCCCGCTCCTGTCCCCGCCGCCGCCGCTGAACTGCGGCCCCGCCACGTCCGACGGACCTGCCGGCGCACCCTCGCACGCCGACAGCACGACCACCGCCGCGAGCGCGTACGCCCAGGCCGCGCCCGGTCGGGTACCTCCGCCTGCTCGACGCATGACGTCCTCCCATGGTTGGGGGTCCCCTCCCGGCCGGCGGGCCCATCCCGCCGGCTTCCGGAGACAGGCCCGCGGTCGGCGCGGGCGCCGGCCCTGCCGCTCCGCCGGCGAGGCCGCCGGCGTCTGGCGCCGTCGGGGTCCGGCCGCCGCTGTGCACGGGGTGCATACAACGGCACGAATCTCGGCAGCGGAACGTCAGGCGCTATATCTATTCACCCAATCACCCCCTTGCGCATGGGCAAATTAGCCCATACCAATGTGGACTTTCCTGATCATTGTGCGCGGAGGCGGGTGGGGCGGCCGAGCGCCGCGCCACCGCACGGACGTAGGCGACCCGAATCCACGCGCCGGGTTGGCGGCGCGTCGCGGCCGGTACCCGAGTCACGGGAGGCGGTCATCGGGCTGGTCCTGTCGCACTCCGATCTGGTACGACTGGCGAAGGCGCTTCGGGCCCTCATGTCGCCGCTCGCGATCGACAGTGCGGAGGGATGGCCGATGGACGGCGCGGAGGAGTTGGGGAAGCTGTTGCGGGCGGACAAGGTGCTGGTGATCCGGCCGGAGGAGGGTGGCGTCGTTCTGACGGGTCGCGGCATCGAGGCGGAGGTCCTCCGGGCGTACGGCGAGCGGTACGGCGCGCTGGACCGGGGGATGCTGGTCCGGCGGAAGGAGTTGCGGGCGGAGGTCTGGAGTCGTGGGTTGCTTTGGGACCGGGCGGAGCTCCGGCGGAGCGAGTACTACAACGAGTTCGTGGTCCCGAGCCGGCTCTACGACGCGGTGGGTGTGACCATCGACCTGGATGCGGGTCCGGCCGGTCTCTCGTTCTACCATTCGCGGCCGTGCGGCGCGCGTTTCGGCGACCGCGCGAGCGCCCTGCTGCGGATCGTGCTGCCGGCGTTCCGGGCCGGCGCGGAAGTGTGGTACCGGGTGGCCCGGACAGCGGGCCGGACGCTGCGGCTGGTGGATCTGCTGGAGGATGGCGTGCTCCTGTGCGACGGCAGGGGCCGGACGGTGCACGTGAACCGTGCGCTCCGGACGCTGCTGGAGCGGGATCCGGAACGGGACCGGCTGCGCGCGGAGCTGGGGCGGGTGGCTGGCTGGCTCGCACGGCGCCGGGACGGGCGGGCGGACCCGGTGGAGGCGGGCGCCTGCGAGGGCCTTTCGGCGGAGGTCCGCACGTCGGTGGGCCGGTACCGGCTGCGGGGCGCGTTGATCGACGCGGACGCGGCGGAGCCCTCCGTCTGCGTGCTGGTGACCGTGGAGGGCGGCCGCCCGCTCCCGCTGCCGCCGGCGGAGGCGCTCTGCGGGCACTGGGGCCTGACGCCGCGCCAGGCCGCGGTCGCCCGGCTCCTGGCCGAGGGCCGGTCGAACGCCGAGATCGCCGAGCGGCTCGGGATCAGCCCGCACACGGCACGGCACCACACCGAGAGCGTGCTCCTCAAGCTGGACGTCCGCTCCCGCGCGGAGGTCGCCGCCCGGCTCATGGGCGGCGCGTGAGGCCTGCCCCCGCCGCCCCTGGCCCCGTCACCCGCCCCCACGCTATTCTGTCCCCGACCCCGACCACCCCGTCCGAACCCACCGCGGGAGGGCTCCATGAGATCGCGCGCGCTCGTCTCGCTGCTGCTGCCGCTCTCTGTCGCGCTCGGCGTTCCGGCTCCTGCGCTGCACGCGCAGGACGGCGCGGCGCCGCGCCGCGGTCGGCTGACGCTCGACCTCTACCTCGAGTGGGAGCGGGTCTCGGATCCCCGCTTCTCGCCGGACGGCGCACAGGTGATCTACACGCGCCGCTGGGTGGACAAGATGAACGACCGGTGGGAGTCGTCGTTGTGGATCATGAACGCGGACGGCTCGAAGAACCGCTTCCTGGTGGACGGCTCCTCGCCGCGCTGGTCGCCGGACGGCACCCGCATCGCCTACCTCGCGCGCGGAGAGCCGTCGGGCACGCAGATCTTCGTCCGCTGGATGGACGCCGAGGGGGCGACGTCGCAGATCACGCGGGTCGAGGAGTCGCCCTCGAACATCGCGTGGTCGCCAGACGGGAAGTGGATCGCGTTCAACATGCTGGTGCCGAAGCGCGAGACCTGGCGCATCGACTTGCCCGCGCGTCCCGACGGCGCGCGTTGGACGGAGGCGCCGCGGATCATCACGCGGCTGGACTACCGGCAGGACCGCGTCGGGTTCACGGAGGAAGGGTTCCGGCACATCTTCGTCGTCCCGGCGGACGGGGGCACGCCGCGGCAGGTCACGAGCGGCGACTGGAACCACGGCGCGCCTGAATGGATGCCGGACGGGCGGACGATCGTGTTCAGCTCGCTGCGCGTGCCGGATGCGGAGTACCAGTGGCGGGAGTCGGAGATCTACGCCGTGGACGTCGTCACTGGCGAGCTCCGCCAGCTCACGGACCGCCGGGGGCCGGACGCCAACCCGGCCGTCTCGCCGGACGGCCGGCTCATCGCCTACACGGGCTACGACTGGACGGACGACACCTTCGTCGAGTCCGATCTCTACGTGATGAACGCGGACGGCTCGAACCCGCGCCTGCTCACCGAGGGGTTCGACCGTACGCCGCAGGGCCTGCACTGGGCGCCGGGCGGCAGCGGCATCTACTTCAACGTGAGTCGCGAGGGCGCCCGCAACCTGTACTTCGCGCCCGTGCGCGGCGGGCCGGTGCGGGCGGTGACCGAGGGCAAGCACGTGCTCACGGTCACGGACATCAGCGAGAACGGCTCTGCCGTCGGCGTGCTGACCAGCGCGCAGAGGCCGGAGGACGTGGTCTCCTTCCCCCTACGCTCGCCCGCGCGCATGCGCCAGCTCACCGCCGTCAACGATGACGTCCTCGCCGGCATCGAGCTGGGCGAGATCGAGGAGATCTGGTACACGTCGGTGGACGGCTTCCGGATCCAGGGGTGGATCATCAAGCCGCCGGACTTCGACCCGTCGCGCAAGTACCCCATGATGCTGAGCATCCACGGCGGGCCGCACGGCATGTACAACACCGGCTTCAACTTCGCGTGGCAGGAGCACGCCGCGAACGGCTACGTCGTGCTGTACACGAACCCGCGAGGCAGCTCGGGCTACGGCAGCGCGTTCGGCAACGCGATCGAGAACGCGTATCCGGGCAAGGACTACGACGACCTGATGATCGGCGTGGACACGCTGATCCAGCGCGGCTACGTGGACCCGCAGAACCTGTTCGTGTACGGGTGTAGCGGCGGCGGGGTGCTGACGGCCTGGATCGTCGGCCATACGGACCGCTTCGCCGCGGCGTCCGCCAACTGTCCGGTCACCAACTGGCTGAGCTTCGTGGGGACGACGGACAGCCCCAACTGGTACCGCAACTTCGCCAAGCTGCCGTGGGAGGACCCGAGCGAGCATCTGCGCCGCTCGCCGCTCATGTACGTGGGCAATGTCAAGACGCCGACGATGCTGATGACCGGCGAACTGGACCTGCGTACGCCCATCTCGCAGACCGAGGAGTTCTACCAGGCGCTGAAGATCCGCAAGGTGCCGACGGCGATGATCCGCTTCCACGGTGAGTACCACGGCACGACCTCGCGGCCGTCGAACTTCATGCGCACGCAGCTCTACCTGCGGAGCTGGTTCGAGCGGCACGCGCGGGGAGACCGGGCGACGGCTGCGGCGCAGTAGCGCGGCAGGTGCGGGCGAGCGAAGGAGCAACGACCACGAACCGACGGAGTCCCAGGCCTTGACGGATACCACGACGCTGGAACGCCCCACCGCCCCCGCTCCGGCACGGGGAGCGGCCGTGGGGATGGGCAGGCTCGCGTCCCTGGACGCGTTCCGCGGGCTGACCATCGCGGGCATGCTGCTGGTGAACAATCCGGGCACATGGTCCGCGATCTACCCGCCGCTGCGCCACGCGGAGTGGCACGGCTGGACGCCGACGGACCTGATCTTCCCGTTCTTCCTGTTCATCGTCGGCGTGGCGATGGTGCTGTCGTTCGGGCGGCACGAGGCACGCGGGGCCGGGCGGGGCGCACTGCTCGCCAAGGCCGCGAAGCGCGCGGCCATCCTGTTCGCGCTCGGGCTCCTGTTGCACGGCTTCCCGCGCTACGACCTCTCGACGATCCGCATCCCCGGCGTGCTCCAGCGCATCGCGATCGCATACCTGTGCGCGACGCCCGCCGTGCTCTGGCTGCGGTGGCGCGGCGAGGCGGTGCTGTGCGCCGTGCTGTTGCTCGGCTACTGGGCGCTGCTCACGCTCGTGCCCGTGCCGGGCGGCGCCGCGGGCGTGCTCGAGCCCGGCCAGGACCTGGGCGCGTGGCTGGACCGCGCCGTGTTCGGCACGCAGCACCTCTGGTCGCAGAGCCGGACGTGGGACCCGGAGGGCCTGCTCTCGACACTCCCGGCGATCGGCACGGTGCTGCTCGGCGTGCTCGCCGGCCGGTGGCTGCGCTCGGACCGCGCGCCGCTCGAGAAGACCGTCGGGCTGTTCGTCGCGGGCAACGCCGGGCTGTTCCTCGGCCTCGTGTGGAACGCCGTCTTCCCCATCAACAAGCCGCTGTGGACGAGCTCGTACGTGGTGTTCACCGGGGGCATGGCGTGCCACGTCCTCGCGCTCTGCTACTGGCTGATGGATGTGCGCGGGCGCCGGCTCTGGGCCATGCCCTTCGTCGTCTACGGCATGAACGCGATCGCGGCGTTCTTCCTCTCCAGCCTCTTCGCGCGCGTCCTCAACCTCATCCGCGTGGGCGCCGAGGGTCAGGAGGTCGCGCTCAAGACGTGGATCTTCCAGAACCTCTACGCCTCGTGGCTCGCGCCGGTGAACGCATCGCTCGCGTTCGCGGTGACCTACGTGCTGCTGTGGCTGGGCGTGATGTCGGCGTTGTACCGGAAGCGGATCTTCATCAAGGTGTGACGACGCCGCGCGCCTGAGCGGCGCCCCGTATGCTCCTGACCATCACCCCCAACCCGTCGTTCGACCTCCTCTTCGAGGCCGACCGGCTCGCCTGGGATGACGCGAACCGCCTGGACACGCCCCGGGGCCGGCCGGGTGGGCAGGGGATCAACGTCGTGCGCGCCGCGCGCGCGCTGGGCGCGGACGCGCGCGCCATGGCGGCGCTCGGCGGGCGAGTGGGACGGGAGCTGGAGGAAATGCTCGCCGCCGAAGGCACGCCGCTGCGCGTGGTGCCGATCGCAGGCGAGACGCGGCTGTTCGTGGGTGTGTGGGAGCGCGCGACCGGCCGCAGCCTGCTGCTCAACCCGCGCGGGCCCACACTCGGGCCGGCGGACGCGGAGGCGCTGCGGGAGGCCGTACGCGCGGAGCTGCGCGCGCGCCAGCCGCGCTGGGTCGCCTGCTGCGGCAGTCTGCCGCCCGGCCTGCCGCCGGACCTGTACGCGGAGATCGGCGCCATGGCGCGCGCGGCCGGCGCGCGGGCCGTCCCGGACTGCGACACCCCGGCGCTGCGCCTCGCGGCCGAAGCCGGCTGCGACCTGCTCGTGCCCAACCGCCACGAGGCCGGCCGGCTGCTGGGGACGGAGATCGAGCAGGGCGACATCGCGGCGGCGGGCCGCGCGGCCTCCGCGCTGCTGCGCTTCGGCCCCGGCCTCGCCGCCATCACGCTGGGCGCCGACGGCGCCGTGATCGCCACGGCCGGCGCCGCCTGGCACGCCGCCGCGCCCCCGGTGCCGGCCGGCAGCGCGGTCGGCGCCGGCGACGCGTTCCTCGCCGCGCTGCTCATTGAGCTGGAGGCGGGTGCGGAGCCCCCCGATGCGCTGCGCGGCGCCGTCGCCGCGGGAACGGCCGTGCTCCTCGCGGCCGGGGCGGACCTGATCCGCCGGCCGGATTACGAGGCGCTCCTGCCTGCCGTCCGCCTGAGCCGGCTCGGCTGATGGCGGGCCCTGCGCCGCGCGCCCGTGCGGCCGCGGCTCCCCGGCATCACCGCTGCTGCTGCCGCGGCTGCTGGGGCTGCGACGGCTGGGTCGGCTGCTGTTCCGGCCGTTCGACGTCCACGTCCGGGACCACCACGCGCTGCGTGTCCGGCCGCACCTCGACCTGCCCCGGCTCCGTCTGGTACTCCGGGAGCTGGCCCGGCTCGACCTGAACCTCCGGCGGCCGCGCCTCCTCCGTCTGCTCCACCCTGCAGCCGGCCAGCGCCAGGCCGGCCACGGCCGCACACAGCATCATCCATTGCTTGCCCACGCCCGAGCCTCCCTGCGGGATGAAACCCGGGAAACGGGGTGTGCAAGGGGCGGACCGGCGCGCCGCGCGGCCGGGGGGCGGCAGCGCGTGCCGCGGCGGCATCGACGAAGGCACCGATAAGCCTGTTCGGCGGGTGCGGGGGATGGCGGTCGGGGAGCCGGTGCCGCTGGGGCCAGGTGCACGGTCCGAGGCCCCGCCAGCGGCTGCCCGGATGCAGGAGGGGCGGCGGGTTCCCACGGCCCGCCGCCCCTCCCTGGAGGTGCCGCCTGCGCTATTTCACCACCACCACTGCTTTCATGAACGGGTGCGGCGTGCACGTGTAGGTGTAGGTGCCCGGACGGTCGAAGGTGTGCCGCCAGGACCCGCCCGGCGCGATGTCGCCCGAGTCCCAGCTCCCATCGTCCGCCTTCACGGTGTGGACGAGCTGGTCATCGTTGAACCACTCCACGGTCGTGCCCGCCGCGACCTCGATGTGGGCCGGCGCGAACGAGAGCTGCCGCATCACGACGCGCACCACATCGCCGGAGGCGACCCGTCCGGCCGGCGGCTCCGCCGCGACCGGTGCCCGGCCGCCGAGGTAGCGCGACAGCGTGATCGGGATCGTGAACTCGAAGCCCCAACGCGTCAGGCTCCGTCCATCCGCGTCCTCCAGGCCGATCGACGAGCCCTGGAGCGTCGCCGTGTTCGTGTTCGCCGCGTGCAGCGAGATGGTGTGCGGCGTGTACGGGATCGCGATCTGCAGCGCCGCGCTCCACGCCAGCGCCTCGTCCTCCCTCCGGTCCAGCAGGGAGACGACGTCTCCCGCCAGCGCGAAGTACCGGCCGAGCTTCACGATCGCGCCGCCGCCGACGGCGTAGCGGGCCGTGTCCCGGTCGTAGCCGCGGCCGAGTACGCGCGCCGCCGCGGCCAGGCGCACCGCCCCGAACTGCCGTGCCAGCGTCACCTCGGCATCCGGGCTGCCGGCCGCCGTGTTGTACGCCGCCTGCACGGACACGTCCAGCGGCGCGCCCGCCTCCTGCCGTACCGCACTCCAGCGCCCGCTCAGCTCCAGCTCGTTCGGCTCCGTCGGGCCTGCCACCAGCGAGCTCGTCGCGTACTGCAACGCCACCATCGTGTGTCCCGGCAGGCCCGCCCCGAGCAGGAACGTGGGCGTGTTCGTCACCTTGCGGATCGGCGGGTCGCCGACGTTGAAGCGGTGCAGGAAGTTGAAGTAGAGCATGCCGGGCTGGCCAACCCAGGCGCCGCCCAGGTTCGGCGAGCGTTCCAGCACGGACTGGGCTGCGGCGCCCGCCGGCCCGGCCGCCAGGCCGAGTGCGCAGGTGAGGAGCAGCGCGCGATGCGTGAGGTGCATGTCGGCTCCGTCCGGTGTGGCCCCGCCCGGGCCGCGCCCGGGCCGGAGCGTTGCGGTGGGGTCAACCGTTATCCGACCAGTCACAGAAGATAGGGCCGGCCGGCGGCGCGGCAAGCCCCGCGCCCTGCTGCCCGGCCCGCATCCGCCTCGTCACCGCTAGCTCCCCGCCGTTGCGATCCACACCTGGTTCCCGCGGTCGATGTCCGGGAACCAGCGTTCCGGGTCGATCTCGATGCGGGTGACGGCCGGCTCGGCGGCGATGCGCAGCACGTGGCGGCGGGCGCCGCTCAACCACACGTCGACCGGCACCTCGTGGCGCTCGGTCGAGCCGTCCGCGCGGGTCACGACCACGCGTGCCGGCATGGGCGCGAGCCCGTGGTCCTCGATCACGGCCTCGAGCGCGCCGCCCGCGGGCGTGACGGGGCCGAGCGCCTGGTCGAGCGTCCAGGTTTCGAAGAACCACGTCGTCCAGAACCAGTCCAGGTCGCGGCCGGCCACGTCCTCCACGGTGTTGAAGAAGTCGAAGGGCGTGGGGTGCTTGTCCCGCCAGCGGCGGCCGTACTCGCGCAGCGCGCGGAAGAAGGTCTCCTCGCCCAGCACCCCCATGAGCGCGCGGAGCACGATCGAGGTCTTCTCGTAGCTGGCCACCGCGAAGGCCGCGCTGCCGATGGGGTAGAGGTCGGCGTGCCGCATGATCTCGACCTCGTCGCCCTGCTTCACGATCCTCGCGTAGGAGTCCATCGACTGCGCGAAGCGGTCGTAGCCGCGGAAGAACTCCGCCATGCCGAGCGACTGGTTGAAGCGGGTGAGGCCCTCGTCCTGCCAGGCGAAGCGCTTCTCGTCCGAGCCGACCATCATCGGGAACCACATGTGCCCGATCTCGTGCACGGTCACGGAGTACAGCGCGATGGAGTCCCGCGCGCCGCCGATGAGCGTCATCATCGGGTACTCCATGCCGCCGCCGATCAACCCTTCGACCGCGGTCATGTGCGGCCAGGGGTAAGGCCATAGCGTGCGCGAGAGGAACTCGACGGAGTGCCGCGCGTAGCGGGCCCATTCGGTCCAGCCGCGGTCGGGGCGGTAGAGCGTATGGATCATCGTGGTGTCCGGCCGCCCGTCCGCGTCGTGGTCGCCGACGATGGCGTGGGTGGCGTCCCAGACGTACTCCCGCGACGCGCCCCACGCGAAGTCGCGCACGTTCTCCGCGCGGAAGCGCCAGGTCAGCTTGCCGTCCGTGCCGCGCGCAGTGGCACGTCCCGCGCCGCGGTCCTCCGGCGTCACGATGCGGACGACGTCGTCCGAGCGGCGCGCGCGCTCGAGCCGCTCGCGCACGGCAGGGGAGAGCACCTGCTCCGGGTTCTGGAGCGTGCCCGTCGCGGCGACGAGCCAGCCCTCCGGCACGGTGAGCGCGACCTCGTAGTCGGCGTAGCCCATGTAGAACTCGCCGTTGGTCATGTACGGGTCGGTCTGCCAGCCGTTGACGTCGTCATAGACGGCGAGCTGCGGGTACCAGTAGCCGAGGTAGAAGACCTCGCCGTCCTGCCCCATGCGCGGCGCGCCGAGCGAGGGCACGGTGAACGACCATGCGAACTCGAGCTCCACGCTCCCGCCGGGTGGGAGCGGCTCGCTGAGCGGGATCGTGAGAATGGTGCCGTTCACGGCGTACCCGGACGCATCGCCGGCCTGGCCGCGGGGGCGGAGCGCGCGGCCGTTCACCGCGACCCGGTGCAGCTCGATGCCCTCGGTGACGGGCACGACGCGGTTGCGCATCGCGTCCGGGCGGTGCGCGTTCTGGTAGAGGTGGACGGCGAGGCGCTGTAGCGCGTGCGGCGAGCGGTTGTGGTAGCGGACGGTGCCACGGCCCGTGAGCCGCGCAGCCGCGGGGTCCAGCTCGGCCTCGATCCGGTAGTCCGCGTACTGCTGCCAGTAGTTCGGCCCCGGGCGGCCCGTGCGGGTGCGCGTGCCGTTCTCGACGGCTCGCCGGAACGCCGCCGTCTCGAAGACGGGGTAGGGGACGGGGCGCGGAGGCTTCTGGGCGAGGAACGGCGCGGGGTCCACCGGGAAGGGATTGGGCCGGAGCGGGGGCTCCGGCGTGCCGGTGGCCGCACGCGTGCAGCCGGCGAGCGCGAGTGGGGCCGCGGCGAGCAGGGTGGCGAGGGCGCGGAGACGGGCCGTGCGCAGCATGTCGGGTACGCTCCCGGGTGTTCGGATTGTACGGGTTCAGCGCCTGCTACCACGGAAGAGAAATCGCCGTTCCGCGGGGGTGAAGCAAGAGGAAGGGCCGGCGCCGCGCCGCGAACTGGGTTGCGAGGCGTCGCTGGGCTGCGAAGGAAGGCCCAGCCCGGGCACGGACGCCGGCCCCGATGGGGGTGTTGCGTTGCTGCTGTCTACGCGCTCACGGCACGATCCTGACCTCGTCCGAGCCGATGAACGCGAGCCCGCCCTTCGTGGCGCCGCGGACCACGAGCTCCGTGGTGGCCGCGGTCAGGTCGCCGTTCTTGACGAGCGAGGGCGTGGAGAAGTGCATCACGAGGTCCCGGTCGCCATCGCCGTCCGCGTCCTCGCCGTTGGCCAGGAACCTGCCGTTGCGGTACCGGGCCATTGGCGTGTCCTCCGTGGAGCCGTCGCCGAGGGTGACCGTCTGGAGGTTCACGTCGGCAAACGCATCGAAGCCGGCATCCGACAGGATCGCGACGGCCAGCAGGCCCCGCGAGCCGAGGTTGATCGCGCCCTGCTGCACCTGGACGCGCACCACGACCTCCTTCGGCGCGGGCGTGAACGTGAAGTCATCGATCGCGAACGTCCTGTCCATGTTCTCCGACTGGAACGAGCAGCTCGCGATGCCCGACGCGGCCACCTCGATGAAGATGTTGTTCGGTAGCCCATCCGCGTTGCCCTTCACGTTGCGGCCGGGCGTGGCCGCGCTGCCGAGGGGCGTGCCCGCGGCGTCGAAGCACGTGAGCGTGACGGTCTCGAGGCCGGTCGCATGGGCGCCCACCGAGATCGCGCCGTCCGGGAAGCTCGCGACCAGCGCGCCGCAGAAGTTGTTCGGGCAGTTCCACGCCATCGCGATGCCCGAGTGCGGCTCGATGAGCGAGGGCTCGAGCTCCGAGGTGTCGATGGCGGCGGCCCCGCTGAACACGACCCCGCGGTCGGCGAACTGGTCGTCGAGGATCTCCCCCGTCCTGAGGCCCTCGAAGTCGAACACGATGGGGCCCGGCACCACGGCGAGCTGCGGCCGGTAGTGCGCGGACGCAGGGTCGAACGGGGTCCGCTCCGCACACCCGGCGGCCGCCGCGATGACCAGCGCGGCGGCGAGTCCGTTCCATCTGTGGTTCGAGCGCATGCGCACCTCCTGGGGACTCCCGTCATCGGGGCCGGCTGCCATGGCGCCGCGCCCGCCCGGTCAGCGGGTGTTGCGGCAGGCCATCAGCGCCGGCGAGGGGAAACGCTCCGTGAAACCGCGGGCGGGAAGGGCAAGGACCGAACCAGGGTCGGGCCGAACCGGGATAATTCGTTGTCCCGACGAAGGTTGAGCGGTTAACACCCGGGCGGTGCGTGCGGTGGTCGAACCCGGAAAACTACGATCCGGTCTGGGAAATCAATTCAGGAACTGATGGCGGGTGCCACCGCGGGGAGCACCCCGTGCCGGCCGGGCCGCGCGCCGGAGCGCCGGCCGGGCGCCAGGTCAGAGGATCGCGAGGAGCTCGGCCGGCTCGCGGAGCAGGAGCGCGCCTTCGTTCCGCGCGCGCTCGGCGAAGCTGTCGCGTTCCTCCTCGCGCTTGGACCAGAGCACGGCGGCGGGACGCACGCCGGCGGCGCGGGCGGCGAGCACGTCGCCAATGCTGTCGCCGACGTAGAGCGCGCGTTCGGGCTCGGCGCGCAGGTGCTGGAGGGCGAGGAGGATGCCCTCGGGATCCGGCTTGGGCGCGGAGACGTCGTCGTCCAGGACGACGACGTCGAAGGGGCCGAGCTGCGCGCGGGCGAGGGTGATCTCCCAGGAGCGGCGGCTCTTGCCGGTGACCACACCGACGGGGTGGCGGCGCTGACGGAGCGACGTCAGCAGCTCGGGGATGCCGGGATAGACGCCCTGGAAGAGCTCGTCGTGCAGCGCCTCGTAGTGGCGGTGGAAGTCGGCGAGGCACTCGGCGATGGCCGCCTCGCCGGCGATGGCCTGGAGCAGCCGGATCTCGGAGCGCGGCTTGTAGGCGAGTAGCTCGTCGTCGCTGAGCTCGCGGCCGACGCGGGGTGCGAGGGCGCGCCGGTAGCACTCGAGGTAGAGGCGCCGCGTGGCGATGAGCGTGCCGTCCAGGTCGAAGAGGATGATCATCGCTGGGTGGCGGACCGCACAGCGGCGGCCGGTTTCGTGAGGACGCCACCGGGAAGCCGCATGGTGAGGCGGCCATCCTCCACGACGAAGTGCCCGTTGATGAGCACGTGCGTGATGCCTTCCGGGTACTGATGCGGCTCGAAGAACGTGGCGGTGTCGCGGATGCGCTCCGGGTCGAAGACGACGATGTCCGCGTGGAAGCCTTCGCGGATCATGCCGCGGTCGCGGAGCCCGAGGATCGCCGCGGGCAGCGAGGTCGCCGAGCGGACCGCGTCCTCGATGGAGAGCACGCCGCGTTCACGTGCGTAGTACGCGATCTTGCGGGGGAAGGTGCCGTAGAAGCGGGCGTGGACGCGGGGGCCGTCCTCCGGCAGCGCGATTCCGCCGTCGGTGGCGGTGGCGACCCAGGGCCTGGCCGCGTAGCTCTCGATGTCGTACTCGGAGAGCGAGAAGCCGCGCAGGCGCGCGCCGCCGGGCCGGGCGGGGTCCCCCTCGAGCTGGAGCCGGATCGCCATCTCGATGGGCGTGACGTGGTGGCGCGCGGCGAGCTCCGCGAGCGAGGCGCCGATGAAGCTGGAGTCCGGGTGTTCGAAGACGACGATGCGGTCGGCGCCGCCGCGGCGCGAGATCTCGTGCGCGATGTCCTTCCGCACGCGGGCGGCGGCGTCCGGGTCCGCGAGCGTGCGGCGCAGCGCGGCGGCGAAGTCGCGGGGCGCGTCTCCACCGGAGGCACGGACGGGAGTGCCGCCCGTCTCCGCGCCGGCGAGCGCCCAGCGAGGGACGAGCACGGTGGAGCCGTCGGTGCCGGTGGTGGCGTACGGGTACTGGTCGGCCCAGACGTTCACGCCGCGGGCACGCGCGGCTTCGATGAGCTGGATGGCGGCGTGGCTGGAGCCCCAGTAGTGCGCGCCCTTGGCCTTGATGTGGGAGGCGACGACGGTCGCGCCGGTGCGCTCGCCGATCTCGATGGTCTCGCGC
The DNA here is from genome assembly GCA_036381195.1 of Longimicrobiales bacterium. Classification (GTDB taxonomy): domain Bacteria; phylum Gemmatimonadota; class Gemmatimonadetes; order Longimicrobiales; family RSA9; genus RSA9. The sequence continues at coordinate 82,201 of DASVDH010000095.1, read as the reverse complement.
ACGGCATCGAGCAGCGTGGGCGGGCCGGGGTCGTCCTGGCTGGGCCAGTACCACATCGGGTCGGAGCCCTCGCTGCGCTCGTGCGAGATGTAGACGCCGCCGTAGGGCACGATCTCCTCGACGAGCTGGACGACCTCGTCCGTCGTGCTCCACCGGCCCGGCACGTACTCGAGGCCGGCGGAGAGGCCCCAGGCGCCCTCGTCCATGCCCTGGCGGACGAGTGCGCGCATGCGCCGGATCTCCTCGTCCGTGGCGGGGCGGCGGAAGTCCTCGCCCATCACGAGGCGGCGCACGGTGCCGTGGCCGACGAGCAGGATGGCATTGGGGCCGATGCCGGCTTCTTCGAGGCGCTGGCGCTGGTCGCGGATCGGCCAGGGCGAGCGGCCGTCCTGGTTGACGACCACGGTCGTGATGCCCTGCGCGACGAGGTTCGGCGCGGCGCGGCGGCGGGGATCCCGGTCGCGCAGTCCACCCTCCGCCCTGGCGCCGTCGTCCGCGTGGGAGTGGATGTCGATGAAGCCGGGGCTGACCACGAGGCCGCGGGCATCGATGATGCGCGCGGCGGTCGCGCCCGCGGAAGCGAGCCGGCCGACGGCGGCGATCCTGCCGTCGCGGATCCCGATGTCCGCCGGGTACCAGGGGTTACCCGTACCATCCAGCACGCGCCCGCCGGTGATGAGGATGTCGAAGTGGTCGGGCTGGGCGCCTGCGCCCCTTTGCTGGCCGTGCGCGGCTTCGTTTGCGGCGCCGAGCAGGAGAGCGAGGGCGAGGGCGAGGGCGCGGAGCATGCGGTCCTCCGGGATCGCGTTGCGGGTGATCAGGGCAGAATATGAGTGCGCGGGGTACCGCGGAAGGGGTGGCGCGGGCGCTCGCGCGGCAGCCGCACGCCGCGGACACTCGCGGAGGCCGCGGGCAAGACGAGGATCGGATGCCGGCCATACTCGCCGATGGCCTGACCAAGCACTACCGCGTGAAGGTGCGCGAGCCCGGACTCGGCGGCGCGGTGCGCGCGTTGTTCCGGCCGCGGTACCGCGAGGTGCGCGCGGTCGAGGCGGTGTCGTTCCGCATCGAGTCCGGCGAGGTGGTGGGGTTCCTGGGCCCGAATGGAGCGGGGAAGACGACGACGATCAAGATGCTCGCTGGCCTGCTGCATCCCACGTCGGGCCGCGTCGAGGTCGTGGGGTTCGAGCCGTGGCGGGGCGGGCCGGCCTTCAAGTCGCGATTCGCGCTGGTGCTGGGCAACAAGCAGCAGCTCATCTGGGACCTGCCCCCGGAGGAAACGTTCCTGGTGAACCGCGCGATCTACGGGATCGGCTGGGCTGATTACCGGCGGGCAGTCGACGAGCTGGTCGGGCTGCTGCGGCTGGAGGACGTGCTGGGCCGGCCGGTCCGCCAGCTCTCGCAGGGGGAGCGGATGAAGTGCGAGCTGGCCGCGGCGCTGCTGCACCGCCCCGAGGTCCTCTTCCTGGACGAGCCGACGCTGGGCCTCGACGTGAACGCGCAGGAGACGATCCGCGCGTTCGTGCGCGACTACAGCCAGCGCCACGGCGCGACCGTGCTGCTCACCTCCCACTACATGGCGGACGTGACCGCGCTCGCGGAGCGCGTGCTCATCATCAACCACGGCGCACTGCTGTACGACGGCGCGCTGGCCACGCTCGCGGAGCGAACGCTGCCGGTGAAGCGCGTGACGCTGGTGCTCGCGGAGCCCGTGCCGCGCGCGGGCCTGGAGCGCTACGGCGGGGTGCGGGAGTACGAGCCGCCGCGGGCGGTGCTCGAGGTGCCGCGGCGGGATGCGGCGCGGCTGAGCGCGCGGCTCCTCGCGGAGCTGCCCGTGCTCGACCTCGGCATCAGCGACCCGCCGGTCGAGGAGGTGATCCGCGCGGTGTTCGCGGCGCCGCCGGCCGGCGGCGCGCCGGTCCCCGCCGAGTCCGCAGTCCGGCCGGCCGGCGCGGCTCCCGCGCGGGCGGCGGCCCGCGAGGGGCGGCCGGAGCCACGGGAGGCGGAATGAGGTCAGGCGAAGCGAGCGCGCCGCCGGCCGGCCGCCGGCCCCCGGCGGCAGAGAGCGGGCCGAAGCACGGCGCGGCGGGGCTGCCGGCCCGCTACGCGGCCCTCGTCCGCGCGGCCTGGCTGACGGACCTGCAGTACCGTGCAGCGATCGCGATCTGGCTGGTGCTCGGCGTGGCGCAGCCGCTCGTCACGCTCGCGGTGTGGTGGGTCGTGGCGGGCGAGGGACGGGTGGGTGGGTACGGGCAGGCGGACTTCGCGCAGTACTTCTTCGCGCTCATGCTGGTGGACCAGCTCACGCTCGCCTGGGACGTTTGGTACATCGACCGCTGGATCCGGGAGGGCGAGCTGAACTTCCGGCTCGCGCGGCCGCTCGACCCGATCCACGAGGCGATCGCGGACAACATCGCCTACAAGATGAAGACGGGCGCGCTCGTGCTCGCGGTGTGGGCCGGCGTCGCGCTCTTCTGGCCGGCGGTGCGGCTGGAGGTCGGGCCGGGCCGGTTCGCGCTGGCGGCGCTCGCGGTGGCGCTGGCTGCCGCGATCCGGTTCCTGACGAGTTACGTGAACGGGCTGCTCGCGTTCTGGACCACGCGCGCGACGGCGATCGCGGAGCTGCACTTCGGGCTCTCGCTGTTCCTCGCGGGGCGGATCGCGCCGCTCTCGCTGCTGCCGCCCGCCGTGGCCAGCGTCGCGGGTGTGCTGTGGTTCCCGTACATGCTGGCCTTCCCGGTCGAGGTGCTGACCGGTGCGGTGGCGACGGGGCCGGACCTGCTGCGCGGGTTCGGCTGGCAGTGCTTCTGGCTGGCCGCCTGGGTCGCCGCGTACCGGCTCGTGTGGACGCGCGGCCTGCGCCGGTACGGGGCGGTGGGCGGATGAGGGACGGCACGCCTGCTCGTACTCGTAAACATGCCTCGTCCGAGTACGTTTACGAGCACGTTTACGAGTACGAGGACGAGTACGAGGTCGTTTACGAGTACGAGGACGTGTAGCCGGGTGACCGGCCATGAGCCGTATCAATGACTCCAGGACTGCCATGCTGCCCACTCCCTCGCCCACTCCCTCGCCCTCGCCCCAGCCCAATTTCCTCCGCGTCCTGCGCACCTTCATGGCCGCGAACCTGGCGGAGGAGCTCGAGTACCGGGCCAACCTCGTCGCCAGCGTGCTGGGCACGCTGTTCTGGATGGGGCTCGCCGTGCTGACGGCGGGCGTGTTCTTCCGGCAGACGAACGAGCTGGGCGGCTGGGGCTTCTGGGAAGTGGCGGCGCTGCTGGGCGTGTTCAACGCGGTGGCGGGCGTGGTGGAAGCGCTGCTCCGGCCGAACATCGGGCGCATCGTGCAGCACGTGCGGGACGGCACGCTGGACCTGATCCTGGCCAAGCCGCTGGACCCGCAGCTCCACCTGTCGTTCCGCCGTCTCGTGATCTGGCGAGGCACGGATGTCCTGCTGGGGCTGGGTCTGGCGGGGTACGCGGTGATGCGTGCGGGCGCCGCGCCGTCGCTGGAGTCGCTGGCTGCGTTCGCGCTCACGCTGGGCGCCGCGCTCGCGATCGTGTACGCGGTCTGGCTGGGGCTGATGACGCTGTCGTTCTGGTTCGTCGCGGTCGAGAACCTGGAGATCCTGTTCGACTCCGTGTACGAAGCGGCGCGGTTCCCCGTGAGCGCGTACCCGCGCGCCATGAGGTTCGTGCTGGTCTACCTGATCCCGATTGCCTGGATCACGACCGTGCCCGCCTCGGCGCTCACGGGGAGGTCGGGTGTGGCGACGGCGGCGATCTCGCTCGCGGTGGCGGCGGCTGCGCTCGTCGCGACGCGGCTGCTGTGGCGGGCGGCGCTGCGGCGCTACACGAGCGCGGGCGGCTGAGCCGGGCGGCGCCCGGGTTGGGCGGCCCGGCGCCGGCTTGCTGCGGGCCGGGCGCGCGCGGTACGTTCGGTGCCACTCCCGAATCCAGGAGCGCACCGCCTTGGCCCCGATCCTTCCCGCCCCTTTTCGCGCGATCGCGGCGACCGTCGTGCCGGAGGCGGCGCGGCTGGACGAGGCGGGCTGGGCGGAGGTCGAGGCGATCATCGGCCGTGCCCTGGCGGCCAGGCCGCCGGCGCTGCGGCGGCAGCTCGGCGCGCTGATCCGGCTCGTGGACGTTCTCGCCGTGGTGCGGCACGGGCGGCGTTTCGCGGCGCTGGACGCGCCGAGGCGGGCGGCGCTGCTCGCGAGGATGCAGGACTCGCGGCTGCTCCTGCTGCGCCGCGGCGTGTGGGGGCTGCGCACGCTCGTGTTCATGGGCTACTACGCGCGGCCGGCAGCCGCCGCGGAGATCGGCTATCGCGCGGATCCGCGCGGCTGGGAGGCGCGGCGATGATCGAGCGCTCCTACGACATCGTCATCATCGGCTCGGGCGCGGGCGGCGGCACCGTTGCGGCGGCGCTGAGCGACATGGTGCGCGAGGGCGTGCGCATCCTGGTGGTCGAGCAAGGCGCGCGGCTCGAGGATCACGAGTTCACGGGCCGTGAGATCGAGATGGCGGACGCGCTCTACGAGGATGGCGGCGGCTTCCTGACGGCGGACGGGACGATGACGCTGGCGTTCGGGCGCGCGTACGGCGGCAGCACCGTCGTCTACACGGGCACGTCGCTGATCGCGCCGGAGCGGGTGATCCGCGCGTGGAACGTGCCGGGTCTCGACCACGCGGACGTCGGGCGGCGGTCGCGCCGCTACATGGAACAGAACAACGTCCATTACCTGGACGCGCACGAGATCAACGAGAACAATCGCCTGTTCGTCGAGGGCTGCGAGCGTGCGGGGTACCGGGCCGAGCAGTTCCCGGTGAACGTGAAGGGCTGCCGCGGCTCGAGCCTGTGCAACCTCGGCTGCCCGAACGCCGCGAAGCAGGGCACGAACCGGGTGCAACTCCCCCAGGCGGAGCGCAATGGCGTGGAGGTCGTCACGCGGGCGGAGGCGCTGCGCGTGGAGGACCACGCCGTCGTCGTGCGCGTGAGCGAGAAGCCCGCGGGCGCGAAGGGCTTGCCATCGGAGTGGTCGCCGGGGGAGTACCGCGTGCGCGCTGGGATCGTGGTGGTGGCCGCCGGCGCCATCGGCTCGCCGGCGCTGCTGCTGCGCTCGCGCCGGCACGCCGGCCCGGCGGCGGCGGAGCTCGCTGCAGCGCCGCTGCCACGGCTGGGGCAGGGGCTCACGGTGCACCCGGCGCACATCCTGGTGGCGGAGCACGAGCGCGAGATCACCAACGACGTCGGGCATCCGAAGAGCTACTACGTGGACCGGGCGGTGGAGGAGGGCTACGTGCTCGAGACGTGCATGTACTTTCCCTTCACCACGGCCAAGAATCTGACGGGGTTCGGCGAGCCGCACAGCCGGCTGATGCGCGCGTTCCCGCGCCTGCAGATGATTCTCGTGCTCGCGGTCGACCGGGCAGTGCCGTGGAACCGCGTGACAGTGGACGCGCGCGGCCGGCCGATCGTGCACTACACGCTGGACGACGAGGTGGTCGAGCGGCTGGTGCGGGGCACGCGCGCGTCCGCGAAGATCTTCTTCGCGGCGGGTGCCTTGCGCGTGCACGCGCCCTCGGCGGATCCGCCGCTGATCGAGCGGGAGGAGGCGGGGCGTGTGGACGAGCGCATCGATGCGCGGCACTTCCTTGCCGGCAAAGTCTCCGTCTCGGCCGCGCACCTGATGGGCGGGTGCGCGATGGGCGCGAGCCCGGAGGACTCCGTGACGGACGCGTGGGGGCGCGTGCACGGCGTGCCGTGGCTCTACGTGGCGGATGCGAGTCTCTTCCCGGACGCGCTTGAGATCAACCCGTACCTGACCGTGATGGCGCTCGCGGACCGTGTGGCCGAGGCGGTCCGGCGCGATGCGCCCGCGCGGCTCGGCGCGTGGCGCGCGGGCGGGGGTGCCGCGGCGGCAGCGATGGGAGAGGCGCACGCATGAGGCAGGCGGGCGCAGAGCTCGTGGTCCGGGCGCTCGAGGACGAAGGGATCCCGTTCACCTTCGGCATCCCGGGGACGCACAACATCGAGCTGTACGACGCCCTCGGGCGCTCGGAACGCGTGCGGCCCGTGCTGGTGACGGACGAGCAGAGCGCGGCGTTCATGGCCGACGCGGTGTGGCGCGCATCCGGGCGGCTGGGCTGCGTCAACGTGGTGCCGGGCGCGGGGCTGACCCACGCGCTCTCCGGCATTGCGGAGGCGTTCATGGACACGGTGCCGCTCCTGGTCCTGGGCTGCGGCATCCGGCGAGACACGGGGATGGCGTACCAGCTCCACGACATTGACCAGATGGCGCTGGTCGCCCCGGTGACCAAGGCGCAGCTCAGGCCGGAGCGCGGCGAGGACATCTACGGCGCGATCCGGGAGGCGTGCCGCATCGCGCGCGCGGGCGCGCCCGGGCCGGTGTTCGTGGAAGTGCCGGCGCACCTCTACCTGACGCGCGAGGGGGCGGGATTCCCGGTCGAGGCGGGCCAGGGCCAGGGCGGGGGCGGGGGCGAGGGAACGACGAGTGTGGAGGAGGGCGCGGCGCGCGCGGCCGAGCTGCTCGAGCGCGCGCGGCGGCCGCTGCTGTACCTCGGCCTCGGCGCTGCGGGCGCGGGCGCGGAGCTGGTGCGGCTCGCGGAGCTGCTCGAAGCGCCGGTCGCGACGACGTTCCAGGGCAAGGGCGTGTTCCCGGAGTCGCATCCCCTCTGGCTGTGGTGCGGCTTCGGGGACGCGGCTCCGCCGTTCGCGCGTGCCCTCGCGCGGGAATGCGACGCGACGCTCGCGATCGGCTGCCGCTTCGGCGAGGTCGCGACGGGCAGCTACGGCGCCCGCCCGCCGGGCCCCCTGATCCACGTGGACATCGACCCGGCGGTGCCGGGGCGCAACTATCCGGCCGCAGCAGCCGTGGTCGCCGATGCGGCGGCGTTCGTGGCCGCGCTGATCGCCGAGCTGGAGCGGCGAGGCGCCGCGCGGCGCCCGGACGCGGAGCTGCGCGCGCGCATCCGGGAGGGCCACGCGGAGGTGTGGCGGACGTGGGAGGCGGGCGCGAGCACGGGTCGGGTCACGCCGGCGCTGCTGCTGCGTGCGCTCCAGGAACGATTCGGTCCGGAAGCGATCTTCACGACGGACAGCGGCAACGGGACGTTCCTCGCCGTCGAGTGCCTGCGGCTGGAGCGGCCCGGCCACTTCCTCGCGCCGGTGGACTACTCGTGCATGGGCTACGCGGTGCCTGCCGCGCTGGGTGCAAAGCTCGCCCGGCCGGATGCGCCGGTGCTGGCGCTGGCGGGAGACGGCGCGTTCCTGATGACCGGCCTCGAGCTGCTGACCGCCGCGGCCCAGGAGATCCCCGTTGCGGTTCTCGTGCTGCGCGACGGGGAGCTCGCACAGATCGCGCAGTTCCAGGGCGTCGCGCTGGGCCGCAAGGTCGCGAGCGAGCTGCCCGATTACGACCTCGCCGGCCTGTGCCGCGGGCTCGGCGTGGAATGCCTGTCGCTGGAGCGAGATGCGGAGATGCCCGGCGTGCTCCGCCGCATTGAGGAAATCACCGCCACAGGCGCGCCGGTCGCCGTGGACGTGGCAATCGACTACTCCCGGAAAACCTTCTTCACGCGCGGCGTGGTCCGCACGAACTTCGGCCGGCTGGACTGGGCCGACCGGCTGCGCTTCATCGGCCGCGCGCTCGCGCGGCGCGTGCTTCACTGAGCTGGATCCTGCCGGCGCGGGGCGCCCGGGCCCGCGCATCGCGCGGCCGTGAGGGACGCGGCCCCGACGGGCGCGTCCGCTACGCGACGCCGCTGCGGCTGCGCTACACGGCACGGACCGCTGTGCGCTGCGCGGTCACGCATTGGGGTCGGCCGCCGGCCCGATCAGCCGCTCGACCTCACGCAAGATGTCCTTGGGCGCGGCGGGCTTGCCCACGAAGGCGGCGAAGCCGCACGCGAGCGAGCGCAGGCGGGTCTCCTGCCGGACATCGCCCGTGAACGCGATCGCGGGGATCACCCTCGTGCGCGGGTCGGCCGCGAGTCGGTCGCGCACCTCCCAGCCGTGCAGGTCCGGCAGGAGCAGGTTCGCGACGATCAGGTCCGGCCGGGCCTTCGCCGCGAGGTCGAGCCCCGCCGCAGCCGTTGCGGCCTCCAGCACCCGGTAGCCGTGGTGCGCCAGGATCGCGGCGCAAATCGCTCGGCCGTCGTCGTCATCGTCGATGATGAGCACGGTGCGATTCGCCATGGGGCCTCGTGCGTCTCGAAGTGTGCCTGTGGCGGGCACCACTGTCGACAGCGTGCGGATCAGGCCTGTGGGGCCGTGGGTGGGCCGATGAGGCGATCGACCTCTGCGCGCAGCGCGGCGGGCCTGATGGGGCGCACCAGCACACCGGCGCAGCCCGCGCGCAGCGGCTCGGACGGGTGCACGTCCGGATCGATGATGCCGATGATCGGTACTCCCGCGAAGCGGCTTGCGCCGCGGAGCGAATTCAGGAGGGTTGCACGAGAAGAATCGAAGCGGTCGAGCGCGACCACGATGAGGTCGGGCGCGAACGCATCGGGGGCCGCGCCGGCCAAAGGGATGGCCTCAGGAACGTACCCGTAGTGTTCGAGGATGGCGCTCCAGATGAGGCGCTCGTCCTCGCTGCCGGAGATGATGAGCACGGTCCTGGACGGCACGACTGCCCTCGTCGGCACGGCTGCGGCGCTGCCCGGCTGGACTGCGGGAGCGAAGATGGCGAGCGCCTGGCTGTCCGCCCTGCCCGGTTCGGTCCCACGCTGAGAGATTGCGGAGCGGCGGGCGCGGAGGTCAATCGGGGCGGGGGCCAGTCGCACATGATCTGCCCGAACTGGCGCGGCGGGGAGCGAAGGCGCTCGCTTCACGTGCGCCCGGGCCGACGCCTCCCCCGCCCGCGGTGCGGCAGGCACCGTGAAGACGAACCGGGCGCCCGAACCCGGCTGGCTCTCGACCCAGATCCGGCCGCCATGCGCCTCCACGATCTTCCGGGCGACGGCGAGGCCGAGACCCGCGGCGCCACGGGCGCGGCCGCATGTGTGCCAGAAGCGCTCGAACACGTGCGGGATGTCCTCGGGTGCGATTCCAGGCCCGGAGTCCGAGACGGTGAATCGGGCCCAGCCGTCCCAGCGGTCCGCACGGACCAGGATCCTGCCGCCGGGGGGCGTGACGCGCATGGCGTTCTCGATGAGGTTCGCCAGCGCCTGGGCGAGGCGCCGCGAGTCGGCCAGGAGGGGTGGCGCGCCCAGGTCCACGCAGCTCAGCTCGACCCCGCAGGCACGTGCTCGCTCGAGGAAGTCGCCGGCTGCCTCATCGAGGATCGCGGCTGCACTCCCTCTGCGCAGCTCCAGGGTCAGGACCCCGGCCTCCAGGACGGCGGCGTCCAGCAGATCGCCGATGAGCCGGTTCATCCGGCCGCTCGCGCGCAGAATCGTCTCCATGCGCCGCGCGGTCTCCTCGTCCCTGGCCGAGGCGCTCTCCAGCGTCAGGGTCGCGGCCAGGGAGATCGCGTTGAGGGGATTGCGCAGGTCGTGTGCGACCATGGCGAGGATCTCGTTCCACGCCGCCGGCGCGCGCGGCGAGGGCCGAGGGGGCGTGACGCTCCCGGAAATAAAGGCGGGTTCCCCGGGCCCGTGCAGCGCACGCGCGCTGCCGGGGTCACGAGCCAGGCCCATGAGCGACGTGTTGGCGAAGGCGTGGAATTCCCGGCGACGCCGCCGGCGGGTCCGATGCAGCCGGGCACGATTGTACACGCCAGATTGACCGGCCGCAAGACTGTTGCGCTCAGAGGAACAGTCGTCGCGGGCGGGCGCGCCGGGATCGAGCCGCCGCGCGTGGAGGCGCCGTCCGGCCGCCAGGTGGCCGCGCGCGGGGAAGCGGGACGGCCAGAGAATGACCCGCTCGCCGACCTCAACGAGCGGGAGCCCCGCAGCCCGAGGAGCGGCGGGGGCTGGAGCGAGGGTCACCCGCGGCCGGTCACTCGTTCCCGGCGGCGATGGCTGCGACCAGTTCGCGGCAGAAGTGGGGGATGTCCTCGACGACGCGGCCCCAGACGATGTTGCCGTCGCGGAAGGCGGGGGCGTCGACCCAGGTCGCGCCGGCGTTCTCGAGGTCGTCCTTGATGGCGCTGGAGCCGGTGGCGCGGTGGCCGCGGACGATGCCGGCGCTGATGGGGACCCAGCCGGCGTGGCAGATGGCGCCGATGACCTTGCCCTGCTCGTAGGCCTCCCGGACGAGTTGCTTGACGGCGTCCACGCGGCGGAGCTTGTCGGGCGCCCAGCCGCCCGGGATCACGACGGCGTCGAAGTCGGCGGCGCGAACGCGATCCGCCGTGGTGTGGGGCGTGGCCTGGAGACAGTGTTTCCCACGGAAGGTGGGCTGGCGCCCGGTGCCGACGATGACGACGTCGGCCCCTTCCTCCTGGAGGCGCATCAGCGGGACCCAGAACTCGAGGTCCTCGAAGCCCTCCTCGACGAGATAGGCGACTCGCTTGCCACGGAGTCTCATGGCGGGTCTCCTGTGCCGATCGGGTACCGCGGTCGGCGGAGAGTAGCGCGGGCCGGCGGGGCGGGCAAGCGGCGCTCCGGGGGGCGGTTCGGGCGGTTCGGGCCGCGGTCGTGGTGTCGGGCAGCGCGGTGTCGCCGCCGGCACTTTGCCTCGCGTGGCCCATCCAGCTATGTTCTCCCGCACGCCGGCCAGGGCCGGGGAGCGGCCCGGAGGCCGGCGGTTCCGGTCGGAGCCAAGGAGCGGCGACGCAGGGCCATGCCGATCTACGAGTACGTCTGTCGCGGCTGCGGAAACGAGTTCGAGCTCCGTCTCGGCTACGAGGAGCGCCTGGGCGCGCATGCCTGCCCGGCGTGCGGCTCGAAGAACACGCTGCTGCGGATCTCGGCCGCCACCCTGGTGGGCGCCACCGCACGCACCGCTGCGCCGCGCGGGGGCGGGTGCTGCGGCGGCGCCTGCGGCTGCGGGCACGCCGCCTGAGCCGGACGGGACGAGCTCTCCACCCGACGTTGCACCCCGGCTAGCCGAAGGCCGATGCCGACGTCCGCCGTCGAGGACTACCTCAAGGCGATCTACCAGCTCTCGGTGGAAGGGGAGCGGGTGAGCAATTCCGCGATCGCGGACCGGCTGGGCATTGCGGCGGCTTCGGTCACGGACATGCTCAAGCGGCTCGGCGAGGCGGGGTTGGTGGAGCACGTGCCGTATCGCGGCGTGACGCTGACGGCGGCGGGTGCGGAGACGGCGGTGCGGATGATCCGGCGCCACCGGGTGCTGGAGTCGTTCCTGGTGGAGCGGCTGGGCTACACGTGGGACGAGGTGCACGAGGAGGCGGAGCGGCTGGAGCACGCGGCCTCGGACGAGCTGATCGACCGCATGGCGCGGGTGCTGGGCGAGCCCAGAGAGGACCCGCACGGCCACCCGATCCCGGCGCGCGGCTGCGCCTTCCTCGAGGAGCCGCTCCCCACGCTCGCCGAGCTGGAGGAGGGCCGCCAGGCCGTGCTGCGGCGAGTGAGCGATGACGACCCCGCGTTCCTGCGCTACATCGCCGCGCTGAATCTGCGGCCGGGCGCCGAGCTCGAGCTGATGGAGCGCGCGCCGTTCGATGGTCCGCTGCGCGTGCGCATCGGGGAGGCGGAGCAGTTCCTGGGGCTCGAGCTCGCCAGGCGGCTGCACGTCGAGCCGCGGGACGAGGCCGCGAACGGCGAAGCAGAAGGCACGGCCGGGCGCTGAGGTGGAGCGCCATCCGCCAGATTGGCGGGACCGATTCACGCCCGCGCGTCCGGATGGGCGGGCGCGCGGGCCCCACACGCTGGAGCCATGCGAAACACCCTCATCGTGCTGATGACCGTCCCCGTTCTCACTCTCACTTCCGGCCCCGCCCCTGCTGTTGCGCAGCAGAGCTCGGCGGGGAGGGAGCACCAGGAGACAGTGCGGCGTGTGCTGTCGCGCGTGCCGCTGTTCGACGGCCACAACGACCTGGCGTGGGCGATCCGCGAGTACGAGGCGGCGCCGCACGACGTCTATGCCTACGACCTGCGCGGGACGGTGCCCGGGCACACGGACATCGCGCGTCTGCGGAAGGGGATGGTGGGTGCGCAGTTCTGGTCCGTGTACATCCCGTTCGAGGCGACGCGCGAGGGCGCGGCGCGGGTGCAGCTCGAGCAGATCGACATCGCGCGGCAGATGATCCGGCGCTATCCGGACGTGTTCGAGCAGGCGTACAGCGTGTCGGACGTGGAGCGGATCTTCGGGAGCGGCAAGATCGCGTCCGTGCTGGGGATGGAAGGCGGGCACGCGATCGAGAACTCGCTGGGCGCGCTGCGCGCGTACTACGACCTGGGCGTGCGCTACATGACGCTGACGCACTCGGCGAACATCGACTGGGCGGACTCGTGCTGCGAGCCGCCGCGGCTGGGCGGCCTGAGCGAGTTCGGGAAGGAGGTGGTGCGGGAGATGAACCGGCTGGGCATGCTGGTGGACCTCTCGCACACCTCGCCCGAGACGATGCACGATGCGCTGGACGTGTCGGAGGCGCCGGTGATCTTCTCCCACTCGTCGGCGCGCGCGGTGACGGACCACCCGCGCAACGTGCCGGACGACGTGCTCAGGCGGCTGCCGGAGAACGGCGGGGTGGTGATGGTGACGTTCGTGCCGTCGTTCGTGAACGCCGATGTGGCGCGGTGGTCGAGCCTGCCGCGGGAGCAGCGGAAGGGGTCGGAGCCGCGAGCGACGATGGATGACGTGATCCGCCACATCGAGCACGTGCGGCAGGTCGCGGGCGTGGATCACGTGGGGATCGGTGGCGACTTCGACGGGATCACGTCGGTCGTGCAGGGGCTGGAGGACGTGTCCACGTACCCGGCCCTGTTCGCGGAGCTGGCGCGGCGGGGCTGGAGTGAGGAGGATCTCGCGAAGCTGGCGGGCGGGAACATCCTGCGCGCGTGGCGGGAGGCGGAGCGGGCCGCGGCACGGCTGCAGCGGGAACGGAAGCCGTCCACGCGGACGATCGAGGAGCTGGACGGGGCGACGCGGACGCAAAGCAGCCGCTAGGGCCGCGTCAGGCCCCGGCACCCAGCGACGCGGCGCGGATCGTCGGGGCGACGCGGACGCGCAGCAGCCGCAAGGGCTGCGTCGGGCGTCCGCCGCCCCTACGGTGTCGCCTCGCTGGTGAGCCGCACGTGGAAGAGCGTGGGCCACAGCTTCCCCGTCACGAACAGCCGGTCCCCCGCCGAGTCGTAGGCGATCCCGTTGAGCACGTCGGTGTTGGGCGTCCGTTCGCGTTCGGGCAGCAGGCCGCGCATGTTGGTCCAGCCCAGGACGCGCCCGGACTCGGGGTCGATCCGCACGATCCAATCGGTGCGATAGACGTTGGCGTAGATCACGCCGCCCACGTACTCGAGCTCGTTGATGTCCTCGAGGGGCGAGCCGTTATCGTGGATGGCGAGGGTGCGCACGGTCTGGAACGTGTGGGGGTCGAGGAAGCGGAGCGTGTCGGAGCCGTCGCTCATGATGAGCGATTTCCCGTCCGTCGTGAGGCCCCAGCCCTCGCCCGAATAGTGGAAGGAATCGAGTAGCGCGAACGTTTCGAGGTCGTAGACGTAGCCCACGCCGGATTCCCAGGTGAGCTGGAACAGGCGCCCGTCGAGCAGCGCGAGGCCCTCGCCGAAGCGCTCGGGCGCGAGGCGCACGCGCTGGAGGACGCGGCCGGTCTCGACCTCGACGCGGCGCAGCTCCGAGAGCCCGTAGCGACCGGTGCTCTCGTAGAGCACGCCGTCGTGGTAGAGGAGGCCCTGTGTGTAGGCGGACGTGTCGTGCGGGAAGCGGGCGATGACCTCGTAGCCGGTCGCGGGCTCGCCACGGGCGCACGCCGCAGCCAGGACGGCGGCAGCGGCGAGGCAGACGGCGAGCACGGCGGCAAGCACGGCGGCGCGGCGGGTGCCACGGCGTCCGGCCCCGTGCATGCCCGCGTCGTGCGGGCGTTCGGCATGGCTCATGGCAGCGTCCTCTGCGCCGGGGCCGTGCCGGTGCGGCGCGGCCGCGCGGCGCCCGGTGCAGCGTTCAGAACAGGTTGCGGTCCCGGAGGAGCCGCACGAACGGGCGGTATAGTACCTTATTGATTCTGTAGGTTCCGTCGTCGGCGCGGAAGAGGAGCCGGGCGTCGGCCATGCCGGCGAGGACGAGGCGGCTTTGCTCGGGCGAGAGCTGGAAGCAGGCGGCGTGCTCCTCGACTCCGAGGCCGTCGTGCAGGATGACGGCGGCGGCCGTGTGCAGCGCGTCGAGCGGGAAGTCCTGGAGGAAGCTCGTCTCGATGGCGCGCGGGCCGCGGAGGACGAGCGTACGGCCCTCGACGGCGGCAATCGAGCGGAGCCAGGTGAACAGCGCCACGAAGACGTTTCCTTCCGCGACGCGCGTGAGGTCCGCGAGGAAGGCGCGGCGGGCCTCGGCCTGCCGCGCGCTCTCGTTGGTGAGCGCGCCGAACCGGCGGGAATGCACGAGCCGCTCGCCTGGCTCGAACCGGAGCGCGTAGCCGCTGACCTCGTGGCGTGCGAGGATCGCCTGCTCGATGACCGCGGGTGGGAGGTTGGTGGTGCGGATCTGGAGCTCGAAGTACCTGCCGATGCCGACCACCTGATCCAGGTACGCCCAGGCGTACTGGTCCATGGTGGCGATCCAGAGCACGTTCGGCTTGGTGTCCGCGGCGAAGGCGAGGAATGCGCGGAGCGCGTCGAAGCCGCCGACGCGGCGGTGGAAGAGCCGGTGCGCATCCTCGATGATCGCGACCTGCGGGGGGCCGTGGCGGAGCAGCTCGGCGAGCTCCGCCAGACTCCCCACATCGTGCCGGCCGAACGCGTCCCGCAAGACCGCGAGCAGGTCATCGGTCCGGGTGACGAGCCGGTGCAGTTCGAGCGAGTGGAGGGGCCGGCCGGGCAGCACGCGCCGGACGGCCGCGCGGACGAGCGAGGTCTTGCCGCTGCCCTTCTCACCGAGCACCGCGACCGCGGTCGGCTGGCCGGCGTCGAAGCGCCGGGCTGCTGCCGCGATGGTCTGCAGGTCGGCTTCGCGGCCGACGAGGAACTCGTCGGAATCGATCGGCTCGAGCGTGAAGATCTGATGGTAGCCATCGGGCAGGCCGGCCAGGGTCCGCTCCTCGAGGAGCGCGAGGTCGGCGGAGGCGGCCTCCCTGTGGTTGGCTTCGAGCCCCATCCTCTCGCGGACATCGCGGCGTGCGCGCCAGAGCGCGAGCGCGGCGCGGCGGAGCCGTGCTCCCGCCGCGGCGCCGGCCGCCCCCGCGCCGCGCACGGCGCGGCGGACCTGTCCACGCAGGCGGAGGAGCCGCTCGCGGTACAGGTCGACGCGCATGGCGCCGGGTCCGGACATGACGGTCGTGAACAGGCGCCGCGTGGTGGTCCCGCCCTCGCGGAGCAGGTATGCGGCAAGGGCGTCCTCGATGGCGCTCGCGTTGCGGCCGAGCTCCTCGATCTGCTGCGCGGCGCGGTCGAGCACGCCGATGATGTGCTCGGGCGGGGTGAGGCGGGCGAGGTTCTCATCCTCGTCGCCGTTGGCGGGGAGCGCTGCCGCGGCGGCGAAGTGGAAGACCACGGCCTTGCGGGCGTTGCGGAGGTCGGTGCGGATGCCCTCGAGGTCGGGCTGGACCGCACGGATGCGCTCGATGGCGGCGCGGCCGAGACGGCCGTCGACGTGGATGCGTGCGAGCTGCCGGGGGCGCAACCGGTAGCGCCTCAGCCGTGGCGGCTCCCAGGACGCCGCCGCGGGAATCGAGGTCAGGATGCGCACGGATTCGGGGGCGCCGGCCGGGAGCCGTGCCAGCTCCGCGAGGAGAATGTCCAGCGGGCTGTCGAGATCGGCCCAGACGGGCGTGGCCCCTTCGAGGAGGGTGCGGTGCCGGGCGAAGAGGCTCTCGACCTGGTCGCGCGCGGCGGTCATCGAGCTGTCGCCCCCGGGTCCGGCGGAGAGCACCTCGGCGCAGGCGGCCCGCGCGGTCGCGAGCCCGCGAGCGAGCGAAGTGGTCGGCTCGAGGAGCTGGTCCTCGATCGCGGCGCGGATCCCGGCAGCGGCGCGTCCCGCGGCGAGCGCGGCGAGCGCGCCGATCCGCGTCAGCGTGGCCCGTGCCTCCAGCGTGGCGCCGACGGCGGCGTCGTATCGTTCCCACGCCTGGGCGAGCCGGCGGCCGCGCTCGGCGGCGCGGGCCAGCAGCCGATGGCGCCGCGCGTCGGACACGGCCCTGGGCAGCAGCTCCAGGGTGCCGATGCGAACGATGTCTGCCTCGAACGCGGCGATGAGGTCGTCCAGAGCGGCGTCCATCATGTGGCGCGCCTGATCGCCGAGGCGGCGCAGGCGCTGCGCCTCATCACGGCCGGCATCCAGGAGTGCGTCGCGCAACGCCGCGGCTGCGACGGCCACGTCCTGCGGGGGCGCCCCATCGAGCGTGGCACGCCTCAACCCGTCCAGGCCCTCGACCGCCATGTAGAGCTGGTGCGCGGCGGCGCGGAGCGCGGCCGCGTGCAGGCACCGCACTCCGCCGAAGACGGGGACGAGCCGTTCGGTGAGCGATGCGGTGGCATGGAAGCGGGCGAGCGCGGCGGCGGGCACGGACCGCATGGGGTGGCGGCGCAGCGGCCGGAACAAGCGCTTCACGGCCTTGAGCCAGCGCACGCCCCGGGAGTCACCGCGCTGCGGGTAGAAGCGCGGCTCCTCCTGCGGCACGCGCAGCAGCGGCGTGAAGCCCGCGCCGACGGTTTCGCCCCCTGCGAGCGCGGTGGTGATCACGCGCTCTGCATCGGCGGCGGCGGTGCGGCGCGCGTCGGACCGGACGAACGCGAGCGCGTGCTCGCCGATGGCGAGGCGCGCCTCGTCGATCTGGCGGATCCGGCGCAGCAGGGCGGCGCCCGTGGGCGGCGCCTCCTCGGTCCCTCGCAGGGCGAGTGGCGAGACGATCGCCGCGGCCGCGCGGCCGAACGCCTGGATCTCCGCGGCGAGGGCCGCCGCGTGCGCCTCCAGCGCCTGCTCTAGCGCCGGCCGAACCGCGGCGGGCAGGTCGGCGCGGAAGCGCTCCGCGAGCTCGAGGATGCTCGCGTCACCGGTGGCAGGCGTGGCAATGACCGTCACGGGATCGCCAGGTCAGGGGAGCGCGGCTCGTCGGCCGTGGGGAACGGGGCTGGGGCGGGGAGCAACCCCGACTCGAGCAGCGCGCGTTTCGCGCGCTCGGCCACGTCGCTCGCGAACGCACTCTCGTAGCGGTGATCGTGGACGTACGCCCGGATGCGGGCCCGGGTCAGGAACGTCTCCCGGAAGTCCTCCTGGAACCAGATCGTGATCGGCTTCCGGCTGTACAGGTAAGGCGACGTCGCCGCCGCTTCGTGGCAGATCTCCCTAGCCCTCGTCGTGTCGCTGTGGGCCGGGAGGAAGAGGTCGATGGTGACCATGCAGTGCGGCCCGCCGGCGCTCGCGTTGCCGACGGCCCGCCTCACCACCTCCGAGTTTGGGACGACGACGATCGAGTCGTCGCTCGTGCGGATGCGGGTCGCGCCCAATCCGATGCCCACCACCTCGCCGTGGTAGGGCCCGATGTCGACCAGGTCGCCCACCCGAAACGGCCGGCCCGTCACGATCATGATGCCCCCGAACACGTTCTTCAGCACATCCTGGGCGGCGAAGCCGATGGCGATGCCCGCCGTCGCCGCGAGCGCGATCAGCCCCTCGCCCGAGGGGCTGATGATCCCGACGATGAGGTAGACGCTGCCGAGCCAGAGGAAGATGCGGATGAGCGGAACGAGCTGGAGCAAGGCGATGCCGTGGCGCGGCATGCGGCGCGCCAGTGCCCGCGCCACCGACGCGATGGCGCGAATCAGGTAATGGGTCGCTCCGAGAATGGCGAGCGCCAGCAGGATGTCCGGCGCCGAGACCAGGCCGCCGAGGCCCGCCGCCCCGTCCCGCGCGGCCTCGATCGCCTGCTTGGCCTGGCTGAGTGGCTCCTGGACCTGCAAGGGATGACGCACGGGCACACCGCAGGGAGGATCCGGGGGGTCTGACAAAGATGGCGCCACCGGCGCCGGCTGGCAACGGGCGGGGGCTCGGGCGCCCCGGTCAGTGGGTGGGCGCCTGGTCCGGGGGCGGCGCGAGCTTCGGCACCTCGACGACCTGCAGCGGAACCTCCGTTTTCAGGTCGTTGTCGACGAAGACGACGAAACTGTGCTCGCCGGTCTTGCTCAACGAGAGGTTGTTGATGGTGATGATCTGGTTGGCCGCGATGGTCTGGCCGGGTGCGCCGCCGCGTGGCAGCATCTCGCCCTTCAGCTCGAAAATGGTCTCGCCGTCCGGGTCGTGCAGGCGAACCTCGATGGAGTGGACGCGATCCTTTTCCGCGGGGTGCGCCTCGAGCCGGATGACGAACTGCATCTGGGGGTGCACGGCAGGCAGGCCGGACACGTTGATGCGGTCGAAGATGCCGAGGATGTTGAGCTTCCCCTCGGCAGTCACGTTCGCGTAGTCGGCCAGGACGGCGAGCTTCACTTGCATGATCGGCACGGACCGCTGTAGCGCGATGCCCGCGACGGCCGCCAGGCGAGCCGCCGCACGCGGTTCGATCCAAGCTAGGCGCGCGCGAGGGCGGCGGCAATCCGGGGGAGCCCCGCGGCCTGCGCCCCCGCCGATGGGGTGCGATGGCCCGGGTCGGCGTGGTTCCGGCGTCGTCGCGCTCGGAGGGAGCCGGGCGCGTCAGGGCCGGGTCTCGAAGTTGATGATCCTCCGGCCCAGATCGGGCTCGGCCACGATCAGCGAGAGCACGCCGTCACGGCTGCGGCGCACGGCGGACGCGAACTCCTCCACGGTCACGACCTCCCGCCGGTTCACCTCGAGGATGGCCTGGCCGGGCCGGATGCCCGCGCGCGCGGCGGGCGAGAACGGCCGCACGGCCGCGACGACCAGGCGGCCACCCTGCTGCGCAACCGAGAAACCGACGCCCCCCGCCCCGGTCTGGGCCGGGCTCGGCTGCGGCCGCACGCCGGACCGGACCGCGCCGAGCTCGACGGGGATCCGCTGGCGGGCGCCGTAGCGCTGGACCTGCAGCAGCGCGATCGCGCCCGGCGCCAGCTCCGCGAGCGCGGCCTGCAGGTCGCTCACAGTCTCGACCTTGCGGTCGCCTACGCCCACCACCACGTCGCCGAGCTCGACGCCGGCGCGGTCCGCGGGGCCGCCCGGCTCGACGTGGACGACCTCCGCGCCTTCGGTCGAGTCGAGGCCGTAGACGCGTGCATCGGCCGTTTCCACGTCGTCCAGCATGACGCCGAGATAGGCGCGGCTGACGAAGCCCTGCCGGATCAATTGGTCGGCCACGCGCCGCGCCAGGTTGATCGGGACGGCGAAGCCGTACCCGAAGTAGTAGCCGGTCGGCGTCGCGATCGCGGTGTTGATGCCGACGACGTTGCCCTCGAGGTCCACCAGCGGCCCGCCCGAGTTGCCGGGGTTCATGGCGGCGTCCGTCTGGATGAAGTGCTCGAGGGGCGCCGCCTGCGAGGCGCCGTCCGCGCCCGGGCCCAGGATCCCGATGGAGCGCCCCTTCGCGCTGACCACGCCGGCCGAGACGCTGAACTGGAGGCCGAGCGGGCTGCCGAGCGCGAGCACCCAGTCGCCGAGGCGCAGCGCGTCCGAATCGCCCAGCCGTGCCGGTGGATAGTCTCCTGGCTCGATCTTCAGCACCGCCACGTCCGTGCTCGGGTCGCGTGCGACGACGCGCGCCTCGAACTCGCGGCGATCGTGCAGTGTGACCGTGACGTGGTCCGCGTTCTCGACCACGTGGTCGGACGTCAGGATGTAGCCCTCGCGGTCCAGGATCACGCCGGAGCCGGCGCCGAGCCGGGGAGGCCCGGGCGTCTGGTCCGGGAGCGGCATGCCGGGCACGAGCGGCGGCAGCATGCCGGACAGTGGCGCGGCGGTTTCGACCTGGATATAGACAACGGAGGGCAGGACCGCATCCACGGCGGCCCGGAACGTCGCGCCGCCCGGCGCCGCAGACGGCGCCTCCTCCTCGCCGCAGGCCGCGACGCACAACGCCGCGGCGAGCGGGATCCACCTCCTGCACCGGCTCATGCGTGACGGCGAGGTGCAAGAGGCGTGCACGCTGAAACCGTGCGCCCGGCGGGATCGTAGTGCCGGCGTGCCGTTCACCCCCATTCGGGCCCAGGCCCGCGGGATCGCCCCGCGCGTGCCATCTTGCTGATCGGAGCACGGCCATGAAGGGACGCACCAAGCTCATCCTGGGCGGCGTCGGGGTCGCCGCCGTGGCAGGCGCCGCCTCCTTCCTCCCGGCCGACGACCCCGGGGGCGAGGACGCCGCGCCGGCAGTGGCCGTGACGCGAGCCCACATCGTGGATCGCGCGCTCGCCGTCGGAACGATCGAGCCGGAGATCGAGGTCAGCGTGAAGTCCAAGGTCTCGGGCGTCGTCCGGCGGCGCTTCGCCGAAGCCGGCGAATTCGTCCGCGCCGGCGCGCCGCTGCTCGAGATCCGGCCGGACCCCACGCCGTTGGAGCTGGTCGAAGCGCGGCGCCAGCTCGAGTTGCGCGGCATCGAGGTGGCGAACGCGGCCAGGGAGCTCGCGCGGCAGCGCGCCCTGCACGCACAGGGGCTGGTCTCCGAGGCCGACTTCGAGGCCGCGGAGCGCCGCCATGCCGAGGCGGCGCTCCAGGAGCAGGTCGCCCGCGAACGGCTCGCCCTGCTCGAGCAGGGGCGCGTCACGATCGCGGACGGCCGCATCGAGTCCGTCGTCACCGCACCCATCGACGGCTACATCCTCGAGGAGATGGTCGAGGTCGGCGATCCGGTGGTGCCGCTCAGCACGTACCAGGAAGGCACCGTCCTGCTCACCATGGCGGACATGAGCCGGCTGGTGTTCCGCGGCACCGTGGACGAGATCGACGTCGGCCGGCTGCGCGAGGGGATGCGCGCGGAGATCCGGGTGGGCGCCGCCCCGGACGCCCGCATCGAGGGCGTGCTGTCCCGCATTGCGCTCAAGGCGCGGAATCAGGACAACTCGACCGTCTTCCCCGTCGAGATCACGCTCGAGGAGACGGACGGCACGATCCTGCGCGCCGGGTACTCCGCCAACGCGTACATCAATATCGAGAAGCGGGAGGACGTGCTCGTGATCCCGGAACGCGTGGTGACGTTCTCGGGCGATACCGCCTGGGTGACCGTGGAGCTCGGGCCGGGCCAGACCGAGCGCCGCGTGATCGAGACCGGCCTCAGCGATGCCATCAACATCGAGGTCGTCTCGGGGCTGCGGGAAGGGGAGCGGGTGCTGGAGAAGCCGGCAAGGCGGATCTGAGGACGTTTACGAGTACGAGCACGTTTACGAGTACGAGTACGAGTACGAGTACGAGTACGAGCACGGGGTGAGGCCGCACGTACTCGTCGTCCTCGCATCCGGGGATGGGCGTCATGCGCACCTTCCACCTGTTCCGCCAATTCCTGGACGACATCCGCGCGCAGAAGATGCGGACCGCGCTCACCGTGCTGGGCATCACCTGGGGCACGGTCGCGGTGGTCGTGCTGCTCGCGTTCGGCGTCGGCCTGGCGGAGCAGATGAAGCGCAACGCGCGCGGCATGGGGGACGGGATCGTCCTCGTCTTCGGCGGCCGCACCACGCGCGCCTACCAGGGCTTCGGGGATGGGCGCCTGATCCGCCTGCGCGAGGAGGATGCGGCGCTGATCGCGCGGGAGGTCCCGGGCATCGAGGGGATCAGCCCGGAGTACGGCGGCTACGTGCGGCCGGTCCGCCGCGGCACCACCATCGCGAACCCCTACATCACCGGCGTGCTGCCCGTCTACGGGGACCTGCGCAACATCCTGCCGGAGCCGGGCGGCCGGTTCCTGAACGAGCTGGACGTGCAGGGCCGGCGGCGCGTCGCGGTCCTCGGGGACGAGCTGAAGAAGCTGCTCTTCGGCGATGGCGAGGCGGTCGGCGAGCAGGTCTTCGTGGGCGATGTGCCGTTCACGGTGGTGGGCGTGATGCAGCACAAGACGCAGAGCTCCTCGTACCGCTCGAGGGACCAGGACCGGCTGTTCATCCCGGCGAGCACCTACCGCGCCCTGTTCGGCGAGCGGTACATCGCCAATCTGGTGTACCGGCCGGCGAACCCGGAGGACGGGCCCGCCATCGAGCGGCGGATCTACGAGTTGCTCGGCCGCCGCCACCGCTTCGACCCGGCCGACAGGGACGCGCTCGGCGTGTGGGACACGAACGAGATGATGCGGCTGTTCCACTACCTGTTCCTCGGCTTCAACCTGTTCCTGGGTGTGGTGGGCAGCTTCACCCTGACGGTGGGCGGGATCGGCGTGGCGAACATCATGTTCGTCGTCGTGCGGGAGCGGACGCGGGAGATCGGCGTGAAGCGCTCGCTGGGCGCGCGGCGCCGCGACATCCTCCTCCAGTTCCTCGTGGAAGCGCTGCTGATCGTGGCCGCAGGCGCCGTGCTGGGCTTCCTGCTCTCCGCGACGCTGATCCGCATCGCGCGGCTGCTGCCGATCCAGGAGGCGGTCGGCACGCCGGCGATTTCGCCGGTCGTGCTCGGCGCGACCCTGGGGCTGCTCGCCCTGGTCGCGCTCGCCGCGGGGCTGCTGCCCGCGCGCAGGGCCGCTGCGCTGGATCCCGTCGAGTGCCTCCGCTACGGCGTCTGAGAGCCGGCGATGTGGAAGATCCTGCTCCAGGAGTTCTACGGCGACCTGAAGACGCAGAAGCTCCGTGCGTTCCTGACCGTGTTCTCCATCACGTGGGGCACGATCGCGATCGTTCTGCTGCTCTCGTTCGGCGAGGGGCTGCGCACGAGCGTGGTCAACGGCCTGCTCAACGCGTACGACCGCATGTTCATGATCTACGGCGGCGAGACCAGCCGGATCTACGAGGGGCTGCCGAGCGGCCGGCGCATCCGGCTGACCGAACAGGATGGCGAGCTGCTGCGGCGCACCATCCCCGGCGTGGAGCTGGTCAGCCCGTCGTACGGCCGCGGCGGCACGCGGCTGCGTGCGGGCGATGTCTCGACGACGACGTACATGGAGGGCGGGTACCCGTCGTTCGAGCTGATGCGGCGCATGTTCCCCGTCGCGGGCGGCCGCTTCCTCAACGAGCGAGACCTGGAGGAACGCCGGCGGGTCGTGTTCCTGGGGGACTCGATCGCGAAGCGGCTCTTCGGTGATACTCCGCCGGTCGGCCAGACGGTGCTGATCGACGACCTGCCGTTCACGGTCGTAGGCGTCATGCAGCGCAAGCTCCAGAGCAGCATGAACAACGGCCCGGACGCCGACCGGGCGATCATCCCGGCCTCCACGTTCCGCGCGATCTACGGCCCGCGCTACGTGAACCACCTGCTGGTCCGGCCGCGGGATGTGCAGTCGGCGGAGCAGGTGAAGGCGGAGATCTACCGGGTGCTCGGCCGCCGCTACCGGTTCGACCCCGCAGACGAGCGCGCGCTCAGCATCTGGGACCTGATCGAGGAGGAGAAGCTGACGCGGCGCATCATGCTCGGCATCCAGATCTTCCTGGGCGTCGTGGGCGGCCTCACGCTGGTCGTGGCGGGCGTCGGCGTCGCCAACATCATGTACGTGGCAGTCCGGGAGCGGACGAGGGAGATCGGGGTCAAGCGGGCGCTGGGTGCGCGGCGGCGGCACATCGTGGCCCAGTTCGTGTTCGAGGCGCTGCTGCTCGCGCTGACGGGCGGGCTCGCCGGGCTCGCCGTGGCTGCGGCCGTCGTGCTCGTCGTGGACGGCTTGCCCGCATCGAACGAGGCGATGGAGTACCTCGCGAACCCGAAGCTCTCCTGGCCGGTCGCGCTCGGCACGGTCCTCACCCTCACGGCCATCGGCCTGGCCGCGGGCGTGTTCCCGGCGCGCCGGGCCGCCGCAGTGGATCCGGTCGAGTCGCTGCGATACGAGTGAGGCGAGGGCGGAACGCGGCGTCAGCGGCCGGCGCTTTCCATGCCCGCGGACCGTAGCACGAGCACCGCGATCTCCGGGACCACGCCCAGGCGCACGGGGAGCACCCAGAACCCCGCGCCGGTGGTGACGTACAGCGCGCTCCCGCCGTTCCGGTACAGCCCCATGTGCCAGCGCAGGAGCAGCGCGGCGAGGCACCAGCCGAGCCGGCGGCTGCCGAACTGACCGCCGTGGCTGTGGCCGGCGAGCGCGAGGGGAATGCCGCGGCGCCGCGCTTCCCGGAAAACGACGGGCTGGTGCGCCGCCGCGATCAGGAAGTCGCCGGGCCGCGCACCGAGGAGGGCGGCCGTCCAGTCCGGCGCGAATTCCGCGCGCGCCTCCGTTCCCTGCCCGAAGGCCTCGCGCGCCGCGGGCTCGCCCAGCCCGAGCAGCGCGATGCTCCCACCCGGCCGCTCGACGCGCGCGGCCTCGTTGATCAGCAGGCGGAACGGCAGCTCCTCGCGGCGCTCGACCAGCTCGAACACGGCGCCCGCGTAGATCTCGTGGTTGCCGAGCACGGCGTACGCGCCGTCGGGCGCCTCGAAGCCGCGGAGTCCCCGCGCCAGCTTCCCGACATAGCGGGGCTCGTCATCCACCAGGTCTCCAGCGATGACGACCATGTCCGGCGCAGCGTGGTTGACACGCTCGACGATGGCGCGGAGCCGGGATTCGCGGGTGAAGAGCCCGACGTGCAGATCGGAGAGCAGCGCGATGCGGTAGCCGTCGAGCGCGGGCGGGAGGTCGGGAAGGGCCACCTCGACCGTCCTGACCTCGAGCGGCACCAGCGCGCCGTAGGTGCCGGCGATCGCGAGCGCCGCGAACAGGCCCGTGGCGGCGAGCGTGGGCCGGCGCCAGAACGCCGGCCAGGGCCCGGCGAAACGCCGGCGGCGGAGCGGCAGCCAGACCAGGACGCCGAGCAGGCTGAATGCGGAGTACCCGAGTGCAAAGACCTGCCAGAGCAGGAACGGCGGGCCGAGGATCGGGCGGGCCCAGGTGAAGACGCCGTCCCGGCCCTGGAGGAACGCGAAGGGCAGCGCCGCGAGCATCAGGTTGCCGACCACCAGCGTCGCCGAGAGCGTGGCGCGACGGCGGGGAAAGATGGCGCGGAGCTGCCATGCCGCCGCCACGTTGGTCGCCGCCAGCACGCCGAGGAAGATCAGGAACGCGAGCATGCGATGCGACGAGGCGCGTGCCGCCGGCTGTGATTGGCGTGCACGGTGACTCCGTCATCCGCGCCGCCGGCGCGCTCGCCGGACACGGCGGCCAGCAGCCGCGTGCGCGCCAGGGCTTCGTACTCGAAGAGGCCCGACGGCGCGGTGGACGACACGCCGCCGGGCCGCGTGAGGGTCGGCGTGAGAGGGGACTCGCTCATGGAGACGGTCGGGTCGGGGTTGTCGCCGTGGCCGGGTGGCCGGTTGCGCCCGGCTACCAGCTCACCGTGCCCTGTTGCGAAGTGTCGATCTGCTCCGGGCTGCCCGAGCGGAAGAGGAACGCCTCCATGTTCGCCGTCAGGAACTCCCGGGCCTGGCGCTCGCGCACGTCCAGCCCGTAGTGGTTGATCAGGGCGGTCTGGTACCGCAGCCACTGGTCCCAGCAGCGCTGACAGATCTCGCGGTGGATGCGCTCACCCAGCTCGGTCCGCAACGGCGGCCGCTCGAGTCGCGGATTGCCCTCGCCGCACCTGACACACTGGAATCCTGCCATCGTCTCCTCCGTCCGGGAAACGATTGCCGATGGGGAGCCGGGCCGGCATCTTACCATCCGACGCTGCTGCATGAAAGGAGCCGCGCCAGCGCCCGGCGCGGAAGGTGCCCCACCCTTCCTTCTCGCACGGCGCGTGCGCGGCCGCCAATGCACGCAGCGGCGGCGCGTCTGCGCCGCCGCTGCGTATAGGGTACTGCGGTGACTACCTCCTGCGAGTGGACTTCTTGGCCGCTTTCTTCACGGACTTCTTGGCGGACTTCCTCGCGGACTTCCTCGCGGACTTCTTGGCAGTCTTCTTGGCTGCCGACTTCCGTACTGCCTTCTTCACTGCCTTCTTCGCCGTCTTCTTCGCACCACTTCTCTTTGCGGGCATCCTCGCCCTCCTGTGAGATGTTGATGTGTACTTCGACGGCAAATAGAGAATGAATGAAATCCGCGGCCGCTGTCAAGGGCTTTATGTGAAGGGCATCGCGCTCGCCTGCCCGCTCATCCTCCTCGCGAGCAGCGCGAGCGCACAGCAGGCAGTGGTGCTCGGCGGTGGCGGCGCGCGTGGACTCGCTCACGCCGGTGTGCTCGCCGGCCTCGAGCAACTGGGGTACGCGCCCGAGCTCGTCGTCGGCACGAGCATGGGCGCGATCATCGGCTCGCTCTACGCCGCCGGCGAGTCGCCGGATGCGATCGGCCGCATCGTGATGGCGCAGGACTGGGCAGAGATGTTCACGCACGCGCCGCGGCCGGTGGGGCCACGGCGAGAGCTGCGCTACCCGGCGCTGGACATTGCGCCCGATGCCGAGCGGCCGGCTGGCCTCGTCGCGGACTGGCGCATCAACCGCACGCTGGTCCGCCTGCTCTTCGATGCCGGCGCCCGCAGCGGCGGGGACTTCGACCGCCTGCCCCGGCGCTTCCGCGCGGTGGCGGCGGACCTGCGCGCGGGAGCGACCGTCGTGCTCGCGCGCGGCGATCTCGCGCGCGCGGTCCGGGCCAGCATGGCCGTGCCCGGGTTCTTCGCTCCGGTCCGGCTCGGAGACACGCTGCTCGTGGACGGCGGCATCGCGGACAACCTGCCGGTGGGCGTCGCTCGCACGGAGGGCGCCGCGTTCGTCGTCGCATCGGACGTGGTCCGGCCACGGGCTGAGCTGGTCGAGCGCTTCCCGCTCGATGTCGCTGCCCGCGCCCTGCGCCTGCTGCTGCGCAGGGCGCCGCCCGCGGAGCCGGACGTGCTCGTGCTGCCCGACATCGCGCCGGGGATCAGCGAGGCGCTCTTCCCCCGCGACCCCACGCCACTGATGCGCGCCGGCTACGAGGCGGCGCTGAGGGATGCCGAAGGACGCTTGCCGGCGTTCGGCGGTGCCGCGCAACGCGCGCCCGCACCGCCGCCCGACTCTCTGCTCGCGCTCCGGATCGAGAGCACGGACACGGCCGTGGCCGCGCTCGCGCAGCGCTTGCTCCGCACGCTGGCTCCCGCGGAGTACTCGGAGACGCGCGTGCTCCGCGCGGTGGACCGGCTCTACGCGACGGGGCTCGTGACCGGCGTTTGGCCGCGGGTCGAACCGCGCGCGGCGGAGGAGCCCGCGACGGTGGGCGAGACCACGGCGCGCGACGGCGAGCTCGTGGTGGGCGTCACGGCTGCGGAGCGGACCCGGCTACTCGCCGCGGCGGGTTACGACAACGACCGCGGCGGCCGCGCCTGGGTGCAGGCGACCACGCGGACCGGCACGGGCGCGCCGCTCGAGCTCGCGCTCGGCGGCTCACTCGGGTCGCTCGAGCGCTGGGCCGCTGCATCGCTGAGGCTGCACCCGCTGGCGACGGCGCCGCTCGCGTGGACCGCGGGCGCGCACCACGCGTCGAACGATGCGCGCGTGCCGGGGGGCGAACTGGACGTGCAGCGGACCGGCGGCTGGGTGGGTGCGGAGCTGCTCGCGGTGCAGCCGGCAATCGCGCTCGCCGCCACCGTGACGGCCGAGCACGTGCGGCAGGATGGCGGGCCCGACGGCGCATCGTTCGGCCCGCTGCTGCGCATCGCGGGCATCGACCCGCTCAATCGCCTGGCCGGCGCGGCGCCGCTGGTGGAGCTCGAGGCACGGGTGGGCGTGGTCTCCTACCGGCGCGCACGCGTCCGCGCCGCCGCCGACGCTGCCCCCGGCCGCTGGCGACTCGCGGCACTGGCGGACGTGACGGCGGCGAGCAGCGACGCGCCGGCCGACGTGTTGCCCGCTCTCGGCGACGAGTGGCTCGTGCCCGGGATGCGTTGGGGCGAAGAACGCGGAACGCTGCGCGTGGTCGCGGGCGCAGACGTCGTCCACCCCCTGCCGCTCCAGGCGAGCGGGCGGCTCCGGCTGCGAGCCGGCGCCGCGACCGGTGATGCCGACGCTCTGCGCGAGTCGGACGAATGGGCGCTGGGCGCGGCGCTGGAGCTGTTGTGGGCGACGCCTCTCGGACCCATCATCGGCGGCGTCGGCGCCAACACCCGCGGGCAATGGCGCCTCGAGGTGGACCTCGGCCCCCGGTTCTGAGGAGGACGCGGTGCAGGCACCTGGAGAGGGCATGCCGGAGAGTGCGCACCCGCACGGGGTGGATCGACCCGCAGCGCAGCCCGGGAACGCACCCGACAGCTCCGTGCTCCAGCCGCTCGACCCGCGGGTCATGAAGGCGTGGCGTGCACCATGGGTCATCGTGGCGGCGCTGTTCGGTTTCGCCACGCTCGCGCTGCCGGACTCTCCGCCGGCGCTCGCGGCCGGCACCCTGGTCGCGACGCTGCTGTGCCTCGCGGCGGCCGCGTCGCACCCGCGTGCACGCTACCGGTCCTGGGGGTACCGGCTCCGGGACGCCGACCTGCTCGTCCGGCGCGGCGTGCTCTGGCGCACCATCAGCATCGTCCCGCACGCGCGCATCCAGTACGTGGACACGCGCCGCGGTCCCCTCGAGCGCGCGCTCGGCCTGGCGACCGTCGTCGTCTACACGGCCGGCACTCGCGGCGCGGCGGTCCACATCCCCGGCCTCGATGCCGCCGACGCCGAGGCGCTGCGGGACCGGCTGGCCGCCGTCGTTGGCGTCGATGATGCCGTCTGAATCGCACCGGCTGCACGTGTTTTCCGTGCTGTTCGAAGCCGCGGCGATCGCGCGTGGTTTCATCCTGCCGGCGGTGGTCGGCGGAATCTCCGCGGGTGGCGGCGAGTTCGACCGGATCGCGACGTGGACCGTCGGGCTGCTCTCGATCCCGGCCATCCTCCTGTCCGTCGCGCGCTTCGTCGCGTTCCGCTATCGTCTCGAGCGCGATGAGCTGATCATCGATTCCGGGCTGCTCAGCCGCAGGCATCGCGTCATCCCGCTGGCGCGCATCCAGAACATCGACGTCCGCGAGACCGCGCTCCAGCGCGTGTGCGGCGTGGCCGAGCTGCGGGTTGAGACCGCGGGGAGCGGCGAGACGGAGGCGCGGCTGCGCGTGCTGAGCCGCGCGCGCGCGGAAGCGCTGCGCGCTGACCTGCTGGCCGGCCGGCGCGCCGCCGGGGCAGCCGCCGCTGCTGCGGGCGAGGCCGCGGCCGGGGCGGGCGGGGCGGCCCGCGCCGCTGACAGCACCGAGCAGCCGGTGCTGGAGCTCGTGCACCTGTCCAGGCGCGACCTGCTCATCGCAGGCGCAACGGCCAGCGAGGCCGGGCTCGTCGCGGCGGCCCTCGCCGGCGCGCTGGAGTTCCTTGATGAACTGGTCCTGGATCCGCCGATCCCGATTCCCGACCCGGAGGCGATCCTCTCCCACGCGTCCGGCGGCGCGATCGTGCTCATCGTGGCTGGCACCGCGCTCGCCCTCCTGCTGGCCGGCTGGCTGCTCTCGATTCTCGGAGCGCTCGTCGGCTATCACGACTTCACGCTCGAGCTGACAGCATCCGAGCTGCGCAAGCGCTACGGCCTGCTCACGCGGCGGGAAGCCGTCGTGCCGCTCGAGCGCGTGCAGGCTGTGCGCGTGGAGGAGTCCTGGATCCGGCGACCGCTCAGGCTCGCCGCGCTGAAGATCGAGACGGCCGGCGGCCGGCCGCAGGAGCGGCAGCGCGGCGGCGCCGAGGCGTTCGTACCGCTCGCGCGAGCGGCGGATGTGCCCCGCCTCGTCGCGGCCGTGCTGCGGGGCGTGGACTACCACTCGCTGCGCTTCCAGCCTGCGCATCCGCGCGCGCGGCGGCGCGCGTTCATCCGCTACGCGGCCGTGCTCAGCGCCGCGGGACTCGGCCTCGGGATCACGCTCGAGCCGTGGTGGCTGCCGCTCCTGCCCGTGCCGCCGCTCGCCTGGCTCGCGGCGCGCTCGTACTGCCGCAACCTCGGCCACGCACTCGTGCCCGGGTTCGTGGTGACCCGCGCCGGGCTCTTCAACCGCATCACATGGGTGGTGCCGGACAGGCGCATCCAAACGGTGCACCTGACGAGCTCGCCGTTCCAGCGGCGGCGCGGGCTGGCAAACGTGGTGGTGGACACGGCAGCGGGCGGCGGGCTGAGGGAGGCGGCGGTGATGGACATCGCGCACGCGGACGCGCTCGCGCTGCTCGACGAGCTCGCACGCCGCGCGGCGCCCCGGCGTATGCGGGCTCCGGCGCGCGCCGGATCACCCGCTGCCGATCCCCTGCGCGGCCCCGGTGGTCCGTGATCAGGAGACGCCGCCGGTGGCAAACCGCGCCGGTTCCGACCGTGGCCGGCGGCTCGCGACCCGGTGGCCCGTGATCAAACGACGCCGCGGGTGGCGCGCGGCCCGCTCGCGGGGACCGCAGCCCCGCCCGGCCCTCCGCGGCGTTTGCCCGGCGGCGGCGCCGGCGACCGCGGCGGCTTGCCGGGGACTTGCGGCGGCCGCCGGTCTGCGGGCGGCAGCGGGCCGTGCTTCAGCCGACGGATCCGCACCAGCCGCCTGGGATCGTTGTTGTAGCCTCTGCTCATCTGCGGGTCTCCCATCGAGGAGTGTGGGGCGCCGGCGCGCGGGGGGCAAGCGATCGCCGCGGACCCTGCGCGCAAGTGAAACGCCCGCGGGCTTCGAGAAGCCCGCGGGCGTTTCACTTGCGCCTTACCGCGACCTCACAGCCGCGATTCGTAGCGGTTGCCCATTCCGAACCGACCGGCGCCGGGCCGACCCGGGCCGGCCTCCCGGCGCGCCGGACGGCGAGGCGCCTCCGCCGGCGGGTTGAGGCGTACCACATTCTGGGCCTTGGGCCCCTTTGCCTCCTGGACGACGTCGAACTCCACCTCCTCGCCCTCGTAGAGCAGCTTGAAGCCGCTGCCCTCGATCGCGCTGTGGTGGACGAAGACGTCCGGGCCGTTCTCGGCGGTGAGGAAGCCGTAGCCCTTCTCCTGCGAGAACCACTTGACCGTGCCTCTGGTACGAGCCATCGCTGGACTCCTGTTGTGGGATGTTTGGATTTGTCCGGGGGCTACGGTGCGATGACCCGTACCCTCTGACTGTCGCCGCGTCTTCATGCGCACGCGGCCAGCGCAATCGGGAAACAAAAAGGGAGCCGGTGTGTCCGCAGGCTCCCTGATCTGGCTTTTCACCGAATCACGCGCGCTGCTGTCCCGTCCGGCGGCGGATCGGGTCACACTTGACGCTAAGCTACGTTGCAGCGGGTGAAAAGTCAAGGACAGAATGCGCGCACCACCCGTTGACGTTTGACGCGCCGGGCCACACCGTTGTACCCTGCCGGCGGGTGCCTGACGCGGGCACACCGGCCAACCCCTTGCGAACTCGAACGATGGCTAGCACAGCACCGACCAGCGGCATCGCCCGCTTCCGTGTTTCCGACGTCGTGCCGGTCCCGCTCCGTGGCCGCATGCTCCGCCTTCGCCTGGTCGAGGGCGACCCGGCGGGCGCGACGCTGCGGCCGGGTCGCCCCATCCGCCTGCGCGGCCCGGATGGCGCCGAGCGGGTGGTCCGCATCCTCGGCCTCGCGACGCCGAGCGGCCGCGCCCGGCCGGACCGCCTCGCGCGCACGCGCGAGATCGATGTCGTCATTGCCGAAGCCGATGCGGTCGCCGGCGGCGAGCCGGTCCGCATCGGCTGGACCGCGGAGCCGGCTGGGTGAGCACCGGCGCGAGCAGGGCGTTCGGCGCCCGCGGAGGCCTGGCGTGAGCGGGCAGGCGCAGGGCACGCCCGCGCCCCGGGGGCGCGGCGCGGTCGCGTTCCTCACCGGCGCGACCGGCTTCATCGGCAGCCGGGTCGCGCGCCAGTTGGCCCAGCAGGGCTACCGGCTGCGCTGCCTCGTGCGTGCGTCCTCGGACACGGTGGACCTGGAGCGCGCCGGTGCCGAGATCCTGCGCGGCGACCTGCTGGACCGGTCGCTGCTCGCGCAGGGCCTCGATCGCGCCGCGCTGGCCATCCACATGGCCGGCGCGTACGACATCGGCGTCGTGGACAGCGCCGCGCTCGAGCGGACCAACGTCGAGGGCACGCGCGCCTTCCTCGCCGCGGTCGAGGAGGCCGGCACGCCGCGTGCGGTCTACATCTCGACCACGGCCGCGCTCGGCCCGGTGCCGGAAGGGACGGGCGACGAGACGACGGGGCACCCGGGCGACCGCTACCGCTCGGTCTACGAGCGCACCAAGGCGGAAGCCCACCGCCTGGCCGTCGCCGCGCAGCGGCGCGGCCTGCCCCTCGTGATCGTGTGTCCGGCGAACGTGTACGGCCCGGGCGACCGCGGCCCGAACGCGCGCTTCCTCCTGGACCTGCTCCGCGGGCGCGTGCCCGCGCTGCCCATGCGCCCGGCCTGGTGGTCCTACGTGCACGTGGACGACGTCGCCGCCGGGATCGTGCTGGCGGCGGAGTACGGCCGCACGGGGACGACGTACGTCCTCTCCGGCGAGGACCTGCGACTGGACGAGTTCGCGCGTCGCGCCGCCGCGATGGCCGGCCGCCGGCCGCCCCGGCTCCGGCTCCCCGCCACCGTCCTGCGCCTCGGCGCGAGCGTGATGGACGCGCTCGCGCGCGTGTTCCGGTTCCGCTCCTCCGTCAACCGCGAGAGCGTCGAGATGGCGGATGGCTGGCGGTGGCTGCACTCCCACGCGCGGGCGACGCGCGAGCTGGGTTGGATGCCGCGGCCACTCGATGAAGGGTTGCCTGAGACCATCGCCTGGCTGCTCGAGCAGGCGGAGCGGAGATCTCACCGAAAAGCTTGACACGCCCGCGGCGACGCGGCGCGAGCAGCCGGGGTCTAGGTGGGGCGGAGCGGCGGCTTCTCCCGCTTGAACCGCTCGAACGCCGTGTGGCAGCGGTGGCACCAGTAGGTCACCACGGAGGCCACGGAGCCGAAGGGGGAGTGCAGCTCGGTGTCGTCGCCGTTGCAGAACGGGCAGGTCGCACGCGGCGGCAGGCCGAACTCGGCGGCGGTCCGGTCGGCGCGGGCGCGCGGGTCCACGGCGCTCAATCCATCAGGAAGGCGCGGTTCCTGTCGCCGCGGACGCGCGCCAGCGTCTCCGCATCGGGGCCGGTGCGGGAGCAGCGGCGGCGCGCCTCGTCAAAGCCATCGAAGTCGGGCGCGGCCACCGCGCCGGTGAGCCCGATCTCCCCGAAGAGCGGGGTGACGCGCTCCAGGAAGCGGGCGCGCAGCGCATCGCCCTCCGCGTCCACCACCGCGGCCGCGGCCAGCGACGTGCGCGGCGAATCCGGGCCGAACCAGCGCAGCACGCAGGGCAGGACCTCCTGCAGCGCCGCAGCCATCGCCTCGCGCGCGTGCGGGCCGCTGCGCGCCATGCGCTTGATCCATGCGGCCGCGTGGGCGCCATGGAACCGTTCCTCCTCGAGCAGCTTGCTGACCCGCTGCCGGAGGGGCGCGTAGCTCGAGCCGCGCAGCGCGTCGAGCTGCGTCGTCAGCGCCGTGTCCACGAGCGCATTGAGGGCGACGAGGCCGGGCCAGCTCCCGGGCGCGCGGTCCAGCGCCTCGATGTTGCAGTAGTCCTCCGCCTCGCGCCCGTGCTCGATGTGTCCGACATCCTCGCCGAAGTCGCGGAGCAGCGCGTAGAGGAGCCGCGCGTGGCCCCACTCGTCCTGCGCCATGGACGAGCACGCGATGGAGGCCTCGAGCTCGGGCGCGCCCAGCATCCACTCGGCGTAGCGCATCCCGAGCAAGCGCTTGCTGTCCGCCAGCACGAGCACGAGGTCACGCACGCCGTTCCGGACGGCTTCCGGCAGGGCCGTTTCGACCGTGCTCATCTCACGCCCCCGACGTGGCCGCGGCAGCGCCGCGCTGTGCGTCCTTGCCGGCCTCCGCCTCCGGCACGCCCGCGTCCCCGCGGTTGAAGACCTCGAGCAGGCGGTCGCGCGGGACGACCCACATGTCGAACCACTTCTCCTCGTCGTACGTGTTGTAGGCGTAGACGCGAGCGAGCTCGTCGTCCGGAGCGTTCAGGTTGCCGATGTGACGGAGCGGCTCGCCCCGGCTCTTGCGCGCGAACACCTCGTAGACCATCGGCGCCTCTCCCAACGCGTCCCTCAAGCGGCGACGCCGAAACGGCGCAGCGCCGCGCGGCCCTCTTCCGTCATGCGGTCGGCCGTCCAGGGCGGATCCCACACCACCCGGATCTCGACTCGCTCGACGCCCGGCTCCTCCAGCAGCCGGGCCCGGACATCCTCGCAGATGAAGTCCATGCAGGGGCAGGCGGTCGCCGTGAACGTGAGATCCACCTCGACGAGCCCGCCATCGCGGCGGAGTCCGTAGACCAGCCCGAGGTCCACGACGCTGATGGGGAACTCCGGGTCGCGGACCTCGCGGAGCGCGGCCCAGAGGTCGGCCTCACTCGCCTCCGTGCGCGGGACGCTGTCGCTCACGCCGCCTCCATCAAGCGCTTCAGATCCCCGTGGCTGCGCCGCACGGACTCGACGTACCGCTCGTTCATCGGCCCGCGCGCCTTCCACCGCTTGAACACCTGCTCCCACGTGATCTCGCCTTCGTCGAACAGCCAGCGCTTCTCGTCGGGGTCGTATTCACAGGGGAACGGATAGTCGAGCACGTACTCGCCGCGCTGCTCGTCGTAGTGCGCGGGCACGCGGATGCCGATGGACTCGCACAGCGGCACGGTCGCGGACAGCCAGGCCTGCCGGAGCTGGTCGTTCGTCATGCCCTTGAGCCGGTACTCGAGCTGGTCGCTGTGGCGCTTCAGGTTGTCGGGCAGGCCGAACCACTCGACCGTCATCGGGAACATCCAGTCTACCGCCCGCTGCAGCTTTTCCTTCGCCTCGCCGCCCGCCTGCGCCAGCCGCCGCATCCACACCTCGCCGTGCCGCAGGTGGAACGTCTCCTCGAGGTCCACTTTGACCAGCGCGCGCTTGAGCGGGCCGTAGCTCGTGTTCCGATACACGTCGCCCAGCAGCGTGATGCCGGCACGGTCGAAGAAGCCGTTGGCCGTGACCAGCTCGGCCCAGCTCTCCAGGGGCTGATCGAATCCGTACGGGTGCTTGAACTCGTGGGGCTCGCGGCCGTAGACGAGATGCTCCTTGTCCAGCCCGAGGTCCTCCAGGATCCGGTACGCGATGTTCGCGTGCGCCAGCTCGTCCTGGATGATCGCCACGGCGGAGACCTGGGTGTTGGTGGACGGGGCGTCCTGCGCGGCCATCCAGTACGCGGGCGCGCTCATGAGCTCGGTGTCGCCCTGCACGGTGAGCTGCACGATGAGCGCCTTGCGGTAGCCCTCGGTCATCTCGTCCGGCGACTCGAGGATGTACCCCTCCTGGACCTTTTTCTTGAGCTCGCTGTCAGAGAACCGGCTCATGGCCGCCCCTTTCGATCGAACGGTCGTTCGACTCATGGTAAGCCGCCGCGTGCCCCGGAGTCAAGGCGCGTGCCGGCGAGTGGCCGCGTGCCCTGGAGTGAAGCCGCGTGCCCCGCGTCAAGGCGCGTGCCGGCGGACGATTCCGCGCGCCGGCGGAGGACGCCGTGCACGGGGCGCAAGATGCCGCGCGGCGCGGGGACGCCGCGCGCGGGCGGTTCCCTCCATGGCCTGGCGGGCCGGGTCGGGGCCGGGCGGAGCCCCGCTAGCGCATCGGCCCAGAGACCGGGACCAGAAAGTCCGTGCTCGCGCTCAACGGGGCCCCGCACGCGCGTGGGCCGAGATGGTTCAACCTTGAACCATCGCGGCGCGGGGCGGATCAGGCCCCGCACGCGTGTGGAACCAGCAGGAGCACCTCTACTGCCCCACGCGGCGAGAGGTTCCGCGCCGGCGCTGGCCGCGGCTGGCGGGGTGGGAGCGGCGTCTCACCCTGGCCCGGCCGGCGGGGCGGGAACGGCGTCCGGCGCTTGTCCGGCCGCCGGGGGGCGCCGCGGAGCGCCGCGCTACCGCGGCCGCGGCCGGCTGGACGGCGCGATCGGCCGCAATCGGCCGCGACCGCGCAACCGGCCCCGGGCTCCAGGCGGCCCTGGCCCCGTCTTTGCCCCTCGCGCACGGGATGAGCGGCACCGGGGCAAGACGCGTGCGGCGCACGGGCCGGGCGGTCCTCGCAGTCCTGACGGTGGTGGTCGCCGGGGTGGGTGTCCTGCTGCTCACGCTGTACACGACCTGCGGGCTGCGCGGCTGCCCCGACGTGCGGCTGCTCCGCGGCTACGTGCCCGCGGAAGCATCCGTGGTGCTCGACCGGCAGGGCGAGGAGCTGATCAAGCTGTTCCGCGTGCGCCGCGTGGTCGTGCCGCTGGATTCCCTGCCCGACTACGTTCCTCTGGCCTTCGTCGCCATCGAGGACCGCCGCTTCTTCGAGCACGACGGCGTGGACTGGACGCGCGCGGCGGGCGCGGCCTGGGCGAACCTCAGGGCCGGCGGGATCGAGGAGGGGTTCAGCACCATCACGATGCAGCTCGCGCGCAACCTGTTCCCCGAGCGGCTCCCGGCACGGGAGCGCACGCTCGGCCGGAAGCTCGGCGAGATCCACGTCGCGCGCGCCATCGAACGGACCTACGAGAAGGACGAGATCCTCGAGCTCTACATCAACCAGATCTACTTCGGCAGCGGGGCGTGGGGCGTGGAAGCCGCGGCCCGGGAGTACTTCGGCAAACCCGCGGCGGGGCTCGACCTGGCAGAGGCGGCGCTGCTCGCCGGGATCGTCCGTGCACCGTCGCGCCTCAACCCGCGAGCGAACCGGGAGGCGGCGCTTGCGCGGCGGCGGCTGGTGCTCCGCCGCATGGCCGCCCAGGGCTACATCGGAGTCGCGGAGGCGGAGGAAGCGGCGGACGCGCGCTTGCGCCTCGCGCGCGGCGCGCGCGCCCAGGAGACGCCGGCGCCGTACTTCGTCGAGGAGGTCCGGAAGATCGTCGAGGAGCGGTTCGGCGAGGCCGTGTACACCGGCGGGTTGCGGATCCGCACGACCCTGGACCGTGGGGCGCAGGCCGTCGCTGAGGCCGAGCTCGAGCGCCAGCTCGGCGCGATCGAAGCCGGACGCTACGGCCGTTTCCGGCATCCCCGCTACGGCGGGCGCCGGGAGGGGGCGGACACGGACACGGTGCAGGTCGCCACGCGCTATCTCCAGGGCGCGGTCGTGGTGCTGGATGTCGCGACGGGCGACGTGCTCGCGCTCGTGGGCGGCCGCGACTTCGGCGACTCCCGCTTCGACCGGGCGGTGCAGGCGTGGCGCCAGCCGGGCAGCGCGTTCAAGCCGTTCGTCTACGCGACTGCGGCGGCGGAGGGTTACCCGCCGACGTACGTGCTGGAGGACTCGCCGCTCCGCCTCGTGCAGGCCGGCGGGCGGGCCTGGGCGCCGCGGAACTTCGGCGACAGCTACTCCGGCCCGATCCCGATGCGGGAGGCGCTGGTCCACTCGAAGAACATCGCCACCGTCCGCCTGGCACTGGAGCTCGGCATCCGCGAGATCATCGAAACCGCCCGGCGGCTCGGGCTGAAGGGCCCGCTCCCCCCGTACCCCTCGACGGCGATCGGCGCGGGCGGCGTGACGTTGCTCGAGATGACCGCGGCGTACACGGCCTTTGCCGGCCTCGGCCGGCGCGTGGAGCCGCGCTTCGTCCTGCGTGTCGAGGACCGGGCGGGCCGCGTGCTGTGGCGGCCGCCGGTCCGCGCCCACCAGGCGCTCGATGCCGGCGCCGCGTTCCTGGTGCTCGACATGATGCGCGACGTCGTGGACCGCGGCACCGGGACCGCGGTCCGCGCTGCCGGCTTCGCCGGGCCCGCGGCGGGCAAGACGGGAACCACGAACGACGCGACGGACGTCTGGTTCATCGGCGTCACGCCCTCGCTGGCCGCGGGCGTGTGGATCGGGCTGGACCGGCCGCAGCCGATCGTGCCGGGCGCGACGGGCGGCCGGCTCGCCGCGCCGGTGTGGGGCCGGGTGATGCGGCGCCTGCCGCGCGCGACCGCGCCGGACTGGACGCCGCCGCCCAGCGTCGAGACCCGCTACATCGACGCGACCGGCGCCGTGCTCGACCCGGGTTGCTGGGCTTATCCGCCCGTCCGGACGGAGTACTTCCTGGCGGGCACGGCGCCGGGCGGGCGGTGCAGGGGCGCCGTGCGGACGGCCGTGCCGGACTCGGTGCTGATGGACTCGCTGCTCGGCGTAGACGAGGAGGAGTGGCGGCGCCGGATGCGCCGCGGCCTGCCGGCCGACAGCGCCTGGCCGTCGCCAGGCCGGGTCACGGAATGGCCGGACGCCGATGCGGCGGGGGACAGCGGAGCCCCGCAGCCGCGACCGGACGAGGGCCGGGCCGAGCCCCGCGACCGCGAGGAAGAGCGCACCCGCGACCGCCGGCCGCCGCGGCTCCTGGGCCGGCCCGGCCCGCCCGTGGTCCAGCCGCCGCGCCGACCGCCGGGCGAGCGTTGACGGGTGCCGCGACCGCGCTGGTGCGGGAAGGGGGAGCGGAGCCGCGGCTGAAGGAGGGCTCTCCCTGGCGCGGGAAGGGCGAGCGCAGCCGCGAGACGGGCAGGCGTTGACAAACCACGCTCCGCGCCCCACTCTGGTGCGCGAGTGGTTGCACAGGGAGTGCCTGGAAGAACAGGACGGGGCGGCCGAATCGGGGGCCGCTCTTTTTGTGGGGAGGAGTCATGCGTGCGCTGGTACTGGGCGCGGGGCTGCAGGGGTCGGCCTGCGCGTACGACCTGCTCCAGAACGACGCCGTGGAGCGCGTCATCCTTGCCGACGTCAACCTCGATCGCATCCCGCCGTTCCTGGAGCCCTACCGACGCGTGCCGCGGCTCGAGCTGCTGCGCGTGGACGCGCGGAACGAGGACGCCGTCCGGGCGGCGATGAGCCGCGCGGACGTGTGCCTGAACGCGCTGCCGTATTATTTCAACCTCGAGATGGCCACGCTCGCGGTGCAGGCCGGGATCAACTACGCAGACCTGGGCGGCAACACGGGGATCGTCTTCCAACAGCTCCAGCTCAACGACGCGGCGAAGGCGCGGGGCGTGAGCGTGATCCCGGACTGCGGGCTCGCGCCCGGGATGGTGAACATCCTCGCCGCGGCGGGTATCCGCGAGCTCGACCGGACGGACACGGTGAAGATCCGGGTGGGCGGGCTGCCGCAGTACCCGGAGCCGCCGCTGAATTACCAGATCGTCTACTCGCTGGAAGGCGTGCTGGACTACTACACGACGGAGTCCTGGGTGCTGCGGGACGGTGAGCTGCGCCAGGTGGAGGCGCTCTCCGAGGTCGAGCCGGTGGAGTTCCCGGCACCGGTGGGCACGCTGGAGGCCTTCCACACGGCCGGTGGCCTGTCCACGCTGCCGTGGACGTACCAGGGCCGGGTCCGGACGATGGAGTACAAGACGCTGCGGTACCCGGGCCACGCGGCGATCATGCGCGCGATCCGCGACCTGGGCCTGCTCTCGCTCGAGCCGGTGGAGGTGCGGGGCGAGGAGGTGGTGCCGCGGAGCGTGTTCATCGCGTGCGCGGAGCCGCGGCTGCGCCGCCCCGAGGGGCGCGACCTGGTGGCGCTCCGGGTCGAGGTCGAGGGCGAGAAGGATGGCCGGCCCCGCCGCATCGTCTACGACCTGCTCGACTACTACGACGAGGCCACGGGCATCAGCGCGATGGAGCGGACCACGGGCTACTCGCTCGCGATCACGGGCATCATGCAGGTGGACCGGCGCATCACGGAGCGTGGGGTGTGCACGCCCGACCATTGCGTCCCGGCGGACGAGTACATCCAGGAGCTGGAGCGCCGCGGCGTGCGGATCCATCGGCGCGTCGAGTAGGCGGCACCGACCGGGGCGGCGGCGGGCGCGGAGTGCCCGCCGGCCGCCCGCCTCCTCGCCATTCCTCGCCGGATGACTCCACGGGGAACGTTATTTGCTCCTCTCCGACATCGGGGCCGGGTCGCCGTATCTCCCGGCGCGCGTGGAGTTTGGCGGAAGGAGGAAGGCTTCGATGGCGGACATCAACGTCGAGCGCAAGGGCCCATCGGTCTGGCCGTGGATCATCGGCCTCCTGGTTCTCGCGCTGCTGATCTGGGCGATCGCGGAGATGGTGGACACGGACGAGACGCAGGTCGCCGAGGTCGAAGAGGTGGAGCCGGCGACCCAGCCGGCAGCGGTCCCGGCGCCGACCACGCAGCCCGAGACGGCACAGCCCGTCGACCTCCGGATGCTCATGCCGCTCGGGGCCGACGACGCCGGCCGCACGATCTCGACGCGCGGGACGGTCGTGGGTCAGCCCACGTCGAACGGCCACTGGATCCTCACGGACCAGGACATCGTGCTGTTCGTGGTCACGGACCAGCGCCCGAGCAGCGGCGCGAGCGTCCAGGTGACCGGCCGCCTGACGCCGGCCACCGCCGATCAGATCCGGACCTGGCGCGAGCAGGCCAACCTGCAGCCGAGCGCCGGCTGGACCGTCCAGGAGGATCTGTTCATCGCCCCGTTGGAGCAGCAGCCGACGGGCGCGGCTCCGGCCCAGCCGCAGCCGGGCGCGACTCCGGCACAGCCGGGCACGACTCCGGCCCAGCCGCAGCCGGGCGCATCGGGCGCCCAGCAGCCGGGCGCGACGCAACGGACGCCGTAGCATGTGCAGTGTCGCCGTTTCCTCTTTCCCGGCCCCCGCGCGAACGGGGGCCTTTTCTTTGCGGTGTATACTGTACAGGGCTGCAAGACAGACAGGCGGTGGCAGTGGACGTGCCGGCGCCGTGGCACGCGCGGGGAGCGGCGCCGTGAGACGGAGGCATTGGAATGGCTCGACCGAACAGGCCCCGGCGCGCGGGGCCCGTGTGGCTCTGGGTGCTGGGGCTCCTGGCCGTGCTGGTGGCTGTCTGGTTGATCCTGCGTGCGGGCCGTGGCGAGGCCGCTACAGTTGTTGTCGGGGACGTCGGCGCCGCGGCGCAGCTCGCGGCCGGCCGCACGTCTCCCGCATGGCCGCTGGCATCGAGCCGGGTCGGGGACCGGGTCGGCGGGCGAGTTGGGACCGCGCCTTGCGGCGGAGCGCGCGCAGCCGGCCGCGCGCGGCAGGCCCCACCGGCTCCGGCCGTTTCGATCCGACCCGGGTGTGGTGCATAGAGGTCGTCGACCGTAACACCTGGCACGCTGATCCCGGAGGCAGCGATGAGACTCCCGCGGTTGGGCTGGACGGTCGCGCTGACGCTGGCGTTCGCGACACCCGTCGCGGCGCAGGAGACGGAGGTCGCGCGGCGGACGTTCACGTTCGTGAACAACGATCTGACGATCGAGGTGCTCGGCAGGTCGCCGGGCGAGCTGCACCTGATTCGCGGCCAGGCCGGCCAGATCGAGGTGGCGGCGCGCACCGACGACGGCATCGCGGGCTTCGGGTTGGCCGGCGAAGCCCGGGACCGGCTGAAGCTGACCGCGGTGGGCGGGGACCGCGTCACCTTCCTGGTGGTGGTTCCCACCGACCTGCGGGTTCGCGTCGAGCTGCCGGAGCAGCCGGTCGCCGAAATCTTCGGCTCGCTCGACCAGGCGGCGACCTATTCCTGGCTGGGAGCGGGCGCGACGCCGCGGCCCGGCCCGGCCGCCCCGCCGCCGGAGGCCGCCACGCCTTCAGCCGCGGGCCTGTTCGAGGAAGGGCTGTACGTCTCCTACGGCCGGCTCCGCGCTCCGGCGATGGTCAGCATCCGCGACGCGTCCCCGATGCGGACGGTCGCCGTGCGCTGGGAGGGCAAGGAGTTCCGCGTCGCCGGGAATCACCGGGTCGACGTGCTGACGCGGGGCACCGAGGCGCTGGAGGTGTACGCGGAGCGCCTCTCCACCGACCTCGTGCTCACCGTCCCGGCAGCCACACGGGAGTTCGTCCTGCACATCGGCGGCGCGCCCGCGTTCGTGCTGTCCGAGGGGCGGGCGGCGGCGTTGTGCAGCCCGGTGATCGATCAGCGCCTCGAGGGCGGCCGGAGATGGTTCACCTTCACGCCGGAGAACGGCAAGCTGACGTGCCGCGGCCGGGGAGCCGCGGTGCCCGCGCGGCAGGCAGACTGAGCCGCGCGGCATCATCCCTTGGATCCCGGGGCCCCGCGTGCCCGCGGCGAGGCCCGGACCACTCGAGGAGAGGGCGACGATGAGACCGCAGGTCCGACCCCCGGAGTGGGTGCTCGAAGAGATGTACAAGACGGGCCGACGCTGGATGGCCGCGCGCGCGCGCGTGCGGCGGCACGGCGGCAACGTGTTCGGCGAGGCGACGGCGGGGGACAACCCGCCCGCTTACATGAACCCGCGTGCGGCGGAGCGTGCGGCCGAGGATGCGAACGCCCTGCGCCGCCGGTTCGAGGAGCTGGCGGACGAGTTCATCAGCAGGGTCGAGGGGCAGTAACGCGCGGGCGGAGCGGGGCCGTCGCTGCGCCGGGCCGGGGGCGCGAGCGCGCCCCGGCTGACCCCCGGCGAGAAACGGCCATGGCGGCGCGTCGCGCTCCCCCCTAGATTCGGCCTCCGAGTGCCGACAGGACCGTCGCCCGGAGAGCCGAGAACATGAACGCGCGTTCCCTCCTCACGCTCGCCCTCAGCGCAGCCCTCCTCGCCCCTCGCACCGCAACCGCCCAGGCACCGGCCCAGGCACCGGCCGAGCGCGTCATCGCCATCCGCGCGGGCCGGCTCATCGATGTGGACGCGGGCCGCGTCGTCGAGAACGCCGTCATCGTGGTGCGGGGCGAACGCATCGCGGCCGTGGGACCGGATGTCGCCGTGCCCGCCGGCGCGGAGGTCATCGACCTCTCGGGACACACGGTGATGCCCGGGTTCATCGACGCGCACACCCACCTGGACGGCGACCCCAGCGGCGGCTACTCCGACCATCGGCTGCACGAGTGGCCTGGCTACGCCGCGATCGTCGGCGTCAAGAACGCGCGCAAGACTCTGCTCGCCGGATTCACCACCGTGCGCAACGTGGGTTCCGACGAGTGGGCCGACATCGCGCTCCGTGACGCGATCGAGAACGGCCTCGTGCCCGGCCCGCGCATCGTCGCCGCCGGGTACTCGCTGGGCATCACGGGCGGGCACTGCGACACCAACGGCTTCCGGCCCGACCTGCCGGAGCGCGGCGTCGAGCAGGGCATCGCGGACGGCGTCGAGGAGGCCATTGCCGCGGTCCGCCACCAGGTGAAGTACGGCGCGGACGTGATCAAGATCTGCGCGACGGGCGGCGTGCTCTCCGCGGGCGATGCCGTTGGCGTGCAGCAGTTCACGGAGGAGGAGATGCGGGCCATCGTCCGGACCGCCGCGATGGCCGACCGCAAGGTCGCCGCCCATGCGCACGGCACCGAAGGCATCAAGGCAGCGGTGCGCGCGGGTGTCGCCTCCATCGAGCATGGCGCCATGCTGGATGAAGAGGCGATCCGGCTGATGAAGGAGCGGGGCACCTACCTGGTCCCGACGCGCATGGCGTTCGAGTACGTCGCCCAGGCCGCGCGCCAGGGCAAGCTGGCGCCTTGGTCCGCGACCAAGGCGCTCGAGGTCGAGGACCACGCACGCGCCTCCTTCGCCGCCGCCGTGCGCGCGGGCGTGAAGATCGCCTTCGGCACGGACGCCGGCGTTTTCCCGCACGGCGAGAACGCGGACGAGTTCCGGCTGATGGTCGAGGGCGGGATGACGCCGATGGAGGCGATCCGGAGCGCGACCCACCACGCCGCGCGGCTGCTGGGCCGGGAGGTGGATGTGGGCTCCCTGACGGCCGGCCGTTACGCCGACGTGGTGGCCGTGCGCGGCGACCCGCTGGCGGACATCCGGCTGCTGCGGCGGGTGGATTTCGTGATGAAGGGCGGTGTGGTGTACAAGCGTGGAGGTGAGGAGGTCCAGGTTGCGGCGGATCAATGAGTTACAGCTTTGCAACCACGGTTGGAAAGCGGGGAATCCAGGCCTGGGAACCCCTTGAGACCCCGGGCGGTTTTGTGTATGTTAGGGGGCATCGTGAACAGGGCCGAGCGGGGTGGAAAAGCATCCCGGTTCGTTCGTTCTGGCCGTACTGTGCGGCCGGCGGGGGGCTCCCGGCGCGGTTCGGGAGCCCTTGCGCCTTTGTGAAAGGAGATCAATGGCCACGACGACCGTGAAGCGGAAGCGGCGCGCGCCACGCGTGGTGCTGCCGGAGCTGAAGCTGGCGGAGGCCACGGATGGCGAATTGGTCGCCGCGCACCTGGGCGGGCATCCAGGCGCGTTCACGGAGCTGTACGACCGCTACCGTGACAAGCTCGTCCATTTCATCACGCGCAAGACGGGCGACCGTGACCGGGCGGAGGACCTGGTGCAGGAGGCGTTCATCCGCGTGACGCGGCACCTGCACCGTTTCGACCAGTCGAAGAAGTTCTCGACGTGGATCTACACGATCTGCTCGAACCTGGCGAAGAACGAGCTGCGGAACCGGTCGCGGAACCCGCTCGTGCTGTTCCAGAAGCTGACGACGCACTGGGAGCCGGAGCACCGGCCGCTGCAGTTCGAGGACTCGTCGCTGCGGCCGGACAGCCTGTACCGGAAGCGGTACCTGCAGGAGATCGTGGAGCGGACGGTGGAGGAGCTGCCGGAGCACCACCGGTTGGTGTTCAAGCTGCGGGAGCTGGAAGGCAAGAGTTACGAGGAGATCGCGGAGATCACGGGCGTGAACCTGGGCACGGTGAAGAGCCGGCTGCACCGGGCACGCACGAGCTTCGCGGAGCGCATCGAGCCGCTGCTCAACTGAGGACGACGCCAGCGAGGCGACCCGAGGCCGGTCCCGAGAAGGGGCCGGCCTTTTGTCGTGCCCCCGTTGCCACCGTTTACGTTGACGTGCACGAGTACGAGTACGAGTACGCGGCCATTTGACGGCACGGCGACTCGCCCGCATTCTTCGTACACGTACACGTAAACGTACACGTGCACGTGCACGTAAACACTACACGTCACACGCGAACCACCGGGAGGAACGTATGCCGGTACGATCTGCGACTGCTGAGTGGAG
Organism: Longimicrobiales bacterium; assembly: GCA_036381195.1. Classification (GTDB taxonomy): domain Bacteria; phylum Gemmatimonadota; class Gemmatimonadetes; order Longimicrobiales; family RSA9; genus RSA9. The sequence goes on along the minus strand of DASVDH010000095.1, from coordinate 37,208 downwards.
GGGCACGTTCAGGGAGGGGCAGGGCACGATGCGGATGCGGAGTGGCGCGTACGAAGGGCCGTACTCGTTCGCGTCGCGCTTCGAGGAAGGGCAGGGCACGAACCCGGAGGAGTTGATCGCGGCGGCCCACGCGGGCTGCTTCTCGATGGCGCTCTCGGCGGGGCTGTCCCGTGCGGGGCTGCAGCCGGAGCGGATCGCGACGACGGCGAAGGTGCGCATCGAGAAGGTGGGTGAGGGCTTCGCGATCACGCGCATCGAGCTGGCGACCGAGGCGAACGTTCCGGGGCTGGACGAGGCCGGCTTCCGCGAGCACGCGGAGAACGCCAAGAAGAACTGCCCCGTGTCCCGCGCGCTGGCCGGTGTGGAGATCGAGCTCACGGAGGCGAAGCTGGTCGGTTGAGGCCGCGGCGCCGGGCCGGGCCTGGGGCTGCAGCGCGCGTCGAGCCTGGGGCCGCGGCACCGGGCCGAGCCCGGAGCAGGCCCGCAGGCCGCGCCGGAGCAGGAAGACGCCGAATCCCGCGCGTCGGGGCCGCTGGTTCAAGTTTGAACCATCCGGCAGCCCGCGTGAGCCATCCGGCAGCCAGGAAACGGACGTGCACGCAGAGATGCGCGTCCGTTCTCTCGTTCAGGGCGTGAGGCGCGGGCGGCCCGGCGCGTCGGCGATGCGGCGGCCGAGGGCGAGCCCGAGCTCGGCGTAGCGCCGGACGCCAGCCCAGGGGAAATCGGGCGCCCACTCGTCGCCGGCCTGGTGATAGCGATCCCAGCGCCGGAACAACCGTTCCTCCTCGGCGGCGGTGAGGCCCTCCCAATCGCGGCCGGGAATGATGAACGCCGCGGGCACGCCGTGCCGGAGGAACGGCCAGTGATCGGAGTTGGGGCGTGCGTCCTCGAGCTGGGCGCTCCAACCGTGCTCGCGGGCGATGCGTGCGGCCTCCTCGCCCAGCGACGAGCGCGTGCCGCCGGAGATGCGCCAGGAGACGGGCGGGGCGGGCGGTGCGCCGGCGTCCAGGTTAATGACGGCGACGGTGCGCTCGAGCGGGACGAGTGGCGCGGAGGCGTAGTACGTCGAGCCGAGCAGGCCGCGCTCCTCGCCCGTGAAGAACAGGAAGAGGACCGAGCGGGCGGGCGGGTCCTGCCGCAGCGCGTCCGCGATGGCGAGCAGCATCGCGACGCCCGCGGCGTTGTCCGAGAAGCCGTTGTAGATCGAGTCGCCGCTCGCGTCGGGAACGCCGACGCCGAGGTGGTCGTAGTGGGCCGTGAACGCGACGACCTCATGGCGGCGCGCCGGGTCGCGACCGGGGATCAACGCGGCGATGTTGTGGGCGGCGACGTCGTCGACCTCCACATGGACGGACGCCCGGACGGTGCGGCCGAGGTCCACTGCGGTGAACGGCCCGGCGCCGGCCAGCACGTCGGGGCCGACCGCCGCGCCGGCGAGGACGGCGCGGGCAAGCTCCGGGCCGGCGACCAGCACGGGGAGCCGCGGCTGCCAGATCGGATCGTCCGCGGGCGCATCCAGGAAGAACCGGTCGTCCCCGCGGCTGCGCAGCAGGAGCTGGAACTGCGCGCTGTCCGGGACCAGCAGCAGGATGCCGGCCGCGCCACGCCGGATCCAGTCCTGCACGAGGGTCGCGCCGTGAGCGCCGAGCGTGCCGATCACCGTGATGACGCGGCCGTCCAGCGAGGTGCCGTCCAGCGCGGCCGCGGCGTGCTCGCCGGTGCCCGCGAAGAGGAGGTTTCCGGCGAAGTCGCGGAACGCGGCGGCGCCGCCGGTCGCGGGCGTGAAGTGCTCGCCGCTGCGGAACGCGTGCTCCGCGTCGGCGACGCGGAGCACGAGGCGACTCGCAGCGTGGTCCACGCGTGCGCGGCGGAGCGGGACGCGCTGGAGGTACTCGCCGCCCGGGCCTGCCCCTTCGATGCCCATGCGGCGCAGCTCGCTGATGATGTAGAGCGCGGCGAGCCGTTCACCCTCCGAGCCGGTGTCGCGGCCGCGGAGCAGGTCGTGCGCGAGGAAGTGGGTGTGCGCGCGCAGCGCGAGCGTATCGATGGACTGGCCGCGCGCCGCGGCGGGCGCGAGCAGCACCAGCAGTGCCGCGAGACTCCGGCGCATCTCCCTGGCCTGAACGTGTGCGTGTGGCGTCCGGTGCCGCTACCCCGGCGAGCGGGCCGGGGTCCGCGGCCGTGGCGCGCGGGCGGGCGGGAGACGGATTCGTTCCTGGCGTGCGTGCGTGCGTCGCCGTCCGCGGGTCCGACGCCGGGCGGTGACGCAGAGGCGAGAGACCGACGGCACGCGAGCCGGCCGCGCCGCCGGCAAGGCGCCCCGCCGGCCCGGCGGCGGGGCGCACAGTGGCCGTGTGCTCGCGCCGCGCAGCGCGCCCGGATCAGCCGGAGAGGACCATGTCGGCGTAGCCGTTGTTCGGGTCGCCGCCGCGCGCGAGGACGCGGTCGACGGTGCCCGGCCCGCGGTTGTAGGCGAGGAGGGCGAGGCGGATGTTGCCGTCGTACTGGTCGATCAGGTCGCGGAGGTAGTGGAAGCCGAGCCGCAGGTTGATCTGGCGGTCGAAGAGGTCTTCGTTGCTGATGCCAGGCATGAGCCAGCGCGCGGTACGCGGCATGAGCTGGGTGAGCCCCCGCGCGCCGACGTTGCTGACCGCGCGGTGATCGAAGTTGCTCTCCGTCTTGACCAGGCCGTACGCGAGGGCGGGGTCGATGTCCGCTTCGACGGCCGCATCGTAGATGTCCTCGGCGAGGTCGCGCGAGATGTCGTAGCGTTGCATGGCGCGCTCGACGGCGGCGTTCCGGACCTCTTCCGCAGGGCTGGGGGCACGCACCTCGATGCCGCGCGGGGGGCGTGGGCGCGCGGCTTGGGGCGCGGGTGCGCGGCGCTGCTGGCGGGGCTGTGGCTGTTTGCCCGTGGGGGCGGTGGCGACGGCGGCTGCCAGAGGCGCGGCGGCGCCGGCGAGCGTGAGGCCGATGAGCGGGTCGCGGACCTTGCGCAGGATCTCCCGGGCGCGGCGGCGCCAGCCCTCAGGCAAGGGTTCGGGCGGGTGCCGGTCGGTTGCGCGGCGCCCGCCCGGGTACGGCCCCGTCCGCCGGTCCTCGCCGGACCGGCGTTCGACGCCGCTGCGGCGCTCGCCCTCGGGCTGTGCCGCATCGAAGAGTCTGGCCCGCGGATGGCGGTCCCACTCCTCACCCGCCGCGAACGCCGGGTGCGGCCGCGCGCGGGGCCGGCGGAACGGCGGACCGGGTGGAGGGGGAGGGGGTGCCCCGGCCCGCTCGTCCTCGGACGTCCCGCGCGCCGGCAGCGGGGCAGGGCGCAGGCCGTATGGCGTCCGGCGGCCGGCACGCGCGCGGCGGCGCAGCGCGTGGCTGGCGAGGGTCCTGGGGTCGGGTGCGCGGGCGGGCCTCGCGTGGCGGGGGTCCATGGGCTCGCCTCCGGGATGCGCGTTCCCTTGCCGGCGAGTGCACCATCCGTGCCCGGCGTCGGCGGCGCCCGGGACCCGGAGCCGCCGGCCCGGATCCCATCCCGAGCCGCGGGCCGGGATCCCCATCCGGAGCCGCCGGCCAGGACCCCCATCCGGAGCGGCGGGCCCGGATCCCCGGCCGGGCTCCTCCATCCCGTGCCGGCGCCCTGACCGAGACTTGCCCGATCCGCCGCCCGTATCCATCTTGGAGTCACGTCGCTCACCCGCGTTCCCGTCCGGATCCCACACCCACGCTCGCAGCCACTGCCCCGCAGGATCGGACCCGCAGCCGGCCGCGTCTCCCGCGGTGAAACCGATCCCGCCGCTCGCTGAGGAGGCCAGAGATGCAACAGATCAAGGGCGCCGTGCTGATCTCCCGCATTGCGTTCATCGAGGAGCACTTCGGCGCGGACGCGGTGGAGCGGGTGCTGGCCGACCTCGACGAGGAGGACCAGCGTGCGCTACGCATGCCGCTCACGGTGCGCTGGTACCCGTTCGAGCTGGGGCGTCGGCTGGACGATGCGATCGTGCGGGTGCTGGGCGGCGACGACCCGGCGCTGTTCGAGCGGCTGGGCGAGGCGTCGGCGGAGAAGAACCTGACGACGCTGCACAAGTCCTTCCTGACGCAGGGCGATGCGCACGCGTTCCTGCAGAAGGCGCCGGCCATCTACGCGCACTATTATGAGACGGGCCGGCGTGAGTACGTGAAGACGGGAGAGCGGGAGGGCGTGCTCACGACGTACGACGCCGAGACCTACAGCGCGGCGGATTGCCTGACGGTGATTGGCTGGTACCGGCGCGCGCTGGAAATGTGCGGCATCCAGGGTGTACGCATCGTGGAAGAGGAGTGCCGGGCGAAGGGCGGTCCCTATTGCAGGTACCGCATCTCTTGGGATTGACGCGGCGACCCGATGGAGGAGGCCGGAGCGATGATGGGCAAGGCGGTGCAGGACGCGATCAACGAGCAGATCACGTACGAGCTGTACTCGGGTTACACCTATCTGGCGATGTCGGCATACTTCGAGGAGCAGGGCCTGCCCGGGTTCGCGATGTGGATGCGCCTGCAGGCCCAGGAGGAGCTGAAGCACGCGATGCGGCTGTTCGACCACGTGGCCGAGCGGGGCGGCCACATCGCGCTGGGCGCGGTGGACGCGCCGGCCGCGAACTTCGACTCGCCGCTCGACGTGTTCGAGAAAGCGCTCGCGCACGAGCAGCACGTGACCCAGCGCATCCACCGCCTCTACGAGCTGGCCAGCAAGGAGAAGGACTACCCCGCGCAGGTCATGCTCCACTGGTTCGTGGAGGAGCAGGTGGAGGAGGAGCAGAGCGTGGGGCGCGTGGTCGACGCGCTGAAGCGGATCGGCGACGACGGCGGGGCATTGGTTGCGCTGGACCGGGAGCTGGGCGGCCGGTCGAGCGCCGACTGAGCCGTTCTCACGAGGCGGGCACGCTCGTCCTCAGCCGGTTGGAGCGGGCACGCACACCCTCAGCCGGCGGGAGCGAGGACGCACGCCCTCAACCGGCGCGAGTGACGCCGCTGCCGGGCCGCGCCGCGGGGCGGCGGAGCACGCCAGGCTGCACGCACGTCCTCAGCCGTTGTAGATGACGCCGCCTCGGGAGCGGTAGAGCTCGAGGACGGCCCGTGCCTCCGCACGGCGCACGCCGTGGATGACTTCGACGCCGCGATCCGCCAGGTACTCGTAGGATGCAGGGAAGACCGGCCCCTCCTCGAACCCGGCGGCCGCGGCGTCTTCGCGCGTGGCGCCGCATACGAGCCGGCGCACCCCGCTCCACAGGATGGCACCCAGGCACATCGCGCAGGGGTCGCAGGAGGCGACGAGCTCATGCGCGGGGAGACCGGGCGCGCGGAGGGTGTACGATGCGCGCCGCCGCTGCGCCACCATGAGCGCGACGGTCTCGGCGTGCAGCACGCTGTTGTTGAGCGGGACGACGAGGTTCACCCCCACACTGACCAGCCGGCCGGTTCCGGATTCGAACACGGCCGCGCCGAACGGCCCGCCGGATCCGCGCAGCACGTTCTCGCGCGCGAGGTCGATGACGAACCCCATGCGCTCGGCCTCGGAGGCGTAGACGGCTTCGCGATCCAGGTGCCGGGCGGCCCAGGCTGGGAGCTCGATCAGGAGCCGCATCGTTCGGTTCCGGTGCGCAAAGACGGGTGAGGTGGGGCCGGAAGCGCCAGGATACACGGGTACCAGGGGCGCGGCAAGCCGCCGGGCCGGGGCAGGGCGCGCGGCGCGTGGCCGGCGTGCCGTGCCGCTGGCGCCGTGTGGCGGTGCCGCCACAGGCTGTCGTCGTAATTCGTGACGCGAGCGGCGGCGCGAACGGCATGATGTGAGGATTTGCGCGCGATCCGGCGCCGCCGCGGGCTGGCACGGTCCGTGACTCCTCGCGCCGCCAGCCGTGGCTCTCCCCGGAGCTACTGGAACCGCATGGCGGGGTGCCTGACCGCTCCGTCGGCACGCGCGGCCGGAGAACGTGCGGGCCGGCGGGCGGCAGGCCCTCGCCGCCAGCGTTTGCGCCGGCGGTGCCCCTTCGCGGAACTCGTCGCGGATGAAGCGGGGGCAAGCGCTCACCGCTCGCGTTCGCACCTGCAACCGGGACAGCGCAGCGGGCGCTGAAGGCGGGACCTCCCCGATCGTGCCGCGTCGCCGTGTGTCGCTGCCGCGCCGCGCAGCGTGGCAGCGACACACGTTTCAGCGCGCCCGCATCTTCGCGAACAGTTCCTTCAGTCCATTTCGGTCGTGGCGGACCAGGTGTGCGAACGTGCCGCCGGAAGCGAGCCACGCGCCGCCGTCGATCGTGACGCATTCGCCGTTGATGAAGGGGGCGGCGTCGGAGACGAGGAACGCCGCGAGGTCGGCGAGCTCCTCGGGGCGGCCGAAGCGGTCCATGGGGATGCGGGCGCGGGCCTCGGCCTCCAGATCGGGCGTGGGCATGAGGCGGGACCAGGCGCCCTCGGTGGGGAAGGGGCCCGGGGCAATGGCATTGACGCGGACGCCGTAGGCCGCCCACTCGACGGCGAGCGACCGGGTCATGGCGAGGACGCCGGCCTTGGCGGCCGCGGAGGGGACGACGAACGGGGAGCCGGTCCACGCGTAGGTGGTGAGGATGTTCAGGATGGAGCCGCCGCCGCGCTCGATCATCAGCCGGCCGGCGGCGAGCGTCGCGTAAAAGGTGCCGTACAGCACGGTGGCGACGACGGCGTGGAAGCCGTTGGGCGAGAGCTCTTCCGTCGCGGCGAGGAAGTTGCCCGCGGCGTTGTTGACCAGGATGTCCACGCCGCCGAACCTGTCGGCCGCCGCACGGACCAGCGCCTCGACCTGGGCGTAGTCGCGCACGTCGGCGGGGTGGGTGAGCAGTGCGTCTCCGGCATCGAGCTCGCGGGCGGCTGCCTCGAGCCGTTCCGCGCTGCGGCCGGCGATCACGACGCGGGCGCCGAGCGAGAGGAAGCGGCGCGCCATCGCGAGGCCGAGCCCGGAGCCGCCCCCGGTGATGATCGCGGTGCGGCCGGAGAGGAGCGCCGGGTCGAAGACCCGGGACGTAGGGGGCGAGGTCATCGGTTCGTCATCCAGGTTTGTGACTCGCGGTATGCCCGGACGTGGCATCTGCGGGGGCACATGATGGGGGGCGGAGGGGCGGGCGGCAACTCGAAGCGCGTGCGGGGTAACTGGACCAGGTACCTTGAGAGAATCGCGGTCAGGGGCGGTGCCGCCATGAGTGAACACAGGATCGGTGTGCTATTCGTCTGCCTGGGCAACATCTGCCGCTCGCCGCTCGCGGAGGCGGTGTTCCGGGCGCAGGTGAAGCGTGCCGGGCTGGAGGGCCGGTTCCACGTGGACTCGGCGGGGACCTCGGCATACCACGAAGGCCAGGAGCCGGACCCGCGGGCGAGGCGGGTGGCGCGTGCACGCGGCGTGGAGCTGACCGGCCGGGCGCGGCAGATCTACGAGGCGGACGTGGAACGGTTCGACTACATCGTGGCGATGGACGAGTCGAACCGTGTGGATGTGGAGCATCTCGTGGCCCGAGCCGGGCGCCACTCGCCACAGGTGCGCCTCCTCCGGGAGTTCGACCCGGCGGCCGACGGCGAGCTGGAGGTGCCCGACCCCTACTACGGCGGTCCGGACGGCTTCGAGCTGGTGCACGACATCGTGGAACGCGCCTGTGCCGGACTGCTGGCGCACATCTGCGCGGAGCGGGGGCTCGTGGCCGCGGGCGGCGCGGGACCGGGGCAATGAACCTGCCGGACGGCGTGCGCGCCGGCGTGGAGCGCGCGCTCGCGCAGCGTGCAGGCCGCGAGACACGCATCGTCGCCGCGCGCGGTGTGGGCGGCGGGTGCATCAGCCCGGCGGCGCGCGTGGAGACGGACGGCGGCGATGTCTTCTTCCTGAAATGGGCGGAGGGCTCGCGCGGGCCTGCCGGGCTGTTCGAGGCGGAGGGGCGCTCGCTCGCAGCGCTGGCGGCGACGGGCGTCGTTCGAGTCCCGGAAGTGATCGCGGTCGCGAACGAGGGGGGAGGCTCGGAGTGGCTGCTGCTCGAGTGGCTCGAGCCGGGCAGCGCGACCGCGCAGACCTGGCCGGAGCTGGGGCGCGCACTGGCCGCGCTGCACCGCGTGCGCGCGGAGCGCTACGGCTGGCCGGCAGACAACTTCATCGGGCCGCTGCCCCAGCCGAACGCATGGGCATCGTCGTGGGCGGCGTTCTGGCGGGAGCGGCGACTGGCGCCGCAGCTCGAGCGGGCCCTGCGCGCCGGCCACTTCGACGCACGGGCCCGCCGCCGCTTCGAGGCGCTGCTGGGCCGGCTCGACGCGCTGCTCGCCGAAGCGGAAGCGGACGGCGCGTCGCTGCTGCACGGCGACCTGTGGGGCGGCAACGTGCACGTGCTGGCGGGCGGCGAGGCCGCGCTGATCGATCCATCGAGCTACCACGGCCATCGCGAGGTGGACCTGGCCATGAGCGAGCTGTTCGGTGGGTTCGGGGCGGGGTTCCGCGAGGCGTACCGCGAGGCGTGGCCACTCGCGCCGGGGTACGCGGAGGCGCGGCGGCCGGTCTACCAGCTCTACTACTTGCTCGTCCACGTCAACCTGTTCGGCGCGGGCTACGTGGACGGGACGATCGCGCGGCTGGAGTCCGTGCCGCTCTGAGGCGCGGCTCCGCTGCCCTCGATCGCGGGTGCTCAGCGCCGAAGACTGCCGGACCTGGATCGAAGGACGCGTCCGTCAGTCGCGGCGGACGACGGCGAGGCCATCGCGAACGGCGCCCGGCGGCGCGGGGCTGTTCGTCGAATTCGGGCTAACCTGGGATTGGCAGTCCCGGGCGGCCGTAACATGAATTTGTACCCGGTAGGCAGTCACCTCGCCGAGGCGAGCTTCCACAGAGCCCCTCACAACCGCTGGAGGCCGAGCCATGAGGTCCTCGTTCTTGACGGGAGCGGGCGCGCTGGCGATCTGCCTGCTCGTGGGCTGTCAGGATGTGCCAACGCAAGTGGGGGACTCACAGGCCCATACGCTGAGTTTCGTGCTCTACAGCGAGGCGCGGGACGCGCGAGCGGAGCTCGAGGCCAGGGGCTCCCGGGTGTCAGACATCACCTTCGACAGCAGCGAGGGCTGGGTTTTCACGTCCAGCCAGGCACCCGGGCGCCTTTCCCGGATCATGTTGAGCGCGTCTCACGCCACGGCGAGGACCAAGTGCAGCACTCAGGCAGGCGAGGCGTCGCAGGCGGGGACGACAGCCTGCGACCTGTATAGCGAGTTGAAGAAAGAACGCGATGCGATGATCGCGGACGGTCACCAGGTGAGCAACGTCAGGTGGAACTGGACGCTCGGAAAGTTCGAATTCGGCTGGACGCTCGAGCCCATGTAAGAGCCGGCGCAGATCGCTCCGAGCGTGCTCGCGCGCTCTGGCGGAGTCGAGGTCCAGACCGAAGGGGCGGGGCCGCGGACGTTCACTGTCGAGGATTGCCGGGCCTGGATTGGGGGAGAGATCCGCGCGAGTCGCGGCGGGTGACGGCGACGGCGAGGCCGTCGCGCACGATGATGATGGTCGCGAGCAGGTCGTGGGCGGAGGCGAGGCGCTGGTTGAAGGCCTGGATGGCGCGCGTGCCCTCGTCGGCGGGGTCCGGCTCGAGCACGCGGCCGGACCAGAGCGTGTTGTCGGCGAGGATGAGCCCGCCGGGGCGGACCAGCCGCAACGCGTGGTCGAGGTAGGCGGCGTAGTTTTCCTTGTCCGCGTCGATGAAGCAGGCATCGAACGGATCGGCGGCCTCGGCCTCCAGGCGTGCGAGCGAATCGAGGGCGGGGCCGGTCCACACGTCGATGACAGCCTCCAGCCCGGCACGGCGCGCGAACTCGCGGGCCAGGTCGGCGTGGGCGGGCTCGATCTCGAGCGAGATGACGCGTCCGCCGGGCGGCAGCGCGCGGGCGATCCAGATCGTGCTGTAGCCGCCGAGCGTGCCGATCTCGAGCACGCGCCGCGCGCCGGCGGCGGCGAGCAGGACCTGGAGCAGCCGGCCCTCGTCGGGCGAGATGTAGATCTCGGGCATGCCGCGGCGGCGGATCTCCTGGCGCAGGTCGCTGAGCAGCGCGTCCTCGTGCGCGAAGAGCCGCTCCACGTAGCCGGCGAGGTCTCCGTATGCGGCCACGGACGTCGCATCCGCCATGGTGACTCCTTCCCTCAGGGCTGGGCATCCGCGGGCGTGGCCCGCGCCTCGTACACGATCCTTCCACCGACGATGGTGAGCACGACCTTCAGGTCCTTGATCTCGGCGGGCGCGATGCCGAACGGGTCGCGGTCGAGGACGACGATGTCGGCGAGCTTTCCCGGCTCGAGCGTCCCCTTGATCGCTTCCTCGCCTGCAGCGTACGCGTTGTTCACCGTGTAGGCGCGGAGCGCGGTCTCGAGGCTGACGCGCTCCTGGGAGAACCAGCCGCCGGGCGGGTTGCCGTCGAGCGTCTGGCGCGTGACGGCCGCGTAGATGCCGAGCACGGGGCTGGCGGGATACCAGGACGCGTTGGTGCCGGGCCAGTCGCTGCCGAAGGAGAGCATGACGCCGGCGTCCTCGAGGGTCTTGAAGGCGTAGGCCCAGCGCGCGCGCTCGCCGATGCGCTCCTCCATCCAGCGCATGTCGTCGATCGCGTGGTAGGGCTGGACCTCGGCGATGATGCCGAGGCGCGCCATGCGCTCCGCGACCTCGGGCCCGCGAAGGACCTGGGCGTGGATGACGCGGAAGCGCCGCTCCTTCGGGCCGTTGGTCCGGATGACGTGCTCGTACATGTCGAGCAGGGTGTCGATGGCCTCGTCGCCGATGGCGTGGACCTGGGGCCAGTAGCCGGCGGAATCGGCGCCGAGCAGCAGCGGCAGCATGCCGGGCTCGTTCGTCATCATGTCGCGCCAGGAGCCACGCACGCCGGTCGTGAGGTAGGGCTCGTAGAAGCGGGCGGAGGAGTTGCCCATGATGCCGTCGACGAAGCCCTTGAGCCCGCCGACCTTGATCCACTCATCGCCGAAGCCGGGGCGGATCCCGACGGCGCGGAGCTCATCCCACTTGTCGAGCGTCGGGCGCGCGTAGACGCGGACGGTCAGCTCGCCGCGGCGGCGCAGCTCCTCGTAGACCCGGAACTGCTCGGGCGGCGTGTTGTCGTGGATGGTGGTGACGCCGAACCCGCGGAGCTGCGCGAGCGCCATGCGCGCCTCGGCGAGGCGCTGATCCAGGGACTTGGGCGGGATGGCGGCGCGGATGCGGGCCGCGGCCTGGGGCGAGAGCCGGCCGGTCGGGCGGCCGTCCTCGCACTCGACACCATCCCACGAGCAGTCGACGCCCGCGAGCTCGAGCGCGCGGCCGTTGGCGAGGGACGCGGAGCGGTCCCACTTCGAGAGCAACGCGGGCGTGTTCGGCGTGATCGAGTCGATCATCGCCCGGTGCGGCCGGAACGGGGCGGCAGCGGCGCGCGGCTGTTCGGCCTCGCGGCCGGTTGCGCCCATGGCCCAGGCCTCGTAGGCGCCCCAGTCCCCGCCGACGAGCCAGGCGCCGGGGGGCATGCGGTCCCGCGCCTCGCGGACGCGGCGGACGAGGCCGGCCTCGTCCGCGACGTCGAGCAGGTTCACGCCGAGCAGCAGCGCGCCGGCGCGCTCGAAGTGGGTGTGGTTGTCGATGAAGCCGGGCGCGATGAAGCGGCCGGGGAGTTCGATCACGCGGGTCGCGGGGCCCCGGTGCGTCGCCATCTCCGCGTCGGAGCCGACCGCGAGGATGCGGTCGCCGGCGATGGCGATGGCAGTGGCCTCGCCCGTCGCGTTCGCGGCGCCGGTCCAGACCCTGGCCCCGGTCAGGATCAGGTCGGCTGGCTGGGCCAGCAGGGCCGGGGCGGGGGCGAGGGCGAGGGTGGTGGCGAGGAGCAGGGGGGTGCGGCGCATGGTTTGGCCTCCGGGCGTGGCAAGGCGCGTCGCTGAGCGGCCGGCGGCGCGTGCGGCGTGCGCGGCCGGCGCGCGGATCGCCTGTCTCGCTGGCGTCTGCGCGGCCGGCGCGCGATCAACCCGTCTCGCTGGCGTTTGCGCGGCCGGCGCGCGGACCAACCTGTCTCGCGGGCGTGCGCGTGCAGATCAACCCGCCCCGCCGGGTTGCGCAGCCGGCGTGCGGGATCAACCTGTCCCGCCGGCGCGCCCCGGTGCAAGTGCGCTGGCGATGCGGCGGATGCCCTCGGTCAGCGTGCCCTCGCTCGCGGCGAAGGAGAGGCGGACGAAGCGGTCGTCGCCGAACGCGGCGCCGGGCACGAGCGCGACGCCCGCGTCCTCGATGAGCCTGCGGCAGAGCTCGACGGCGCTGTTGACACCGTCGCGAAAGAAGCCGTCGACGCGGAAGAAGAGGTAGAACGCGCCTTCCGGGTAGACGAACTCGGTGCCGGGCAGCAGCTCCTGGAAGAGCGACACGACGTGGTCGCGGCGGTGACGGAACGTCGTGCTCATCGCGCGGAGCTCGGCGGCGTGCTCGCCCTCGGCGCGGTAGGCGGCGAGCGCGGCGTACTGGGAGGGCGTGGCCGCGGCCGTGGTGATGTGGCTCTGGAGGGCGGCCATGTGGCGGGCGAGCTCGGGGCTCGAGTACGAGAAGCCGATGCGCCAGCCGGTCATGGCGAAGGTCTTCGAGGCGCCGTCGACGATGACGCAGCGGTCGAGCGAGGCGTCCGGCAGCTCGAGCAGGCCGGGCGCGGCATCCGCGGTGAAGCAGATGCGGCCGTAGATCTCGTCGCTGAGGATCCAGATGCCACGCTCGGCGGCCCAGCGGTCGATGGCCGCGAGCTCCTCGCGCGTGTAGACCGCGCCCGTGGGGTTGCAGGGCGAGTTGAGGATGAGGCCGCGGGTGCGCTCGTCGGCTGCGGCGTCGAGGTGCGCGGGCGTGACCTTGAAGCCACGCGCGGGGTCACCAGGGACCGGCACGGGCTCGGCGCGGGCGAGGCGCAGGATCTCGGGATAGCTGGTCCAGTAGGGCGCGGGGAAGAGCACGCGGTCGCCCGGACCGAAGAGGACGAAGCAGGCGTTGAAGAGGGCCTGCTTGGCGCCAGCGGTGATGACGACTCCGGCGGGGTCGGTCGTCCGGCCCGTGCGACGGGCGAGGTCATAGGCGATGGCCTCGCGCAGCGGCTGGATGCCGGGCGCCGCGGTGTAGCGGGTGGCGCCGTGGTTGATGGCGTGGATCGCGGCGTCGCGGACGAACGCGGGCGTGTCGAAGTCGGGTTCGCCGGCGCTGAGGTCGATGATGTCGCGGCCGCGTGCGCGCAGCTCGCGCGCGAGCGCGGCGACGGCGACGGTGGCAGAGGGCTCGAGACCCGCGATGTTCGGACTGGTACGCAAGCTGGTCACGCGCGATTGCTCTCGTTCGTCGGTTGCGGAGCGGCGGGAATATGCCGGGGCGAGGTCGCGGCCACAAGGAGGGCGGCTTGCCGGGGCGGGTGAGGCGGGTCAGATTGTGGGCGCTCGTGCAGACAGTGCCGATCGAGCGGATGCCGCCGGAGCGGGCGGCTGGAGAGAACGGAGCCGATGGCGGACTACGAACGGATCACGGCCGCGGCGGTGCGGGAGGCGCTGCGGCTCGCGGAAGAGGTGTTGACAGCGCGTTTGCCGCTGCGGAAGGTGAGCGAGGACAGGCATTCGATCACGCTGACGGGCGCGGACGGGACAGTCACGATCCGCGTGCACCGTCACGGGCCGGACACGGTGGTGCACGCATCCACTGACCAGCTCCGCACGTCGCGACTGGACCTCGAGACGCAATACTACCTGAATTTGCTGCCGTACCAGCCCGGGGACGTGCCGACGCGCTGAGCCGGCGGGCGTCCAGCGGGGTGCGGGGGCACGCGCCGCGCGCTGGACCAGCGGCTGGGCGCCGATGCGGCGTGCTTTTGAGTCGAGGCCGGGCGGTTTGAGTCGAAGCCGGGCGGTCGTCGCTGCGATGGGCACGCACGGCGGCCCGCGCCTGCGCTGCCGCGCGAGTCGGCGTGGCGCGGGCGCGGGCCGTTTTCTTGCGCGGGGTCCGGTTCGGTGTGCGGGGACGGGAGCGGCGCGGCCTCAATCGATGCCGGCGCGCGGCTCCACCTCGGCGGCCGATGGTGCGGTGGCGCGCCGCTCCTCGAGCAGCGACCTGGTCTCCCTGACGACGACTCCGGAGAGCAGGAGGAGGCCGACCAGGTTGGGGATGGCCATGGCCCCGTTCATGATGTCGCTGAACGTCCAGACGAGCTGGAAGCCGGTGGCGTGCTCGAGCTCGAGGACGTAACAGCCGACGAAGGTCGCGATGACGAAGAGGATGCGGTAGGGGGTGATGGCGCGGACGCCGAGCAGGTACTCGATGGCGCGCTCGCCGTAGTAGGCCCAGCCGAGGACGGTGGAGAAGGCGAAGAAGGCGAGCCCGAGGGAGACGATGTAGTGGCCCCACTCGCCGGGGAGGCCGGTCTGGAATGCGGCCATGGTGAGCGGCGCGCCGGTGAGCGCCTCGCCGGTCAGGGGGTCGGTGCGGGTCCACGCGCCGGTGGCGATGATGGTGAAGCCGGTGATGGAGCAGACAACGATCGTGTCGATGAAGGTCTGGGTCATCGAGACGAGGGCCTGGCTCGCGGGGTGATGGGTCTGGGCCGCCGCGGCGGCGATGCCGCCGGTGCCGAGGCCGGACTCGTTGGAGAAGACGCCGCGGGCGAAGCCCCAGCGGACCGCGTCTCGCACGCTCGCGCCGATGAAGCCGCCGATGGGCGCGGTCGGCGTGAAGGCCTCGGTGAACACGTAGAGGAAGATCGAGGGGATGCCGCGCCAGTTGATGAGGAGGACGAGCAGGCCGCCGCCGATGTAGAAGAGGATCATGAAGGGGACGAAGAAGCTGGTCACGCGGCCGATGCTCTTGATGCCGCCGAGGATCGTGAGGCCGGCGAAGGTGGCGAGGACAATGCCGGTCCAGACTGGCGGCACGTTGAAGGAGCTGCGCAACGCGTCCGCCACGGAGTTGGACTGGACCATGTTGCCGATGCCGAAGGCGGCGATGGCGGCGAAGAGCGCGAAGAGGAAGCCGAGGGTCTTGCCGGCGGGTCCGCCGATGCCGCGGGAGAGGTAGTACATGGGTCCGCCAGCCATGTTGCCGCGGGCGTCGGTGACGCGGTAGCGGACGCCGAGCACGGCCTCGGAGTACTTGGTGGCCATGCCGAAGAGGCCGGTGATCCACATCCAGAAGAGGGCGCCGGGTCCGCCGGCGGCGATGGCGGTGGCGACGCCTGCGATGTTTCCGACGCCGACGGTGGCGGCGAGGGCGGTCATGAGGGCCTGGAAGTGGGAGATGTCGCCCTCGGCGCCCTCCTCCTTCCGCTTGATGAGGGCGAGCCAGAGCGAGTGCTTGAGCTCGCGGAACTGGATGCCGCGCAGCAGGATGGTGAGGAAGATGCCGGTGCCCACCAGGAGCAGGATGGTGGGGAGGCCCCAGACGAAGTCACTGATGCGGCCGAGGAAGAGCTGCGCGTTCTCCATGATGCCCCCGTCGGCGGAGTTACCCGTCTTTTTGCGCGAGAAAGCTCGGAAGCTAACCGACTGGGCGGCAAGATCGCAAGCGTGTATATTTGCGGGAATCCTTGTCAGCACGTGTGATGTGAGCTGGAGATGGCGGAGACGTTTGCCGACCTGGGGTTGAAGCCGGAGCTGGTGGAGGCGGTGCGGGCCGCGGGATACGAGGCGCCGGCGCCGTTGCAGCGGAGCGCCGTGCCGGTGGTGCGGCGGGGAGGCAACGCGGTGCTCTACGCGTCGCCGGGCGCCGGGGTCGTGGCGGCGTACGGGTTGGGGGTGCTGGACCGGCTGGTCGGGGCGGGAGAGGGGCAGGAGCCGCGCGCGCTGGTGGTGACCGGGAGCGATGCGGCGGCGGGGCGGATCGCGCTGTCGCTCGCACGGCTGGGGCGGAGGGCCGGGGTTGGCGTCGCGGCGGTGGGGCCGGGCTGGGCGCCCGGGGTTCCGGCGGTGGTGGTGGCCGGGGTGGATTCGGCGTTGCGGGAGGTGGAGGCGTCGCGGCTGAAGCTGGAGTCGCTGGACGTGTTCGTCCTGGATTCGGCGGCGGCGGTCTTCGCGCTCGGGTTCCGCGACATGGTAGAGACACTCATGGTTTCGGTGCCGCGGGACGCGCAGCGGGTGGTGGTGACGGCGGAGGCGACGCCGGATGTGGAGAGTTACGTCGAGCGGCACGCGCGGCGGGCGCTGTGGATCCCGGGCCGGCCGGCTGCGGGGGTGGAGGCGGCGCCGTCGCGGGGGGTGCTGCGGTACGCGGTCGCGCCGGATGGCCGGGAGGCGGAGGTGCTCGCGGAGCTGATCGCGGGCGGCGCGGTGCGCCTTCCGGCGGCGGTGCACTGCCGGACGAGGGCGGGAGCGGAAGCCGCGGCGAATGCGCTCGAGCTGCGCGGCTTTGCGCCGGGCGCCGTGGAGGCGGGAGTCGGTGGGGCGGTGTTCGGGCTGGCGGGCGAGCCCGGCGCCGCGGAAGCAGGGGAGGCACGCACCGTGGTGAGCTACGACGTGCCGTTCGATGCGGAGACGCTGGCGGAACGGCACGGCGGCGGAGGCGTGGTGCTGGTGCTCGCGCGCGAGTTGCCTCACCTGAGGCAGCTCTCGGCCGAGGCGGGCTTCGCGCTCGAGGCGGTGGGCGGGGAGGCCGCGGTCGGGCGCGGGGACCTGGATGCGTACCGCGCGCTGGTCCGCCGCGCGGTGCGCGAGGAGGACCTGGGCGCCCAGATCCTCGTGCTCGAGCCGTTGCTCTCGGAGCTCTCGGCGGTGGAGCTCGCGGCCGCGCTGAGCGCGTTGCTGCGGCGGCGGACGCCCGTCGCCGCAGCGGCGCCCGCTGCGGCAGCGCCGGCCGGCCCGGCGCCGCGGCCGTGGGTCAGGCTGTTCGTGAGCGCGGGTCAGCGCGACCACGTTCGCCCGGGCGACCTCGTGGGCGCGATCACGGGAGAGGCGGGCATCACGGGGGAGGAGGTGGGGCGGATCGACATCCGGGACACGTTCTCCATCGTGGAGGTCACGGCGGAGTCCGCGGAGCGCGTGATCCAGGCGTTGAACGGGGTCACGCTGAAGGGGCGGAGTCTGCGCGTGGATTACGACCGCAGGCCGGCGCAGGCGCCACGCCGGCCGCGCGGTCCCGGCGGGAGCTGAGGGCGGCGAGGTCGCGCCGCGGCCGCCGCGAGGGCAGGCCGGAACGCACGAGAGCCACGTCGCCGGGCGGGACGTGGCTCTCGTCGTTCGCAGCGCCGCGCGGGACCCGCTTCCGGCGCTCCTCTACCGCTTGACGGCGTCCTTGAGGCCCTTGCCGGCGCGGAAGGAGGGGCTCGTCGTCGGGCCGATCCGGATCTCCTTGCCGGTGCGCGGGTTGCGGCCGGTGCGCGCCTTGCGCTTCTTGGTCTCGAAGGTGCCGAAGCCCGTGATCTGTACGCGGTCGCCCTTGCGGAGAGCCGTTGCGATGATGCCGCCGCTCACGCCGAAGAGCGCCTCGACCGCGCGGGACGCATCGGCTTTGCTCAACTTGCCCTTGTTGGCCAGGGACTGGATCAGGTCGGACTTGTTCATGACGTCGCTCCCCCCGAAGTGATGAAGTGTTGCGTGCGTCTCGCGCCCGCACTCGGCACGGGCGGCACCACGGTCCCCGCCCGGCATCCAGGGGACGGTATGGAGTGCCTGCCCTTGCGCAGGCCCCGCCGCAGTGGTCAATTCAGAGGTCCGGCACCACGCGGGTCACCGGACCGGACACGAACTGAAGCGCCTGAGAAAATCGCAGATACAGTAGAGAGCGGTAGGAAGGCCGTCAAGAGAGTCGTTGCGGCGCTCCACGCTCGCGGCGGACCGGATCGGGGCGGCTCGCCTTTCGAGGACTCTTGAGCTCACCACAACCAGGGCATACCGAGGGAGAGGTTCGGCGCGACCCGGTCGGGGGACGGGGGCAGCGCGAACTGGACATCGCGCGCGAGATCGCACATGCATTCCTGAATGCGACGCGCGCGGTCGAGGTGTACCGTCTCGCACTGACGCGTGTCACGCCACTGGTGGGGGGGAGCTTCAGCTCCGTGTTCCTGCGTGACCCCGTCGATCCGCAGTTGCTCAAGCTGGAGTGTGCGCAGAACTGGCCGCAGTCCTCGGCCCGCTTCCTCGGCCAGCTCCGGATCCGGGTGGGCCGCGGGCCGACGGGCCGCGCGGTGCAGGAGGGGCGCGCGATCGCCGTCGAGGACGTGTTCGCGGATCCCGCGCTGCTGGAGTGGTGGGAGCCGGCGCGGGAGCTGGGGTTCACGTCCTTGATCGCGCTGCCATTGCGGGTGCGGGGCGAGACGGTCGGCGCGTTGAGTTTCTACTTCGAGCGGCGGCACCGGTTCGGCAAGGCGGAGCACGAGCTCCTGGAGCTGGTCGCGAATCAGCTCGCGGCGGCGGCGGAACGGGCGCAGTTGCTGGAGGACCTGCAGCAGGCGAACGCGCAGCTCAAGCGGCAGAACCTGGAGCTGGCGGCGCGCGTCGAGGAAGCGGAGCAGGCGCGGCGGCTGAAGGAGGAGTTCCTGGCCAACATGAGCCACGAGCTGCGGACTCCGCTCACCGCGATCATGGGGTACGCGTACCTGCTGGCCGAAGGTCATGCCGGGCCGCTGACGGAGCAGCAGGTGCAGTGCGTCCGGAAGATCGAGCGTGCGGGGACGGCGCTGCTGCGGCTGATCGGCGACCTGCTGGACCTCTCGCAGCTCAAGCTCGGCCGCGCGCGGCTCGAGACCGCAGTGCACGATGCGGCTGCGCTCGCGCGCCGTGCGGTGGACATGGCGGGCGAACCCGCGCCGGGCGTCGTGTTCCGGCTGGTCGAAGAGGAGCCGCCGCTGCCGGTGGAGACGGACGGCGAGAAGGTGGTGAAGATCCTCGAGAACCTGCTGACCAACGCGTTCAAGTTCACGGCGGCAGGCGAGGTGAAGCTGACCGTCCGGCGCGGGCCGGCGGGGAAGGCGGCGTGGTCCGAGGGGAGTGAGGCCGACCCGGCGGCGAGCCGCGGCGGGCCGGCGGGCCCGGGCGCGCACGGGTGGGTCGAATGGGCGGTGGAGGACACGGGGATCGGGATCGATGCCAGGGACCTGCCCATCATCTTCGACGAGTTCCGGCAGGTGGACGGCTCCTCGACACGGCTCTACGGCGGGACCGGCCTGGGTCTGGCACTGTCACAGCGGCTCGCGCGGCTGCTGGGCGGCGAGATCACGGTGGAGAGCGAGCCGGGCCGCGGCTCCACCTTCACGCTGAGGGTGCCGGCGGCGGTGCCCACGGCTGCGGGCGTGCCGATGGAGTGACGCCGCGCCACGCCGGTGCGGGGCGGCGTCGGCGTACGCGGCAGGCGTGGCCGCAGGCAGGCCGGGAGGCGCGGCCGGGGCGCAGCGGGCGGTCGGGCGGTCCTGCCGGAAGGGCTCCGCGCCCTGGGTGCGGAGGTGACCGCGGATGCGTCTTCAGGAAACCGCGGTGACCTCCTCCTGGCCATCGAAGCGCGCGCGCAGGACAGGCATGGGGCGCGGGCGCGTCATCGCCTCGGGCGAGAGGATCTCGTCCAGCTCCTCGCGGGTCAGCCAGCCCTTCTCCAGCACCAGCTCGTAGACGCCCCTGTCGGTTTCCAGCGCTTCCTTGGCGACGGCGGTCGCGCGGTCGTAACCGATGAACGGGACGAGCGCGGTGACGACGCCGATGCTGCGCTCGAGCAGGTACCGGATGCGCTCCCGGTTGGCGGTGATGCCGAGCACGCACCGCTCGCGCAGCACGATGCAGGCCTGCGCGAGCATGTCGATGGACTGGAAGATGTTGAAGGCGATGACGGGCTCGAAGACGTTGAGCTGGAGCTGGCCGGCCTCGGCGGCCATCGTCACCGTGAGGTCGTTGCCGACGACCTGATAGCAGACCTGGTTGACGACCTCAGGAATGACGGGATTGACCTTGCCCGGCATGATGCTGGAGCCCGGCTGCATGGGCGGGAGCGAGATCTCGCCGAGGCCCGCGCGCGGGCCGCTGGCGAGCAGGCGGAGGTCGTTGCAGATCTTGGAGAGCTTGGTGGCGATGCGCTTGAGCACGCCCGAGAGCTGGACGAAGGCGCCGGTGTCGGGCGTCGCCTCGACGAGGTCCGGGCTGGTGACGAGGGGGAGGCCGGTGATCTCGGAGAGGCGCTCGCGGACGAGGGGGGCATAGCGGGGGTCGGTGTTGATCCCGGTGCCGATGGCGGTCGCACCCATGTTGATCTCGTGCATGAGCTCCGCTGCGTCCTGCAGCCGCTCGATGTCCTCGGCCAGCGTGACGCCGTAGGCGTGGAACTCCTGGCCGAGGGTCATGGGCACGGCGTCCTGGAGCTGGGTACGGCCGATCTTGACGATGTCCGCGAACTCGTCGGCCTTGTACAGGAACGCGTCACGCAGGGCGGCGAGCGTGCCCAGGAGCTCGGTCAGCGCCCAGGTGACCGCGATCTTGAGCGCGGTGGGATAGACGTCGTTGGTGGATTGCGAGAGGTTGACGTGGTTGTTGGGGTGGACGATGTGGTACTCGCCGCGTCGATGGCCGAGCAGCTCGAGCGCGCGATTCGCGATGACTTCGTTGGCGTTCATGTTGGTGGACGTGCCGGCGCCGCCCTGGATGACGTCCACGACGAAGTGACTGTGCAGCGCCCCGCTGCGGATCTCGCGGCAGGCGGCGATGATGGCGTCGGCGATGCGCTCGTCGAGCAGGCCGAGCTCGCGGTTGGCGAGGGCGGCGGCCTCCTTGACGGCGGCGAGGGCGTTGATGAGGTGTGGATACTGGGCGATGGTGATGCCGGTGATGGGGAAGTTCTCGACGGCGCGGAGGGTCTGGATGC
Source organism: Longimicrobiales bacterium (assembly GCA_036381195.1). Lineage (GTDB taxonomy): Bacteria > Gemmatimonadota > Gemmatimonadetes > Longimicrobiales > RSA9 > RSA9. Next base: position 16,380 of record DASVDH010000095.1, on the reverse strand, counting down.
CGTAGTACTCGCGGTCGGGGACCTCGCGTTCGCCGAGCAGGTCCTTCTCGCGCCGCAGCTCGCCGGGCAGGTAAACCTGCTCGCGGCCGGCCAGGCGGGCGTTGGCGGCGCGCAGGCGGGTCGCGATGATCTGGGCCGCGGCGATGGCGAGCCGGGCGTAGAGCGCGGGCCGCTCGTCGGCGATGCGCGTGATCGCCGCGCGGGGAAGCTCGACGGCCTCGACGGATTCGGTGACGTAGGCGGATGTCGAGTGCGGGTAGTCGTCCAGCAGCGTGCCCTCGGCGTAGGAGTCGCCGGGACCGAGCAGCGCGAGGACCTGGTCATGGCCGCGGTGCCGCTTGCGGATCTCGACCCGGCCGCGGATCAGGATGCCGAACTCGCGGCGGGGTTGGTTCTCGCGGAAGATGTAGGCGCCGGGGAGGTAGCAGATGACGCGCGCGAGTGAAGCCAGGTACGCGTAGTCATCGGGTTGCACCTGGCGGCTGATCACGTGGCGGCGGAATGCCTCGAGGATGACGTCCTGCATGGGATCCCGTTCGTCTGGAAACGAGGGCGGCGTGGCGAAGCGCCGGGGCGGGGAAGCCGCCTGCTGCGCCGAGCAGGAAATTAGCCGCAGTGGGATCGGCGCGCCACAACGGGTGTGCACAGCGCAGGGAAAGGGAGCGCGGAGCGGCAGCGTGAGACGCGGGGCCGCGGACTCATTCATCCGGAACCGCGAGGAGGGCACGGACATGGTCGAGCAGCTGCGCGGGCCGGCGCAGGCCCCGGACGAGCTCGTCGTTGACGTAGACCGCGGGCACGTGGCCGGGCGCCAGGTCGCGGGCGGCCAGCGCGTCCTCCTCGACCTCACGCGCGATAGCCGGGTCGGAGAGACAGCGGGCGAAGGCGGCGGTGTCGAGGCCGAGCGCGGCGGCGTAGGCAATGAACTTCGGCTCGGGCGGCTCGCCCTGGCTCCATTCGGCGACGCGCTCGGCGAGGAGGCGGTGCATGTCCCACGGCTTGCCGGCCCGCCCGGAGCAGTAGGAGGCGCGCGCGGCGGCGGGGCCGCGGCGGTGGGCGCGGAGGGGTGCGTGGATGTAGACGTACCGTAGCCGGCCTTCCGCCGCCCAGCGTCGGAGCCGGGCGCCAGCCTCTGCATCGAGCCAGCGGCATGCGCTGCACTGGAAGTCGCTGAAGATGCGGACGACGACCGGAGCATCGGCCGGCCCGACCGCGATGCCGGCCTGGCGCGTCCGTTCGGCGACGGCCTGGCCGACGTGCACGGTGTGGATGGGCGGCTCGCGAGTCACGGCGAACGTCGCCGCGAGCATCGCTGCTGCGGCGGCCGCGATGATGACGAGGATCGCGGTCGTGAACGCACGGGTGCTCATGCGGGTGTCGCTCCTGCCAGTGAGGTGCGCGGCGCCGGCCGCTGCGGCGGGCCGCCCACGGCCCGCCGCAGCGGCTCGCGGATCAGCCCAGCGACAGAGAGGCGGTGCACTCGACGTCGATCCGGGCACCATCCGGCGCCATATAGACGCCCACCTGCCTCGTCAGGGTCATGGACACGGTGAAGACGCCCGCACCCGTCCAGAGCGGGGCGGAAAACTGCTCCTGGGTTTCGTAACTCCCGATGAGGGTCATCGTCCCCCCATCCTCGTCGAGCGGAATCTCCGACGGGCAGCTCGCACGGGCGCTGGCGGCGAGCGTGAGGACGAGCGCGAGGGCGGGCACGGCGGCCGACAATCCGGAACGACGGGAACGACGCATGGGAATCCTCCCGGTATGGCCCGCAGGTGCGGGCACGTGCAGGTTGCGCCTGCGAGCCGCACCGGGTGCTGCACGGTTCAGGACTCGACACGCTGCCGGTGCGGTCGGTCCGGGGAGCTGCGGGAGCCGGCCGGGGTGCATCGGGGTCGTGCGGTGGCCACGCGGGTCCGGCGTCGTCGTCGAGCCGGGCCGGCGCGTCTCGCGGCGACCGCGCAGGAGTCACGCGGCGTGCCGGGAAACGGAGGCGCGTCCGGTCGTCCGTAACTCGTTGCGGCGCATGGACGCGAGCGTCGTCCTCGCCCGGTGGGGCAATGGGCTGTGGGGACGGGCGGTGCACATTGCCCAGCCGGTCCCGGGCACTTTCGGTCAACGCGGCCGCAGCGGGCCGCCACGCGCGTGGGCGGCGGGGTCTGCCGGGCGTTGGGCATCGCTCCGTCGTCAGCGGGCCGCCACGCGCGTGGGCGGCGGAGTGAGGTCGAGAGGGAGCGCGGCTCCGCACCGGGCGTGAGCCGTCGGCGGCGCAACGAACATCGCCGTCGCCGACGCAACGCACATCGCTGCCGTCGGCGCAACGAGCATCGCCTGCACGGTGGCGCCGCGCCGCCCGTGCAGGCGTGGATGCGGCCGGATCAGCCACGTCGCGGCGCGGCGGTCGCATCCGACCCCTGAATCTCTGTCCGTGCGGGCATGGGCGCGGCCGGATCAGCCACGCCGGGCTTCCTCGAGGGCGAAGGCGTGGATACCGTCGCTAGTCACGAAGTACAGCACGTCATCGCGCATGGTCATGCTGCTGGCCCGGCGCGCGGAATCCCACGGCCCGTCCTCGGCAGGGACACGCACCTCGCGAAGCGTGTAGGTTGCAGGATCGATCAGGACGGCGACGACGTCTCCCGAGGTCAGCGCGATGATCAGTTGGCCGTCGGCCGTGGTCGTGAAGTCCTTGACCAGCGGTGCGTGGAGGATCCTGGTCCCCTGGCGGGCAAAGGCCCGGATGGCCTCCTGATGCCGCTGGCGGATCGGGTCGAGCAGCCGGTCGGGCAGGCGGGCGATCCGGCGCACTTCGCCGGCCTCGTCCAGGCGGAAGAGCACGCCCTCCCGGCTGTTGAAGACGTGGAATGCGCTGTCGGGCGTGCGGACGACGAGGAACTCGTCGCGCAAGCTCAGGGGGCTGGCGCCCTCCGCCTCCAGCTCGAGCGCCGGGGGACGGGGTCCCCAGGGATGGGGGCCGTCATCGGGCGTGATGACGGTGAAGTAAGCGTCCGGGGCGGCGTAGGCGACATGGTAGACGGAGCCATCGGGGCCGATCGCGAAGCTGCGCAGCATCCCGCCGAGCTGCACCTCGCGCACGAGCTCGCCATCCGGGCGGAAGAAGGAGACACGCTGATTCGTCATGTCGCCGACGACGACGAGGCCGTTCCAGCTCACGAGGCCGAAGGGGACCTGGAACTCTCCGGGCCCCGCGCCGCTGCGGCCGAAACGGTGGAGCAGCTCGAGGCGCGCGTCGAAGAGCGCGATGCGATCATCGTCGACATCGGAGACGACGAGGGTATCGCCGAGCAAGCGGATGCGGAGCGGCCTGACGAGCGGGAACGAGTCGTTCCCGATGGCGGCGATCCGTCTGGCGAGCGGCTCGCGTACGACGAGCGGCGGCCCGCCGATCCCGGTGGTGAGGTCGTTACGGGAATCGAGCGCGCTGCAGGCCGCGAGGAGCGGCAGGGCGAGGAGGATGTGGGTGCGCATGGTGCCTCGTCGGGTTGGGGTCTGATGCTGTCGGGCGGCCGGTCAGGCCGGCCGCCCGAGCCGCACGATCAGATCCGGGTGTAGGTCCTGCAGTCCACACTCCAGACTTCTCCGCCTTCCATCTCGTAGTGGCCGACCTCGTACGTGTAGCTGGTCGTGGTGGTCCTTGTGTAGGAGCCGGAGCCCGAGGCGCCGACCCTGCCCGGCAGCTCGATGCCGGCGTCGAAGGTCCACGTCTCGGTGATGGTCACGGTCACGAGCGTGGTGCTGACCAACACCCCGGTATTGGGTGCATCGTTGACGGTGGTGGAGACGTAGGGCGCACAGTCCGCCCATGCCCGGGTCGCGACGGCGAGGAGGAGGGCGAGGGCGGGTGTGAGGGTGCGGAGTCTGGAGCGGTTCATGGGACGCCTCCCGATGAGGCCCGCGAGGCGGGCGGTGGTGGTTCGTGCCATCGAGCCGCACCGGGCAGAGGGGGCCGGGCTCGTGCGGCGGCCGGCTGCGGCCGGTCCGGGGAGGTGCGGGAGCCGGCCGGGATGCATCCGGGTCGTGCGGTGGCCACGCGGGTCCGGCGTCGTCGTCGAGCCGGGCCGGCGCGTCTCGCGGCGTGCGTGCAGGGGTCACGCGGTGTGCCGCGAGGCCGCGGGGACGAGCCGATTCGCGCAAGGGTCCATGACTCAAGGAATTGATGGCGGCGCATGCGTTCGGAGGCCATAGCTGGACGGGACATGCGGTGGTCAGCGGCCGGCCGGTTCCGGCCGCTTGTGGGCATCGAGGCCGAGGTGGCGGAGCTTGAGGCGGAGCGTGTTGCGGGCCATGCCGAGGGCGGCGGCAGCGCGAGTCTTGTTGCCGCGGCAGAGGCGGAGCGCCTCCTCGATGCGGCGGCGTTCTTCGTCGGCGGAGCCGTAGAAGGAGTAGCGGACGCGGGGGAGTATGCGGTGCGCGCGTACGCCGTCGAGGGCCGGCGCGCCCGTGCCGGCGGCGCCGGGCGGCAGGGCGGGGTAGGGCGCGAGGTGCTCGTGGATGGCGGATGCGTGATCGAGCGGCGGTGGCGGGCTGGTGAGGGTGGTGGGGAGGTGTGCGACGCCGATGGAGGCGGCGTCACAGGCGAGGACGGCGGCCTCGACGGCGTGCGCGAGCTCGCGGATGTTGCCGGGCCAGGAGTACGCCTGCATGCGTGCGAGCGCGGCGGGCGAGAAGGAGCGGGCGGGCCGCTGGTAGCGCGTGGCGAAGTGGTCGAGGAAGTGACGCGCGAGGAATTCGAGGTCGCCGTCGCGCTCGCGGAGCGGGGGCAGGCGGTAGGAGAGCACGAGCAGGCGGTGGTAGAGGTCGCGGCGGAAGCGACGTTCGGCGACGGCACGCTCGAGGTCCACGCCGGCGGCGGCGATGATGCGGACGTCCACGCGGAGGGTGCGCTCGCCGCCGAGCCGGCGGATCTCGCCGTCCTCGAGCGCGGTGAGGAGCTTGGCCTGGAGCGGGAGCGGCAGCTCTCCGACCTCGTCCAGGAAGAGCGTGCCGGCGGTGGCCTGCTCGAAGAGGCCGCGGTGCGACTGCTGGGCGCCGGTGAACGCGCCGCGGGTGTGGCCGAAGAATTCGCTTTCGAACAAGGTTTCCGGCACGCCGGCGCAGTTGATGGCGATGAAGGGTGCGCGGGCGCGGCGCGAGCATTCGTGGATGGCGCGGGCGAGGAGGCCTTTGCCGGTGCCGGTCTCGCCGGTGAGGAGGACGGAGGCGTCCACCGCGGCGGCGCGGCGGCCGAACTCGCGGAGCGCGGCGGCAGCGGCGCTGCGTCCCAGGATGCGATCGAGGGCGTCCACGGGTCGGTTCCGGGAAATCGGTTTGCGGGCGTCGCGGCGCAGGATGGCGCGACGGGGTGGGCGAGGCCATAGATGGACGGGTCGGTGCGCCGCCGGTGGATCTCTCTTGCCGGGGACTCGCGGTGCGGGCCGGGTGGGAGCGGGTCGAGGGGGCGCGGGCCACGGGCGGCCGGGCGCCGTTGCTGATCGCGCGCTGGTCCGGCTCAGCGTAGGGGAGTCGAGCGGACCGCGGGCGGCCGGGCGCCGGGGCGGCGCTCGCGCCGCCGGACCGGGCCAGGGTGGCGTGGTCGTCGCCTCAAGGTTAGGTTTGGGCGATTCTTTTCATTGGATCTCGGAGTCGGACGGGCGCCCGGAGGGGCGCCTGGCACGAAGATAGATCGGGGCGCCGTCGTCGCGTGTCGACCGCAAGCGAGGCGATCCGCGCGCGCGGGGCGGCGGGCCCATTAGTTCCGGGCGGCGACGGGGCTGCCCGGTGGCACGAACCAGGAGATCGTCGAGATGGCGAGAGAGACGAGCTCGGTGAGTGGTGGTGCAGCGGTCACGGTGCCGGGTGTGGCGGCTGTGCCGGCGGGCGGCACGTTCCTCGGTCACCCGCGGGGCCTGGCGACGCTGTTCTTCACGGAGATGTGGGAGCGGTTCAGCTACTACGGGATGCGGGCGCTGCTGACGCTGTTCATGACGACGGCGGCGATGGGCGCGAACCCGGGGCTGGGCTTCGGCGAGGCGACCACGGGTGCGGTGTACGGGCTGTACACGTCGATGGTGTACCTGCTGACGCTGCCGGGCGGCTGGATCGCGGACAACCTGTGGGGTCAGCGCAAGGCGGTGTTCGTGGGGGGCTGCATCATCGCGCTGGGCCATTTCACGTTGGCGGCGCCGCTGGTGGGCGCGCCGGACGTGCCGTCGTTCTTCCTGGGGCTGCTGTTCGTGGCGGTCGGCACCGGGCTGCTGAAGGCGAACGTCTCGACCATGGTGGGCGACCTCTACCCGCCGCCGGGAGAAGCGGCGACGGAGAAGGAGCGGCAGGAGTGGGCGGCGAGGCGGGACTCGGCGTTCTCGGTCTTCTACATGGGGATCAACATCGGGGCGATGCTGGGCCCGTTCATCTGCAGCACGCTGGGCGAGGGGTTCAACTGGGGGTTCCTCCAGTACGAGGGGAGCTGGCACCTCGGCTTCTCGGCGGCCGGCTTCGGAATGGTGCTGGGGCTCATCCAATACAAGCTGGGGGGCCGGTATCTCGGCCGCGCGGGATACCTCAAGACGGATGACCCGGAGGATGTGCTGCGCCGCCGGAGCCGGAACTTCTACCTCGTGGCGGGGGCCGTGGCGGCGGTGGCGGCGCTGACGGTCTATCTGCTGGTTTCGGGCGCCCTGGGCCTCACGCTCACCGAGTTCGCCACGTGGGTGGGGTACGGGATCCTGCTGATCACGCTGCTGTTCTTCACCTACCTGATCTTCAACGCGCTGTGGGCCGCGGGGTTGCTGGTGTTGTTCGGCGTGCTGGTGGCGACGCTGGTCCCGGGGATGGGGACCGAGGGCGGGCAGTGGGCGATCGTGGCGACGCTGGCCGCGTTCGTGCTGATGAACCTGGGCCTGCTGGCGGTGCGCCGTGGCGCGGTGAGCATCGAGAAGAAGCGGCTGATGGTGATCTTCTGGTTGTTCCTGCTGGCCGCGACGTTCTGGTCGGGGTTCGAGCAGGCGGGCTCGTCGATGAACCTGTTCGCGCGGGACCTGACGGACCGGTCGCTGTTCGGCTGGGAGATCCCGGCGGGATGGCTGCAGAACGTGAACCCGTTCTTCATCATCGTGCTGGCGCCGGTGTTCGGCGCGCTGTGGACGTGGCTGGCGCACCGTAACCGGAATCCGTCGATCCCGATGAAGTTCGCGCTCGGGCTGCTGGGCCTTTCCGCGGGGATGTTCGTGCTGGCGTGGGGCGCGTCGTTCGCCTCGGACGCGAACCGCGTGTCGATGGCGTGGCTGGTCACGACGTACTTCCTGTTCACGGTGGGCGAGCTGGCGCTCTCGCCGGTCGGGCTCTCGTCGATGACGAAGCTGGCGCCGCCCGGGCGCCTCGGACAGATGATGGGCGTGTGGTTCATCGCGGCCGCGCTGGGCAACCTGTTCGCGGGCCTGGTGGCGGGTTCGCTGGAGACGCTGGCGCCGACCGAGCTCTTCCGCAACGTGGCGCTGTTCGCGGCGGCGGTGGGCGCGCTGGCGCTCCTGTTCAGCCCTGTGGTGAACCGGCTGACGGGAGGGATCCGCTGAGGCGGCGCGCGGCCGTGGAGAGCCGGGCCGGGCCGCGCTGCGCGGCCTGAATCCCGCCCCTCGCTCCGTCGCGGCGTCCCGTCAACGGGGCGGGGGCGGTTTGCATGATGGCGCGGCCGCGCTGCAGATTGGCAGCCGGCGGGCGAGCCGAGGAGGTCCGATGCTGGCGAACGGCCAGGTCAAGGTCGTGGCGCAGGAGGTGGGCCGGACCGCGGCCGAGCGGATCCACTGCGCGGGGGACCGATACGATCGGCTGCAGTTGTGGGAGGTGGTGCGGTACGCCTCGCGCGCGATCGAAGCGGTCGCAGAGCTCGAGGAGCAGGATCTGTCGGCATCGGACCGGAGCCGGCGGGCGCGATACCTGGTGAGCGAGCTCGAATGCGCGCTGGAGGCGGCGCGCAGGGCGAAGGTGGTGCTGGACTGGACGGCGCAGCGGCAGCGTGACGACCTCTAGGGCCGACGAGCCGGATGCCGCGCAGTCGCGATGGCGCCGGTTCGGGGCCCATCCGGCGTCGCTCGCCGCCTGGGTCCTGTTCGCGGCCGCGCTGCTGTTGAGCAGTCGGCTGCGGCTGGAGCAGGAGGCGGTGCGCGACGCGCTCGCGGGTCTCGGGCCGGCGGCTCCGCTGGGCTTCGTGCTCGCGGAGGCGGCGCAGGTGGTGTTCTGGCCGATTCCGGGCCAGCCGCTGGAGATTCCGGGCGGCTGGCTTTTCGGCTTTCTTGCGGGTACGGCGCTGGGGTCGGTGGGCGCGGTGGCGGGCTCGCTGGTGGCGTTCGAGCTGGGACGGCGTTACGGCCGGCGATGGGTGGAGCGGCACATCTCGGCGGGCGTGCGGGAGCGGTTCGCGGCCCGTCTGGGCGGCGGGCAGCGGGCCGGCTGGGTCGTCTTCTGGCTGATGATGGTGCCGGCGTTCCCGCGAGACCCCCTGTGCTACCTGGCCGGGCTCACGCGTCTCACGCTGGCGCGGTTCGGGTTGATCGCGCTCGTGGGGCGGCCGGTCGGCCTGGCGCCGTGGGTGGCGTTGGGGGGAGAGGGGGTCGAGTTGGGGCTGAGGATCCAGGCGATCGCGCTCGCGATCCCGGCTCTGGTGTGGGCCTGCCACAGGGCGTACGGGCGCCTTCCCGGCCGGTCGGCGGGCAACGGAGGGGCACGGCAACGCGATCCAACGGGGGAAGGGAATGCGTAAGCTGGCGACGCTGAAGCGACTGCTGGACGACCGCGCGCTCTACTGCCAGCTCATCGTGACGCGGCGCTGCAACCTGGCTTGCGGCTACTGCAACGAGTTCGACCAGGTGTCGAAGCCCGTTCCGTACGAGGTGCTGGTCGAGCGGATGAACCACCTGGTGGACGTGCTGGGCGTGACGATCATGGATTTCCTGGGTGGCGAGCCGCTGCTGCATCCGCGGATCGCGGATCTCGTCGCGCACGCGAAGCGCAAGGGTTGCTGGACGAACATCATCACCAACGGCCTGCTGTTGAGCGAGAAGCTGGTCGAGGCGCTGAACCGCGCGGGGCTGGACTCGATGTGTGTCTCGATCGACCGCGTCCATCCGACGGACTTCACGCACAAGGGGCTGAAGCCGCTGCGGCGGAAGCTGGCGGCGCTGCGCCGGAGCGCGCGATTCCAGGTGGAGGTCAACACGGTGCTGTGCGAGGAGACGCTGGATGAGTTCGAGGAGCTGGTGACGGAGTTGAAGCGGCTGGGCTTCCCGGTGCGGTGCGGCGTGCGGCACTACGAGGGCCGGCTGGAGCTGAGCGACCGGATCCGGGAGAAGCTGGAGTGGTTCTACGGCCATTTCCGGCACTGGCGGATCGCGCCGATGATGGACCTGCACCGGGCGCGCATGGAAGGGCGGGCGCCGGAGTGGAAGTGCACGGGCGGGTACAAGTTCCTGTACGTGGACGAGTTCGGCACGGTGAAGGCGTGCTCGCAGGTGCCGCTGGAGCAGCCGCGGAACGTGTTGCGGATGACGGTGGCGGACCTCAAGGCGAACGACCGACACAAGCCGTGCGAGAAGGACTGCGGGGTGAGCTGCGTGATCCAGACGTCGCTGGTGACGGCGAACCCGCTGCGCTACGCCGCGCGTTGCGTGCAGCACCTGATCGCGACCCGTGGGACGGGTGTGGAGCTGGGCGGGTTCCGGCGCGCCTCCAAGGTGGAGGTGGCGCTGTAGCGCTGCGCGCGAGGGATCGCGACTCGCCGCATTTGCAGCACGCCGCCGGTGGTCGCTGTAGCGCCGCGCGCGAGGGAAGTACGCGGAGCCGTGCGGCGTGCTCCGGCCGGCCGAGCCGGAGCGCCGCAGGGCGCGGGGCCGCCGCCCCGACCATCCGGACGGAGCCTCATCCTCGCCTCGGGGGATGGCGCTCCGCGGAGCGGACAGTCCGACTTTCCTGCCATGATGACCATGAGAACTCGAGGCCTTCTGTTGCTTCTGGGTGCCCTGGCGGGCGCGTGGTGGCCCCGGGGGGCGGCGTGCGTGCAGGCGGTGTCGGGCGTGGGGCCGGGTGAGCCGGCCGAGTTCGCGGCGGCGCTGTCGAAGCTGGAAGCCGGGGACACGATCGGGGCGCTGGCAGAGCTGAGGTCGCTGACGAAGGCGCGGCCGGACTTCGGGCCGGCCTTCCTGCGGCTGGGGGCGCTCCTGAGCGCGCGGGCGGGCGAGGCGTCCGCGAACTATCTGGAGCGGGTGGAAGCGGAAAAGGCGCTGGCGCGTGCGACGCAGCTCATGCCGAACGATCCCATGGCGCTCCTCGAGTACGGCTTGCTGCTGAAGCGCCAGTCGATGAAAACGGACGCGAAGCGGGTGCTGGAGCGGGCGTGGGCGGCGGCGGAGCGAACGGCGTCGGGGCTGGCGGCGCGGGACCGGGCGCGTCTGCAGTTCGAGCTGGGGAAGGTGTACGAGGCGTGGTGGGAGGATTGGCAGAACCTGGTGCAGATCCCGCCGACCGCGCAGGGGTTGCTGCACTGCTCGGCGGCGACGGCGGCAGGGGGCGGCGAGGGTGAGCTGCCCCTGCTTTCGCATCCGATGGTGGCGGTGGTGTGCCCGCGGCAGTGGGCGGAGCAAGCGGAGCACGTGGTGCCGCTGGAGGACCTGAAGTCGGAGGAGCGGGCGCGGATGGTCGAGCACTTCCGGCTCGCGCTGGCGGCGGATCCGGGGCACGTGGAGGCGGCGATCCACCTGCTCGGGCATCTGGCGGACGCCGGGGAGTGGGGGGAGTACGAACGCGTGGCGGACGGACTCGTGGCAGCGGCGCCGGAAGATGCGCGTGCGCACCTGTTTCGCGGCCTGGGGCTGCACGAGACGGGGCGGGACGAGGCGGCGGACAGCGCGTTCAGGAGGGCGCTCGGGCTGATGGAGCCGCGCGAGCGCGCGGTGTTCGACGACATCACGTTGCTGCTGCCCCGGCGGCTGCACGAGCGCTACGCGGCGCTGGACGGCGCGGGCCGTGAGGCGACGGCGCGGCTCTTCTTCACGTCCACGGACCCGCTGTTCCTGACCGGGTCAGAGGAGCGGCGGCTGGAGCATTACGCGCGGCTGGCGTGGGTCGAGCTGAAGTACGGCGACCCTGAGCGCGGGCTGCGGGGCTGGGAGACGGAGCCGGGGCAGATCTGGGTCCGCTACGGCCGGCCGTGGAAGTGGTACCAGTGCTGTTACGGGGGATCTGGGACGGCGGCGGGCGGGTGGACCGGGGACAACCACCGGTACGTGTACTGGTCGTACGGTCCCGACGGGCCGGTGTTCGTGTTCCGGCGGCAACTGACGTACCGGCACGCCGTGCTGCTGGATCCCGCGAAGCAGCTCGCGGACGAGCTGGCGGCGCGGTCGCCGGAGCTGTACCGCCCCCGGACCGTGACGAGCGTGCACGGCGTCCCGCACCAGCTGGTGCGTTTCCGCGGGAGCCGGCCGGAGCTGACGCTGGTGGAGATCCACGCGCAGCCGCCGCTGGACTCGCTGGGCGCGACGCCGGGGAGCCGCCTGGACGCGGGCATCTTCCTGTTCGGTCCCGAATACGAGCCGCTGTGGTCGCGGCGCCACGCGGTGGAGGTCGGGGACCGGCCGGTGATGCTCACGTACCGCGCCGAGGTGGGGCCTGGCCGGTACCGCTACGCCATCGAGGCACGGGTGGCAGGACCGGACAGCGTGGCGCGGCCGGCGGCGCGCGTGCGCGAGGTGGTGGAGGCGCCGGGGTTCGCCGGGGGCGGGGTGGCGCTCTCGGACCTGCTGCTGGCGGATGCGCTGGTGCCGCTGGTGGATGCGCCGTCGTCGCGCGCGGAGCTGCGCATCGTGCCCAGCCGGACGCTGGCATTCGAGCAGGGCGCTCCGGTGCATCTGTACTTCGAGGTCTACGGCCTCCAGCCGGACGAGGACGGGTACGGGAGCTACCGCGCGGAGCTGGCGGTGGAGGACAGCACCCGCCGGAACCTGGTGCAGAGGATCGCACGCGGCGCGCGGGAGCTGTTCCGCCGCGGGGCAGGCGACCAGCGGGTGAGCTGGGAGCGGACGGCCCCGGTGCGCGACGGCGTCGTGATGGATTTCCTGACCGTGGATCTGCCGGCGCTCGAGGCGGGCGAGTACGTCATGCGGGTGCGGGTGCGCGAGGCCGGGTCGGGCGCGGCGGCGGAGGCGGTGCGCCGGTTCCGCGTCGTGGCGCCGCAGCCCCCGGACGGCGGGGGATGACGGCGGGCAAGGGGCGGCGCGGGGGCGGGCGGCGGGCGGCAGCGTCGGAGCTCCCGCTGTCCCGGCTGTGAGCGCCCGGGCCGCCGCTGCGCGCGCGCCCCTCCCGGGGGCGGGAGCAGCCGCGGCTCCGGCCGGTCTCCCGAGCGTCAGGAATAGCGCCAGCCGCTCGTTGTTGGGGGAGGGTGGGCAGGCCCGGCCGTAGGGCCGGGGCCGGCCCGCGCGTCACTAGTCATCTGGTGTGCCGCTGTGGTGGAGTGCGGGGCCGGGTGGGGCGGCAGAGCGTGACTGAGCGGAGATCATGCGCAGGAATCTCGTTTTGCTTTGGGCGGGGCTCGCGGCCGTGTCCGGCTGCCGCGAGGCGGACCGCCCTGCGGGACCGGTGTTCGGCGGGCTGGTGGCCGTGGATTCGGACCCGCGTGGCGCGGTCATTTACGTGGACCGCGAGCGGCGGGCGCAGACCACGCCGGACACCCTGGATGACGTGCCGGCCGGGCAGAGGGTGATCGAGGCGTGGCGGGACACCGCGGGCGTGTCGTACGGCTTCGCCATGCGCGTGTCGGTGCCGCGCGAGGGCCTCGTGGAGGTTTCCGGGCCGCTGCTCGCGCGGTGCTTCGACGCCGGCTGCTTCGCGGACATCCTGGAGCGGTACACGGTCAACTCGGTGCGCTTCGCGGCGACGCCGACCGGCCGTCTCTTCTACGAGGACGGCTTCGGCGGAGGACTGTACTGGCCCTCCACGACGGCCAACAGCTATCTCTCGACCGGCGGGCCGATCTTCGCCGGCGTGTGGGACCTGACCTCGAGCGCGGTCGCGATGAGCCCGTACGCGTACGAGGACGACGCCTTCAACATCTACGACTACCTGGCCGGGCGGCCGGTGCCGCGGATCGAGCAGACGGGCGAGCAGTTCTCGCTGCAGCAGTCCACCTGGGTCCTGCCGCCCGGCACCCTGGTGATGCCCGCGACGGTGCGGGGCCTCGAAATCACGCAGCAGGTGATCGGGCGGGCCGACCTGGACGGGGTGCTGGTGGTGCGGCTCACGTTCCGCAACATCACGAACGACCCGATGTACGGGCGCATGGACCCGATGCCCGAGGGCGGCGTGACGTACACGGACGCGTACATCGGGTTCGTGCTGGACCCGGATATCGGGGAGGGGGAGGAGGAGGGCGCCGAAGACGACCACGTCAGCTACGACCCGAACCTCGGCCTCGTGTTCGCCTACGACAGCAATTTCAGGGAGGCCGGGTTCAGCGCGGGCTGGGCGGACCGGCCGGGGCTCGTCGGCGTGCGCCTGCTCGAGGCGCCGCAGGGCACGAATCAGCTCCTCACGGCGTGGCCGGCCCTCGCGGACTGGTATTCCGGTGCGATTGTCAGGGTCCCGGAGTCGGCCGGCTGGTGGTGGCTCGCGGGCCAGCAGCAGCAGCAGTTCGGCAGCTCGTACCCGGACCACCCGGATGGCCGGATCGGCTACGCGCCGGCAGGCAAGGCCGACTACCGCATCGCGGTGTCCGCCGGGCCGCTGACCCTGGCGCCGGGCGACTCCGCGCGGCTGACGGTGGCAGTGGTGATCGCGGAGCCGCAGCCGGGCACGTTCACCCCGGGCCAGGCGATGCCGCCGGGCGACCCGCTGGACACGTCGCGGCCGATCTACCGCGTGGCGGAGGCCCTGCGGCAGCGGGCGATCGCGGCGGCCGAGCTGCTCGGCACGCCAGTGGCCAGGTGAGCGCGCTCGGGATCGCAGGCCCGGGTGCCGGCCGGGACCGGGGGCACCCGCCGAACGGTCGGCGCTGAGGCCGGGCCCGCGAGGCCTGCGCACCACCTCCATGGCACCCGCGTGACAGGCGCCGCGGAGCGGTTCGCGTCGAGGCCGGGTCCGCGGGCCGGTGCCCGCGGACCCGGCCTCAGCGCATGCGACGCTTGAGCTCCTCCAGCATCGCCTCGGCCCGACGCTCGCGCTCCTCCCGCTCGAGGCGCCGGAACTCGGCGTCGGCGGCGTCGTCCTTCGAGATGCCCCCGCGGCCCGCGTCGTGGCGGGCGCCGCTGGCCGCGGCACCGGCGCTCGCCGCGCCATCCCCGGCGGGGCCCGTCTCCAGTTTCCGTTCTTCCAGGATCCGCTTCATCTCCGCGAGCTCGCGGCGCAGCAGCGCGCGCTCGGCTTCGAGGACTGCCGCCTTGCGCTCGAGGATGGCGGCGTGCTCGGCGTGGCGTGCGGCGAAGCGCTCCGCGATGGCGGCGGTCTCCGCGTCGCCGATGTTCCGGGCCATGGCCTCGCGCCGGCGGCACACCGCCTCCTCCTCGCGCGCGGCGGCGGCCTGGCGGTGGGCGGCGGCGATGTCGCGCTCGAGCGCATCGAGCGCGGAGGCGGCGACGGAGAGATCCTCTTGCATGGCGCGGAGCCGGTCGCGGGCGGGGGTGCCCTCGCCGCCGGCGAGCTCGCGGCGGAAGTTCTCGACGGCCTCGCGCCAGGCGTCCTTCAACTCCTGGAACATGCAGACAAGGTAATGCGCTGGCGCGCCGTGGGGTAGCACGGCCCGATCCTTGCGCGCAAGGCGTGCCGCACAGACCCGCGGTGGCAATGCGAGCGGGGAAGGGAAGATGAGCAAGCCGCCCGCCGGTTTCACGTACCCGGACCCTGGCTCGTTGACGCGCGAGGAGCTGAAGTCCTTCACGCACGGCGAGTTCTGGATCCCGGAAGCGGAGCGCGTGGTGTACCAGTCGGCGTTGCGGACGCTGAACCAGGCGGGCGTGCCCTACGTGGTGAGCGGCCTGTACGCGATCTACGCGTACACGGGGATCTACCGGCAGACCAAGGACCTGGACCTGCTGCTGGAGCCGAAGTACGTGGTGCCGGCGGCGCGCGCGCTGCGCGAGGCGGGGTTCCACACGCGCCTGGAGCAGCCGCACTGGATCGGGAAGGCGTTCCGGGATGAGGCGATGATCGACCTCATCTTCGGAATGGGCAACGGGCTCGCGCTGATCGACGCGGAGTGGTACCGGTATTCGCGGCCGGGGATCCTGGCGGCGACGCCGGTGCGGGTGGCGCCGCCGGAGGAGCTGATCTGGCATCGGCTGTTCATCGCGGAGCGGCACCGGTCGGACGTGGCGGACGTGGTGCACCTGATCCTGGCGCGCGGGGACGAGCTGAACTGGGAGCGGCTGCTTCAGCGGGTGGGCGACCACTGGCGACTGTTGTTGGGGCAGGTCCACTTCTTCGACTACGTGTATCCGGGCTACCGCCGCCGCGTGCCGGACTGGGTGCGGGAGGATCTGTACGAGCGGGCGTTCGAGGAGATGAGGGAGGTCGGGGATCCGAACGCGTGTCTGGGGACGCTGGTCTCGCGGTTTTCGTTCGCCATTGACGTGAACGAGTGGGGGCTGCGGGATCTACGTGCCGAGGCGATCGCGCGGATGCGGGCCAAGCCGGTGATCGCGGAGATCCGGGAGAGCGACGTGTGGGATGACGAGGCCGCAGGGATCGAGAGCTGAGGGTGGGGGTGCGCATGCGGGGGTGCGGCGGCTCCGGGTCGCGGCGGTCGGGGACCTGCACTTCGACGCCACGCTGCAGGGCACGCTGGTGGATCTCTTCTCGGCGGTGAACGCGCAGGCGGACATCCTGGCGCTGTGCGGGGACCTGACGACCCACGGCCATCCGGATCACATGCGGGCGCTCATGAGGGAGATGGCAGGCGTCGAGATCCCGATCGTGGCCGTCTTCGGCAACCACGACCACGAGCACGAGGCGACTGCGGAGCTGACCGAGATCCTGGTGGAGCGCGGCGTGCACGTGCTGGATGGCGGCCAGGTGGTGATCCAGGGGATCGGGTTCGCGGGGGCCAAGGGGTTCGCGGGCGGGTTCGGCAGGGGTGCGCTGGCGCCGTTCGGCGAGAAGCTGATCAAGGATTTCGTGAGTGCGGCGATCGAGGAAGCGATCAAGCTGGAGACCGCGCTGCGGACGCTGACGACGGAAGTGAAGGTCGTGCTGATGCACTACTCGCCGGTGGTGGACACGCTCGAGGGCGAGCCCGAGTACGTGTACCCGTTCCTGGGCTCGTCGCGGCTGCTCGAGCCGCTGGAGACGCACGGCGCGACGGTGATCTTCCACGGCCATGCGCACGCCGGCAAGCTGGAGGGG
>DASVDH010000094.1:0-7083 GCA_036381195.1 Longimicrobiales bacterium | reverse complement strand
ATCCGCGGACTCTGATCCGCGGCCTCATTGAAGCGCGTCGAACGTCCCGAGCGCGTCAACGGTGAGCGGCTCCACGATCCGCGGACTCTGATCCGCGGCCTCATTGAAGCCTGCCGAACGGCGTGCACTACGACGAGGCGCAGGATCGATCCGCGGACTCTGATCCGCGGCCTCATTGAAGCACTTCCTCAACGAAGGCCGGGGCGCGGAATACTTCTCCGATCCGCGGACTCTGATCCGCGGCCTCATTGAAGCGCGCCGCCCAAGTCGGAGCAGTCGCGGCGGGCGGTGGTGCCGATCCGCGGACTCTGATCCGCGGCCTCATTGAAGCCTCCCGAACGGCGTCCACTACGACGAGGCGCAGGATCTCCGATCCGCGGACTCTGATCCGCGGCCTCATTGAAGCGGTTGGGATCACCCCGGCATGATATGGCCCGGACGGGCGATCCGCGGACTCTGATCCGCGGCCTCATTGAAGCTTCAGCGCGCAGTTCGGGGTGGGGCGAGCCGCGCTCGCGATCCGCGGACTCTGATCCGCGGCCTCATTGAAGCCACTCCGGCGCCTCCGTCGTGCCCTCGCCGTACTCGTACTCCATCCGCGGACTCACGTCCGCGGCCTCATTGAACCGCCGCCCTCTCGGATCTCGTCCCCGAACCAGCGTCCCCCCCCCCGCATGCCCCGCCACAAAAACCCACGCCGCGATGCAGGCCGCATCGCGGCGTGGCGAACCCGCGGCGTCCGGCGTCGTCGCGCTTGTGCCGTCAGGGGCAGCGGGCCAGGGTGACGCCGGGCGGGCAGCGCTCGGGGTCTGGCGGCGGGGCGCTGCCGGCGTGCCCGCCGCCCGTCGTGTACGGGGGGCATCTGGAGCAACTGGAGCCGGCTGCCGGGGACCGGAGGTGCACCGGCGTGTTCACGACCGGTGCGCCCCAGCCCCGGGCATCCGCGAAGCTGGCCGTCGCATCCACGCCGATCCCCTCGATCCGCTTCTCGTGGCGCAGCGCCTCCCGCACGCCGCCGCGCTCGCCGTCGAGCTTGCGCGGCGCGCAGGCGGGCGCCGTGCCGGGAACGGTGTCCGCCGTCACCTCGGCAGGTTCCCGTTCGCGACGCGCGTCTTGTTGATCGCGGCCGCCGCCTCGGGCGCCCGGTTCAGTCGGATCAGCCCCTCGGCCTCGAGCAGGTCCATCTCCGCGACCGTGATGCTGGGCAGCGGCTCAGCGCGACCGCGCCTTCTGCGTGGCCGCCGCGGCCGGCCCGTCCATGTACGGCCGCAGGTGCCACTCGAAGAACGTCCAGGTCCGGTTCCAGGAATCGCGCTGCTCGGGGGAATCCATGCGCTCCAGCGTCTCGGGATCCACGCGCCGGCTGAAGGTGTGGCCCCCGCTCGTCGGGCCGGGCGTGGGATCCACGTAGATCTTCGTCTCGGCGAGGTCCGGCTTGAGCGCGCGCAGCGCGTAGACGAGCATGGAGGCCTCTTCGAAGTTCACGTCGGTGTCGTTGGTGGCGACGTGCACCAGCACCGGGACCTCGAGCTTCTCGATCTGGTAGTACGGCGAGCGCTTGACGTACTCCTCACGCTTCTCGAACGGCAGCCCGCCGATGCGCGCCTGGGTCGCGAAGCTGCGCTGGTAGCGGGGCCCCTTGTACGAGAGGCGGAAGATCAGGTTGGTCACCGGCACGATCGCGGCGCCCGCCTGGAAGGGGTGCTGGTCACGCGTGATGGCATGCAGCGTGATGAAGCCGCCGTGGCTCCAGCCCATGATGCCGACGCGGTCCGGATCCACGTGCGGCAGGTTCTCCACCAGCCAGTCGTAGGCGGAGATGACGTCGTCCACCTCGTAGCCGCCGTAGTCGATGGCGTTGTAGTGCTCCGCGCCGTAGCCGGTGCTGCCGCGGTACTCGGGCGCGATGATCACGTAGCCGCGCTCGACCGCTTCACGCACGAACGGCCAGGAGCTCGGCGTGAAGCTGCTGTGCACGCCGCCGTGCACCCAGACCATGGCGGCGTGGCCGCGCGGCCCGCGCTTCTCGAGCGGCTGGAACAGGTAGGCGGGGATCGCCATGTCCCCGACCCGGCTCCGGTACGTGATCTTCTGGAAATCGACGACGCCGCGGCTGACCGCGCGGAACGTGCTGTCCATCGCGGCCTTGCGCCGGCTGTCCTCGTCGTGGTTCCGCTGGGGGTGGTGCTCCGGCCGGTTGCTCACGTACAGCGCGGCCGCGCGGGCGGAGTCCATCGGCACGCGCGGGGCGGCGCGGCGCTGGGGCTGGGCCTGCGTGATGGCGGGGATCGCGGCGACCAGCCATGCGGTGGCCCAGGCGACCCGCCGTGCGTGCCGCGCGGCGCATCGGGACGTGGTCATGGTGATCATCTCCCGGTTCAGGGCGAGGGTTCCGGGGAGGACGGGGCGCGCACCGTCCGGGGGACTGTCCTGGATACAGAACTCAATACAGGCGGCGAGGAGAACCGTCAAGAAAGAAACGGATAGGGCTGGGCGGCCAGCCCCACAACCGCAGGCCTCGCCGCCCGGCCCGTCCGGCTCAGTAGCTCGCCTTCATCCCCGGCCGCACGCTCGCCTGCCGGATGAACTCGCGCAGGTCTTCGGTCGCCACGGCGAGGTCCTCCTGGCGCAGGTACATCATGTGCCCGCTGCGGTAGCCCTGGAACCGCATGCGGCTGGCCAGGCGGCCGGACGGGTCCAGGTTCCACATCGTGTACTTCGCGCCGAAGTAGTGCGTGCCGCCGTCGTAGTAGCCGGACTGCACGAACAGGTGGAGGAACGGGTTCTCCGCCATCGCGGCGCGCAGGTTCTCGCCCGTCTGGTCGCCGCTCCGGTTCCAGGGGTGGACCGGCCCGAACATCCAGTACTGGAGATCCGTCTCGTACCCGAGCACGTCGCGCAGGTAGTGGTTGATCGCGGGCGTGAACGCGTGGTTCCACGAGGTGAGCGCGGGGTCGTAGTCGTAGCGCTCGCCGGCGTCCTCCCGGTCGATGCCGCGGTAGCGGGAATCGAGCCGGCCGATGGTCAGGCCGCGGTCGCGCAGCAGCTCCTTCCAGAAGAAGCTGGTGGGGACGGCGAGGTTGTGCTGGAGGACGACGCGCTCGGAGAGCCCGGAGTAGCGGGCGACCTGGCGCGCGATCTCGGCCCGGCGCGCGGGGTCGAGCGAGCCGCCGCGCGCGAGCGCGGGGATCAGCTCCTCGATGGTGAACTCCTCGACCTCGGGCAGGATCTCCTCGAGGTCGCGGCTCTGGAGCTCGGGCTCGAGCACCCGGTGGTACCAGGCCGTCGCGGTGTAGTAGGGCAGCGCGAGGGCGTCGCCCACCGGCCCGTCCCGCTCGACCCCCAGCGTGGTCGGCGAGACGAGGACGACGCCATTGAAGTACATCCAGTGAGACGACTGGAGCCGCCGCACGAGCCCGGCGACGCGCGTGGTTCCGTAGCTCTCGCCGATCAGGAACTTGGGCGAGGTCCAGCGGTGGTGGCGGGAGACGAAGGCGTCGACCCAGCGGGCGAGGTACTCCACGTCTTCGTTCACCCCGAAGAACTGCTTCCGGTCGGCGTCGCCGACGATGCGCGAGAAGCCGGTGTTGACCGGGTCGACGTACACGATGTCCGCCACGTCCAGGATCGAGTGCGGGTTCTCGCGTACGCCGTACGGCTGGATGGGGAAGCCCTCCTCATCGATCATGACCAGCCGCGGGCCGGTGTAGCCGATGTGCATCCATGCGGACGCGGATCCGGGCCCGCCGTTGAACGAGAAGACCAGCGGCCGCGAGGTGCGGTCGCGGACGTCGCTGCGCTCGTAGTAGACGTAGAACAGCGTGGCGATGGGCTTGCCCTTCTCGTCCCACACGGGCTGGTTGCCGGCGGTCGCGCGGTACGGCACGCGCTGGCCCTTGATCGTGACGGTGTGCTCGGTCGTGATGGCCGTGTCCAGCACGAGGGCCACGTCCTGCGCGGCTGCAGCGGGCGTGCTGGCGAGCAGGAGCGCGGCAGCGGTCAGCCACGGGCGAAGCGGGGTTGCGCGGGGCATCGTCACCTCCGGAGGGTTCTGGGGAGTCGCGCGGTGAACCTGGGCCGAACCCTCCATGCGGTCAAGAAGGAGCCGTGCCGCCCGGCCGTCGCGCGCGCGAACCGCGCCCGGCGGGCGCTGGCCGGGGGCCGGCGCTCAGTATCCGCGCCGGCTCCTGCGCCGCCCCGTGCGGCCGGTGGCGCCGGGTGCAGGCGGGGTCCTCGTCGCGGAACATCACGTCGTGGACGGGCATGCGGGGCCGGCGCGAGAGCGTACGTCCGCGCCGGCGGTTTGCAGTGTCTGCTCGACCCATTGCATGAACGCGTCGCGGTCGCCGGCGAGGGCGACGCGGCGGGGCGCTCCGCTGCGCGCGCGGCGCGTGTAGCCGGCGTCGTCGAGCTCGACGGGGAAGGAATCGAAGCGCGCGAGTGGTGCATCGAGCGCGACCGCGAGCGCGAACGGGTCGTGCAGCACGGGGCCCGGGTAGCCGTACGCGTCCAGCCACTGCGCGTACAGGTCGGCGAGCGCGGGGCCGAGTCCGGTCGCGGGGTCGTGCGCGAGGCGGCGCCGCTCTTCGTCGAGCGTGAGGTGCCACGTCGCGTCGACGGGGACGAGCGTGACCGGCGCGTCGCTGGCGAGCACGCGCCGCGCGGCCGGGATGTCCCGCGCGATGTTGCCCTCGCGCGCCGCGCCCGCAGCGCCGGTGTAGTCCCGTTCGAAGGACCCACCCATCGCCACGATCTCGAGTCGACGCCGCTCGTCCGCGTCCAGCGCGTCCAGCAGCCGCGCCGCGTTGCTCAATCCGCCGATGCACACGAGCGTGACGGGGCCGTCGTGCAGTGCCGCCCGGACCGCGGCGACGGCGGCGGCGAACGCGGGCACCCGCTCGTCATGCGGATCGCCGCCGGCCGCGGCGGCGTAGTTGAGGGCGCCAGCCGCGCCGGCATCGACGCCGGCGAACACCGGCACGTCGCGCCCGGCGAGCCGGATGAGCCGGCGGGCGGTGCGGGCGCGCTCGGCCGCGCAGCCGCCGCTCGTCACCACGGCCGCCAGCTCCGCGCGAGGGCTCCGCAGCGCGAGCGCCAGCGCGTACGCGTCGTCGATGTCGTCCCCGATGTCCGTGTCCAGGACGACGTGCCGGATCGGCTCCTTCGCCATTCGGCTCCCGTCGTTGTGTGCCGCGATCCCTTCGCTGGGTACCCTTCGAGGGGGATGGGGTGCTTCTCGCGAAGCAGGCCACCGGGGCGCACGCGGGTGAGCCCGCTCCCGTGGACGGAGCGGGCCCGCCGCGTCGCGCGGCAGGACCCGGCCCGGCGTGTCAGTCCGCCGCGAGCCGCCGCTGCTCGCCGCCCGCGCCCGGCGGGATCACGCGGATCGGCTTCTTGGCCGTGCCGAGGGAGAGAGGGTTGGCGTCCGCGAGCTCCCGGACCTCCTCGCCCATGGGCTCGGGCTCGCCGACGTACTCGAACTCGCCCTTGCCGTCGATGGACGGCCCGCTGGCCCAGCGTCCCTCCTGGCTCTCGAAGCCCTTCGACGTATTGATGAACTGGTAGGCGACCTCGGACAGTTGGAGGTTCTCCGGGAAAGCGCTCGGGACGGGCGTCTGCTCGAGGCCGTCGGCCTCGAGCTCCTCGATCGCGGCCAGCCACTGGTTCTGGTGCATGGTGTCGCGCGCGATGAGGAACGAGAGCATGTCGCGCACGCCGCGGTCGGTCGTCATCTCGTAGAGCCGGCAGACCTGGAGCCGGCCCTGCGACTCGGCGGTGACGTTGTAGCGGAAATCCGCGAGCAGGTTGCCGCTGGCGATGGTGTAGCGTGCGGTCCAGGGGTAGCCGACGCTGTCGTTGGGCGAAGCGCCGAGCCCGTTCACGATCACGTGCTGCGGGTTCATCCCGCCGAGCACGGCGGCGACCATCGGGTCCTTCGCCGCTTCCTCCTGCGCGTCTACGGGCGCCTTCTCGAGCAGCCGCGCGATCATCGTGGCGAGCATCTCGACGTGCGCGATCTCCTCGGTGCCGATATCGAGGATCATGTCGCGGTACTTGGCGGGGCCGCGGCAGTTCCAGCCCTGGAACAGGTAGCTCATCATCACGCTGATCTCGCCCCACTGGCCGCCGAGCACCTCCTGGAGCTTCCTCGCGTACACGGGGTCGGGCCGCTCGGGCTTCGCGTTGTACTGGAGACGCTTGTCGTGGAAGAACATGGAGCCACCTCCCGGGCGAGCGGTGAGCTTCTGGGACGAGAGGACGGCGCGGGGCACGCAACGCTCGTGCCCGGCGGGCCGTGCGGGGAGCCAGACGGGCGCGCGCGAACCGCGTGCGGCGGGCGATGGCCGGGGGCCGGCGCTCAGTATCCGCGCCGGATCCTGCGCTGCCCGGGCGGCCAGTGGCGCCGTGTGTAGGCCAGGTCCTCGTCGCGGACCATCTCGTCGAAGCGGGGCATGCGCGGCCGGCGCGACGGCCGGCGCTCGCGGCGCAGCCGCTCCAGCTCCATGCGCTCGAGCGCGATGCGCCGGGCGTACGCCTCCTCGAACCGGCCGTAGCGCCGGTCGTACTCGGGGCCGCGGTAGTCGTACCGCATGCGGTCGAACCGCGCCATCTCGCCTCCTGCGTTTGCGTGCGCCGCAATGCAACGGGTGCAAACGGCGGTCCAGCGAGGACGACGACGCGGGACGCGCGCCCGTCGCCCGCGACGCCGCCGGCTCCAGCACGCCGGCGAGTCGCCGCGCGCGGGTCCTGTACGTGAGCGAACGCGCTGTGGAGCGGAGCCGGCCGCGGCGTCACGCGCGCGTGCGGGCAGCGGCCGGGCCGGCGGCGCGCAGCGTCTCCACGAGCTCGGGCAGCGCGTCCCGGAACGCGGCGACCATCTCCGGTGAGAACTGTCGGCCCTCTTCGCCCAGGATCACCTCGGCGGCTCTGTCGGCGGCGCGCGCGGCGCGGTAGGCGCGGGAGGAGGTCAGCGCATCGAACGTGTCGGCGAGGGCCAGGACCTGCGCGGCGCGGGGGATGTCCGGCCCGGCGAGGCCGTGGGGGTAGCCGCGGCCGTCCCAGCGCTCGTGGTGGTGCAGCACC
>DASVDH010000093.1:0-3933 GCA_036381195.1 Longimicrobiales bacterium | reverse complement strand
GCTGGAACAGCGATGCGAGCAGGACGGCCTCGCGCGCGATGCGGAGCGCGATGTGCGCCGGGAGGTCGGCGGGCACGGCGCCCGTGAACACGCCCGTCGGCCCACACACCTGCTGCTCGAAGATGCCCTCGACGACGGGCGTACCCGCCCCCGCATGCGGGATCCAGAGCTGAATGGACGGCGTCGCGCACACGGGCGACTCCCACACGCTGACGAGGAGCGGGAACGGCCGCGGCCAGCCGAGGCGCACGAGCAGGCCGCGCAGCGTCTCGCGCACGGCAGCGAGCGGCAGGTCCCGCACACACGCCGCGTCGATCACCGCGTTCCCTTCCCCGCCAGCCGCGCTCGGCAGCTTGATCGCGATCCGGTCGTGATCGCGCGCGAGCGCCCGCACGCGCGCCGCGAGAACGGCCAGGCTGTGGGCCTCGGTGGTGGGCGGCAGCGCGCGCTCGCCGAGCAGCTCGGCGGCCTGCCGCGCGAACCACGTCTTGTCGTTCACCCGCCGCGTCACGCCGGGCGGTGGCGCGGCAACGTGGACGGTCGCCCCGGCCCGCTCGGCGATCGCCGCCGCCAGCGCCCAGGCCGCGCCTGAGCCGATGTACGGCTGGACGTTCAGCCCGCCCCGCGTGCGGGCGGCGTCCGCGAGCCGGGCGAGCAGCCCGCCATCCTCCGCCACCCGGGCGGCCAGCGCCGCGCGCCGCATCGCCAGCGCCGGACGCAGCACCTCGACCGTGCCGAGGCCCAGCACGTCGCGACAGTACGCCTCGAACGCCGCATTGCGCGGCATCCAGAGCGCGACGAAGTCGCCCTCGCCGGCCAACAGGAACGCGCGGTACTCGAGCGGGCTCGGGGTCCACCGCCCGGCGAGCTGGACCGGCGACAGGTCGTGCACGAAGAGTGACGGGCCCGGGCCGAGACCGGCGCGCACGCGATCGCCGAACATCGACGTCGCGTCGATCCGCGGCGCCGCCGCCCGGATCCGCGCGGCCAGGCGGCTCGCCGCCTCCAGCTCCGACGGATCGAGCCGGACCGGCACGTGCTCGATGACGGGAAGCCGTCCACCGAGCAGGTGCCGCGCCGACGTGTGTTCGGCGACCGGCCGATCTGGCTGCGGCATGGTCCCCCTCTTCCGCTGAAGCCGCCTCCCGATGCGCCTACAACATCCTTGCCGGGCGGTTTGGCGGGGGCGGCGCCGCGCGGCGGGGATATCGCCAGGCGAACCCGCCATCTTCCCCCGTGCCCTCCACGGCAACGAGTAGCTGCTCTTGCCGGCCGCCCAGATCGTGGGTCACGGCTCGACTAGGTCGGCCGCGGGCGCCGTTGTCTGGCCGCGTCCCGCCGCGCCCAGCCACGCCCCCCGCCAGGCGCAGCCAGCCCACCCCGCCTCACGCCGCATAATCGATCAGCGGCTTGATGATCCCCTCCTCCTTCGTCTCCATGAGGCGGCTGATCTGCGGCCCGATCTGCTGGACCTGTTCGACGAGGAGTGCTCGATCGTGCGCGGCAAAGGCGTCCATGGCCGAGACGCTGGCAACAGAGCCGCCCGTCGTCCTCTTGAGATTGATCGCAGCGGCGCGCGGGCCGTGCCGCGCCACGTCGGCAGCGGCGTCGCGTCGCTTCCCTGCCGGCTTCACTTTGCACGGCGGTAGACGTAGCCGACGACGGTCCCCGGCTGCGGCCAGTCCTCGTGCGCGATGATCATGAGCCGCTCCGGCCCGCGCGCCAGCAGCAGCATCCCCTCGCCCTGTTCGCCCGCATGCGTCCAGCCGGCGATGTTCTCCGGCTGCGCGTAGAACGCCATCACATCGGCGGGGGACAGCTTCGTCTCGACCAGCCAGTAACGCGGCATCGACCGGAGCTCGGCAACCCGCGCGGCCCAACCCGCCGTATCGTACTGTTCGTCGCTGAAGCGACCGTCCCCCGGCAAGGCATCCACGGCGGCGCCGAACCCCGCGAAGGCGGCAAGTTCACCGCCGGTGGGCACATAGGTGACGTCGACGATCTCCGGGACCGGCTCGATGATGCGGGCCAGCTCCTCGATGGTGTTCGCCTCGCGCCAGCCGAAGTAGGCCGTGACGCCGAACAGCGCGATCGCGACCACGAAGGCGGCCTGGGAGAGATGGCGAAAGATCCCGACGCCTGGCTCGAGGAAGCCGGCGTAGAACAACAGCCCCGCCAGGGCGGCGAGGAGGGCGAGGAGCCAGGCGTGGCCGGTCACGGCGAACTGCGCGAGGAGCAGCACCAGCACGATGGTCGCGCCCGTCAGCATCGGCAGGCGACGGACCGCGAGGGGGTCCGCATCGTCGCTCCTGCGCGGGTGGACCCGAAACACGTCCGGGTGCTCGTGCACGAGGTGCGGCGGCCCGCCCCCGATCGTGCCATCACGCTCTGTGCCGCACTCGAAGCGCCTCAGGAGCCGCCGCTCTTCGGGAAAGAGGTCCGGGCTCTCGGGCGGGCTCGTCATGGGTCCTGCTCCACGCCGATGGACAGATAGCCGACCTTGCTCTCGGGCCGCCGGGAGCCGCTGTACCCCATCATCAGGAGCTCCTCGGTGCCGCGGCACAGGGCGAGCAGCCCCTCCGCGCGCTCGATCAGCGTGCCGGTCGCCGCCGCGGCGAGCAGGGCAATCACGACCGAGGAGGATCCGGGTCTTCGGCCCTGTTCATGGCTTTTCGGATGCGAGCGGCTGGCACTGCGCGCGGTCCCGCCGCGCGGAGCGGGGCCGGTGTGACTCCGGGGAAACGAACGAAAGATAACGGCTGGCGACCGGCCGGTCACCCGGGCCGCGGGAAAGGCAGGGCATGCGCCAGCCCCCGCCCCCCTCACTCCACCCGCATCGCCTTCACCGGGTCCACGCGCACCGCGCGCCGCACCGGCGCGTAGCTCGCCGCCACGGTGACGGCGGCCAGCACCGCCGCGACGCCCGCGAACGTGGCCGCCTCGAACGCGCCCAGGCCGTGGATGCGCAGCGCGCGTTCGAGCAGCCGGGACGCGACGAGGCCGAGCACGAGCCCCACCGCCGCGCCGATTCCGGCGAGGACGGTCCAGCGGGCGACCACGTGCCGCACGACGGCGCGCGCCGGCGCGCCGAGGGCGATCCGGATGCCGAAATCGCGGCTGCGCCGCGCGACCTGGAACGCCAGCACGCCGTAGACGCCCACGCCGGCGAGCGCGATGCCGACGGCGCCGAACAGCCCGAGGAGTCCGGTCGCGAACTCCATGGGGCCGAGCATCTGCCCGACGAGCGCAGACAAGAGCTCAGCCCGCTGCACGGCGACGTTCGGGTCGAGCGCTTGGACCTCTTCCCGGATGCGGCGGATCAGCGCGCCGACGTGCACTTCGTCCTCGTGACGCACGTGCAGCGTCATGCGGCCGGAGTAGCGCTGCGCGAAGGGGAAGAACGCGAACGGCCCGGCCACGCCGTTGCGGAGGCCGTAGCGTCCGTCCCGTACGACGCCCACCACGACCGCTTCGCCGCCATACGTGTCGATGACCTTTCCCAGCGGGTCCTCGCCCGGCCACAGGCGACGGGCGAGCGCCTGGTTCACGATGGCGACCCGCGGCGCGCCGTCGCGGTCCGCTTCGGTGAACCCGCGCCCGGCGACGATCGGCAGGCGCAGCGTCGCGAAGAACGCAGGGTCCACGTGGTTCTGCGGCACGCCGAACTCGCGGCGCGCCTCGTCGCCGCCCGCGGCGCGCACGTCGTTGCTGATGGCGCCGCCGCCGAGCAGCGGCGCACCGGCGACCGCGACCGCCGTGACGCCAGGGATGGCGCGCACGCGCTCGACCAGACGCTCGTAGAACGCGCGGCCGCGCGCCGCGTCGTAGCCGAGGGGGCCGAGGTCCGTCGTCGCGATCACGATCCCGTCGGGGGCGTAGCCGAGATCGAGCTCGAGCATCCGCTGGAACGAGCGGACGAAGTTGCCGGCGAGG
>DASVDH010000092.1:0-23666 GCA_036381195.1 Longimicrobiales bacterium | reverse complement strand
GGCGTACAGAATGCGCCGGTGCACCGGCTTGAGCCCATCGCGCACGTCCGGCAGCGCCCGCTGCACGATCACGCTCATCGAATAATCAATGAACGAGTCGCGCATCTCGTCTTCGATCAGCCGCGGCAGGACCCGCTCGCGGGGTTCGGGCGTGGACATTCGTCAGCGTCCTCGGTCGGTGGGTGACGCGAAACCGCCCCCCATTCCGGGGGGCGATTCCGGTGTGGAACTATGTGTTCTGGTACCCCGCAGCCGGGGGCCAGTTCATGCTACTGGCTGGGCGGGTAGTAGATGGCGAGGGCCTCAGCGACCGCGCGCTCGTCACGGGTCAGGTCCGGCTCCGCCGCGCCTTCCGTCGTGCGGCCGATGCGCTGGATGATGATGCCGTCAGCGCCGAGCTTCGCTGCCTCGGTCCGCAGCGCCAGGATCAGCTCGGACTGCGCCGTGCCGAGCGGCCGCTCCACGCGGATCGGCCCGATCGCCTTGTAGTTCTCCGGCGGGAACTGGCCGATGGAGGGGTCGTACACCTTGACCTCCTCCGGGCCGGCCTTGGGCGGCAGCTTGGGCATGCTCGCGCAGCCCGACGCGAGGACGAGCGCGGGCGCCAGCGCGAGGGCGACGAGCACACTTCTCGTTGCGGCGACAGGGATCATGAGCACCTCGCCGAAATAGTGGAACGGAAGGGGAAGATACGATGCCGCGGCGGTGCGCGGCAACGCCGCGCCGCCGCGAGCCCGGCCCTCCGCGTCCGCCCCCGCCGGCCTCATGCGACGGCGACGTAGTCCACGCCCTCCCGCCAGCCCGCGTCGTCCAGTGCCGCCCGGATCTCCTGCCGCGCGCCGGGCGAACCCACCGCCGCGAGCGCCAGCGCCCCGCGGAACCGGCCGATCTCCGCCGGCGCCACCACGGGGACGCCGTACACCTGCTGTCCGATCTTGCGCGGATCGAGATCCACGAACGCGGCGAGCGGCACGCCCTGGCAGATCAGCTCGCGCGCGAAACGCTTGCCCACCGGCCCGGCGCCCCACACCACGGCGGGCCGTGCCGGCGCCCCCTCCGAGCCGGGCGCCGGCGCTTCCTGGCCGGCCGCCGCAGCTTCCGGGCAGGCCGCCACCGCTTCCGGGCCGGCCACGTCCCCGCCTGCGGCGCCGGCGGCCGGCGGCGCGCGCAGCAGCGTCCGCCGCAGGTGGTGCACCTTGCAGCGGCGGAACGCGTCCGCCGCGTAGCGCGGGTCCGTCCGCGACGTGCGATCCGGCCGCTCTCGCCAGCGCAGCAGCACGGCCGGGACGTTGGCGAGGCGGCCGCCCGCGGCCCAGAGCCGGAGCACCAGGTCGTAGTCCTCGGGCCAGCCGGGATCGCGGTAGCCGCCCACCGCCAGCAGCGCTGCGCGCCGCACGACGAGCGCCGGGTGCGCGATGGGGCACTCGACGAAGATGTCGCGCGCCAGCTCCTCCGGCTCGGTCAGCGCGTTGAGCCACTGCTCGTAGCGGCGGACGCCGTCTCGCACCGCGGCGCGCGGGAAGTAGCGGACCCGCGTCCCGCAGGCGACGACGTCGGGGCTGGCATCGAGCAGCGCGACCTGCCGCGCGAGCCGGTCCGGCTCCGCGATGTCGTCGGCATCCATGCGGGCGATCAGCTCGCCCGCCGCGGCGTCCAGCGCGCTGGCCAGTGCGGGCACCAGGCCGCGCGGCGGCGCGCGCAGGACGCGGACGCGGCCGTCGCGCGCCGCCCACGCCTCGAGCAGCGCCGCCGTGGCGTCCGTGGATCCGTCGTCCACGGCGAGCACCTCGAAGTCGGCGTACGTCTGCGCCTCGAGGGACGCGATCGCCTCCGGCAGGTGCGCGGCGGCGTTGCGGCACGGCAGCAGCACCGAGACGCGGGGCATCAATCGGTGGCCGAGACGGGGGTGCGGTCGGGCGACAGCGCGCGCAGATAGCGGCCGGTGTGGCTTTCCGGGACCGCGGCCACGTCCTCCGGCCGGCCCATGGCGACGACGCGGCCGCCGTCCGCGCCCGCTTCCGGCCCCAGGTCGATGATCCAGTCGGCGGCCTGGATGACCTCGAGGTTGTGCTCGATGACGACGACGGTGTGACCCGCGTCGATGAGCTGCCGGAGCACACGCAGGAGCTTCCTGACCTCCGGGCCCGAGAGGCCCGTCGTCGGCTCGTCCATGATGTAGAGGCGGCGGCCGCGCCGGCGCGAGCCCTCGATCAGCTCCCGCGCGATCTTCAGCCGCTGCGCCTCGCCGCCCGAGAGCGTGGGCGCGGGCTGGCCGAGCCGGAGGTAGCCGAGCCCGACCAGCTGGAGCTGCCACAGCGCCTGGCCGAGCCGGTCCTCCTTGATGAAGAAGCGGATCGCGTCATCCACCGTCAGGTCCAGCACCTGCCGGATGTTCAGCCCCTTGAACGTGACCTCGAGCGTCTCCGGCTTGTAGCGCTGACCGCCGCACACCTCGCAGGGCACGTACACGTCCGCGAGGAAGACCATCTCGACCTGCACGACGCCGTCTCCCTGGCACGCCTCGCAGCGGCCGCCGCCCTTGACGTTGAAGGAGAAATGGCCTGGGGTGTAGCCGCGCTGGCGCGCGAGCGGCTGGCGCGCGAAGACCTCGCGCACGTGGTCGAACGCCTTGATGTACGTGACCGGGTTGGAGCGCGGCGTGCGCCCGATCGGCGACTGGTCCACGAGCACGACCGCGTCCAGGTACGAGTAGCCCTCCAGCCGGTCGTACGCGCCGATCTCCTCGCCCAGGTGCTGCTTGGCCGAGGTTTCGCCGCCGCCCAGCTCGCGCTCGAGCGCGCGGTAGAGGACGTCGTGCACCAGCGTGCTCTTGCCCGAGCCGCTCACGCCCGTGACCACGGTCAGCGTGCCGAGCGGGATCTCGATGTCCACGCCTTGCAGGTTGTGGAGGCGCGCGCCCGTGAGGCGGAGCCGCGCGTCGTGGAGCGGGCGGCGGCGGAGCTGTGGCGGCGGCTCGCGGCCGGAGAGGAAGCGGCCCGTCGCGGTGTCGGCGGCCAGCAGATCGTCGTAGCGGCCCTGGAAGACGACGCTGCCGCCGCGCTCGCCGCTGCCGGGGCCCAGCTCGACGATGTGGTCGGCGGCCGCGATGGCGGCCGGGTCGTGCTCGACGACGAGCACGGTGTTGCCCGCATCGCGTAGCCGCGCGAGCAGCGCGAGCAGGCGGTCCGTGTCGCGCGGGTGCAGCCCGACGGTCGGCTCGTCGAGCACGTACAGCGTGTCCACCAGACTCGCGCCCAGCGAGTTGGCCAGCGCGATGCGTTGCGCCTCGCCGCCCGAGAGCGTGCGTGTCTGGCGCTGGAGCGTCAGGTAGCCGAGGCCGACGTCGTCGAGGAACTGGAGGCGGGCGGCGAGCTCGCGCAGGATCGGCGCGGCAGCGGCTTCGCCGGGCGCTGGCATCGCGGCGGCCTGGCCGGTCGCCGGGCCCGCGGCGCCGCCTCCCACCGTCGCCGCCTCCGCCCCCTCGCCCAGCTCCGCCACCCACCGGCGCAGCGTCGCGATCGGCAGCTCCGCCGCCTCCGCGATCGTGAGCCCCGCCACCTTCACGTACAGCGCCTCGGGCCGCAGCTTGGCGCCGCCGCAGGATGCACACGTGCGCGCGCTCTGGTAGCGCCGCAGGAATACGCGGATGTATTGCTTGTACCGCTTCTCCTCGCGGGAGCGGAGGAACGGGATCACGCCCTGGAAGCCGCGTGTGCCGTGGATCACGGCGCGCCGGAACGTCTCCGGCAGGTCCTGCCACGGCGCATCCGTGTCCACGCGCCGCTCGCGCGCGAACGCGAGCAGCCGCTGCCGGTAGCGCTTGTAGCGCGGCATCTCCCACGGCGCGACCGCGCCCTGCTCCAGCGACCGCGCCGGGTTCGGCACGATCAACGCCTCGTCGTACTCCAGCGTCGCGCCGAACCCGGTGCAGGTCGGGCACGAGCCGTACGGGTTGTTGAACGAGAACAGCCGCGGCGTCGGCTCCAGGAACCGCACGTCCGGATGATCCGGGCAGCGGAAGCGCTCGGTGAAGCGAAGGCGCATGGGCGTCGAGGAAACTGGACTTCCCCCGGGGCCGGGGGAGGTCTCCTCCGCCCTCGCCCCCGCCCCGGCGCCGGCCACAACCACCACCGCCTCCCCCTCCCCTTCCGCGAACGCGGTGGCCAGCGAGTCCGCCAGCCGCTCCCGGCCGTCCGGCCGCACGACCAGCCGGTCCACGACCACCAGCAGCTCGCCCGCCGCGGCGAGGTCGTGGCCGAGGCGGGCCGCGTCCCCGGCGCCTTCCTCGCCGAGGTCGAGGACCTCGTCGCCCGCCAGCACCCGCATGAACCCGAGCGCGCGCAGGTTCTCCACCACCCGCTCGTGGCTCAGCCGCGCGCTCTGCGGCAACGGGAACGCGACCATGATGCGCGTCCCCTCCGGCAGGGCGAGCACCGCGTCCGTCGCGGACTGGACCGTGTCCGGGCGCACCTCGCGGCCGCAGTGCGGGCAGTACGTGCGCCCCGCACGCGCCCAGAGCAGCCGCATGTAGTCGTAGACCTCGGTCGCGGTGCCGACCGTCGAGCGACTCGTCTTGGTCGGGTTCTTCTGCTCGATCGCGACCGCAGGGCTGATCCCCTCGACCGCATCCACGTGCGGCTTCTCCATCCGCTCGAGGAACTGCTTGGCGTAGGTCGAGAGCGACTCGACGTACCGGCGCTGGCCCTCGGCGTAGATCGTGTCGAAGGCGAGGGAGGACTTGCCGGAGCCGCTGGGGCCGGTCAGCAGGACCAGCGAGCGTCGCGGCAGCTCGAGATCGATCCCCTTCAGATTGTGCTGCCGCGCATTGCGGATGGTGATGCGGTCCTTCACACGCGTCGTCGCTCTGCTCGGGATTGCGCGGTTGCGGAGATGGGCTGGTACCCCCGAGCGGGGCGGAGGGTCGGGCCGACGGCGCCGACCCCGTACGAGCTGGCGGCCGGCGCGCGGGGTCGGCACAGCGAGGCGGAGCGTCGGGTCGACCACGCTCGGCGGCCCCCGCCGCGGCGATGCTCCGGGCGAACACCGGCCCGGCGTCCTCCGCGAGCTCGCGCATCGCCTGGGCCGCTCCGGAGCCGCCAGGCCGCGGGACGCGGCCGCGCGCTCGCCGTCGGAACGCGGAGGCGCCGATCCAGCGCCGGCCGCCGCTCCGGCGCGCCGCCCGATGACCCGCTGCACCCCGCTCGCCGGGCCGGCACACGCCGAGCCGGCGCGCCCGGCCGAGCCCTAGCCCGCCGGCTGCGCCAGCGCCGCGATCGCGGCCACCGCCGCGTCGATCTCTGCCTCCGTGTTGTAGTAGTGCGGCGAGATGCGGAGCGCGGTGCGTGCACGCTTGTCGTCCATGTCCAGGACCGCGTAGTCGCGTGCGGTGGCGGACGTGTTGATGCCCTGCTCGCGGAGCAGCGGCACCAGCTCGAAGGCGCTCCGGCCGGCGACCTCGACGGTCACGATCGCGCACAGCCGCGGCCCGCGGTCCAGCACGCGCAAGCCGTCGTGCTCCCGCAGCCGGTCGCGCGCGTACGCGGCCAGCCGCGCCGCCCGCTCCCCGCCCCGCTCCACGCCGACCTCGTCCAGCGCGTAGCGCGCCGCCGCGCCCTGCCCCAGCACCAGCCCGTACGCGAACTCCCAGTTCTCGAAGCGCCGCGCATCCGGCGCGAGGCGGAACTCGTCGCTCTCGACCCACGCGGCGCCGCGCATGTCCACCAGCAACGGGTACGCACCCCGGTCGAGCGCCCGATCCGAGACCCAGAGGAACCCCGCGCCGCGCGGGCCGCGCAGGAACTTGCGCGCAGTGGCGGACAGGAAGT
This sequence comes from Longimicrobiales bacterium, assembly GCA_036381195.1. Lineage (GTDB taxonomy): Bacteria > Gemmatimonadota > Gemmatimonadetes > Longimicrobiales > RSA9 > RSA9. The sequence continues at coordinate 17,841 of DASVDH010000092.1, read as the reverse complement.
CGCACCGCAGCTTGCCGACGTCGATCGGGAGCTGGCCCACGGCCTGGCACGCGTCCACGACGTACGGCACGCCCTCCTCCTCGCACACTGCGCCCACGGCCTCCGCCGGCTGCACGAGCCCCGAGTTGGTCGGCACCCACGTGAGCGCGACCAGCTTCGGCCGCTCGCGCCGGATCAGCGCGCGCACGGACTCCGGGTCCACGCCGCCCTCCGGCAGGTCGGCCGCGCGCACGACGCGCACACCCACGCGCCGCTGGAGCGAGAGGTACGCGAGCTGGTTCGAGATGTAGTCGTTGCGGGTCGTGAGGATGACGTCGCCCCGCGCGAAATCGAAGGCGGCGAGCGCCTGGAAGAACGCGGCCGTCGCGTTCTCGACCATCGCGATGTTGCGCGGCGCCCCGCCCACCAGCCGCGCAACGCTCCCGTACGCGGCCGCGATCTCCGCCGCCGCCGCGTCCGCCGCCTCGTAGCCGCCGATGCGTGCCTCCAGCTCGAGATGCGCGCGCACGGCGTCCAGCACCGGCCGCGGCTGGAGCGAGGCGCCCGCGTTGTTCAGGTGGATGCGGCCGCTGGCCACGCCCGGCGTGTCCGCGCGCCAGCGCTCGAGGTCGGGGTCCATGCGAACGGTCTCCGGTTCCCGGGGTCCCGGCCGCGCTACCACGTGCGCGGCTCTGCACCGGGGACGCAGATTACCGGCCCCGCGCCGGTGCCGCCATATTGAGTCCAATCCACGCGCAACCGGCAGTTCTCCACCGCCCGCGTCCGAGTATCCACCGTCGGAGCACCACTTGTCCACAGCGGGCGAGGAAAAGGCGGGGACGGCCGGGGGCGACAGGGGCGACAGGGGCGACGGGCCCGGCCAGGCGCCGCCGGGCGGCCGGCGGCGGGGGAAGCGTGTGGCCGCACACGGGGGCGATGGTGGTGGGTGTGCCGGGACACGGGGTCATGTGGCGGGCGTGTGTGTCACGCCACCGGGGGTGACGTGGGGTGCCGGGCGCGATGCACGGGGCGGCACACGGGGGTGAGCTGGTGGGTGTAGAAGCAGCGGTCCGTGGCGGGGTCGCGGTAGGAGCCGGCGGGGCGAAGCCCGTGCTGGCGGCGACCGCGCCCTCCTCGCCACCCGGCTGGCGGGACGCGCTCGGCGCGGAGAAGTTCCCCCGCAGCGCTGCGGAGGTCGGGCACGGTGGATGCTGCCCGCGCCGAGCGCGGCGGAGCTCCCGCGCGGCGCCGCGGGGCCAGGCGTGGTGCAGACTGACCGCGCCAGGCGCGGCGAAGCCTCCACCCGGCGCGGTCGCGGGCCGGCGAGGTGGGGACTGGCCGCGCTGTGCGCGGCAAAGGCCCCACACCGGACCGCCGGAGACAGGTAAGGTGGAGACTCACCGCGCCCAGCGCGGTGAAGCTCCCGCGCGGCTCTGCCCGAGACCGGGGAGGTGGCGACTGACCGCGTGGAGCGCGGCGAAGCCCGCTCGCAGGAAGCCATATCGAGAGGGACGGCGCACGCCACCCGCCAGATCGAGGTCGGCAGAATGCCTACGCATGCTTCCGGAACCAGACCGAGCCACGTGAACCGCGCGACTGACGCGGCGCATCCCGCGCCGCCCCCGAATCACGCCCCCCGCCCCTTCCGCCCCGCCTGGTGGCTGCCCGGCCGCCACGCACAGACGATCGGCGGGCGGCTCTTCCGCCTCGGCCGCTCCTTCCCGCTCCGCCGCGAGCGGCTCGAGACACCGGACGGCGACTTCCTCGACCTCGACTTCGCGCCTGCACCGCGCGAAGGCGCCCCCCAGGTGCTGTTGCTGCACGGGCTCGAGGGCTCGGCCCGCCGCGGCTACGCGCTCATCACCTACGCGGAGCTCGCTGCCGCGGGCATCCAGGGCATCGGCCTCAACTTCCGCTCGTGCAGCGGCGAGCCGAACCGCACCGCGCGCCTCTACCACTCGGGCGAGACGGGCGACATCCGCTTCGTGCTCGACCACCTCGCCGAACGCTTCCCGGGCGTGCCCCGCGGCGCGATCGGCTTCTCGCTCGGCGGCAACGCGCTGCTCAAGCTGCTGGGCGAGGAGGGTGAGGGAGCGCGGCAATGGCTTGAGACCGCGGTCGCCGTCTCCGTCCCCTACGACCTCACCGCCGGCGCGGACCACCTCGAGCGCAGCGCCATGGGCCGGTTCTACCGGCGGCGCTTCGTGCGCAGCCTCCAGCGCAAGCTCGAAGCGAAACGCGCCCTCCTGGCTGGCAAGGTGGACCTCGCCCGCGCGCTGCGCGCGCGCACGTTCCGCGAGTTCGACGACGCCGCGACCGCGCCGCTGCACGGCTTCACGGACGCCGCCGAGTACTACCGCCTCTCGAGCGCGGCGAGGTACCTCGCAGCGATCCGCATCCCCACGCTGCTGCTGCACGCCGAGGATGACCCGTTCCTTCCCGCGCACGCGTTGCCCCGCGACGCGATCGCGCGCAACCCGTACCTCGTGCCGGTGATCACGCCTCGCGGCGGTCATGTGGGCTTCATCGGCGGGCCGCCCTGGGCGCCACGCTTCTGGGCGGAGGCGGAGGCGGCGCGGTTCCTGGCGGCGCGGCTCGCGGGCGGCACGTAGGCGCGCCGCCGGTCGCGCTCGGCACCGGGCACGCTGCCGGTCGCACACGGCGCGTCGACGCGGCTACTTGCCCCACGATGCGCCGGAGCCCGGCAGCCGGCGCTCGTGCACCGCTGCCGGGCCCCCGGGGCGAGTCGATGCTTCGGAAGTCGTCAGGCGCTCGCCTGCCGGAGCCGGCGCTCCTCCTGACGGTACCACCACAGGGTGCCCAGCGTGAGGAGCACTCCCAGGGCGATCTGCACCAGGACGGCCAGTCGGCGGCCGGGGCCGTACGCGTAGCTCGCGCCAGAGATGAACCAGTGGAGGCCTTCGCCAGTCCACTTCAGCCCAATGAAGAACACGATGCCCAGCAAAACGCCGCGCCTCAGGATCGCCTCCGGCTGCATGGTTCGCCTCCGCGTTGGTGCCCCGGGCTGATGCCTTCGTCGAGGGGTGAGGTTCTGAGAGGTTCTGAGACCGGTGCCCGCCGGTCGCACACCCGGTTCGAGCAACGCATTGATAGCTCCCAGGTGACCGCGTGGCAACCCGAGAGGCGCGTCTCGGCACAACCGCATGGCCTCCAAGTGGCCCCCCCTGGCAACCCGGCGGCCGCAGCAGCCGGGCCGGCCCGTTCGCCCCCTCCGGGCTCCAGCCCCGCCGGCCGGCCAGTGCTAGATCCGTGCAAACGAGCACCTCGACCGCGCATCGCCTCGGCGATGCGCGGGCAACCTGCGCCTTGACCCCCCGCCGCCCCGGCGCTAGCTTTGCCGTCACCATGAACGTATACGGCTTCGCCCTGCACCGGCATCACGCCCACCACCACGGCCCCGGCGGGTCGCGGCGGCGGCGCGTGCATTGTCTTTGACCGCAGGTCGAGCCAGGCACGATCCGGTAAGATGCCACCGCGGCCCGTCCACTGACGGGCCGCGGTTTTTTCATCGGCATGGAGGAGAGCGGAGCCATGATCCGCATCGCGCTGCCCAACAAGGGGCGGCTGACCGACGGCGCGCGCGAGCTGCTCGAGCGCGCGGGCCTCGAGTTCGAGTCGCGCGGCGAGCGCGCTCTGCTCGCGTCGCTCGGCGGCGAGTTCCTCGCGCTGTTCGTCCGCGCGCAGGACATCCCGGAGTTCGTCGCGGACGGCGCCGCAGACGTCGGCATCACCGGCCGCGACCTGGTCGAGGAATCCGGCCGCCCGCTCGAGGTGCTGCTCGACCTCCAGTTCGGCCGCTGCCGGCTCGCGCTCGCCGCGCGCGACGACGCGCCGATCCGCACACCCGCCGACCTGCCGCCCCGCGCCCGCGTCGCCACCTCCTTCCCCCGCCTCGCCGGCCGCTTCTTCCGCGAGCAGGGCATCGATGTCGACCTCGTGCCCGTCTCCGGCGCGGCCGAGATCGCGCCGCACCTCGGCGTCGCGGACGCGATCGTCGACCTCGTCTCGACCGGCTCCACGCTCAAGGTCAACGGCCTGCGCGAGGTCGCGACGATCCTCGAGTCCACCGCGCTGCTCGTCACACGGCCCGGGCTCAGCGACGATGCGAACCGCGGCCGCCGCCTGCGCGAGCTGGTCGCCGCGCTCGAGTCCGTGATCCGCGCGGAGGACAAGCGCTACCTCATGGCCAACGTGCCGCGCCGCGCGCTCGCCGAGATCAAGCGCGTGCTGCCCGGACTCTCCGGCCCGACCATCGTGGACGTGCTGGACTCGGGCGAGTTCGTCGCCGCGCATGCGGTCGTGGACCGCCGCGACGTCTACCGCACCATCGCGGAGCTCAAGGAGCTGGGCGCGGAAGGCATCCTGGTCACCCGCATCGAGAGGCTGATGCCGTGATCGCGCTGCGCCGCTCGCTCCGGGAACTGACCAAAGCCGACGAGGCGCGCCTCTTCGTCCGCGGCCGCGCTGCCGACCCCGAGGTCGAGCGCGCCGTCGCGGCGATCATCGCCGACGTGCGCGCCCGCGGCGACGACGCGCTCCGTGACCTCGCCCGCCGCTTCGACCGCGCGGAGCTGCGCGCGCTCGAGGTGCCGCGCGACGCGTGCGACGCCGCGCTCGCCGCACTCGACGACGCAGTGCGCGCGGCGCTCGAGCAGGCCGTCGCCGCGATCGCCGCGTTCCACCGCGCGCAGCTCCCGCCGCCGCTCGACGTGGAGGTCCGGCCTGGCGTGCGCCTCGGCCGCCGCGCCGAGCCGCTCCGCCGCGCAGGCGTGTACGCGCCCGGCGGCCGCGCGGCCTACCCGAGCAGCCTGCTCATGGGCGTCGTCCCCGCGAAGGTCGCGGGCGTGGACGAGGTGGTGGTCTGCTCGCCGCCCGGGCCAGACGGGCTGCCGCACCCCGCCGTGCTCGCCGCCTGCGCGCTGGCCGGTGCGGACCGCGTGTTCGCCCTCGGCGGCGCCGGCGCGATCGCCGCGCTCGCGTACGGCACCGCGTCCGTGCCGCGCGTGGACCGCATCGTCGGCCCCGGCAACGCGTACGTGAACGAGGCCAAGCGGCAGGTCGCGGGCAGCGTCGGCATCGACTCGCCCGCCGGGCCGTCCGAGCTGCTGGTCGTGGCCGACGCGTCCGCGGATCCGGAGACCGTCGCGCTCGAGCTGCTCGCGCAGGCGGAGCACGACCCGGATGCCGCGGTCGCCGTCGTCACCACCGACGAGGCGCTGCTCGACGCGACGGCCGCCGCGCTCGCGCGCATGCTGCCCGGGCAGCCGCGGCGAGACATCATTGCCGCCGCGCTCGCCGCCAACGGCGCGCTGCTGCTCGCCGACTCGCTGGACGATGCGCTCGCGTTCGCCGAGCGCTACGCGCCCGAGCACCTGCTGCTGCTGGTGCGCGAGCCGCACGCCGCGCTCGGACGCGTGCGCGCCGTCGGCACCGTGTTCCTGGGGCCGCACAGCTCCGTCGCGTTCGGCGACTACATCACGGGCGCCAACCACGTGCTCCCCACCGGCGGCCTCGCCCGCGCGTTCTCCGGCCTCTCCGTGCTCGACTTCCTGCGCTTCTTCACCGTGCAGGAGCTCTCGGCCGACGCCGCCGCCGCGTTCGCCCGGCCCACGGCCACGCTCGCGGCGGTCGAGGGTTTGCCCGCGCACGGCCGCGCCGCGCTGGCACGCGGGGGCAAACCCGAGAGCACCCTCGCCCCCGCCCTCGCCCCGGCCCACCTGAGGCTGCGCTCGGCGTACGAGGACATCGAGCTCTACGATCCGGGGCGGAGCAAGGTCGAACTCGACCTGAGCGACAACACCAACCTCTTCGGCGCGCCGCCCGCCGCCGCCCGCGCGCTCGCGGAGCTGCCAGCCGACGGCATCACGCGCTACCCGCCGGTGTTCGCGGACGAGCTGAAGGCCGTGCTCGCGCGGAAGCATGGCGTCGCCCCGGAGAACGTCACGACTGGCTGCGGCTCGGACGACGTGATCGACTCCGCGCTGCGCGCCTTCTGCGACCCGGGTGATGCCGTCGCGTACGCCGACCCGACGTTCGGCATGGTCTCGCTGCTGGCGCGCATGAACGCCGCACGGCCCGCGGCCGTGCCGCTCGCGCCAGACTTCTCGCTGGATGCGGACGCGCTCATCGCTGCCCGCGCGCGCGTCACGTACATCTGCCGCCCCAACAACCCGACCGGCACGGTCCCCGATGCCGCGGCCGTGCTCCGCATTGCGGACGCGGGCCACGGCATCGTGCTGCTGGATGAGGCGTACGCGGACTTCATGGACGAGCCGGCGCCGGACTGGCTCGCGGCGTCGGACCGCATCGTCGTGCTGCGCACGCTGTCCAAGGCGTACGGGCTCGCGGGGCTGCGCGTCGGCTACGCGATCGGGCCCGCGCGGCTGATCCGCGAGATCGAGAAGTCGCGCGGGCCGTACAAGATCACCGCGACGGCGAACGCCGCCGCGCTGGCGGTGCTCACGGAAGACGAACCCTGGGTGAGGGACGTGGTGCGGCAGGTGCGGGAGAACCGCGGGCGGCTGGCCGCCGAGCTGCGCGCGCTCGGACTGCGCGTATGGCCCTCGCAGGCCAACTTCGTGCTGGTGCAGGCGCAGGCGCCGGCGCCGGAGGGCGGCGCCGCGAGCGGGGAAAGGAACGTGGCGCGCCGGCTCGCCTCCGCGCTGCGCGAGCGGGGCGTCGCGGTCCGCGCCTTCCCCGCCCTCCCGCACGCCGGCGACTGCGTGCGCGTGAGCGTGGGGCCGTGGCCGCTCATGCAACGCTTCCTCGACGCGCTGCGGGAGGTGCTGTGAACGTGCGCGTGCCAGGGGGCGGCCGTCTGTCTCGTTGCGACGGCGGCTCCCGCAGCTCGTGCAGCCGGAGCCGCGACCACGTCGCAGCGGGCGGCCGCCGGACCGGCGACCGAGTTGCAGCGGCTGGCCGTCGCCCCCACGACCGAGTTGCGGCGGCTAACTGTCAGTCCCGCGACCGAATCACCGCGGCTGGCCGCCGGGCCCGTGCCGGCAGTGCGCCGGGCGCAGGCGGCCGCCGGACCCATGCCGGCAGTGCGTTCCGGATGGCCGCCCGCGCGAAGGAGGTGATGGCGTGACCATCGCGCTGTTCGACTACGGCGCCGGCAACCTGCACTCGCTGGCGAAGGCGCTCGAGGCCGCCGGCGCGCGCGTGCGCATCGAGCCCGACCCGCTGCGCGTGCTGGCTGCGGACGCGCTCGTCCTGCCGGGCGTTGGCGCGTTCGGCGCCGCGGCCGCGCGTCTCGCCCCCGCAGCGGCCGAGATCCGCCGCGCGCTCGAGGACGGCTTCCCTTGCCTGGGCGTGTGCCTCGGCATGCAACTGCTGTTCGAGTGGAGCGAGGAAGGAGACGGCCGCGGCCTCGGCATCCTGCCCGGCCACGTGCGGCGGCTGCGCGCCGGCCGTGTCCCGCACATGGGCTGGAACGCTGTCCACCCTGCCCTCGCCTCGCGGCCGGGCGGGGGCGAGGGCGCTCGCGTGCCGGACCCGCTGCTCGCCGGCCTCGGCGACCTCGTCGCGTACTACGCGAACAGCTTCGTGGCCGAGCCGGCGGATCCCGGCGCGGTGGTCGCCTGGACGGTGTACGAGCGGCACCGCTTCCCCGCCGTCGTGCGCCGCGGGCGCACGTGGGGCGTGCAGTTCCACCCGGAGAAGAGCGGCGCTCCCGGGTTGCGGCTCATCCGCAACTTCGTCGCGGAGGCGGGCCGGTGATCGCGCTGCCCGCGGTGGACCTGAAGGGCGGCGCCGTCGTGCAGCTCGTGGGTGGGCGGCCGGAAGCAGAACGCGTGCGGCTGCCGGACCCCGTGGCCGTCGCGCGCGGCTGGGTCGAGGCCGGCTTCCGCGCGTTGCACGTGGTCGACCTGGACGCGGCGCTCGGCACGGGCTCGAACCGCGGCATCGTCGAGGCGATCCTCGCCGCCGTGGACGTGCCCGTGCAGGTCGGCGGCGGCATCCGGGACGACGCCGCCGCGGACGCGCTGCTCGCCGCGGGCGCTGCGCGCATCATCGCCGGCACGCGCGCCGTCGAGGATGCCGCGTGGCTCGCCGCGCTGGCGGAGCGGCACCCGGGACGCGTGATCGTCGCCGCGGACGTGCGCGGCGATGTCGTCCTCAGCCGCGGCTGGACCGCTGGCGCGGGCATCACGGTGGAGGCGCTGTTCGCCCGGCTCGAGCCGCTGCCGCTCGCGGGCCTGCTCGTGACGGACGTGGGCCGCGAGGGCCGCATGCGCGGCGCCGACGCTGCGCATTTCGGCACGCTCGCCGCCGCCACGCGCCACCCGCTGATCGCCGCGGGCGGCATTGCCGGCATGGAGGACCTCCGCGCGCTCGCCGCCTGCGGCGCCGCCGGCGCCGTGCTCGGCATGGCGCTCTACACCGGTGCGGTGGACGCTCGCAGCGCCGCGCGCGAATTCCCAGGCTCTGAATTGACGAGGGAGAGAACGTCGTGAGCACCATTCTGCGCGAGACCCGTGAGACGCGCGTGCGTGTCCGCGTCGGGCCGGACGCGCTCAGACCCGGCGCGGCGCCGGGCCGGCCGGCCATTGAGCGCGGCACGTACGCCGCGCCCGCGATCCGCACCACCGACCGCCTCCTCGACCACATGCTGGAGACGCTCGCGCGCTACTCCGGCCTCGCGCTGGAGGTGGAGGCGACCGGCGACCTGCGGCACCACCTCGTGGAGGACGTGGCCATCACGATCGGCCTCGCGCTGCGCGACGAGATCCCCGCCACCTGCCAGCGCTACGGCGATGCGACGGTCGTCATGGACGACGCGCTCGTGCAGGCCGCGCTGGACGCGGGTGGCCGCGCGTACTACCGCGGCCCCGTCCCGAGCCGGCTGTACGACCACTTCTTCCGCTCGCTCGCGGACAACGCCGCGATCGCCCTGCACCTGCGCGTCCTGCGCGGCCGCGACCGCCACCATGCCGTCGAGGCCGCGTTCAAGGCGTTCGGCCTCGCGCTCCGCCGCGCGCTCGCTCCGGGGGATGCCGTGTTCAGCACCAAGGGCGCCATCCGGATCGAGCGCCTGGACCCGCCTGCGCACGGTCAGGGCGACGCCGCCGCCGAGCGCGCCGGGCAGGCCGCGCGCGCCGCGGGGCCGCAGCGCGCGCCGGACGTCGCTCCCTCCCCGGAGGCGTGATGCTGCGCAAGCGGCTGGTCGTGTGCCTGGACGTGCGGGACGGCCGCGTGGTCAAGGGCACCAGCTTCGTGGACCTGCGGGACATGGGCGATCCCGTCGAGCTCGCGGTGCGCTACGAGGCCGAGGGCGCGGACGAGATTGTGTTCCTGGACATCTCCGCATCGGCCGAGGGCCGCAGCACGCTGCTCGACGTCGTGCGGCGCACCGCCGAGCGCCTGTTCATCCCGCTCACCGTCGGCGGCGGCATCGGCAGCGTCGAGGACATCGCGCGCGTGCTGCGCGCCGGCGCGGACAAGATCAGCGTCAACACCGCGGCCGTCCGGCGCCCGGAACTGATCACCGAGGCGGCCGCGCGCTTCGGGAGCCAGTGCGTCGTGGTGAGCATCGATGCGAAGAGGGCGGGCGCCGCGCTCGACAGCGAGCAGCCCGCGCTGCCGGAGCCGCGTTTCGCCGTCTTCACGCACGGCGGCCGCAGCGTAACGTCGCTCGACGCGCTCGCCTGGAGCCGCGAGTGCGCGGCGCTCGGCGCGGGCGAGATCCTCCTCACCAGCATCGACCGGGATGGCCGCCGCACCGGGTACGACCTCGAGCTCACCGCCGCCGTCGCACGCGCCGTGTCCGTCCCCGTCATCGCCAGCGGCGGCGCCGGCGCTCCCGAGCACTTCCACCAGGCCTTCCTCGCCGGCGCCGACGCCGCGCTCGCCGCCGGCATCTTTCACGACGGCACCACCACCATCCGTGCCGTGAAGCGCTTCCTCGCCGCCGCCGGCGTGCCGGTGCGGCACACCGAAGGAGACGCCTGATCATGCACGACGAGCCACTGCGCGACCTCCTCGACTTCGCCGTGGACATCGCCTGGCGTGCCGGCCGGCTCACGCTCGCGCACTTCCAGACCGGCGTCACCGTCGAGACCAAGTCGGACGAGTCCCCGGTCACGCTCGCGGATCGCGAAGCCGAGCGCCTGCTGCGCGCCGCCATCGAGGCCCGCTTCCCCTCCGACGGCATCGTGGGCGAGGAGCTCGGCGAGGTGCGCGCGGGCGCGCGTCGCCGCTGGATCCTCGACCCGATCGACGGCACGCGCTCCTTCATCCACGGCGTGCCGCTCTACGGCGTGCTCGTCGCGCTCGAGGATGCGGGCGAGCCGGTGCTCGGCGTGGCGCACTTCCCCGCGCTCGGCGAGACGGTCTACGCCGCGCGCGGCGAGGGCTGCTGGTGGGATGGGCGGCGGGCGGCCGTCTCGACGACGGCGCGGCTCGCCGATGCGCTGGTCCTCACCTCCGACGGCCGCCCCCTCGCCATCGCCGACCCCGCGCGGACCGCCGCGTGGGACCGCCTGCGTGCCGCGGCGGGCACCGCCCGCACGTGGGGCGACGCGTACGGCTACGCGCTCGTCGCGACAGGCCGCGCGGAGGCGATGCTGGATCCCGTGCTCGCGCCCTGGGACACCGCGCCGCTGCTCCCCATCATCGAGGAGGCGGGCGGCGTGTTCACGGACCTGGACGGCCGCCGCACGCACCTCGGCGGCCACGGCGTCGCGACGAACGCCGCGCTGGCCGAGGCGGTGCGCGCCGTCCTCCGCGGCGACGCGCCCGCGCACGCGGGTCAGGGCCGGGCGGATGCGAAGGAGGAGTGAGCATGCGGATCGAGAACGCGGCGCAGCTCGCGGCGCTGGACTTCGCGAAGGGCGGTGGGCTCGTGCCCGTCGTCGCGCAGCACGCACACACGGGCGAGGTCCTGATGCTGGCGTACGCGAACCGCGAGGCGCTGGAGCGCACGCTCGCGACGGGCGAGCTGTGGTACTACTCGCGCAGCCGCGACGCGCTCTGGCGCAAGGGTGAGACGAGCGGCAACACGCAGCGCCTGGTCTCGCTGCACGCGGACTGCGACGCGGACGCGGTGCTCGCGCGCGTCGAGCCGGCCGGCCCGAGCTGTCACACCGGCGCACGGAGCTGCTTCGCCGCGCCGCCCACCATCGCCGCGCTCGCGGACGTGATCGCGGCCCGCAAGGCCGACCCGCCCGCGGGCAGCTACACGGCCCGGCTCTTCGCCGATGCGAACCTGCGTCTGAAGAAGCTGGGTGAGGAAGCGGTCGAGCTCGCGCTCGCGTGCGCGGCGGGCGGGGCGCAGCGCGTTGCGGAGGAGGCGGCAGACCTCCTGTACCACGCGCTGGTCGCGTGTGCGGCCGTGGGGGTCGGGGCCGACGACGTGCTCGCGGCGCTCGAGCGGCGGCTGGCGGCGGGCGGCAGCGCCGCCGCGCCTCACGGCGGCCGGAGGTGAACCGAGATCAGGCCCGCCGCCGCACGACGAGCCGATAGACCAACAGCAGGAGCAGCGAGCCCGCAACCGCGATCCCGAACGACCGCCAGTTCCAGCCGGTGACGGTGCCCCAGCCCAGCCACTCCGTGCTGATGAACCCGCCCACGAGCGCTCCGAGGATGCCGATCACGATCGTGCCGAGGCACCCGCCGGGGTCCTTGCCCGGCATGATGAGCTTGGCGACCGCGCCGGCGATCAGGCCGAACAGGATCCACGAGAGAACGCTCATGTGCTCGCGATCTTGAAGCCGGACACCAGCTGCTTCAACCGCTCCGCCGCGTGCAGGAGCTCCACGCTCGCCGCGCTCATCTCCTCCGTCGCCGCGGACTGCTCCTGCGCGGCGGCGCTCACCTCCTGCGCGCTCGCGGCGTGCGACTCCGCGGTCGCGCCCACGCTCTGCACGGTCTGCTCGATCACGGCCAGCGCGTTCGCGCTCTCCTCAGCAGCCGCGGCCACGCGCGCCGCCGCTGCGCCCACCTCTTCGACTGCGGCCATGATCTCCTCGAACGCCTGTTCCGCACCCTTGGACGCCTCCTCCACGCCCGCCACCTTCGAGGACCCCGCGTCCATCGTGGACGCCACGTCCTCGATCTCCTTCCGGATCCACCGCAACGTCCCCGCCACCTCCTCCGCCGCTTTCGCGCTACCGTCGGCCAGCTTGCGGACCTCCTCGGCGACGACGGCGAAGCCGCGGCCGTGCTCGCCCGCGCGCGCCGCCTCGATCGCCGCGTTCAGCGCCAGCAGGTTCGTTTGCCGCGCGATGCCCTGGATCGTCTCGACGAACGCGTCGATCTGGTCCGACGCCCGGGACAGCTCCGTCACCTCGCTGGACGAGGTACGCACGACCTCGCGCACCTCGAGCAGCACGCCGAGCGCGCGGCTCAGCTCCTGCCGCTTGCTGCCCGCCAGCCCGGCGATCCGCTCGCCCAGCTCCCGCACGCGCCCGGAACTCTCGCCGATCTCGCTCGCACGGCGCCGCATCTCCGCCACCGCGGCCTGCACCGTGCGCAGCCCCGCTGCCTGCTCCTCCGCCCCCGTCGTGATCCCCACCATTGCCGAGGACACCTCGCCGCTCGATGCCGCGACCTCCTCCGAAATGCTGGACAGATCCGAGGCGGATGCCCCGATCTGCTCCGCGGTCGCCGCCGTCTCGCCGACGATCGTCCGGAGCCGGCTCGCCATCCCCGTGAACGCGCGAGCGAGCACCCCGAACTCGGAGGTCATCCCCCCGCCCAGCTCCACGTTCAGGTCGCCGCTGCCCAGCCGGTCCGCCGCGGCCACCAGCGCGCGAAGCGGGCCGTCGATCGAGCGCAGCGTCTGGCGGACCAGCAGCAGGCCCAGGACCGCCGTGCCCAGCAAGACCAGCAACAGCGTGGTCTGCCGGCCGGACGCCTCCGCCTCCAGCGTCTGTACCGTGGACGTGACCTTCGCGGCCTGCGCCGAGTTCAGGTTGCGGATCAGGCTGCTGAGCTCGCCCACGTCCGGCTGCGCCGCGGCCACCAGCCGCGTCGCGTCCGCCAGCCGGCCCAGGTCCCGCAGCGCGTGTGCCAGCGAATAGTCCACTTCGAGCCGGGAGTGTAGCTCCGCGATGCGCACCACCTGCTTGCGCTCCTCCGGCGTCATCTGCGGCAGATCCGCGTACTCGCCGCGCAGCGCGTGGGCCTGCAGGCCCAACCGCCGGAAGTTGATCGCGACCGGCCTCTCTCCGTTCACCAGGTAACGTTCCCCCGCCGCGATCTGCTCGAGGATCAGGGACTCGAGCCGCGCGCTCAGGTCCGTGCTCTCCCGCAATTGCCCCATGCTCACCGCCACGTCCTGCATCATGTGGCGAAGGTTCACCGCGCCGAACCACCACGTCACGAGCGTCCCGACCAGGAGCACGGCGAAGACCGCGACCAGCCGATCCCGGATTCGGTGGAACAGTCTGAAACGGCTCATCGGACGAGAAAGGGCAGGCCCGGGGAGGAACGCGCCGAAGATACAGGAGCCGCCTGCCCCGTGTCAATCCGCCGTGGACCGCCCGCCGCAGGTGGCGGACGCGCCCCCCGCGGCGCTATCTTTGGATTCCAGCAAACGCATCACACACGACCCGGCGCGCCCGGCGCACCCGGCGGCCGGAGGGGAATCGCTGCAATGAACGAGGCACGGCAGCTCAGTCCGGTGGCGCTGCGCGAAGCGCGCGAACGCGTCATCAGCGCACTCTGCACGCACTTCGCGGAGGACCGCCTGGACATTGCCGACTTCGAGAGCCGCGTCGACCGGGCACATCGCGCCACCGCGCTGACGGAGCTGGATGCGCTCCTGGCCGACCTGCCGTCCTCCACGGCGCAGCAGGCGCCCGCCCCCGCGCCAGCCCGCCCAGCGGTTCCCGATACCAAGCGCCGCAAGCGTGAGCTGCTCGCCGCCATCCTGGGAGGCAACACACGTCGCGGCCCCTGGACTCCGGCGCGCCGGAGTCTCGCGGTGGCCGTCATGGGCGGTATCGAGCTGGACTTCCGGGAGGCCGCGCTGCCGCCCGGCCCCACCGAGCTCGACATTTATTGCTTCATGGGTGGCGTCACGCTCATCGTCCCACCGGACCTCGCACTGGAGATCAACGGTATCCCCATCATGGGCGGCATCGATGCCCCGGTCCAGGCGGCGCCGCCCGCCGATCCCCGGGCGCCGGTCCTGCGCATCGACGCGGTGGTCATCATGGGAGGCGTCGAGGTCAGCGTCCGCATGCCCGGCGAATCCGAGCGCGATGCCCGCAGGCGGCGGCGCGCCGAGAAGAAGCTGCGACCCTCCACGTAGTCGCCGGATCGTTTCGTGAGCGGCATCGTACCCGACCAGATCCACGAAGACGAAGCCCTCGGCAAGGCCTACGATGCCCGCCTGATGCGGCGCTTGCTCCGCTACCTGCGCCCCTACCGTGGCGCGGTCGCACTCGCCGTCACCCTGCTCGTCGCCAGCGCCGCACTCCAGCTCCTCGGGCCCTGGATCACCGCTCTCGTGCTCGACCGCGCCGTTCCCGAGGGCGATGTCCGCCTGCTCGCGCTGCTCACCACCGCGTTCCTCGCCTCGCTCGTCCTCGCGTTCGCGCTCGAGTACGCCCAGACCGTCCTCACCACCTGGATCGGCCAGCGCGTGATGTACGATCTCAGGCGGGAGATCTTCGGCCACCTCCAGCGGCTCGACCTCCCCTTCTTCGACCGCAACCCGGTCGGCCGCTTGATGACCCGCGTCACGAACGACGTCGAGGCCCTGAACGAGCTCTTCAGCGCCGGCGTCGTCACCGTCTTCGGCGACGTGTTCACCCTCTTCTTCATCGCCGGCGCCATGCTGCTCATGGACTGGCGCCTCACGCTCGTCACCCTCTCCGTCATGCCGGCGGTGTTCGCCGTCGCCTTCCTGTTCCGCGCCCGCATCCGCGATGCGTACCGCGAGATCCGCATCCGCCTCGCCCGCATCAACGCGTACCTCCAGGAGCGGATCACCGGCATCGCCGTGCTGCGTCTCTTCGGCCGCGAAGCCGATGCGGCCGATCGCTTCCGCCGCATCGACCGCGACTACCTCGATGCGCACCTCCGCTCCATCCGCTACTACGCCCTCTTCTTCCCCGTCATGGAGGTCCTGGGCGCCGTCGCACTCGCCCTCATCATCGTCTACGGCGGCTCCCGCGTCCTGGACGGCGCGCTCACCGTCGGCGTCGTCGCTGCCTTCCTCCAGTACGTACGCCGCTTCTTCCAGCCCATCCAGGACCTGTCCGAGAAGTACAACATGCTCCAGGGCGCGATGGCGTCCTCCGAGCGCATCTTCAAGATCCTCGACGCGCAGCCCGCGATCTCCGAGCCCGCCGCCCCGCTCCACCTCCCCGCCCGCGGCCGCGGCGAGATCGAGTTCCGCGATGTCTGGTTCTCCTACTCGCCGGCTCCCCGGCCCTCGCCCTCGCCCCGGCCCGGGGAGGAGGGCGGGGACGGGGATTGGGTGCTCCGCGGCATCAGCTTCCGCGTGCGGGCCGGCGAGCGCGTCGCCATCGTCGGCCACACGGGTGCGGGCAAGTCCACGCTCATCAACCTGCTCATGCGCTTCTACGAGCCGCAGCGCGGCGAAATCCTCTTCGACGGCGTCCCCATCCACCGCGTGCCGCTCGAGGAGCTGCGCAGCCGCATCGGCCTCGTCCTCCAGGACGTGTTCCTCTTCAGCCGCGACATTGCGTACAACATCCGCCTCGGCCGCACGGACATCGAGGACGCGCGCGTGCGTGCCGCCGCCGCACGCGTCGGCGCCGACGCCTTCATCGAACGCCTCCCGGCCCGTTACGGCCACCCCGTCAACGAGCGCGGCACCTCGCTCTCCGTCGGCGAACGCCAGCTCCTCTGCTTCGCCCGCGCGCTCGCCTTCGACCCCCTCGTCCTCGTCCTCGACGAGGCCACCAGCTCCATCGACTCGGCGCTCGAGGGCCAGATCGAGGCGGCGCTCGACACGCTCATGCGCGGCCGCACCTCGCTCGTCATCGCGCACCGCCTTTCCACGATCCAGAACGCCGACCGCATCCTCGTCCTCCACCACGGCGAGCTGCGTGAGCAGGGCACCCACCGCGAGCTGCTGCAGCGGGGCGGCCTCTACGCCCGTCTCCACGAGCTCCAGTTCGTGCGGCACGGCCGCGCCGCGAGCGGCCCGGCGGCGGCCGCGGCATCGTGAAAAAAATTGCCCAATCCGCGCCCCAGTGAGGCAGGCCCGGCCCGGACGCGGCCGCCGCGCCGACCGCGCTCGGCGCGCGCGTCTCCCCCCGCCCCGCTGCCAGCGCGGTCGTAACCGGCAGTAACACAAGAACTTGAATCGCGCCCCCGCAGCGCTGGCCCGGCGCGGGCCCGCCCCGCCGGGGGCCGCCGGCCGGCGTGGCACGGTCCGTGTTGTGTGCCCGGGGCGGAACCCCGGATTCCCGAGGCGTCCCTTCAGTCCGCCGCGCCGAGGCGCGGCCGGCAGCACACGTGAGTCACAGCCTGGCAACCCTGGTGCGCACGCCCACGGGGCAGACTGGCCCCGCTCAGCACTTTCACGCACACGGCACCCTCGCCCTCTACTGCGGCGACAGGGAGGTGCTGAACCGCCTGCGCGGCGCGCTGGCGCCCGGCCCGGCCATCGTCGCCGCGGACGACTGGAAGACCTTCCAGCGCGCGTCCGGCGGCGCCGTCTGCTCCATCGTGGTCCTGCCGTGGCTGGACGAGGCCGGCGCCGCCGCGCAGCTCGCGTCGCTCAAGGAGCGGTCGCCGCTCCAGCCCCTGGTCCTCGTCACCCAGAAGGACGCCGAGAACCTCCGCCTGCTCAAGGAGCTCTCCGTCGAGGAGATCGTCTGGCTACACGAAGCGGAGCGCGAGCTCTGGGGCGCGATCGGCCGTGCCCGCGCGAGCAGCCTGCTGCGTCAGATGGCCAGCGCCGTCGAGAAGGCCGAGCACCTGCCGCCCAAACTGCGCTTCGCCCTCTCCCACGCCTTCCGGAGCGAGCGCCCGGTCCGCTCCGTGATCGAGCTCGCCGCCGCTGTCGGCTGCGACCGCCGCACGCTCTGGCGCCACTGGCGCGATGGGCTGGGGCCCGACCACCCCCTCCTGCCCGGCCATTTCCTCGACTGGCTGCTCCTGCTACGCGCCTCCGGCCTCAAAGCGCCGGGCCAGAAATGGAGCGCCGTCGCCCACCAGCTCGGCGTCCACGAGCACACGGTCGCGCGCCTCGCCAAGCGTCTCGCGGGCCTGTCGCTCCGCGACGTGGCCGCCGGCGGCCAGCCGCTGATCGCCCGCCTCTTCGCCGCCCACGTCCTGCGGCCGCTGCTCACGCCCGCGCCCTGAACAGCGCATCTTGACGGCGGACCACCCCGGCTGCAGAATGCTGCCCACGGTGGCTCCTGCCCGCTTCCCCTCCCTGGAATACTCCGAACGCGTTCCGAAGTGAGGAGCACAATGAACCGACATCTCCGTACGCTCGCACTGACGTTCTCGGCGGCGTTCGTGCTCGCCGCGTGCCGCTCCGCGCAGCCGGAGGCGCCCGCGCCGCCGCCACCGACACCCGCGCCGTCGACGCCTCCCGAGCCGCCGAAGCCGCCGGAGCCGGCGGAGGACCCCGCGGCCGTGGCCGCGCGCAACCGCGCGACCCTGATGGAGATGATCCACTTCGACTTCGATCGTGCGGAGATCCGTGCGGATGCGCGCCAGGTCCTGGATGCCAAGGTTCCGATCCTGCGCGCGGATCCCTCGATCACGCTGCGCATCGAGGGTCATGCGGACGAGCGCGGCTCGGTGGAGTACAACCTGGCGCTGGGCCTGCGCCGGGCCAACGCGGCGAAGGACTACCTCGTGGGCTTCGGGCTGGACGCCTCGCGCTTCGAGGTGCAGACGTACGGC
>DASVDH010000091.1:0-3542 GCA_036381195.1 Longimicrobiales bacterium | reverse complement strand
CGCGAAGCTGGACCTCGGGACGCGGCTCACGCAGGCGCTCGAGCTCCTCACCGCGTGGCGGCTGATCGAGCGCGTGCCCGGCGGCTGGCGCGCGACGCCGGTCGGCGCGGTCGCGGCGGCCGCGCGCTTCGACCTGCTGCTGGTGCACGAGGCGATGCAGCGCATCGAGGGCGCCTGCGCCGCGGACTACCGGGACGTCGCGCGCTGGGCGCTCGAGGACTACCTGGCCGACGAGCGCGCGCGGGAGAAGTGGATCGCCGCCGTCGAGCAATGGCTCGACGAGGTCGATGAGAAGCAGCTCCGGCTGCCGGTGAAGTACCGCGGCGACTTCGAGCGCGGTCTCGACGACCTCGCCAGCGTCTGCCGCCTGTACGAGAACGCGGCGGCCGCGCTCAGCCGCCCGGAGCTGGCAGCCGCGGCACGCGAGGCGGTGGGCGCGCTGCGGTACGGCGTGGCGCCGGAGCTGGTGCCGCTCATGGCGCTGGCCCTGCCGCAGCTCGGGCGCGCCCGCGCCCGGCTCCTGTACGAGCGCGGGATCCGCAAACTCGAGGACCTCGCCCGCGCGGATGCTGCGGCGGTTGCGGGCCCGCGGCTGCCGGCCGCGCTCGTGCGGTCGTGGATCGAGCGGGCCCGCGAGATGGAGCGTGCGCGCGTGGAGGCCGGCAGCAACGGAACGATCGCGCCGGATGCGCTCGACGACCTCGTCGCCGGCTTCCGGATCGACCCCGCCGCGCTCGCGTCATGACCGCCCCCATGGCGACCTTCCCGCTCCCGGACTGGCTGAGCGAGGCGCAGCGCCGCGCGATCCTGAGCCCGGCGGCGCGGCTCCAGATCGTGGCGGGCGCGGGCTCGGGCAAGACCGAGGTGCTCGCCCGCCGCGTCGCGCGCCTCCTCTTCGAGGGCGTCGACCCGGCGAGCATCATCGCGTTCACGTTCACGGAGAAGGCGGCCGCGGAGCTGAAGGCGCGCATCGAGGCGCGCGCGGCCGAGGTGGACGAGCGCTTCCGCGCGCTGCCGCCAGCGGGGCGGGGGCTGTTCGTGGGGACGACGCACGCCTGGGCGCTGCGCGCGCTCCAGGAGCTGGGCGGCGCGTACGAGCTCGCGGACGCGCTGACGGAAGAGCAGGAGTGGGCGCTCGTGCACCGCGTCGCGCGCCGGCTCGGCGTCGTGGACCTGTTCGCGGCGCGCGAAGGACGAGAGGCCGAGCGCGTCGCCGCCGCGCCCGCCGTCGCCGCATTCCTGCGCAGCGCGGAGGTCGTCCACAACGAGCGGCTGGCCCGGGAGGCCGTCCGCGAGGCCGCACCGCGCTTCGCCGAGGTGCTGGAGCGGTATGAGTGGCTGCTCGGGGAGATGCGGCTCCTGCCGTTCCGGCTGATGATCGCCCGCGCCGCGGACGAGCTCGCGCCGGGCGGCCGGCTACACGAGCGGCTGCGCAGCCGCATCGCGCACGTGTTCGTGGACGAGTACCAGGACTTCAACCGCGCGCAGCAGATGCTGCTCGAGCGGCTCGCCGCGCTGGGCGCCGCGATCACGGTCGTGGGCGACGACGACCAGGCGATCTACCAGTGGCGCGGCGGCGACGTCTCGCTCTTCCTCTCGTTCGCGCAGCGGTTCCCGGACGCCGAGCGCGTGGAGCTGGGCGAGAACCACCGCTGCCGGCCGGAGGTGGTGCAGTTCGCGCGCGGGCTGGCCGAAGGCCTCGCACGGCGGCTGCCCAAGCAGCTCGCGGCCGCGCGCGAGCCGGCCTCGACGGGCGCGGTGGAGCTGGTGGTAGCGCCGACGCCGGAAGATGAGGCACGCGCGATCGCCGAGCGGATCGAGGGGCTGATCGCCGATGGCCACGCGCCGGGCGACATCGCGGTGCTCTTCCGCTCGACGCGCACGTCCGCGCGGCCGCTGGTCGAGGCGCTGCGCGCGCGCGGCATCCCGGTCCAGGTCGTCGGCCACACCTCGCTCCTCGCGCGGCCCGAGATGGCGCTCGTGGCGCGGATCCTGGTCTACTGGGCCGGTGGTCGGTGGTACCCGAACCGCGAGTACCGGCCGGACGTCATCAGGCGCGAGACGCTGGAGGCCGAGATCCGCGACGTCGTGGGGCTCGACGCGCAGCAAGCGAGCGCGGCGATGGACGCACTCGAGCGGCTGGGCGAGCGGCTGCGGCAGCATGGCGTCCCGGACATCGTCGCCGTGTTCAACGAGATCCTGGAGATCCTCGGGCTGCCTGGTCGAGGCGACGAGGGCGCCGCGCGCGAGCCGGGGCTCGGCCAGCTGTCCGAGCTCCTCACCGCGTTCGACCACGTCGTGCGCCGCGCGGCCCCGGATGCGCTGTACCGCGATGCGGATGGGGCGGGCGCGGACGAGGGCGCGGAGGACGCGACGATCGCGGCCGACCGGGAGGACCGCGCGCCGCACGTGGTACTGGGCGCGAGCCGCGGCGAGATCTATCTGATGCGGCTGCGCGCGTTCCTCGAAGAGTTCGCAGGTCGCGCGGCGGAAGAGGTGCCGGCAGGGTGGGACGACGACGCCGGCGCGGTGCAGGTCCTCACGATCCACCAGGCGAAGGGGCTGGAGTTCCCGATCGTGTTCGTGCCCTCGCTGGTCGAGGGGCGGCTGCCCTCGAGCCGGCTGGGCCAGCCCCAGGAGTGGTATCTGCCCGACGCGCTGTTCGACCGCACGCGCTACGAAGGCGAGGAGGACGACGAGGCGCGGCTGCTGTACGTCGCGCTGACGCGCGCGAAAGAGCTGCTCGTCGTGAGCTGGTTCGAGCGGTACGGCGAGAACCGGCGGGCCACGCGGTCGCGCTTGCTCGCCCGCGTGCTGCGCCAGGCGATCGGCAGTGCGAGGCAGTTCCGGACCGTGATGCCCGCGGTGGCGGCTGCTCCCGCCGTGCGCGCCGAGCCGCCGACGCTCGACTTCTCGAGTCTGGTCACGTACGCGGAGTGCGGGTACCGCTACCGCCTGCGGCACGTATGCGGTTTCCAGCCGCCGCTCGCGCGGGAGCTGGGCTTCGGCAAGCTGCTGCACCACCTGATCGCGGAGCTCGCGCGTGCGGGCGCGACGGGCCGGAGGGCGGAGCCGGGCGACGTCGCGCGGCTGCTCGAGCGCTCGTTCTACCTCCCGTTCGCGGGCCCGCAGACCCGCGCGGGCCTGCGCGAGTCGGCGCGCCGGCGCGTCGAGGCGTACGTGCGCGCCTTCGGCCACGAGCTCCTGCGCACGATCCAGCCCGAGGCGCGATTCGAGGTCCCGCTCGCCGCGGCCCGCGTGCGCGGCCGCATCGACCTGCTGCTGCGCGCGGAAGATGGCGGCGGTGATGCGCAGGTCGAGCTCGTGGACTTCAAGACGACCGCCAACCGCCCGCCCGCGGAGATGCACGTCAACCAGCTCCGCCTGTACGCGGCCGCGGCCGAGGCGATGGGCCTCGAGCCCGTGCGGCTCGCGATCCACGACCTGGACGCGGACGCCGGCGCGCGCCAGCCGGTCCCGCAGGACGACCGCGCGCGCGAAGCGTTCCGGGAGCGGCTGGAGGAGTGGGCGGACGGGATCCG
>DASVDH010000090.1:0-9953 GCA_036381195.1 Longimicrobiales bacterium | reverse complement strand
TTCCAGACGACGTAGCGGACGATGTCCTCCTCGCCGCCCGTCTCGTCCACCGCCGGGAACCACGTGACCTCGATGACGGGCACGCCTTCCTCGTCCAGGACGTTCGCGGTGACGAGCGAGCCGAACAGGGGCCGGTCGCCGCAGACCCTGACCTGCGCCTGCCCGGCGTTGGGTAGCCAGATCACGCGACTGATGGACCGGATCAGTTCGCTCGCGGCGCCCGGCGCGCCATCCGTGGACGCGAGACTCACCCGCACGCCGCGGATGCTGTCGATCGCGGCAGCGGCGCCGACGTCCGTGGGCCCGGGGTGGACGGGTGCGGTGTGGGCGAGGGGGAGCGCGTTCGGCACGACGGTGTCGACCCGCGCGCCGTTCGTGCCCGGGAACAGGCGGAAGTACTGGAAGAACGGGCGCCCGTCCCCGGAGCGCAGCAGATTGCGCGCCACGAGCTCCGGCGGCCGGTCGTTCACCTGGCGCAGGAGCACGTAGTCGTCCGGGCGCGGGGTGCTGCTGTCCGGCCGGAAGAAGAAGACGATCAGCTCGGCCGGGCTGCCGCTGTAATCCGTGCTCGGGTACCAGAAGTTGCTCAGCGGGATCTGGATGCGGTCGGCCTGCGTCAGCGCCATGATCGCACCCGGCGGCAGGTGCGGATCGTAGTAGACGGCCGACGGGTCCGCCGGCAGGTTCGTCGCGTAGTCC
The DNA here is from genome assembly GCA_036381195.1 of Longimicrobiales bacterium. Taxonomy (GTDB): domain Bacteria; phylum Gemmatimonadota; class Gemmatimonadetes; order Longimicrobiales; family RSA9; genus RSA9. The sequence continues at coordinate 9,254 of DASVDH010000090.1, read as the reverse complement.
GCGTTGAAGGCGATGACCTCGCTGTCCGCATAGACGAGGAACGGCTGGCCGGGAGGTACGCTGGTGCCGGCGGTGCGGATGTCGCGCGTCAGCCAGCCCGCGGCGTACTGGAGGTTCTGCGTCGCGCTGACGCGGTCCGCACCAATGGCCATCGCACGGCTCTGGGTCCCGAGCAGTTCGAGTGCGGCAGCGAGCACGACCGCGAACACCGTGATCGCGATCAGCAGCTCGATCAACGTGAAGCCGCCCCGGTCCGGGGTCATGCCGTCATGGTGTCTCATGGCGCGGCGATCGTGATGGTGCGCTGGATCGGCGTGAGCAGCCCCGGCCCGTCTACCGCGACCATGATCCGCTGGACGTCGAACCGGCGGCCGTCCTGCCCGGGCTGAACCACGCGTGTGATCATGGTGATGCGCCGCCAGCCCGGAAAACCGGGAATGATCGAGTCGATCCCCTGATAGCGGCTCTGGAGCTGCTCGTACTCCGGATCCATCGCGACTTCGCGCAACCGGCTCTCGAGCAGCTCGAGCGCGACGAGCCGCTGGCCGCTGTCGTCCGCCGCTCGCGAGAGCGTGCCCGTCGTCGCAGCGAAGCCGAGCACGACCACGCCGAGCACGGCGAGCGCCACGACGACCTCGATCATGGAGAACCCGTCTGTCCGCATCAGGTCCCTCCCCGCCAGCTCGATCCGTCGAAGAGCAGCCAGGTCGCCCGGCCGGTCGCACGCTCGACCTCGATGGCGCGGGCAGCCGCGCTGCCGGGGCGCGTCGACGTCAGGTACAGCCCGCCGGCCTCGCTCGCGCTGCCGTTGCGGTGGAACGTCACGTACGGCACGCCCAGCCGCTGCCGGAACGTCACCGGGCCGGGGCCCATCGCGCGCTGCGGCGCCGAGCCGCGCCCGAAGACGACGCCGTCCGGCAGCGCCACCGCGCTCACGGGCTCACCGGGCTGGACGAGGCCGTCGTTGTTGCGGTCGTCGTGGATCCGGACCCGGCGGTCCGTGACCTCGAACCACACGACGACGTCATACTGGTGCAGGAGCGCCCGGTACTGGGCGCGGGCGAGCGCGGCGGCGACCTCGCGAGCGGCCTCGTTCAGCCGGAAGGCCTCCACGTCCACGCGTGGCATGGCCAGCCCGAGGAGGATGCTGAAGACCGTCACGATGATGAGGACCTCGAGGAGCGAGAAGCCGGCCTGACCCCGTGCGCGCTCCTCCCGCCCGGACGGTCCGGGACGCCGCCGCGTCGCTGCCATCGCTCGCCGTACTCCCGTCGGATTGCCTGACGGCCGACCGGCCGTGGTTGCGAATGCCCGGCGGTGAGTCAAGTCCCGTGCCCACTCCCTTCCCCGGGGGCCGGCGCGGCGCACACGTGCACGATTTTTCAGGCGTCACGCTAACGTAGCGGGGCGCGCGGGAGGGCGTGTGCACCCACTCACCGCCTTCGCAAAACGCAAGCATCCGTGTGAAACGCGAGGGCGGCACGGGACGCATTCCGTCCCGTGCCGCCTGAAGATTTCGTGAACCGCGGCGAGACGTTCCGTGGATCTGGCCGCCGGACGCCGTCAGCGCGGCGCTCCCCGGGCCCGCGGGCAGCAGGGCGCCGCGCGCAGCCGCACGCCGTGTCGCCGCTGGCGCCCCGCCGCTCGACGCGGGCGGGCCGCGGCTCGCCCTCCCCTGCCGCTGCGCAGGCCGCGTCGCCCCGCGCCATCGCGATGGACCGGGCGTGATCGTGGGCTGCGCGCTCAGCCGTCGAAGAGCCCGAGCTGCGGCCCGGCCGCGGGCCGGCGGAACGCCGCCGTAGAGAGCGCCGGCGGCCGCGTGGCAAGCCCGGCCTTGCGCGCCGCGGCATGGAACAGCGCCCGGAGCTGCTCCGCATACGGCCCCTCGCCGCGCATGCGCGCGTGGAAGCGCGACTCGTTCAGTTTGCCGCCGCGCATCGCGCGCAGGCGCGCCAGCACCTTCTCTTTTCGCTCCGGGAAGTGGCGCTCGAGCCACGCCACGAACAGGTCCTTCACGGCGAACGGCAGCCGGAGCACGGTGAAGCCCGCGAAGCGCGCCCCGGCACGCGCGGCCGCGTCCAGGATCGCCGGCATCTCGTGATCGTTCAGCCCCGGGATCAGCGGCGCGACCATCACGCCCACGGGGACGCCCGCCCGTGCCAGCGTCTCGATCGCGGCAAGCCGCCGCGCGGGCACCGACGTGCGCGGCTCCATCACTCGCTGGAGCTTCGGGTCCAGCGAGGTGACGGACACGGTGACGGACGCCGCGTCGTAACGCGCGAGCTCGGCCAGCAGGTCCGCATCGCGCGTCACCAGGTGGTTCTTCGTGACGATCCCCACCGGGTTGCGGAACTCGACGAGCACCTCCAGGCAGCGGCGCGTCACCCCGAGCTTGCGCTCGATGGGCTGGTACGCATCCGTGACGCCGGACAGCACGAGCACCTGCGGCTCCCAGCGCGGTGACGAGAGCTCGCGCCGCAGGAGCTCGGGCGCGTCCTCCTTCACCAGGATGCGCGTCTCGAAATCGAGGCCGGCCGAGAACCCGAGATACTCGTGCGTCGGGCGGGCGTAGCAGTAAATGCAGCCGTGCGAGCAGCCACGGTACGGGTTGAGCGACGCGTCGAACCCCACGTCGGGGCTCTCGTTGCGTGAGATGATGCTGCGGCTGCCATCACGGTAGTAGTGCGTCTGCGGGGCGGGCTCGGGGTCGTCCGGGTCGAGCGCGTCCGGCTCCGGCTCCAGCGCGAGGCGCTCGAACCGGTTGGGCGGGTTCTCGGCGGCGCCGCGGCCGCGGATGGGGAGGGCCCTCATGCCGGCCAGCATACGCGAAGAAAACCCGAATGTCAAGAGACCAGCGCCGACCGGGCGGCCGCGCCGTCCCGGCCGCGGCCCGCTCACTCGCTCGCGCCGGGCGGGAGCGCTCCGGTGACGCGCTTCAGCAGCTCGCCCCTGGCAAAGCGTGTGGCCGGCTCGGCCTGGTTGAGACGGGCGAGGTCCTCGAGCGAGGCGGGGCCGGGGTGGCGGCGCGCGAACTCCTCGAGGGTCATGGCGCGCTCGAGCGTGACGATGTCGAGGCGTAGCGGCTGGACGGCGAGGGCCTCCGGGTCGGTCAGCCGGCCGAAGCTGCGGATCGCGCGGCGGGCCGCCTCGTCGTAGGCGGGCCAGCGCGCGGCGACGGCGTAGGCCACGACATCGTACACGCGCCCGCCGTGCGCGATGAAGGCGGCGACCCCGCGCACCGGCCCGCTCTCGGTCGTGGTCGAGAACGGCCCGCCCACGGCGTCGAGGCCGTTGATGCGGTCGTGCCGAGGAGTCCCGGTCATCTCCTGCCCCGCGAAGAAGCGGCGCGCGGCGGCCTCGGGCGTGGCCTCCTCCGCGAGCGTGATCTGGACGACAGCGTCCTCCGCCGGGCTCACGGCGAGGACCGCGCTCTTCTGGTTGCTCGTCTTCCAGCCGGCGGGGAACGCGAAGCGGAACGCCAGGTCCGGGTGGAGGAACTCCGCGCCGCGGAAGAACCCCTCGCGGGGGTTCTGGCCGAAGACCAGCCCGTCGAGCCGGCGCAGGAAGCTCTCGTGCTCGACCCGACCCGTCACCGAGTCCGGCGGCAGGGCCGCGACCTGCGCGCTGATGCGTGCGCGGCGGTCGCCCGGGTCCGGGTGCGTGGACAGCCACTCGGGCACGCGGCCGCCGCCCTCGGCGGCGCTCACGCGCTCGAGCATCGCGAAGACGTCCGCCATCTCGCGGGGGTCGTAGCTCGCGCGGCGCATGTAGCGCAGCCCGAGGTCATCGGCCTGGCGCTCGTCGTCTCGCGAATGCTTGAGGAACAGCACGCTGAGCCCCGCGCTGGCGATGCTGGCGGCCGTCTCGAGCTCGGGTCGCACGAGCACGCCGATGGCCAGGCCGAGCTGCGCGAGTTGCTGCGTGCTCATGCGGCTCACGGAGTGGCGCGCGGTGACGTGCCCGATCTCGTGCCCGAGCACGGATGCCAGCTCGGCCTCGGAGTCGAGGTAGGCGAGGATGCCGCGTGTGACGTAGATGTAGCCGCCGGGCAGCGCGAACGCGTTGACGACCGGATCGTCGAGCACGCGGAAGGTCCAGGGCAGGTGCGGGCGCTCGGAGCGCGCGGCGAGGCGGGTGCCCAGCTCCTGCACGTAGCGCTGGAGCGCGGAGTCTGGATAGAGACCCAGTGATGCGACGATCTGCGCATCGTACTCCCGGCCCATCTGGATCTCCTGGGCCTCGCTGAAGAGTGAGAACTGCCGCTCGCCCGTCGCGGGGTTGCGGACGCATCCGGCGGCGGGCAGCGCCGCGAGCGAGGCCGCGAGCAGGAACGCCGGGAGTCTCCGAGAGTGCCGCATGCCGCTCACCTCCTTGCCGTGGAACAAACCGTTGTCGCCCGACATACTGAAGGCCGGCCCGGACTGATTACCCCGCGCAGGCGGCGCGGGATCGCCCGGGCGCTGTGACCGGACACCGTGACCGGACACGCGGATGCGGGCTGGCATGCGGGTTCGCAGACTCGACGGAGCGGGCAGGCGCCTCGGCGCGGCGCTGGTGTTCGCGCTGCATCTGTTGATGGTCCTGGCGCTTCCGCTGGCAGATGCAGGCATCGAGGCCGCGACCGCCGACGATGCGGCGGTCCGGTTGGCGGCCCCAGACGAGGCGCGGCGCGACGCCTCGCACGACCATTTCCAGTGCCAGTTCTGCCGCCTGCTCGGCCAGGGCGCGGTCGCCGCGACGTGCGATGCGCGCTCCACCGCCGGGGAGGCGCCCGCCGCCGTGGCGGCCGGCGCCACGAACGAGTCCGTCACGCTCTCCGCATCCCCGCTCCCCCTCGGCTCCCGCGCCCCACCGCTCGCCTGACCACTTCTCGGGTTTCTGCTGCGCAGGCGCCCACGATCTCACGCGGTTCGTGCGCGGCCGCGGCCGGTCACGCGGCCGGCTCTGTGGCCACACGCTCGCCCGGGGTGCCGTAACCAAACTCAGGTCAGGTCGGGATCCATGGCATTGCGCCTCAAGCGTTCCATAACGAACACCCTGCTACTGGCCGCCGCCTTCGCGGGCGCGGCGGACCGCGCCGCAGCACAGGCCACGCCGCCGGCGGCGGGCACGATCGAAGGGGTCGTGCGCGACAGCGCGACGGGTGCGCCGCTGCCGGCGGCGCGCGCGCGGCTGCTCGAAACGCACGACGAGGACCTGGCGCACGCGGATGGCACGTTCCATTTCCCGCAGCTCGCGCCAGGCACCTACACGCTCGAGGTCGAGCACCTCGGCTACGCGCTCTTCAGGCAGCCCATCGTCGTGCGCCCCGGCGAGACCACGGCCGTCAATGTGCGGCTCGCCGTGCAGGCCATCGAGTTGCGCGGCATGGTCGTCACGGGCGCCGTCGGCCCGCGCGCCGGAGAGGACGTGCTCAGCCCCGTCTCCGTGCTGCGCGGCGCCGAGCTGGACCGCGAGCTGGCCGGTACGGTGGCCGGCACGCTCGGCGGCGAGCCCGGCCTGGCCGTCACCTCGGTCGGCCCCGCAACGGCGCGTCCGGTGATCCGCGGGCTCGGCGGCGACCGCATCCTGGTGCTCGAGGACGGGCTGCGCCCCGGCGACATGTCCTCGACCTCCGGCGATCACGCGGTCGCGATCGAGCCGCTCACGGCCCGCCAGTTCGAGATCGTACGCGGGCCGATGTCCCTGCTCTACGGCAGCAGCGCGCTGGGCGGCGTCATCAACGTGGTGCGGGAGGAGGTCCCGGCATCGCGCCCGGAGCACGCGCACGGCACGCTGACCTTCCAGGGCTCCTCGGTGGATCGCGGCGTGAACGGGGGCGGCTTCGTGACGACGGCGCTCGGCCCGTTCGCCGTGCGCGCCGAGGCCAGCGCGCGGGCGTCCGGTGACGTTCGCACGCCGGCCGGCACGCTGCTCAACACGGGCGCCCGCACGTACGGCGCGGCGGCCGGCGGCGCGTGGATCGGCGAGGCCGGCCACGCGGGCGCGGCCTACCGCTTCTACCGCAGCGAGTACGGCCTCCCGGCCGGCTTCACCGGCGAGCACGCGCACGACGAGGAAGGAGACCAGGAGGAGGAAACGGGCCACGAGCACGGCGGTGTGGACGTCGAGATGACGCGCCACACGCTCCGAGCAGAGGCGGCCTTTGACCTGGACCGGGGGCCGTTCTCCGAGATCCGGCTGACCGCGGCGGCCAGCGACTATCACCAGATCGAGCTCGAGGAGAGCGGCGAGATCGGTACGGAGTTCTCCCAGGATCTTTACTCGGGCGAGATCATCGCGCGACACGAAGGCCACGGGCCGTTCGCCCGAGGCGCGCTCGGCCTGCACGCCCAGTATCGCGACATCGTGACCGGCGGCGAGCTGCGGACACCGTCGACCTACGACTACGCCTTCGCCGGATTCATCGTCGAGGAGATCGGCACTGGCGCGTTGCGGGCGCAGGTCGGCGCGCGCTACGACTGGGCGCGCTACGTGCCCCGCGATGCCACCGCCTTCGTCACGGTGGGCGGGGAGCAGATCCCGGTACGGCCGCGCACGTTCGGCTCGTTCTCCGGCTCCGTGGGGCTGCTGTACCGGCTCACCGAGCAGGTGCGCGTCGGCGTGAGCGCGAGCCGCGCCTACCGCACGCCGGACTTCAACGAGCTGTACACGAACGGCCCTCACCTCGCCGCGAACTCGTACGACGTGGGCGATCCCCGGCTCAGGCAGGAGACCGGGATGGGGGTGGATGCGTTCCTGCGCCTGGACGGCGAGAAGGTCCGCGCCGAGCTGGCCGTGTTCCGCAACCGGCTGGACGACTACGTCTTCCCGTCCAGCCGCGGCCGGGCGGAGCTCGAGGACGGCCGGCCCCGCTTCCAGTACACCAACGAGGACGCACGCTTCGTCGGCGCCGAGGGCGACGTCGAGATCGCGCTCACGCCGGCGCTCGTGCTGAGCGGAAGCGCGTCCTACGTGCAGGCCCGCTTCACCGCGCCGCGCGACCCGATCCCGGTCCTTTCCCCCGAGGGAGACACCACGTTCGTCGCGGCGTCGCCGTACCCTCCCCTCATCCCGCCGCTGCACGGGCAGGTGGGCCTGCGTTACGAGCGGCCCGCCTTCTTCGCGGGCGCGGACCTGCGCTGGGCGACGCGGCAAGATCGCCTGGGCGACTTCGAAACGCCCACGGACGGCTACGCGGTCGCGGATCTCTCCGCCGGCGTCCGCCTGGTGCGCGGCGACCAGCTCCACACGGTCACGGTCCGCCTCGAGAACGTCGCGAACACCGAGTACCGGGACCACCTCTCGCGCATCAAGGATCTCATGCCGGAGCCGGGCAGGAACGTGAGCGTGGTGTACCGGATGGCGTTTTGACGTGTACGAGTACGTGCACGTGCACGTGCACGTGCACGAGTACGGCTCCGAGTACGAGGACGAGGGCGTGCTCGTGCACGACCGGAGCACCGGTACGAGTACGAGTACAAGTACGAGGACGAGGACGTGCACGTACACGTGCTCGTGCACGTCCACGACCCCGGGTACGAATACGAGATGCGCAGGTTGGTCGGGGACCGGGCACGGGAGAGGGCGCGCAGGCGCGCCGCCGCTGGCCCACCGCTGGGGGCGCCGGGTGTATCGCACCCGGGCGCCCCGTTTCGTATCTTGTGCCCGTGGAGTCGGCGGTGGAGGACCGGAGGACTCGAAGGAGGGGAGCAGCGATGACGATCCGCGCCATCAACCCGGCCACGGGCGAGACCATCGAGGAGTACGCGGAGACGCCGCCGGAGGAGGTGGACCGCATCCTCCGCGCCGCGGACGCGGCGTTCCACGCGTGGCGCAGGACGAGCGTGCAGGAGCGGGCCGCGCGCCTGCGCGAAGCGGCACGGCTGCTACGAGAACGCGCGCCGGAGTACGCGCGGCTGATGGCGCTCGAGATGGGCAAGCCCGTCCGGGCGGGCCGCGCAGAAGCGGAGAAGTGCGCCCTCGCCTGTGACTACTACGCGGAGAACGGCCCGCGCTTCCTCGAGCCGGAGATGGTCGAGACCGATGCGCGCCGCAGCTTCGTGGCGTTCCGGCCGCTCGGCGTCGTGCTCGCCATCATGCCGTGGAACTTCCCGTTCTGGCAGGTCTTCCGTTTCGCCGCGCCCGCGCTCATGGCCGGCAACGCCGCGGTGCTCAAGCACGCATCCAACGTGCCCGGCTGCGCGCTCGCGATCGAGCGGCTCCTGCGCGACGCGGGCTTCCCGCCCGACCTCTTCCGCACGCTGCTCGTCGGCAGCGACGCGGTGGACGGTATCATCGGCCATCCGGCCGTGCGTGCGGTCACGCTCACGGGCGGCACGCCGGCCGGGCGCGCCGTCGCGACGAGCGCGGGCAAGCAGGTCAAGAAGACCGTGCTCGAGCTGGGCGGCAGCGACCCCTACATCGTGCTGGAGGACGCGGACCTGGAGCACGCCGCGGCCGTGTGCGCGGCCAGCCGGCTGATCAACTCCGGCCAGAGCTGCATCGCGGCCAAACGATTCATCGTGGTCGAGAGCGTGCGCGAGGAGTTCGAGCGGCTGTTCGTCGAACGCATGCGCGCGGCGCGCATGGGTGATCCGCTGGACGAGGCGACGGAGCTCGGCCCGCTCGCCCGCCACGACCTGCGTGACGGGCTGCACGAGCAGGTGCGGGACAGCGTGCGCGCCGGCGCGCGCCTGCTGCTCGGCGGCGAGATCCCCGAGGGGCCAGGCGCGTATTACCCGCCCACCGTGCTCACCGACGTGCGGAAGGGCATGCCCGCGTTCGACGACGAGTCGTTCGGCCCCGTCGCCGCGATCGTGCCGGCGCGGGACGAGGCCGAGGCGATCCGGCTCGCGAACGACTCGCTGTTCGGCCTCGGCGCCGCCGTCTTCACGCGCGACCGCGCACGCGGCGAGCGGATCGCGACGGAAGACCTGGAGGCGGGCTCCTGCTTCGTCAACACGTTCGTCCGCTCGGACCCGCGCCTGCCGTTCGGCGGCGTGAAGGAGAGCGGCTACGGCCGCGAGCTCTCGCACTACGGGATGAGGGAGTTCGTGAACATCAAGACGGTGTGGGTGGAGTAGGGGGTGCCGCCCCGGTCCCGGCCTCAGCGGAAGTCCCGCGACCGGTGCGCGATCGGCCGCATGGGCAGCTCGCGGAAGCGCCAGCCCACGACGTTGACGGCGTCGTCCAGCTCGAGCTTGCCCTCGACCAGCAGGAACGGCGAGAGCTTCACGACCTCGCGGTTGCGCTGGTAGAGGCGGGCCGGCACG
>DASVDH010000089.1:0-77707 GCA_036381195.1 Longimicrobiales bacterium | reverse complement strand
AGCGCGCACGCCGCGAGGTCGGCGAAACCGACGTTGTCCGCAGCATCGAAGCCGCCCTCGCCGCGGCCATCGACTACCAGCTCTGGGTCCGGGAAGTCGCTGCCGGCGAGCGGGACGTCCTGTCCTGAACGCGCGCCGGGCCGCGGCGCGGCGCCGCACTGGCCGCCCCTCGTGTGCCCCCGGGCGGCGGGCGGCGCCGCGCGCGCCGACGGGGGCGTCCCGCTCTCGCGCCGGCGCGAGGGCGGGCATCGGCGCGACCCGGGTGGGGCCGCTTCGGGGCTTCGGCCGGCGGAGGCCGCTCCGGATCGGCAATCTGTGAGGGGAAACCGTGCGCCGCGATTCTGACGGAAAAGAGCCCGAAAGTGCCGGAGAAAGGTTTAGGCGGCCTTCGCGCGTCTCATTACCGTGATGGACACACCGATGCCGCGACACCGCGGCCCATGGAAACCTTCTGACCCCGGAGGAAGCCCCATGACGCGCGCTCTCCGTTCCATCCTGGTCGTCCTCAGCCTGTTCGCCGCTGCCTCCTTCGCAACCGCCTGCGCCAACTCGCCGACGGACGTCGTGCAGGCCGAGGACGGGTACAACAACAACAACTGACCCGGGCCGCGGCGCTCAGGCCGTTGCAGGCACGAGCGCAGCCGTAGAGCACGCTTCCACTTCCTCGGCAATGCGGACCGCCACGGCGCCCGGCTGCCCCACGGCAGCCGGCGCCGGCCGGGCGCCCGCCACTGCTGCTTCGAGGAGCTCGATCGTCTCTTCGGCCCGGATCAATTGCTCGTTGTAGCGGTGCTTGCTGGCAAGGGCGATCGCCGTACGCAGGTGCTCCCGCGCGTCGTCGATGTCGCCCACCAGGACGCAGGCCCGCCCCACGTGGAGGTGGACCCAGGTGCTGACCCACGGCTCGTCGCGCCATTCGGCCGCGTCGTTCAGGAGCCGCTGGCGGCGCGCCCGGAACTCCTTCACGTTCCCCGCTTCCGCCGCGATCAAGGCGTAATCCGCCTTCGCCTGGTTGCGGGGAACCACCTCCCGCGCGTTGGCGATGATGATCTCGTAACACCGCTCGGCGGCCCGGAACAGGCCGAGCTGCGCGAACGCCCGGCCCAGGTTCCCGAGGATCGGGTGCCGCGCTTCCTCGGAGTCCATCAGGCCAATCGCGGTCCAGCCGTACTCGAGGGCCTGCTCGTAGTCACCCGCCGTGAGCGCGTTCGTGCTCAGGCTGCTGAGCGCCGTCGCGACGATGTAATCATCCTTCCACGCCCGGCCGCGCTCGAGCACCTCTTCGAGGAGCACGCGCGCCTTGGGATAGTTCCCGCGGTACGCGTACGCGATCGCCAGTCCGTCCATCGCGCGCGCCCACTGCCGGCGCTGCCCCATCGCCTCGGACCGCGCGATCGCCTGGCGATAGTACGCTTCGGCATCGTCCCAGCGGGCCGCCTTGCGGCACAGCCGTCCCACGAGCCGCAAGGCCGTCGTCTGGTCCTCGCCCAGGCCGCACGCCTCCGCCAGCTCGAACGCCGTGAGGAAGTACTCCTCCGCCGCCCGGTAATGCCCGCTCGACTCGATCACTTCGCCCATCTCCAGCGTGGCGTGCACCACCGCCGTGGGCGTGCGCTCGCGAATCCGGTGGAGGAACCGGGCCAGGCTCGCCCGCTCGGGGTCACGCGCCGAAAGGTGTCCCAGCTCCTCGCGGACCCCCTCGATCTGCCGCTCGAACGACTCCACCGGAACCCGGTCGATCCCCTGGCGCAGCAGCCGGCGCACCGGCCGCAGCGCCAGGAAGCGGAGCCTCGCGCGCCGGGCCAGCTCGGGGTCTCGCTCCCGATTCTCGAGATCCGCCAGCGCGTACCACGCCGGGAACACCCGCGCCCGATCGGGCATGGGAAGCGGTGCGATACGGTCGTAACGTGCCATAAGCCCTATCCAGTCGCGGTGAGTCGCTCGTACACGCCGTCGCCGGGGCACTCGGCCACGAACATGTCCAGCGCGCGGTCGAGGCCCTTCTCGCTCCTGAGCGGGGTCGGCCGGCCGCCGATCGTCGCCTTGATCGCGCGGCGGAACGCCGCCCCGGAAGAATAGCCGAGTTGATACGCCACGGACTCGACGCTCCGCCCCGGCTCCAGCAGCCAGCGAAGCCCGTAGAGCACGCGTAGCCACAGGAGCAGGCGTCCCGGCGTCGGCAGCCCCCAGCGCTCGCAGCGCCGCTCCAGCGTCGAGACCGACATGCCGTGCGCTTCCGCGACGTCCGGCACCTGGATCTGGTCCGGGATGCGCTCCGCCGCGAACCGCACCAGCTCCCGTCCATCCTCCCCGACGCGGCCCCGCAACCGCGCATCCACCAGCGGCGCGAGCCCGCCCGTCAGCGCGGCGTGCATCACCTCGCGCACCAGGTGCTCGTCGTCGGCGTCCCGGGACGAGACCACCTCCCAGGCGCCCGCCTTCCCCAACCGGAACAGATCGCGGCCGTCCAGCTCGCCCCAGACGATCAGCGGCGTGATGGGGAACCGCTGGGCGAAGCGGTAGACTCGCAGGACGCCGTCCTTGCGGTCCTCGGCGTGGATGTCCGCCACGGCTGCGGCGATCGGCCGTTTCCGGACCAGCCGGTACAGCTCGCGCCACGACTCCGCCCAAACGACATCGTGCGGGGGTGCCGCGCTCCGTAGCGCCTCCCGGTCCAGTCGGTCGGGAAGCAAAGCGGCTACGATGGCCATGGGGTAACCTGACGGGAAAGGATGGACACCTGCCGAGGACTGAGTCTAGCGCGAACGCCGGGAACGCGCAAGGGACCCGTCCGCCAGTGCCGGGCGCCGGCGGTGCACCGCCGGCGCCCCCTGCGGGCCAGGCCGTCGCGCCGCACGCCGCGGCGCCGCGGCCGCCGGCCCTGCCGCTGCGGGCGCGTCGCTCCGCGGCCGGCGAGCGGCGCCGTCCCCGGCTGGCCGAGCGGCGCCCAGCGTCGGGCCCGGCGGCGGGCGCTTAGCCCACTTCCTTCAAAGCCACGCCGGCCTCCGCGGGCGCCGCGGGCGCGTCCAGGATCCCCCGCTCGAGCCAGGCGTGCTTGCCCTCCAGCACCGCACGCGCCACGCGGTACCCGCGGGCGTCGTCATTGCGGAAGACCTCGCGGAAGCGCGCCGCGATGCGCCGGCGCGCGCCCCGGCAGAACAGGTCCGCCAGCTCGACGGCCCGCCGGCCCTCCTCGGAGCCGGAGCGCGCGAGCATCTGGGCCCGCACGCAGGTGGCGGCGATCGCGAACAGCTCCGCGCCCACGTCCACCAGCCGGAACAGCACGGACTGCTTCTTCTCGAGCCCCGGCCCGTAGCGTGCCATTGCGTAGAACAGTGTGCGGCCCAGGCGCCTCGCCGCGCGATCCGCGTAGCGGAGGTGCCGGGCGAGGGGGCCGAACTGGCCGTAGCGCGGCCAGCGCCCCCAGCCCAGCCACAGCTTCGGGTACCAGCCGGTGAAGTGAAGGCCGAGCGTCAGCGCGCCGGCCGCCTTCGCGCGCGCGGGCGCGTCCGGGTCCACCAGTGCTCCCGCGCGCTGGAGGTGCGGGTCCACCGCCTCCCGCGCGATGAACAGCCGCATGATCTCGCTGGAGCCCTCGAAGATGAGGTTGATGCGCAGGTCGCGCATCGCGCGCTCCACCGGGATCGGCGCCTCGCCTCGGCCCGCGAGCGAAGCGGCCGTCTCGTAGCCGCGCCCGCCCCGGATCTGGATCGTGTCATCCACGATCCGCCAGGCGGCCTCGGAGTTGTACATCTTCGCGATCGCGGCCTCCAGCCGGATGTCCGACTTGCCCGCATCGGCCAGCGCCGCGGAGAGCTCGGCGACGGCCTCCATCGCGAACGTCGTGGCCGCCATGTTGGCCAGCTTCTGCGCGATCGCGTCGTGCTTGCCGACCGGCGCGCCCCACTGCTGCCGCTCGCCGCTCCAGCGGCGCGAGACCTGGAGGCACCACTTGCCGGCGGCCGCGCACGTGGCCGGGATCGTGAGCCGGCCCGTGTTCAGGGTGATCAGCGCGAGCTTCAGACCCTTGCCCAGTCCCCACAGGATGTTCTCCTTGGGCACCCGCACGTTCGTGAAGCGGATCACCCCGTTCTCGATCCCCCTCAGCCCCATGAACTCGCAGCGGTGCACCGTCTCCACGCCCGGCCATGACGTCTCCACGATGAAGGCCGTGATGCCCCGCCGCCCCTTGCCGTCCGGCGCCGGCGTCCGCGCCATGACGACCATGATCTCGGCGGCCGGCCCGTTCGTGCACCACAGCTTCTCGCCGTTCAGGATGTAGGCGCTGCCGTCCTCCGTCGGGTCGGCCGTCGCGCTGAGGCGCGCCGGGTCCGAGCCCACGTCCGGCTCCGTCAGCGCGAACGCCGAGACCGCGCCCTGCGCGAGCCGCGGCAGGTACTTCTTCTTCTGCTCCTCGGTGCCGAACATCTTGAGCGGCTGCGGCACGCCGATGGACTGGTGCGCGGAAAGCCACACGCCCAGCGCGGCACAGCGCGTGCTCAGGAGGGCGATCGCCCGGTTGTAGCCCCGCTGGCTCAGCCCCAGCCCGCCGTACTCGCGCGGGATCTTGATCCCGAACGCGCCCAGCCGCTTCAGGCCGTCGAGCACCTCCGGCGGCACGCGACCTTCGCGCTCGATCCGCTCCGGGTCGACCTCGTTCTCCAGGAACGCGCGCAGCTTCTCGAGGAACGCCTCCGTCCGCGCCTCCGACTCCGCGTCGGGCTCCGGATGGGGGTGGATCAGGTCGAGCCGGAGCCGGCCGAGGAACAACTCCCGCACGAAGCTCGGCAGCGCCCACTCGCTCTCGCGCGCCGCTTCCGCGACCGCGCGCGCCTCGCGCTCCGTCACCTGCGCCGTCGTCGTGCTCATCGCTCCCCCTGGCGAAGGATGTACTTCGCGATCGTCTGGAGCTGCATGTTGCTGGTCCCCTCATAGATCGTGCCGATCTTCGCGTCGCGGTACAGCTTCTCCACCGGGTACTCGCGCGTGAAGCCGTAACCGCCGAAGAGATCGATGCACTGCGAGGCGATCCGCTGCGCCGCCTGCGACGCGTACAGCTTCGCCATCGCCGCCTCCACCAGGTACGGCTGGCCCGCGTCCTTCAGCCGCGCGGCGTTGTAGACGAGCAGCCGCGTCGCCTCCAGCTCCGTCCGCATCTGCGCGAGCTGGAACTGCACGCCCTGGAAGTCCGCGATGGGCCGCCCGAACTGCTGCCGCTCCTTCACGTACCGCAGCGTGTGGTCCAGCGCCCCCTGGGCCAAGCCCAGCATCTGCGCGCCGATGCCGATCCGCCCCTCGTTCAGCGTCTCGATCGCGACCTTGTAGCCCGCGCCCACGGCGCCCAACACGTTCGCCTCAGGCACGCGCACATCATCGAGGATCAGCTCGACCGTCGAGGAGGCGCGGATCCCGAGCTTGTCCTCCTTCTTCCCGACCGTGACGCCGGGGAAGTCACGCTCCACCAGGAACGCGGTGATCCCCCGGTAGCCCTGCTCCGGCCGCGCGTTCGCGAATACGAGGAACACGCCCGCCTCCCCGCCGTTCGTGATCCACATCTTGCGGCCGTTCAACCGCCAGCCCCCGTCCTCCGGCGTGGCCCGCGTCGCGAGCGCGAACGCGTCCGACCCCGACCCCGCCTCCGACAGCGCGTACGCGCCCACGGTGTCACGCGCGAGGCGCGGGAGGTAGCGGTCCTTCTGCGCGTCGCTGCCGTACCTCAGGATGCAGTTGTTGACCAGCGTGTTCTGCACGTCCACCAGGACGCCCACCGCCGGGTCCACGCGCGACAGCTCCTCGACCGCCAGCACCGCCGCGAAGAACGAGGCGCCGGTCCCGCCCCACCTCTCCGGGATCTCGACGCCCATGATGCCCAGCTCGAAGAGCTGCGGGATGAGGTCCGCGTCCATGCGCCCGGCCTCGTCCATCGCCCGGACCCGGGGCGCGAGCTCCCGCTCCGCGAATTCGCGCACCGTCTCACGGAGCATCTGCTCCTCTTCGTTCAGCAGCGTGAGCGGAGGCCGGGCGACCTCCGGCAACATCAGTGTCATGGTCGGGTCGAGCTCCTTCCGGGACGGAATCCGCCTGCGCGCGCGAGAGCGTGGCAATTGTACGTCGTGCGCCAGGCGCGAGCCAGAGACCCGCGCGCGCCCCGCCTGGCAGATCCTCCTACCCGGCAGCGCGGGGCGCGCTCCGCCTGCATCGCGCCGGCCGCCACGCCCGCGATCCCGCGGCGTCGGCGCGCCGGCCCCCGCTCGCGGCCGGGCGGCCACGGATTTGACGCGCCGGGCCGCGGGCCTAGATTTCCCCGCCATGGATGCCGACGCACGGGTCGCAGCGCTGCGCGCCGATGTACACGGAGGCGCGGCGGAGCTCGCGCAGGATGCCGTCGCGCTGTTCGAGGAGGCGCTCGCCGACGACGGCGCCGCTGACGTGGAATCCTTCCGCGCCGCGCTCTGTCAGCTCGCGGCCCGCACGCTCGAGGCGCAACCCTCCATGGCGCCCCTGCTCGCGCTCGCGAGCGTGGTGCTCCGCGCCGCCTCCGGGACGGCTTCGGTTCAGCAAGCACGCGAGGAGGCCCGCCGCGCCCTGCACCGCTTCAGCGAGCGCCTCCAGCAGGCCGCGCGCGAAGCCGCCGCGCGCGCGGAGGGCCTCGTGCCGGCGGGCGGCCGCCTGCTCACGCTCTCCGCGTCGTCCACCGTCCGGGCGGCACTGCTCGAGGCCGCCAGGCGCCGCTCCTTCGACGTCGTGTGCCTCGAAGGCCGACCCCACCTCGAGGGTCGCTCCCTCGCCGCCGCCCTCGCCGCCGCCGGCGTGCGCGTCACCATCGCCGTGGATGCCGCCGCCGCTGCCGTCATCCGCGGCTGCGACCTGGTGCTCACGGGGGCAGACTCGATCGGCGACCTCGGCGTCGTCAACAAGATCGGCACCCGCCTCGCCGCCCAGGCAGCCCGCAGCGCCGGCATCCCCATCTACGCGCTCGCCGACACCACCAAGATCCTGCCGTGCGGCGTGCCGCAGCCCGTGGACGACGACCGACCGGGCGCCGAGGTCTGGCCGGATCCGCCGCCCGGCGTCACCATCTGGAACCGCTACTTCGAGGCGACGCCGCTCTCCTTCTTCGCCGGCGTCGTGACCGAGGCCGGGTTACGCACGCCCGCGGAGATCGAGCAACTGCGTGCCGGCCTCGACGTCCCTGCCGAGCTCCGCCTGCTGCTGGCCACGAGATGACCGAACGCCGCCGGCACCGTGGTCCCGGCGGCGTTCGAGGCGTCTGCCGCGACCCGACGCGATGCCGCCACGGCACCGAGTCGGCGCGGACAGGAGGTCGCGTCTGCGAATCGGCTATGCGCCGATGCGGCGATCGCTTGCCCGTGTCAGGTCGCGGACAGGACTCGTACTGGACAAGGGATCACCTCCTCGGTTGAGTGGACGATCGGGCATGGACACCAGCGGGCCCTCGGTCCCGCGGTCCGGGCGCCGTGCCGCCTGGGGTCACGCCGCCCGGCCCCGCCCACGCACGGACGCGCGGGCCTCGCTCCGTACTCCGGCGCAGCGGGAAGGTTCCCGCGCCATCGCTTGCCCCCGGATTCAGCGTGGCCCTATACTCCGCCCATGGACCAGGCCAGCTATCACGAGCTGCTCGCGCTCGTCCGTCAGGTGCGCCACGACGCGAGCAACCCCCTCAGCGCCGCGCTCGGCCACGTCCAGCTCGCCCTCGACGAGCCGGTCCTGGAGGAGCACGAGGCGCGCCGGACCCTGCGCCTGGTCGAGGCCGAGTTGCGCCGCCTGACCGGCATCCTGCGGCGGCTCCATGGCCTTCCCGACCCCGAGTCGCCGTCCACCGCCACGCCGCCTCCCGCGCCTTGACGCGCGACGCCGCACCACCTTGACGCCCCCGAAGGGCCGCTCTATTGTCAGCCGCCAAGTGATCGAGTGACAACGGAGCCACGGGTTCGCGCACGGAGGCACCATGGCCGAGATCCCGCCGGACCTGCTCTACACGGAAGAGCACGAGTACCTGAAACCGACGGGCGAAGAAGGCGTCTATCAGGTCGGCATCACGGATTACGCACAGGGTGAGCTCGGCGACATCGTCTACGTCGAGCTCCCGGAGGAGGGCAGCCGCTTCGCCCGCATGGAGCCGTTCGGCACGGTGGAAGCGGTGAAGGCGGTGAGCGACCTCTACTGCCCGGTGGCCGGCGAGGTGGTTGAGGTGAACACGGCGCTCGACGACGATCCGGCCCTCGTCAACAGCGACCCCTACGGCGAGGGGTGGATGATCAAGCTGCGGATCGCCGACGAGAGCGAGCTGGATTCGCTCCTGGGCGCAGCGGAATACGCGGCGCACATCGGCGAATCGTCGGAATGAGCTACGTCCCGCACAGCCCCGAAGATGTCCGCCGGATGTTGGACGTGATCGGCGTGCAGTCGGTCGCGGACCTCTTTTCCCAGATCCCCCGCGAATACCTGCTGGACCGACCGCTGGACCTGCCGCCCCCGCTCTCCGAGTGGGAGGCCGCGCGGCTGCTCTCGGAGCGGGCGGCTGCCAACGAGTCCCTCGTCTGCTTCGCGGGCGGCGGCGTCTACGACCATTACGTACCGGCGGCGGTGGATGCGATCCTCCGCCGCTCCGAATTCTATACCGCCTACACGCCCTACCAGCCCGAGGTGAGCCAGGGCACGCTCCAGGTCATCTACGAGTTCCAGAGTCTGATCTGCGAGCTGACCGGCCTCGACGTCGCCAACGCGTCCATGTACGACGGCGCCAGCGCGACCGCCGAGGCGATGCTCATGGCGCGTGGCATCACCCGTGGTGCCCGGCCGGCCGTCGCCGTCGCCGGCAGCCTGCACCCCCACTACCGGCGCGTGCTCGAGACGTACAACGCGGGGGTGGGCCTCGAGCTGCGCACGATCTCGTGCGGCCCAGACGGCCGGCTCGAGCCGGAGGCGCTGCGCGCCGCCGTCCGTGACGACACGGCCGCCGTGATCGTGCAGAGCCCGAACTTCTTCGGCGTGATCGAGGACTGGGCCGTCGCCGCGGACGTGGCCCATGCCGCCGGCGCGCTGCTCATCGCGGTCTTCGACCCCATCAGTCTGGCGCTGCTGCGCTCGCCCGGCGACTGCGGCGCGGACATCGCCGTGGGCGAGGGGCAGGGGCTGGGCAACGCCATGAGCTTCGGCGGACCCGGGCTCGGCCTGTTCGCCTGCCGACAGCAGTTCGTGCGGCACATGCCCGGCCGCATCGCGGGCGCGACCGTGGACCAGCACGGCCGGCGCGGCTTCGTGCTCACGCTGCAGACGCGCGAGCAGCACATCCGGCGGGAGAAGGCGACGTCGAACATCTGCACGAACCAGGCGCTCAACGCGCTCGCGGCCACCCTCTATCTCGCCCTGGTGGGGCGTCAGGGGCTCCGGCAGGTCGCCGAGGCCTCGCTGCGCGGGGCGCACTACGCCTTCGAGCGGCTGACCGCGCTGGACGGGATCGCGCCGCTGTTCCCGGGAGGCCCCTTCTTCAAGGAGTTCGCGCTGCGCACGGAGCGGCCGGCCCGCGAGCTGATCGGGGCCGCGCGGCGCAGGGGCATCCTGGCCGGCATCGCGCTCGATCGCTTCCGGGACGTGACCGGCATCCCGGACGGCCTGCTCGTGGCCGTCACCGAGAAGCGCAGCAAGGAGGAGATCGACCGGCTGGTCGAGGCACTCGCGAGCTGAACCCGACAGGCCAAGGGAGGCGCACATGGCTCGACTCACCTGGCACGGCCACGCTTGCTTCACGCTCGTCACGGACGCGGGCGCGCGGCTGATGTTCGACCCGTGGCTCGACGAGAACCCCGTGGCGGACATCGGTACGGACGAGGTCCAGGACCTGGACTTCATCCTGGTCAGCCATGGCCACTTCGACCACTTCGCGGACGCCATCCCGCTGGCCAAGAAGACGGGCGCCACGCTGATCAGCACGTACGAGATCACGGCGTTCGCCCAGTCCATGGGCGTGCAGAAGGCGCACGGAATGAGCATCGGCGGCGGCTACCGGTTCCCGTTCGGCTACGCCAAGATGACGCCGGCGCTGCACGGGCCGACGGTGGCGGGGGATGACGAGGGCGCGTTCACCACGATGCCGGCGGGCTGGTGGGTGGACCTCGGGGACAAGCGCCTCTATCACGCCGGGGACACCGCGCTGATCACGGACATGCAGCTCCTCAAGGGCAGGGTGGACGTGGCGCTGCTGCCGATCGGCGACAACTACACCATGGGCCCGGAAGACGCGGTGCGCGCCGTCGAGTTCATCGAGCCGCGCATCGTCGTCCCGATGCACTACAACACGTTCGACCTCATCCGGCAGGATCCGGAGGAGTTCGCCCGGAGCGTGGGCGACCGGGCACGCGTGGCGATCCTCCGGCCGGGGGAGGCGCTCGAGTTCTAGCCGGGCGGGTCCCGCGGCAGCGGAACGAGGCGCCATCGAGCCGCCACCCTGCCGCGGCGCCCGACGACCGAAAGAGGGAGCTGACTCAGGATGCCAGGCAAGGATAGACCGCCGTTCCCGCTGCGCGATGCCGTCCCGCCGCTGCTCTTCGAGCGGTCGCGCCCGGGGCGGCCGGGCGTTGCCGTGCCCCGGGGCGATGCCCCGCAGCGCGAGCCGGCGGAACTGCTGCCGCGCGAGCTGCTGCGCGAGGAGCCGCCCGCCCTGCCGGAAGTGCCCGAGCACGAGGTGGTTCGCCACTACATCGAGCTCTCGATCCGCAACCACCACGTGGACCGGGGCTTCTATCCGCTCGGGTCGTGTACGATGAAGTACAACCCGAAGATCAACGAGGAGATGGCGCGGCTGCCCGGCTTCGCCGGCGTGCACCCGCTCGCGCCCGGGGACGCGGTGCAGGGCGCGCTGGCCGTGCAATACGAGCTGCAGCAGGCGCTGGCCGAGATCTCGGGCATGGACGCCGTCACGCTGCAGCCGGCCGCCGGCGCGCACGGCGAGCTGACCGCGGTGTTCATGATGCGCGCGTACCACGCGGCGCGCGGCCGGCCGCGGCACAAGGTCCTGATCCCGGACGCGGCGCACGGCACGAACCCGGCCACCGTGGCGCTGGCGGGCTTCCGCGTCGTCACGCTGAAGTCCAACGGCGAGGGGCTGGTGGACCTCGGCGAGCTGGAGGCCGCGCTGGACGAGGACGTGGCCGGCTTCATGGTGACGAATCCGAACACGCTGGGCAAGTTCGAGCGGCGGATCGGCGAGATCGCTGCACTGGTCCACGAGGCCGGTGGGCTCATGTACATGGACGGCGCGAACCTGAACGCGCTGATGGGCATCGCCCGGCCGGGGGACATGGGCTTCGACATCATGCACTTCAACCTGCACAAGACGTTCACCACGCCGCACGGCGGCGGCGGCCCGGGCGCAGGGCCGGTGGGCGTGAAGGCAGCGCTGGAGCCGTTCCTGCCGGTCCCGGTGATCGTGAAGGAGGGCGACCGCTACCGCCGCGACTGGGACCGCCCGCAAACGATCGGCAAGGTGCACGGCTTCATGGGCAACTTCGGGATGCACGTGCGCGCGCTCACCTACATCCGCATGCTGGGCGCGGGCGGCATCCGCGAGACGGCCGAGGGCGCGGTCCTGAACAACGCGTACCTCAGCGCGCGGCTCAAGGGCACCTACGATCTGCCCTACGGGCCCGGGCTGCACGAGTCCGTGTTCAGCGCCACGCCGCTCAAGCGGTACGGCGTAAAGACGATGGACGTGGCGAAGCGCCTGCTCGACTTCGGCGTGCACGCGCCCACGATCTACTTCCCGCTCATCGTGCCGGAAGCGCTGATGATCGAGCCGACGGAGACGGAGACGCTCGAGGAGCTCGACCGGTTCGTGGACGCGATGCTCAAGATCGCGCGCGAGGCGGCGGAGACGCCGGAGGTGGTCACGAGCGCGCCGCACACCACGCCCGTCCGGCGGCTGGACGAGGGGCGTGCGGCACGTCAGCCGGATGTGCGATGGTCTGGCGGCTGATCGATGATGCCGTCGCGCGCCCCGGCCCCGCCAACATGGCGATCGATCAGGCGCTGCTTGAGAGCGTGCAGGCGGGGGGTCGGCCGGCCCTCCGCTTTTATCGTTGGCGGCCGGCCTGCCTCTCGTTCGGCCGGAACCAGCCGGCGCGGGGACTGTGCGACCGGGCCGCCGCCGCGCGCCGCGGGGTGGACATCGTGCGTCGGCCGACCGGCGGCCTCGCCGTCCTGCACGACCGCGAGCTGACCTATGCCGTGGCGTTGCCCGTGGGCGCGCTCGGCACGCCCCGCGAGACCTACCGGGCGCTGAACCGCGCGTTGATGGCCGGGCTGCGCGAGCTCGGGCTGGAGGCGGAGCTCGCGCCCTCCGCGCCGCCGTGGGCCGCGGGCGCCCTCGCGGGGGCCGCACGGAATCACGGCCTGTCCGCCGCATCGCAGCCAGGCGCGGGGTCCGCGGACGCGCCCGCCGCAGTCGCCACAGCGGGAGGCGCGCTGCGCGCGGCGGCGCCGTCCTGCTTCCAGGCGCCCGCACCGGGAGAGGTGGTGGTGGCCGGGCGGAAGCTGGTCGGCAGCGCGCAGCGCGTCGAGCGCCGCACCATCCTCCAGCACGGCTCGCTCCTGCTCGAGGGCGACCAGGCCCTCGTCGCGGAGCTCCTGGCCGGCCCGCTGCCGCCCGCCCCCGCGACGCTCGCGGCGGCGCTCGGCCGCCGGCCGGATCCCGCCGAGCTCGTCGCCGCGCTGTGCGCGGGGTTCGAGGCGGCGCTCGGCATTCGTCTTGCGCCCGGCGAACTGTCCCGCGCCGAACGCGAGCGCGCCGGCCGGCTCGTGGCGCACTTCTCAGCGGACGCGTGGACCTGGCGCTGTTGACGGAGGCCCGGATGCGCGGTCGGATCGCAGATGTCGTCGTACGCTCCCGGCGCGGGGCGTTTCACCTCGTGCCGCTGCTCGCGGCACTGCTCGCTGCGGCCTGCGGCCGCGACGCGGGCGCGCCGCCCGCGGGCGGCACGGTGATCGTCGGGATGCGCGCGGACTTCGGCGGCTTCAACCCGATCACCAACACTGACCAGTACACGGACGAGATCATCAAGTACGCGCTGTTCACCCCGCTCGTGCAGTACGACGAGGATCTCGAGGTCCGGCCGTACCTCGCCGAGTCCTGGGAGCTGCTCGGGGACACGGGCGTGGTATTCCGGCTGCGCCGGGACGTGCGCTGGCACGACGGCCGGCCGGTCACGGCAGAGGACGTGAAGTTCACCTTCGACCTGGCGAAGGATCCGGCGACCGCCTCCCTCATCGGGTCGGCCTACATCAGCGAGGTGGCGCGCGCGGAGGTGGTGGACAGCTACACCGTGCGCTTCGACTTCGTCCGGCCGCACGCGCAGGCACTCGAGGACTTCTGGTGGGCGCCCGTGCCGCGGCACCTGCTCGAGGGCGTGGCGCCCGCGGACCTCCGCAACGCGCCGTTCAACCGCAACCCGGTGGGCAGCGGGCCGTACCGCTTCGTGGAGTGGCGCGCCAACGACCGGCTGGTGCTGGAGCGCAACCCGGACTTCCCCGAGGCGCTGGGTGGGCCGCCGGCGCTCGAGCGGCTGGTGTTCCGCGTCGTGCCCGAACCCGCCACGCTCCTGACCGAGCTGCTCACGGGCGGCCTGCACGTGGACATCCCGGTCGTCCCGGACCAGGCCGCACGGATCGAGGCGAGCCCGAACCTGGAGCTGTTCTCGTTCCCCAGCCGCACGGTATACTTCATCGGCTGGAACACGCGCCGCGAGCCGTTCACGGACGCGCGCGTGCGCCGCGCCATGACGCTGGCCATCGACCGGCAGGAGATCATCGCCGCGCTCCTCGAGGGGTACGGCCGGCCGGCCGTGAGCACGATCCCGCCGTGGTCGCCGCTGTACCCGGAAGCCGTGCAGCCGCTGCCGTACGACCCGCAGCGGGCCGCGCAGCTCCTCGACTCCGCGGGCTGGACGGACCGGAACGGGGATGGCATCCGCGAGAACGCGGCGGGCCGGCCCTTGCGCTTCACGCTGCTCAGCAGCGATGCCCCGCTGAACCGGAACGTGGTGAGCGTCGTGCAGGGCCAGCTCAGGGCCGTCGGGGTGGACGCGCAGGTGCGCGCGCTGGAGTTCCAGACGCTGCTCACGCAGCACCGCGCGCGCGACTTCGACGCCGTGCTGAGCAACTGGGTACTGGACAATTTCCAGGTCGCGTCCGCGCCGGCCGCGCTGTTCCACTCGCGCTGGGCGGACGTGCCGCGCTCGGCGAACCGCAGCTCGTTCGCGAATCCGCGCGCCGACAGCTTGATCGAGGCGGGCGCGGCCGAGACCGATCCGGAGCGGGCGCGCGAGATCTGGGCGGAGTTCACCGAGTTGCTCAACCAGGAGCAGCCGTTCACCTTCATGTTCTGGCTGGACGAGCTCGCCGGCGCGAGCCGCGCCGTGCGCGGCGTGGTCATGGATCCGCGCGGCGAGTTCGTGAGCATCGCGGATTGGTCGCTGGGCGGCCCGGCGGCCGGGAACGGCCGCTGAGCGGCCGGCGGGCGGCGCCAGAAGACTGATGGGCACTTTCCTCCTCAAGCGACTCCTCGGCGCGATTCCGCTGCTCCTGGGCATCGCCACGCTGATCTTCTTCGTGCTCAACCTCGCGCCCGGCGACCCCACCGCGCGCTTCTACAGTCCGGCCGCATCGCCGGAGGTCATCGAGCAGCTCCGCCGCACCTACGGCCTGGACCAGCCGATCATCGTGCGCTACCTGGCCTGGCTGCGCGCGTTCGTGACCGGCGACTTCGGCGCTTCGCTCGCGCAGGGCCGGCCCGTCATGGACATCATCCTCGACGCGCTGCCGAACACGATGATCCTGACCGGCACCTCGCTGGTCCTGGTTTTCCTGCTGGGCGTGGCGATCGGCGTCTTTCAGGCGGTGCGGCAGCACCGGTGGGCCGACCGCGTGCTGAGCGTCGTCGCGCTGTTCTTCTACTCGATGCCGTCGTTCTGGCTGGGGCTCATGCTGATGCTGCTGTTCGCCTACCAGGCGTACCAGTGGGGCTGGCCCATCGCCCTGCCGCCCACCGGCATGACGAGCATCGACTACGAGTTCCTCTCGCCGGCCGGGAAGGTCTGGGACCGCATCGAGCACATGATCCTGCCCGTCACTACGCTGACGCTGGTGCTGGCGGCCGGGATCGCGCGGTACACGCGCGGCCAGATGCTCGAGGTGATCCGCCAGGACTACATCCGTACGGCGCGCGCGAAGGGGCTGCCGGAGCGGACCGTGATCCTGAAGCACGGATTGCGCAACTCGCTGATCCCGGTGATCACGCTGCTCGGCCTCTACCTCCCCTTCCTGTTCAGCGGCACGGTGTTCGTGGAGACGATCTTCGCCTGGCCGGGGATGGGGCGCGAGATCGTGAACGCGATCGCGCAACGCGATTACCCGCTGGTCATGGCGACGACGTTCCTCTTCTCGCTGCTCGTGGTGCTCGGTAGCCTGATCGCGGACGTGCTCTACGCGGTGGCCGACCCACGCATCCGCTACGATTGAACGATGGACGACGCCGCGCCCCGTTCGATCGCGCCAGACCCGGAGTCGGCCGGCTCCACGCCGGTGCCCGTACGGGAGGAGGAGCGCGGGGCGATCGCCGCCGAGCGGCCGCCGGAGCGCGTGCCTCGCCGCGCCGTGGTGCTCTCCGCGCTGCTGCCGGGCGCGGGCCACGCGGCGATCGGCGCGTGGGCGCGGGGACTGGTGGTCCTGCTGGGCTGGGGCCTGCTGCTCGCGATCGCCTACCTGGCTCGCGGGCGCCTGGGGGCGGTCCGGCGCACCGCCCCGCTGGACGACGACGTCGCTGCGGCGGCGCTGCTCGGCCTGCTCGTGCTGCTCTGGGCATGGGCGCTCTACGACCTGCTGGTCGCGCGCCGCCGCGTGCAGGTGCGGGACTCGCAGTGGCGCATCGCTGCTCGCCACTTCCGCCGCAACCGCACCGCCCTCGCCGGGCTGGGCATCATCGTGGTCCTGTACCTCGCGGCCCTGCTCGCACCCCTCATCGCGCCCCACGACCCGATCGCGATCGGCGACCTCGTGCAGACGGGCTTCCTCGCCCCCTCCCGCGAGTACTGGCTGGGCACGGATCGCTTCGGCCGCGACGTGCTCAGCCGCATCCTCTACGGCGCCCGCATCTCGCTGTCCATCGGCTTCGTCGCGACCGCGATCAGCGTGACGGTCGGGCTGCTGCTGGGCGCGGTGGCCGGCTACCTGGGCGGACGGGTGGATGCGCTGCTCATGCGTTTCACGGACATGGTCCTCGCCTTCCCGCGGCTCATCCTGCTGATCCTCGTGGTCGCCCTCTTCGAGCCGTCGCTCGGCGTCATCATCGTGGTGCTGGGGCTCACGCAGTGGCCGGGGACCACCCGCATCGTGCGCGGCGAGGTGCTGAGTCTGCGCGAGCGCGAGTTCATCCAGGCCGCGCGCGCGCTGGGGATGGGCCGCACGCGGATCATCCTGCGCCACCTGGTCCCCAACGTGCTGGCGCCGGTCATCGTCGCGGCGACGCTGGGCATCGGCAACACGATCGTGCTCGAGGCCGGCCTCTCGTTCCTGGGCCTGGGTGTGCCGGAGCCCACGCCGTCCTGGGGCAAGATGGTCGCGGAGGGGAGCGAGGTCCTGTTCGGCGCCTGGTGGCTCGCCACGTTTCCGGGCCTCGCCATCGTCGTGACGGTGCTGGCCTTCAACCTGGTGGGAGACGGGCTGCGCGATGCGCTGGACCCGCGACTGAGGAGCTGATGGCGCTACTCGAGGTGCAGGACCTGCGGACGTACTTCTACACGGACGAGGGCGTGGCCCGCGCCGTGGACGGCGTCTCTTTCGCGCTCGAGCGAGGGGAGGCGCTGGGGATCGTGGGCGAGAGCGGATCGGGCAAGTCCGTGACATCGCTCTCGATCCTGCGGCTGGTGCCGCGGCCGCCCGGCCGCATCATGCCCGGCAGCTCGGTGCGGCTGCGGGGCGAGGAGCTCCTCGCGCTGCCGGAGCGGCGCATGCGCAGGGTGCGGGGCAACGACATCGCGATGATCTTCCAGGAGCCGATGACGTCCCTCAACCCGGTCTACCCGGTGGGCGAGCAGATCGCGGAGGCGCTGCGAGTGCACCGGCGCGTGGCCAAACGGGAGGCGCTCGGGCGCGCCGTCGAGCTGCTGCGGCTCGTGGGCATCCCGAACCCGGAAGAGCGCGTGCACGCGTACCCGCACCACCTCTCGGGCGGGATGCGGCAGCGCGTGATGATCGCGATGGCGCTGGCATGCGAGCCGGACGTGCTGATCGCAGACGAGCCGACGACGGCGCTGGACGTCACGATCCAGGCGCAGATCCTCGAGCTGATCGACGGGCTGCGCCAGCGGCTCGGGACGGCCGTGCTGCTGATCACGCACGACCTCGGCGTGGTCGCCGAGGTATGCGACCGCGTCGTCGTGATGTATGCGGGGCAGGTGATGGAGGAGGGCACGGTCGAGCAGATCTTCCGCGATCCGCGGCACCCGTACACGGAAGGCCTGCTCGCGGCGATCCCGCGGCTCGGCGAGCCGGTCGAGCGGCTGCGCGTGATCCCGGGCACAGTGCCCAGCGCGACGTCCTGGCCGCGGGCGTGCCGGTTCCACCCCCGCTGCCCCTACGGCTGGGACCTGTGCGTGAACGCGGACCCGGACCTGTTCGAAGCGGAGCCGGGCCATTACTCCCGCTGCTGGCTGGAGAAGCACCCGGAGCGGCGGGCAGGCGGGCGCCCGGGCGCCGCGCCGGCCGAGCGCTATCACCGCGCGGCCGCGGCCGAACGCGCGGCGGCGCCGCCCGAGGCCGGCCCGCCCGAAGCACCGCCCCGGCCGCTCGCGGAGCACCCGGATGTCGAGGAGGACGTGGAGCGGTGAGCCCGGTGAGAGCCGAACGGCGCCCGCCCGATCATCCCAGCCACGCCGACGGCGGCCGCGCCGCCCCGGCCGGCCGGCCGGGGAGCGTGCCGGCATGAGCACGGCCGTCACGGGCGGCCTGCCGCCCGCCAAGGGGGACAGCGACCTCGGCGGCCTGCGCGCCGAAGAGGTCGCCCCGCCCGCGGATGCATTGCTGGACGTGCGCGGGCTGGTCAAGCACTTCCCGCTGCGGCGCGGCCTGTTCGGCCGGGTCCGGGGCCACGTCCGCGCGGTGGACGGCGTCTCGTTCTGGATCCGGCGTGGCGAGACGCTGGGGCTGGTGGGCGAGTCCGGGTCCGGCAAGACCACGACGGGCCGGACGATCCTCCGGCTGATCGAGCCGACCGCGGGCTCGGCCCTGTTCGAGGGCCGCGACATCTTTCGCATGGGCGCGCGGGAGCTGCGCCGGTGGCGGCGGCACGCCCAGATCGTGTTCCAGGACCCGTTCGGCTCGCTGAACCCGCGGCTCACGGTGGGGGACGCGCTGGGCGAGGCCCTGCGGATTCACGGGCTGGCGCGCGGCCGCGCCGCTCGCGAGCGCATCGCCGAGCTGCTCGAGCTCGTGGGCCTCTCGCCCGCCCACGCGGCGCGCTACCCCCACGAGTTCAGCGGCGGCCAGCGCCAGCGCATCGGGATCGCGCGGGCCCTCTCCGTCGAGCCGGACTTCATCGTTTGCGACGAGCCCGTGTCCGCGCTCGACGTCTCCGTGCAGGCGCAGGTCCTCAACCTGCTCCGCGACCTCCAGGACCGCCTCGGCCTCACCTACCTCTTCATCGCCCACGACCTGAGCGTCATCGAGCACGTCAGCCAGCGCATCGCGGTGATGTACCTCGGCCGCATCGTCGAGCTGGGGGATGCCGGGCAGGTCATCCGCTCGCCGCGCCACCCGTACACGCGCTCCCTGCTTTCCGCCGTGCCGGTGCCCCGGCCCGGCGGGCGCAGGGAGCGCATCGTCCTGCAAGGGGATGTTCCGAGCCCCGTGGCCCCGCCGTCCGGCTGCCCCTTCCACCCGCGCTGCCCCCATCCGCTGAAGGACGCCGACTGCGCGGCGATCACGCCGCCCCTCGCGGAGAAGGCGCCCGGCCAGTTCGCGGCGTGCATCAAGGAGCCGGCCCACCGGCGAGGCCCTTGACACGCCTGGCGTGCCGGTCCTATGTTGCAGCCCGCTTTTTTCCCGAAACCCCATCATCCACAGTGGCTGGCGGGCCGAGGACGGCCCCGCGTCCAATCCCCTGGAGGTCACCTTGGGCAGTATCGGCACCTTCGGACTGGCGCTGCTTCAAATCCCGGGCCTGGAAGCCCCTGAACTGACGTGGCAGGAGAAGGTCGTGC
Organism: Longimicrobiales bacterium; assembly: GCA_036381195.1. Classification (GTDB taxonomy): domain Bacteria; phylum Gemmatimonadota; class Gemmatimonadetes; order Longimicrobiales; family RSA9; genus RSA9. Next base: position 58,436 of record DASVDH010000089.1, on the reverse strand, counting down.
AGTTCTGGGTGGATGGCGGCGAGCTCATGTGGCCGCTGGGCGCATGCGCGGTGGTCGGGCTCGTCGTCATCGTCTGGAAGCTCATCGACCTCATGATGAAGGGCGTCCGCACGAGCAAGGTACTGCGCGAGGTGGACGACCTCATGGCCAAGCGGAAGGTCGCGGAGGCCATGGCCGTCGCCCGTGAGTCCAACACGCCCGCCGGCCGCATCCTGGTGGCCGGCCTCGAGCGGCGCGAGGAGGGCACGGAGCGCGTCCTCAAGGCGATCGAGAACGTCGGCCTGATCGAGATGGCGAACCTCGAGCGCGGGCTCGTCTGGCTGGCCACGGTCTCCAACGTGGCGCCGCTGCTGGGGTTCCTGGGCACGGTGCTCGGGATGATCGAGGCGTTCGCCGCGATCGAGGCGGCGGGCGAGGTCGAGGCGACGCTGGTCGCCGCGGGCATCAAGATCGCGCTGATCACCACGGCCGCCGGCCTGATGATCGCGATCCCGGTCAACATCGCCCACAACTACTTCGTGTCGAAGATCGACCAGCTCGTGATCGACATGGAGGAGTCGGCACAGAAAATGATCGACACCCTGCATGCCATGGAAGTCGGTGCCTCGGCCGTGGGGTGAATCTCGTGGGTGGTAGGACTCTACGCATGGAGGGCCACCGTGCGGGTGGCCCTCTCCATTTGGGCCTCCTGGCGCTCCTGGTCCTGGGCTGCGGCGGCGGGTCCGGCCCGGACGGGCCAACGCCTCGGCGGGAAGCCGGTGTGGCCCGGCCCCTGGACGTGTACCGGGAGCTCGGCCTGCTCGCGGGCTCCGGGGACTACCCGGCGGTGGCGAGCTTCGCCACGATGGCGGGGCCCGCGGACTCGACGTACGTGCTGTTCGGGCTGTCCCTGCCGAACAGCGCGTTGCGGTTCCAGCGGGACGGGTCGGGGTTCCGCGGCGAGTACACGGTCCGGGTCACCTTCCGGCGGGACAGCGTGGCCGTCCGGGAGGTCCAGCGGCAGGAAGTCGTGCGGATCCCGACCTTCGCGGAGACGGGCCGGACCGAGGAGAGCGTGGTGTTCCAGGAGCTGATCCTGGTCGCGCCCGGCGAGTACACGGTGGAGGTGGAGGCGCGCGATGCCAACAGCTCGCGCGGGTTCCAGGCGGTGGACACGCTCCGGGTGCCGCGGTACGGCGCCGCCGCCCGGCGCGTCTCGGATCCCGTCATCGTCTACCGCGCCACGGGTCGGGCGGACCAGGCCGTCTACCCGGATCTGATCACCAATCCCCGGCGCACGGTCGCCTACGGCGCGGAGGCGCCCCGGCTGTACGTCGAGGCGTACGGCGTCTCCGAGGGGTTCCCCGTGTCCATCCGTGTGGTGGATGACCACGGCTCGGAGCTGTGGCAGACTCAGGTGGCCCTGGCGGAAGGCAGCTCGGAGCTGCGCAGCGCGGTCGTCGAGATCCCGCGGGAGCCGCTGCCGGTTGGCCGGCTCTGGGTCGAGATGCGTACTCCCGCGGACACGCAGGCCACGCGCTCGCCCCTCCTGATCACCATCTCGGACCAGTGGATGGTGGCCAACTTCGAGGAAGTGCTCGAGTTCCTGACATACATCGCCTCGGACGAGGAGTTGGACTCCCTGAGCGCCGTATCCGGGGCGGAGCGGCGGGAGCGGTGGGAGCGCTTCTGGGAGCGGCGGGACCCCGTCCCGGCCACGCCGGTCAACGAGTTCCGGGAACAGTTCTTCGAGCGCGTCCGCGTCGCGACGGAGCAGTTCGGCGAGCCGGGCCGGGCGGGGTGGGAGACGGATCGCGGCGAGGTCTTCATCGTGTTGGGGTGGCCGGACCACGCGTTCGAGCAGGACGAGCGGCTCGTGGACATCACGAGCAACCGCCGCATCCTGATCTGGATCTACGAGCGCACGCCCGGCGGCCGGCTCGAGCTGGTGTTCGAGGACCGGTCGGGCTTCGGGCGCTACGAACTGACGCCTTCCTCCGAGAGTGCTTTCCGCAGCGCCGCCAACCGCCTGCGGCCGAGACGGGAGGAGGGGCCGTAGCTCCTTCCGCGCCTCCCTGTCAGGCCGCCGTGTCTCCTCCCCGGCTCTGCCTGGCGCACCCGTTGCAGCGCTGGCCACGCGAGGAGGAACCACGCGTGGCCGCTCCATGTAGAGTCCCGGGACCCCGGTGCGGCACTCGGTGATGGCAAGACACTATATCGGAATCGCCGTCCTCTTCCTGGCCGTGGCAGTGGCTCCGGCGGTGCTGGAGCTGGGCCGCAGGCCCGCGGCGGCCGTCGAATCGCAGCCGCCGGACATCCCGCCGGAGGCGCTGGAAGCGCTGCGGCAAGGCCGCTACTGGCGGGCGAGCCGGATCCTGCGCGGCTATCTGGCAGCCGTGCCGGATCCCGGGCCGGAAACGATCCTGCTGGCCGCCCAGGCAGAAGCGGGCTGGGGCGCGTGGGCCCGTGTGGATTCGCTGCTCGCCGGCCGGGATTGGCTGGACCGCGTCTCGGGCGGGTACGGCTGGAATCTGCTGGGGCGGAGCCGGCTCGAGCTGGAGCAGTGGCTGCCCGGCGAGGAGGCGCTCCAGCGCTACCTGGACGTGGCGGCCGACGCGGGCGAGCGCCAGCGGGGCATGGCCGAGATGCGGCGGGCGCGCGCGCTGGAGAAGGCGGGAGACGCGGCGGGCGCTGTCGCGGCGTACGACCGTGCGGCGCGGCTCCTTCCGCAGCTCGGCGACTGGATCGCGATCTTCGCGACGGAGGCGCTGGCGGCGGCGGGGGACACGGCCGCCGTGCGGCGGCGGCTCGCCGGGGTGGACTCGGTGCTGGCGCTGGACTGGGGCTGGCGGATCCGTTACCGCGCGCAGCAGCAGGCCGGCGACATCGCTGGCGCGCAGCGCGTCGCGGAGCTGGCAGCGACCCGGCTCGGGCGGGCTTCGGCTCGCGCGGAGGCGTGGACCGCCGCCGGCCGGGCTCGCCTGCAGCGCGGGGACACGGCGGGAGCGCGGGAGGCGTTCATCCGCGCCATGGAGGCCGCGCCGGGTGCGACCGCGGCGGTGGATGCCGCGCGGGAGCTCAGCGGGATGCGCGGCGCGACGCCGCGCGACCTGCTGCGGGCGGGGCGGGTCTATCTGCGGCACGGCAATCTGGACCGCGGCATCGCCGGCCTGCGCGCCTACCTGGCTTCCGGCCGCGGCAGCGCGCTGGAGCGGGCCGAGATCCGGCTGGAGGTCGGCCGTGCGCTGTTCCGGGCCGGCCGCTACGCGGACGCCGAGCGCTGGATGCTCGATCTGGCCGCGGAGGCGCCGAATCCCCGCATCGGCGCGGAGGCGATGCTGGTGGCCGGCCGCGCGCAGTACCGCCGGGGCCGGGAGGAGGCGGGGCGAGCCACGCTCCTGCGCACGGCCACGCGCTTCCCGGGGCAGCGGGCGGCTGCGGAGGCCGTCTACCTCGTCGCCGACCTGGCCCACGATGACGGCGACCTGGCCCGCGCCCGGGAGCTGTACCGGCGGACGGTGGAGATCGACGCGGCCGCACGCGAAGCCGGGCTCGCCCTGATGCGGCTCGCCGGGATGGCGTACGTCGAGGGCGACCGCGAGGGTGCGGCGCGCATCTGGGAGGAGTACCGGCAGCGGCACCCCAACGGCCGCAACTACCAGCAGGCGACGTTCTGGGCCGCCCGGGCGCACCGCGGGCTGGGCCGGGACTCCCTGGCACGCGCCCGGCTGCGCGAGGTGCGCAGGGTCGAGCCACTCTCGTACTACGGCATCCGCGCCGCCGAGCTGCTGGGCGAAAATCTCTGGAACATGCCGCTGGAGCCGTCGCCCCCGCAGCAGGACTCGGTGGAGGGGGAGGTCGCCCGGGCGCTCGTGCGGCTCGACCTGCTGAGGGATCTCGGCTACGAGGAGGCCGCAGACTTCGAGGTCGGCCGGCTGCGGCGGCACTTCGACCAGCGCGACGGCGCGCTCTACGCGCTCGCCGAGGCGTTCAACGCCCGCGGCTTCACGATCACGGGGATCCGTCTGGGCTGGGAGATCTACGAGCGGGAGGGCGCGTGGAACCTGCGGCTTCTCCGCATCATCTACCCCTTCCCGTACCGGGACATGATCGTGGCCGAAGCGGCCGAGCGCGGCCTGGATCCGTTCCTCGTCGCCGGCCTCATCCGCCAGGAGTCCATGTTCAACCCGGCGATCGCGAGCCCTGCCGGCGCGATCGGCCTCATGCAGATCATGCCGGCCACGGGACGCGCGCTCGCACGGCGGACGGACCTGGGGCGCTTCGACGCGGGCCTGCTGGAGCGGCCCGAGGTCAACCTCCACCTCGGAACGGCCTACTTCGCCGACCTGATCGAGCGCTTCGGCAACCGGCTCACGGCGGCGCTGGCGGCATACAACGCGGGGCCGCACCGCGTCTCGCGCTGGCGGGACTTCCCCGAGTACGAGGACGAGGAGCTCTTCGCCGAGCGCATCCCGTACGCTGAGACGCGGCAGTACGTGAAGGTCGTGCAGCAGAACGCGCGCATCTACGCGGCGCTGTACGGAGGACCCGCCAGCGGTGCCGCGACGGGTGACTGATTGAGACGCGCTGCGGAAGCGGAGCCCGCGATCTCGCCGGCGCTGCCGGCTGCGAGGGAGGCCGCGCGCAAGGCGATCCACGCGGCCGCGGGCACGGCTGCGGCCCTCGTCGCCTGGCTCCTCCCTCCGCTGCCGGCTCGTGCCCTGCTGGCCGCCGCGGCACTCTTCGCCCTTGCCGTGGACCTGATCCGCCTGCGCGTGCCCGGCGCGGACCGCCGCTTCCGGCTCGCGGTCGGCGCGATGCTCCGGCCGGCGGAGCGGCGGGGCCTCACCGGCGCCACGACGCTCGCCCTCGGCGCCGCGCTCACCGCCCTGATCTTCCCCGGGCGCGTCGCCGCGATCGGCATCCTCTACGCGGCCATCGGAGACGCCAGCGCCGCGCTCGTCGGGTCCCGCCTGGGCCGGCGGACGTACCGCCCGGGCCGGACCGTGGAGGGCACGCTGGCCTTCTTCGCGGCGGCGCTCGCCATCGGCTATGCCGCGCCCGGAACCGGCCTGCCGGCCGCCGCCGCCGCGGCCCTTGCCGTCACGCTGGTCGAGGCCGCACCCGTTCCCATCGACGACAATGTCTCGATTCCGGTTGCCGGCGCGGCGGCGTACCGGCTCGCGATCTGGCTAGCCGGCTGACGGTTCGTGGTGGGGTGGCGGTCGGGAGAGGGGTGGAAAACAAAATTTTGCTTGACACATTCCGATCTCCGTTCTTAGCTTGCCTCCCGCTGAGCCGTGTTGTGCAACACGCTTCAACCCTTCGTAGGAGGACAGCTTCAATGGCCAGAGGTAAGGTCAAGTGGTTCAATGACGCCAAGGGATATGGCTTCATTGAACAGGCCGACGGCGAGGACGTGTTCGTGCACTTCTCCGCGATCAACATGGAGGGCTTCAAGACGCTCGCCGAGGGCCAGGAGGTCGAGTTCGAGATCCGCCAGACGGAGAAGGGGCTCCAGGCCGCGAACGTCACGAAGGTCTGACGCGGGACCGAGCCTCGGGCCATTGGAGGATGGTTGGGCCAGCGCCCCGCCGGCAGCAGGAGCCGGCGGGGCGCTCCGATTTCGCAGCCGCCTCTCGCCGGTAACCGGTCGCGCCGCGCGCACGCCGGTCCGCGACGGGGGTATACACGCAGGAGAACGACGCCCCCGAACCCGGACACGATTGCATGCTCGCGAAGCCCGCCAAGACGCGGCCACGGCTGTTCCTCATCGACGGCTACGCGCTGATCTACCGTTCGTTCTTCGCCATGATCAACCGCCCGCTGACGACGTCGCGGGGCGAGAACACGTCGGCGGCGTGGGGCGTGACGAAGTTCCTGCTGAAGATCCTCGAGGAGCACGAGCCGGATTACCTGGGCGTGGTGCTCGATGCAGGCACGAGCGAGCGCGAGGCGCGCTACCCCGCGTACAAGGCCACGCGCGAGAAGATGCCGGACGAGCTGAACGCATCCATGCCGCGCATCCGGGAGCTCCTGTCCGCGTTCCGGATCCCGGTGCTCGAGCTGCCGGACCATGAAGCGGACGACGTCATCGGCACGCTGGCGACGAAGGCGCTCGAGCGCGGCCTCGAAACCGTCATCGTGTCGGGTGACAAGGACTTCTACCAGCTCATTCAGCCCGGCATCTGCCTGCTGAACCCGGGACGGGGCGGGCCGTCCGGCATCGAGGAAGAATGGGTGGACGTGAGCAACGCCTCCGAGCGGCTGGGGGTGCCGCCGGAGCGCGTGGTGGATTACCTGGGGCTCATCGGCGATGCGTCGGACAACATCCCCGGCGCACGGGGCATCGGCCCCAAGACGGCGCTCCAGTTGATCGAGGCGTACGGGCCGGTCGAGAACGTGCTGGCGCACGCGGACGAGGTGCCCAACAAGCGGGCGCGCGAGGCTCTCAAGCAGCACGCCGATGACGTCCTGCTCTCGAAGGAGCTGGTCACGATCCGGTGCGACCTGCCCATCGAGCTGGACATGGAGGCGCTGCGCGTCAAGGGGCCGGACCGGGCCCGGCTACGGGACGTGTTCCTCGAGCTCGAGTTCCATTCCCTCGTGCGGGACTACGCGGCGCCGGAGCCGGCGGCGGAGCGGGTCGAGCGGCGCTACCGCCTGGTCGAGACGGCCGCGGAGGCCGTGGCGCTGGCCGAGCGCGCGCGCGGTCTGGGGCGCGTCGCCCTGGACACCGAGGCAACGAGTCTGGATCCACTGCGCGCGGACCTGGTCGGCATGAGCTTCGCCTTCGAGCCGGGAGAGGCGTACTACCTGCCGTTCGCGCACCGGCGGCCCGCCGGCCTCGAGCTGGACGACCGCCCGCTGATCAACCTGCCGCCGCTCCACGCGCCGGAGATGCGCCCGCTCGTGGAGATGCTCGAGGACCCGGCCGTCGCCAAGATCGGACAGAACCTGAAATACGACCTGCTCGTTCTGCGACGTGCGGGCGTGGCGCTGCGTGGGGTCGCGTTCGACACCATGATCGCGTCGTACGTGATCGACCCGGGCCGCCGCGAGCACGGCCTGGACTCGCTCGCGTTGCAGTATCTGGATCACCGCACGACCACGTACGCGGAGCTGTGCGGCAAGGGCAAGAACGAGATCCCGTTCCCCGAGGTCCCGCTGGACGCGGCGCGCGACTACGCGTGCGAGGATGCGGACGTCGCGCTTCAATTGGAGGCGTTGTTCGCCGAGGAGCTCGAGCGCTACGGCCTGACCGACCTGTTCCGCCGCATCGAGATGCCGCTCGTCCACGTGCTCGCGGACATGGAGTGGGTGGGCATCCGCATCGATGCCGCGTTCTTCCGGAACCTCTCGGCCAAGCTCGCGCGCGAGCTCCAGCTGATCGAGGAGGACATCTACAAGGAGGCCGGCGGCGAGTTCAACATCAACTCGACGCCGCAGCTCCGCAACGTGCTGTTCGACAAGCTGGGCCTGCCGGTGGTGCGCCGCACCAAGACGGGGCCGTCCACGGATGCGGCCGTGCTCGAGGAGCTCGCCGCGCAGGGGCACGCGCTGCCGCGACTGATCCTCGAGTACCGGCAGCTCGACAAGCTGAAGGGCACGTACGTGGATGCGTTGCCACTGCTCGTGAATCCGCAGACCGGTCGGATCCACACGAACTTCAATCAGACGGTCGCGGCGACCGGCCGGCTCTCCTCGAGCGAGCCGAATCTGCAGAACATCCCGATCCGCACGGAGATCGGCGCCGAGATCCGCAAGGGGTTCGTCCCGGCGGAGGGCTGCGTGTTCCTGGCGGCGGACTACTCGCAGATCGAGCTGCGGATCCTGGCGCACCTGTCCGGCGATCCTGCGTTCGTGGAGGCGTTCCGCCTGGGCGTGGACATCCACCGGCAGACCGCGGCACTCGTGTTCGACGTGCTGCCCGAGGATGTGACGCCGCAGATGCGTGCCGCAGCCAAGACGATCAACTTCGCGACGATCTACGGCGTCGGCCCGTTCGCGCTGGCGCAGCGGCTGGGCACGTCGGTGGCCGAGGCGCGGCGCTTCATCGAACAGTACTTCCAGCGGTTCCCCGGCGTGCGGCGCTACCTGGACGAGCAGATCGCGCATGCGCGGGAGCACGGCTGGGTGGAGACGCTGTCCGGCCGCAGACGCTACATCCCCGAGATCCGCAGCAACAACTACAGCGTGCGTCAGTTCGGCGAGCGGGCGGCGACCAACGCGCCCGTGCAGGGCACGGCCGCGGACATCATCAAGCTCGCCATGATCGACATCCACCGCGAGATCGCCGCGCGTGGCTCGCCCGCACGTATGCTGCTCCAGGTGCACGACGAGCTGGTCTTCGAAGTGCCGCGCGAGCACGTGGACGAGACCCGCGCGATGGTGACGGAGCTGATGGAAGGCGCGTTCGAGCTGTCCGTCCCGCTCGAGGTCGCGACCGGCGTCGGCGAGAACTGGTACGAGTGTAAGTGAGGCGGGCCGGGGCGAGGGCCCCCGCCCCGGCCCCACTCCGCCCGGGCGAGGGCGGGGGTGCGGGCCGGGGCGAGCCGCGGCACGATTCCCCCGCCTTCCTCGCCCCGCTTTGTCAGGTCCGGGCCTGCCGAGCCGGGCGCAGGCCTCGCCCGCGCTGCACCGGCCCTGCGCGACGGGGGTGTCAGATTTTCGACCGCCAGGAACCTGACCACGTCGGCGCGGCGGTCAAGTTCCATCATCCGGCTTGATCCGCCTTCCGAGTGCGGACTTCGCCGTGCCCAGCGCGGCTGATTTCCACGGTGCGGAGCCGTGCGGTGGTGGGTGGGAACTTCGCCGCGCCCGACGCGGCCGACTTCCATGGCGCTGGACCGCCCGCCGATGCGTGGGAACTTCGCCGCGCCGGGCGCGGCCAACGTCCATGGCGCCGGGCCGTGCAGGCCGATGCAGGAAGCTTCGCCGCACCCCCGCCAGAAAAGCGCCACGCGGTGCGCGGCTGCCACCGGCGCCTGCCGCCCCCGTCGCAAGGGCGGGCGTCGAGGGCCGGCCGCGGCCTGTTTGCTCTCGGCACGCCGCCGCCGTGCCGCGCCCGTGCCGCCACCCGGCCCGCGCCGTCCGCCACGCCGGGTGACCCGCCATCAGCTTCAACACCAGGCCCGCGCCTCCTCCTCCCCGGGGCCCGAGCCCGACCGCGTCGACGCCTCTCCCAACCGGCTATCGCTCCGCCCCGCCCGCGGGACCACCTTGGGCGCACACCCCAACCAAGGGAGGGCTCATGAGTCGCTCGGTCAACAAGGTGATCCTCGTGGGCAACGCCGGTCGCGACCCGGACGTCCAGACGACGGCGGCGGGGACGAAGGTGGCGCACCTCTCGCTCGCGACGAGCCGGCGTGTGCCGCGGAACGGGGGTTACGAGGAGCGCACGGAGTGGCACCGGCTCACGCTGTGGGACCGGCTGGCGGAGCTGGCCGAGAACTACGTCCGGAAGGGCGACCGGCTGTACGTCGAGGGGCGGATGGAGTACGACTCCTACGAGAAGAACGGCGTCACCATCCCGACGGCAGAGGTCGCGGTCCGCGAGCTGGTGCTGCTGGGCTCGCCGCGCGGCGCGGCCGATCTCGACGACGCCGAGGCGGACGCCGGCACGACGGCGGAAGGCGCCGCCTGAGCCGGCTGCGCGGTGTCGCCCCGGCCCCGGCCCGGCCGGGCTGCCGCCCGCGTGCGCGCCGCCCATGCCGGCTCTCGCATCGGCCGGGGCGCGCGGGGCCGGAGCGGCCGGAGGGGCGCGCCGCGGCCGGGGATCACAGGAAATCGTGGAGGTCGGGCCGGACGGACAGGATGACTTGCCAGATCCCGTCGTTGAGCCCGCGAGCCAGGTCCACGCGGAGGATGTCGTGGACGAGGCCGAGGCCCGCGGCCACGCTCGTGCGGAGCCGGCCGGTGGGGGCGACCTCCCAGCCGGCCGGGCTGTTGGCGACGGCGAGGTCGGACCAGCCGGCCGCGGCCGTGGCGCGCAGGCGCACCCACGGGCCGATCACCGCGTGGGATGCCTCGACCTCCGCGAGCACGTAGCGGTCGCCGATGAAGCCGCGGTACTCGTACCCGGGGAGCGTGCCGGCGCCACCCAGCAGGTAGAGCCGCTGTGCGGGCGGCGCGCCGAAGGCGATGCCTGCGGAGAGGCGGCCGCGCAGCTCGGTCCGGCGGTTCGCCGAGCGGTGGAAGGCCTCCAGGTCCAGCTCCGGCCGGCCGTAGGCCTCGCCCTCGAATGCGCCGGCCTCGAGGGACGCTTCCGCGCGCCAGCCGGCGGCGGCCTCCGGCGGCGCCGTCCGCACCACGGCGAGCCGGCCGGAGGCGAGCGTACCCTCGCTGATGGGCAGCACGGGCCGGAAGGAGGCGGAGTCCTCGAACAGCGTGCCCGGCTCCGCGAGCCGTGCGCTCCGGTGCTCCTCCAGCGTGAGCTGGAGCCGGGCGCTCCAGCGGTCGCGGAGCTGGCGGCCCAACGAGAGCCGCGCGCCCGTCGCGTAGTACGGGTCCAGGAAGTCCTCGCCCGCGAGCGCGGCGGTCAGCGTGTTCAGCGCGCCGGGCGCGCCGCGACGGGGGCCGAGATCTCGCAGCGTGTCCGCGTAGGCGCCGAGCCGGAGGCGGGTCCGCCCGAGCTCGGCGACCAGGGCGGTGGAGCCGGAGAAGCGGTCCGCGGCGGCGGCGTAACCGCCCGCGACCTCGACGCGCGCGGCCGGCGAGAGCGCGTAGCTGACCCCCGCCCCCACGAACACCCCCTCCGCGCGGTCGTATCGCCCGACGGAGGACGCGCCCGGCAGCAGGAGACGCAGCCGCGGAAGGCCGCTGAGGCGGCGTCGCCCCACGAGACGCAAGGCCTCCTTCCGCAACGCTCCGAGGTCGAGCTTGCTGGTAGATGCCGCGGCCAGTCCCTCCGCCTCGAGGCCGTCGAACAGGCCGGTGGGGAACGGGAACCTCTGCCGGACGGGCTCCGGCACGGCCACCACGGGAGGGCCGCGGAACAGGCCGTCCGGCAGCGGCTGGTTGAAGCGGTAGTCGCCGATGCTCATCACACCGCGGATCACCCCGCCCACGGGGAAGTCCAGCTCCGGGACCTGGCGCCGGATCTCGACGCGCTGCTCGTGCGGCAGCCAGTACCGGCCCTGCCACAGCCCGTTGTCCAGGGCGATGTGAATGTAGTCCAGGCGCCGGTCCACGTACGCCGCGGGCGTGAAGGTGAAGCTCATGCGGACGATCGCGCCGGTCGCGCGGTCCAGGAAGATCGAGCCGACGAATGCCGGCTCGTCCAGGCTGCGCGGCCGGACCTCCACCTCGTAGACGCGGACCGGATCGGGTGCCCCGGGCAGGTAAAGCGAGAGCGAGTCGGCCAGCCGGAACTGGTAGATGGCGCCGGAGCCGGGCGCGGCGGGGTGCGGCACGTCCCGCACCTCGTCGCCATCGCCCAGGCGGATCGAATCACCGAACTCGTTCTGGACCACGGTCAGGTGGTCCAGGTGGTAGTGGATGCGCACGGGCAGGCGCTTCTCGTCCCGCAGCCCGACAATGCGCTGCTTGGTGCGATTGGGCGCGGCCCAGTACACGTCCAGCGCGACCTGGTCCACCTTGACCAGCGTGCGCTCCTCCGAGTCCCGGCGGTCCAGGTAGAAGTAGACGTAACCGTTGGCGTGGGCTCGATAGTTCCTGAGGGCGGAGTCGCCTCGCGGGAGCTGCCGGCGGGTGCGGGCCGCCTCCATCAAGGCCAGCACGCGCGGGGAGTCCCAGCCCGCGGCATCCTGCGCGCGGCCTGGCAGCGGCGCGAGGAGGAGGACGGCCGCCGGCAGCCAGACGGGACGTGGCAGGCGCCTCATGCCCCTGACGCCGACGCGCGCACGGATCCTCCCGGCGCATTCTCCGGGTGAGCCGGCGGCAAGGAGTCGGGTGGACGGCGGTCGGGCATGGGAAACGACGAAGCGACAGCGGCGCATGCGAGAGCGAGCGTGTACTACCGTGCGCCAGCGAGGCGGGTTCCGGCGCGGCCGGAGGGCGGTCTCGCCCGGCGCGCGCGACCGTGCGCCGCACGGCGGCGGCGCGCGCGGCGTACGGGGCGTCGGCGGGCGCCTGCGGGACCGCGCTACGCGGCGGCGGGCGGCGGGCGCCTGCGGGACCGCAGTACGCGGCGGGGCGCCGCACGCGCCTGTGGGACCTCTCACGGCGCCGCGCGGGCGGGCTTCGGCCCGTGCGGCCGCCCGGGCCGAAAAACGCCGGGGCCCCGAGCGGGGCCCCGGCGTTCGACCGTGGTCGGCCAGCCCGGATTCAGGGGCCGGGCCTAGTTCGCGCTCCAGAACCCGGCCAGCGCCTCCCCGTCCGGGCTCTCGCGCAGCTTCTCGAACGCGCGGTTGCGGATCTGGCGGATGCGCTCGCGCGTGACGCCGAGGAGCGAGCCGATCTCTTCGAGCGTGCGCTCCTCGCCGTCATCCAGGCCGTAGTACAGGTAGAGGATCTTGCGCTCGCGCTCCGTCAGATACTTCTCGAACATGCGGTCGAGGAACTCGCGCCGGGCCTGCGCCTCGACGTGCTCCTCGATGTCCTCTCCCTCGACGCCGGCGAACCGCTCGCCGAAGGAGGCGCTGTCGCGATCGCCGCGGTCCACGGGCGCATCGAGCGAGAGCTCCGACGCGGCCACGCGCCGCAGCGCGCGGATCGTCTCGACCGGCTCGCCCATGTCCTCCGCGATCTCCTGGTCCGTGGGTGAGCGGCCGAGGACCTGGGTCAGCGCGGTCTCGGTCCGCGAGAGCTTGACCAGGTTGGAGTTCTGGTTGAGGGGGATGCGGACGGAGCGGGTCTGCTCGGCCAGCGCCTGAAGCACGGTCTGGCGGATCCACCACACGGCGTAGGAGATGAACTTCACGCCCTTGTCCGGGTCGAACTTCTTGACCGCCTTCAGGAGCCCCTCGTTCCCGATGCAGACGAGCTCGGCAAGGCCGAGGCCCCGGCCCTGGTACTTCTTCACATACGAGATGACGAACCGCAGGTTGGCCGTGACCAGACGCTCGGCGGCTTCCTTGTCCCCCGCCCGCGCCCGGCGGGCGAGCTCTCGCTCTTCTTCGGGATCCTCAATCAGTGGGTACTTCTCGACATCGAAGAGGTATTGGTCGAAGGAGTCCAAAGCGCGGGAGTTCAGAAACATAGCTCGAGACGTCCTGGATAGGTGGCAGCGCAAAAAAGCAGCGAGGTCGGAACGGATCCGCCTACTCGCTGCTCTTCCCTCAGGTGGGGAGGCCCCTCGGGCCGGGCTGGCCGCAGGCCCGTGCCCCGCTCGTACCTACCACGATCGTGACCATAGATCGCCATAATATATGGCCGTGACGCTCGCATGTCAAAGGTGAAGCGACCGAGACATACACAGCCACGGCCGTGGCGGTTCCGCCGCGCGCATAAATCACAGTCCACCAACATCTTGGCACTTACTGCCAAGATGGCATGAGTCCCGGAACGGCGGCCAGCGCGGGGCCGCACTGCGGCTGCGACGTGCGCTCGGGCGCTCTCCGGCTCGCGGGTCGGCCCGTGCCCCCGCACCGGTGCGGAGGCCTCGGGCGCCCAGCGGCGGGGGCTCGCTGGCTCGCCTGCCGGCCCATGCCGGCACCGCGGCCCGGGGCGCGCCGGGCGCCTCCCAGGGCCGCTGGCGCTCCCAGGGCCGCTGGCGCCTCCCGAGGCCGCTGGCGCCTCCCGAGGCCGCTGGCGTCCCCGGGGCCGCTCAGCCGCGGGAGGCCCGGAGCTCGTCGAGGGAGGCGACGGCGCGGCGGAGGTGGGGAATGACGATGGAGCCGCCGACCACGAGGCCGACGGAGAAGGCCTCGAACAGCTCGTCGTCGGAGAAGCCCAGCTCGGCGCAGCGGACGAGGTGGTAGGTGATGCAGTCGTCGCAGCGGAGGACGAGGGAAGCGACGAGGCCGAGCAGCTCCTTGGTGCGCGCGTCGAGGGCGCCGTCCTCGTAAACCCGGGAGTCGAGGGCCCAGAAGCGCCGGATCTCAAGGTTGCCCTGGGCGAGGATGCGCTGATTGAGCTTCTCGCGGAACTCGTGGAAGTGTTCGAGACTCATGGTCACCGTCACGAGAGGTCTGCGATGGCGAGCTCGACGGGCGGGCCATCCTTGAGGAGGTAGAGCGTGCAGCGACGGCCCCGGAGGTCGAGCTGGACGATGTCGGCGAGGACGCCGTGCCGGACCTGCGCGCCGGCGGTCCGTGGCAGGGCGACGGACCGTGGCCGGAGCAGGGTGCGGTAGAGGAAGACGGGGCCGCCCGGTGTGATGACCAGCCAGCCGTTGCGATAGGCGCCGAGGCCGTCGAGGCCGCTGATGGCGGCGCGGGTGGCGCGCGGGGGGGCGGCGCCGAGGTCGGGGGCCGGGAGCAGGGCGCGCATGGAGGGCGGCAGCTCGTCGTGCTCGCGCCAGCGCCCGGGCGAGAGGAAGGCCCGGCCGTGGGCGAGGAGGGCGCGGAGCCCGAAGACGAAGGCGCGCCAGAGTCGCGGGCCGAAGAGGGCGGCGAGGACCAGCCAGCCGGTGGCGAGGGCGAGGGCCGCGGTCGGGGATCGCATCGCGAGGATGACGAGGCCGCAGGCGGCGATGTCCTCGGCGAGGCTGACGGCGGGCCCTGCGCGCTTCAGGGTGGAGGCGTGAATGGCGAGGCGGAGGCCGGCCTTGGTGCCGTGGGCGACGAAGGCGGCGGCGCCCGCGAGGGCGGCACCGAGGAGGCGGGGCTCGAGCGGGAGCTCGCCGAGGAGCGCGGCGCCGAGCAGCGCCGCCGCGGGCGGGCGGATGAACGTGTGGAGGGTATCCCAGAGGGAGTCCGCGTAGCGGATCTTGTCCACGAGGAACTCGACGAGGAAGAGCAGCGCGGCGGTGGCGATGACGAGCACGTGGCTCAGGCCGGCGAGCTCCGGCGGGAGTGGTGGGATCCAGCCGAAGCGCGCGGCGAGTCCGAGGGCGGCCACGGTCGCGTAGAGACTGAGGCCGGTAGCGAACGAGGTTCCGAGGAGTTGTCCCAGGAGGATCAGCGGACCACTCATGACCGGACTGGGGCTGCGCAGCGCGCAGCCGACGGAGGGGGAGAGGCACACGCGGCCATTGCCTCGAAGGTAGCGCGACAGCGTGAGTTGCCGCAAGCGCGGGGAGATGGATCGAGGCCCGACCAGCACCGGCCGGGCCTCGAGATCGAGTCAGGATCGATCCGCGAGCGCGATCATCCGCGCACCTTGCGGACCTCCTCGAGCCGGCGGAGCGGCTGGAAAACGCAGTTGATGTCGACCGCGACGTACACGACGTCGAGGTCGTCGATCACCTCGCGCACCTCCGCGTCCCGTTCGAGGATGACCTCGAGCTCGTTATCGCCGTCGAGCCTGCCGCGCACGGTGGCGACGTCGTCCGCGTCCGCGTAGACGGGCAGCCCGTTGACGCGGCCGATGAGGACGAGGTCATCCGGATCGATGATGCGCGTGCCGCCGAAGGTGACCCACTCGTACCGCTGCCCCATCACGTCGATCGCCAGCGGCTGGCCCGCGATGAACCAGCTCGCGTTACGCGCGTACACGGACGCCGTCGTCGGGTACGCCGTCTCGAGGTCGACGCGGTCGCCGTTCATCATGACCAGCGTGTCGCCGGTGCTGGGCATGTAGATGGCCGAGATCTCGCGGATCTCACCCGTCTGCGGGTCGATCACGCAGACCGTGACCCTCTCCTCCGCGGGCGGCGGCGGAGGTGGCGGCGGAGCGGGCGGCGTGACGATCGCGACCGGCTCCGGGAACAGACGGCCGAACAGCGCGTGCAGGCCCGCCGTCAGGCGGACGTTGTGGACGCCGTCGAAGTCGTCGTCGCCGAAGATCGGCTTGGCCGGCGAGTCGAACACGTAGTGGTCGACCAGCTCGAGCCGCAGCCCCAGCCCCATGCCGCCCAGGCGGAAGCCCGCCGGGAGGATGTCCGTGCCGATCCCGAACACCAGCGCGAACTCGGTCTCGTCGTTGTCGCCCGAGAGCTCGATGATGTCGAAGTCATCATCCTCATCGATGTCGACGAACTCGAAATCCCCGAAGATCGCGTTGGCCGCCGGGATGATGATCGGGTTGTCGCCGGCCGGGTTGTAGATCACGGCGCCCGCACCGAGCGTGAGGTACGGCGCGAAGGTGCGATTGCGCTCGGGCCTCAGCAGGCGGAACATCAGGTCGCCGTCGAGGAACCAGACGTTCACGTCCCCGAACTCGTCATCGAAGTCGAAGAAGAACTCATCATCGATGTCTCCATCGATATCATCATCGATGATCTCATCGAAGAAGTCGAAGTCGACATCGAAGGGACGCTCCGTGTAGGACCCGTTGGCGCGGAGCCCGAACCGGCCGTTGCCGAACCAGTATTCGAGCTGCGACCCGACGATCCACCCCGAGCTGAGCGACAGGTCAGCCGGAGTGGTGAAGAAGAAGATGTCGTCGAAGATGAAATCATCATCGAAGATGAAGTCTCCGAAGTCGAATCCTCCGTTGCTGTTCAGGTCGCTGAACCAGACGCCGCCGCCGTAGATGCCGAAGGCGCCGCGGTAGTTCTGAGCGGAGACGGGCGCGACGGCCAGCGGCAAGAGGATCGCCGCGGTCGCGGCCGCCCGGAGGAGTAGATGCATGGGACCTCCCTTTTCCATGCGGTCTTGAAACCACTCGCCGGTACCTGTTGCGCCGGCGTGCCGCGCCCGGGCCGCCATATGTTCCCGGGCGGGAGGCCATGGTGCATGATTCCTGCCACCGCAACCGACCGCCGCCCCAGAAACGACGCAAGAGCCCGCCGTGACGCCACTTACGTGCACAACGCAGAGGCTGGGCCGCCGCCCCGCCCGCTACCCGGGCACGCGCGCCAGGGCCCGACGCCCGGGTGGCCGCTGAGGCCGACGCCCCGGGCCCGCAACGCGCCCAGCGGCTGCGGCGAGACCGCCCGCCCGGCGGCCGTAGCGAGAGCACACGGCTGCTGCGGCGATAGCGCCCGGCGCCGCCGCCGCGAGAGCACGCGGCGCGGCCTCGGCGTCCGCGGCCGTGGGGCCGCCGCGGCAGCTCTTCCAGGCGTGCGAGAAGGCCGGCCGCCGGCGCCCGCGTCCGCGGAGCCGTCGGAGCAGCTCCTCCAGGCGCGCGAGAGCGCCGGACGCGGGGGCGTCCGCAGGGCCGTCAGGGCAGCTCTTCCAGGCGCACGAGAGGGCCGGGCGCGGCGTCCGCGAGCGCGGGGCGTCAGGCGCCCTTCAGCACCAGGCAGGCGTTGATCCCGCCGAAGCCGAACGAGTTGGAGATGACGACGCGGGGACGGTGCTCGCGGCCCTGGCCGGGGACGTAATCGAGGTCGCAGGCCTCGTCCGGCCGCTCGAGGTTGAGGGTGGGCGGGATCCAGCCGCGCTCGATCGCGAGGCACGCGATGGCCGCCTCGATGGCGCCGGAGGCGCCGAGCGCGTGGGCATGGTAGGGTTTGGTCCCGCTGATCGGGACCCGGTACGCGTGCTCGCCGAAGACCTGCTTGATGGCGAACGTCTCCGTGCTGTCGTTGAGCGGCGTGGAGGAGCCGTGGGGGCTGATGTAATCCACCTCCTCCGGCCGGACGCCGGCGGCATCCAGGGCGGCGCGCATGGCGCGGGCGGCCTGCGCGCCATCGGGCCGGGGCGCGGTCATGTGGTGGGCGTCGTTGGTGTTGGCGTAGCCGGCGAGCTCGGCGTAGATGCGTGCGCCGCGGGCCTCGGCGCGATCCCAGCGTTCGAGCACGAGCGCACACGCGCCCTCCCCCATGACGAAGCCGTCACGCTCGCGGTCGAACGGGCGGCAGGCGCGCTCCGGGTCCTCGTTGCGCGTGGACATGGCACGGATGATGGCGAAGGCGCCGAAGCAGAGGGGCGCGAGCGGCGCCTCGACGCCGCCGGCGATCGCGACGTCAGCCTCGCCCTCGCGGATCAGGCGCCAGGCCTCGCCGAGCGCGATGGTGCCGGAGGCGCAGGACATGGCGTTGGTGGCGTTTGCGCCGGTGAAGCCGAACTCGATGGCGATGGAGCAGCTCGCCGCGCCGCCGAAGGTGGTGAGCGCGACCCGCGGGTCCACGGCGCGGATGCCGCTGGTCATGAGGTTGGCCATCTGCTGCTCGGCGTACGCGATGCCGCCGAGGGCGGAGCCGATCTGCACGGCGACGCGGTCGGGCTCGAGGCGGGTGGAGTCGAGGCGGGCATCTTCGAGGGCGAGGCGGGCGGCGGCGATGGAGAACTGGGAGTAGCGATCGAGGCGGCGCGCCGTCTTCACATCCATGTAGCGCTCGGGCTCGAAGTCGTCCACCTCGGCGGCGATACGGGAGCGCCAGGGCGACGGATCGAAGCGAGTCACGCGGCGGATGGGCGAGCGCTCCCGGCGCAGACCCTCCCACAGGCCTTCCGTGCCGATGCCGGCTGCGGTGATGGGGCCGAGCCCCGTGATGGCGACGCGGTGGAAGCGGGCCGTGCCGTTGGATCCGCCGGCGGCGCCGGGTGCCGTGGTGCCGGAAGCACGGCCGCCGTTCGATGCGTGCGCGCCGGCGCGATCGTCAGCGCCGGCCCCGGGCGGGCGGTTCGCCCCGTCTCGCCAGCCGGGTCCGCTCACGGTCGGCCTCCGCCGCCGGCGCCGGCCACGTCCGGCGCGGAGCTCGTGCCGGTGCCGGCCACGTCCGGCACGGCCTGATCTGCCGGACCCGTTTCCTGGCCGTGCCCGGGGGCCACCACGAGGCCCGCGCCGTGAGGCGGCCGATCCCGGCCTCCTCCGCCGCGCTCCTCGCCCGCGCGCGCCCGCCGCTCGGCTTCCTGCCCCACACCGGCCAGCGTCCGCTGCGCGATCGCGCTGATGAAGTGCGGCCCGATGACGAGGTCGGCGGCGATGCCGCCGATCAGGGGCCAGCGCGGCCCGGCCCAGGTGTGGACGATGCGCACCCGCGTGACGTTCTCGGCCTCCGGGTGGAACTCCCAGATCACGTCCATGCCGCGGGTGATGCCCTCGATGTGACGGTAGCGCACGGCAGGCTGGTCCGGCTCGCCGCGCATCTCGGAGACCCACCAGGTCGGATAACGGACCGGGCCGCCGAAGTGCCGCCACGCGGCCATCTCGACGACGCCGCTGGCGGGTCCTCGTCTTTCGCGGAAGCGCACGTAGCGGTAGTGCGGCAGGATCTCGGGCCAGCGCTCGACGTCGGCGGCGACGTGGAAGCAGATGTGGGCCGGCGCGCGCACGAGGCGCTCGTCGACTGCGATCATGGGGCCTCCGCTCGGAGGGAACCGAGCAGGAAGGATAGCGCGACGTCGGGAGAAAGCAAGCGGCCGGGCGGCAGCATGTCCCCGGTCGCGGCGATGAGCGCGGCGGCCGCGGCCGGGGCGCGGGCGAGCCGACGGATCGCGGCGTCGGCGAGGACGGGGCGGCGGATCACGTGGTCGATCAGGTGCTGGAGGATGCGCGCGCCGCGGAGCATGCGGCGCCGGCGGGCGGCGTAGCGCCGGAGCGCGCGCGCGGAGACGTCGCCCTCGCGCAGCGCGAGGTCGGCCTCCTCCGCGAGCAGCTCGGCGCCCGCGAGCGCCTGGTAGATGCCCTGGCCCGTGAACGGGTCGAAGTAGCCGGCGGCATCGCCGACGAGCGCGGCGCCGTCCGCCACGACCGTGCGTGTGGGCCAATCGAAGGGGCCGGAGGCGAGCAGGTGGAGCCGCGGCTCGAGCAGCGGCAGGCGCGGGGCGAGGGCGGGGAAGCGCGCGAGCATGGCGCGGAACAGCGCGAGCGGGTCGCGTGCGGCCTCGCGGCCGAAGCGGGCTGCGTCCACGACGAGCGTGACGTTCGCGAGGGGGGCGGAGGCGGCGTCGTCGCCCTCCGGCTCCTCGACGGGGGCGACGCCCGCGCACGCGCCAGCCGCGAGGTGCATCTCGCCCAGCCGGCCGGGGCCGGCCATGCCGCGCACGTGCGCGGTGAGCGAGAGCTTGCGTAGCCGCGGCCCCCGGCGGACCAGCCCGAGCCGCCGCGCGACCACGGAGCGCAGCCCATCCGCGCCGATGACGAGGCGAGCATGGAGGCGGAGCGAGGCGCCGTCTTCGTCTCGCGCCAGGATGCCGGCGACGTTGCCGCGCGCATCGCGGAGCAGGTCCGTGACGTGGAGGCCGGTGCGCACCACGGCGCCGGCCCGGCGCGCGCCCGCGAGCAGCACGGTGTCGAGCGCCTCGCGGCGGATCGCGATCGCGGTCTCGAGGCGCGGGTCGCCGTTCGCGAACGCGGCGAATGCCGCCTCGAAGGCGTGACCCGCGGGGGCGACGATGCGCCAGCCCGCGAGCCGTGCGGGGCGAGCGGCCTGCACGTCCGCGAGCAGGCCGAGGCGGTCCAGCACGCGGGCGGCCTCGGGGCTGAGGCAGTCGCCGCAGGGCTTGGCGCGGGGGAAGTGGCGGCGGTCGAGCAGCAGCACGTGGTGGCCGGCGCGCGCGAGCAGCAGCGCCGTGGCGGAGCCGGCGGGCCCGGCACCGACGACGATCGCATCGCAGCAGGCGCTCATCGCGCGACCAGCACGAGTCGCTGGAAGAAGTGGCGGTGCACGCGTGGCTCGCGCAGCCCGGCGTCGCACGCGCGCGCGAGCAGCTCGGGCGGCGTGAACGCGCGGAGCACGGAGAGCGGGCCGTCGTGGCGCGTGAGGCGGTTGCGGCGCCAGAGCGTGGCGGCGAGCAGGCGCGCGCCGAGGTAGTTCGCGCGCGAGCGGAGCAGCTCGTTCACGACGACGGCGCCCCGCGAGACGCGCGCCAGCTCCCGCAGCGCCCGCACCTGGTCCTCCTCCTCGAAGTGATGCAGCGTGAGCGAGAGCAGCGCGAGATCGAACGCGTCGTCCGGGTAGGGGAGCCCGAGCGCGTCCGCGCGCTCGACGGTGATCTCCGGGTAGGCCGCCGTCTCGCGGCGCGCGATGGCGAGGATCTGCGGGTGCAGGTCCGCGGCGACGACGCGGACGGCGAGGTTCCTCCGGCGAGCGGCGTGGACGATCGAGCGCGGGATGTCCGCCGCGCCGGTGCCCACGTCCAGGATGTGCGTGGTGCGGTCCGGTGAGAGGAGGGGCAGCACGTGGCGCAGCACGGCGCGCGTGCCGCCGAGCCAGCGGTTGACCGCGGCGACGTGCCCCAGACTGGCCTCGAGCTCGCGCGGGTCGTGGCCCGGCTCGTCCAGGTACTCGGCCGCGTGCACGCGGCGGGGCAGCGGTCTCACGTGCGCGGGGCCCGGGTGGACACGGGTCAGCCGCCTCCTTCCTCTGCTTCCTCCTCCGTGTACGGCTCGATGTGGACGACGACCTCGCGCGCGCCGACCCCGGCGGCGACGCGGCGCTCGACTTCGTCCGCGATCGCGTGCGCGCTCTCGACGTCCATCGTGCGCGCGACGGCGATCGTCAGCTCGGCGAAGATCTCGCCCTCGCGGCCGCGGGAGCGCACGCTGTAGCAGTCCGCGACGCCCGGCGTGTCCACCGCGATGCGGCGGATCGTCTTCTCCTCGACCGCGCGTTCGTCCACCAGCACGGGCACGGTGGTGAGCAGGATGCGCCAGCCCGCGCGCGCGATGACCAGGGCGATGAGCAGGGTGAAGGCGGCGTCCGCGCGCGGGTAGCCCGCGGCCACGAGGCCCAGCCCGACGAGCACGGTCAGCGACGCGTAGAAGTCCGAGCGCGTGTGCGCCGCGTCCGCGGTGAGCAGCTCGCTCCTGAGCTCACGGCCGCGGCGCTCCTCGTAGCGGCTGACGACCGCGCTGACGACGGCGGAGACGGCCATGACCGCCATGACCGCCGGCGTCGCATCCGGCTGTGCCGTGCCCGCGACCAGCCGCCCGATCGCCGTCCCCACCAGCTCGTAGACGGTGATGGAGAGGAAGGCGACGATCGCGAGCGCGCCGAGCGTCTCGAACTTGGCGTGGCCGTAGGGGTGCTGCTCGTCGGGCGCCTGCGCGGCGACGCGCGCGAGCAGGAGGCCCATCAGGTTGTTGAACCCGTCCACGGAGGAGTGGGCCGCGTCGGCGAGCACGCTGAGCGAGCCGCTCCGGATCCCGGCGATCGCCTTGGCGAGGACGACGGCGAGGTTGGCGGCCAGCGTGACCGCGAGCACGCGGCGGATCCCGGCGTGGCGCGACTCGCGGACGGCGTAATCGGGTGCGGACATCTCCTTCGACCGGCCCGGGCGGCGGGCTCCGATGCTGCCACGCGGCCGCGACGGACCTCGCCGGTTCACGACAGACGGTGAACATGGCGATCGGTGGGCGGGCGGGGCAAGGCGGGGGCGGGCAGTGAAGCGCTGGAGGGGGCGCAGTCGATTCCCAATCATGGCAGGTGAGAGGGGGCGGGAGGGAGGATCGTTTGACAGCGTCTGGTCGGGATCGCATCCATGGAGCCGGACGCCGGATCACTGACTCGGCGCTCCAACGCCGACACCGCCCCGCCCAGGAGCGGACAACGCGAATGGACTCCCCGCTGACCGTGAATCCAATGCGCAACGACATCCCCGATGCCGCTATCCGCGGAGGCCGTTGGGCTCGTCCGTTGATCATCTGCATGCTGGCGGCTTCGTGTGCGAGCGGCCGGTCCGCCGCAACGGTGCCGGTCGCGGCGGATGCGGCGGACCCGAGCGCGTCGCGGCCCGAGCTGGAGCAGGTGCTGCGCGAGGCGCAGCGGCGGAACCGGTTCCTCAGGATCAGTGGAGGGGGCCGCGAGATCCGGGGCACGGTCGTCAACGTCACGGCGACGGACGTCGCGCTCGTGGGTGGCAGAATCTCTTTGGCGGCGGTCGAGCGCGTGGAGATGCAGGAGAGGCGTGTCCCCGCGAGCGTGTGGATCGGCGCGGCGCTCGGCGGTGTGCCGGCCGGCGTGATCGGGTTCCTTCTCGGGTCGGTCGACGATCCGGATGCGGGCGGGGATGGCGGCCTCGCCCGTGGGATGGCCGGGATGGCGATCATGGGCGGGGCCGGTGCGATTCTGGGCGGTCTCGTCGGCGGCCTGCTCGGTGGCCCGCGAGAGGACGACTGGCGTCTGCTCTGGAGCGCGGAGCCGTGACGAGGCAACTAGCGGGCGAGTGCGTCAGAGCGGATCGCGAGCAGAGCCAGGCTCCGCTGTCACCCGAGCTGGGAACGAGCAGCGCCCCGCACTTCCAGGCTTGACGCCGGAACACGCGAAGCTGCACTCTGGGTCGGCCCCTGCCGGCGGGCCGCGGAGCGTCGTGGCCAGCATCACCGCGGGGCCATCCACCATCGAGCGCCGGGAACCCCCCGCGCCGAAGCGGAGGAAACCCCATGAACTACCCGCTGACCTTGAGCTTCAAGGTGATGGCGGTAGCGCCGCAGTTCACGGTGACCGACGCGACGGGGCAGGTCCTGTTCTACGTCAAGCAGAAGGCGTTCAAGCTGAAGGAAGCCGTCACGGTGTTCGCCGATGTCGAGCAGACGCGTCCCGTGGCGCACATCCTTGCGGACCGCGTCCTGGACATCTCGGCGACGTACCGCTTCCAGGGCACGGATGGGAGGCCGTTCGGCGCGCTGAAGCGCATGGGCCTCCGATCGTTCTGGAAGGCACACTACGAGGTGCTGCGCGACGGCGCGCCGATCTTCACGATCCGCGAGGAGAACGGCTGGATCAAGATGCTGGACGGCATGCTCCTCCAGATCCCGATCCTGAACCTGCTGTCCGGCTACGTGTTCAACCCCGCGTACCGCATCACGCGCGCGGACGGACAGCCTCTCCTCCGCGTTCAGAAGCAGCCGGCGTTCCTCGAGGGCCGCTTCCGCATCGAGCGTCTGGCTCCCGTGGAGCCGGCGGACGAGGCGCTCGCCGTGCTGAGCATCCTGATGATGGTGCTGCTGGAGCGGCGGCGGGGGTAGCGGGTCCGGATCGTCGGCGCTGTCTCCGTCTCCACGGGAGGGTCATGCTCCGAGTCATGCGCGCATCGCCCTGCGTTCGCCGGCTCGCAGCCCCGCTGCTCGCGGCGGCCGCGTGTGCGGCGTGCGGCGCGCCGGCGGAGGAGGGTGTCGTCGTCCGCTTCTCCGGCAGCGCGCTGGGCGCGGAGGCGGAGGTCCTGCGCACGCAGCTCGCGCGGTTCATGGAGGCGAACCCGGGCATCCGCGTGGAGATCCAGCCGACTCCGGACGCGGCCGATCAGCGGCACCAGCTCTACGTGCAGTGGTTGAACGCGCGCGCGGGCGACCCGGACGTCCTCCAGCTCGACGTGATCTGGACGCCGGAGTTCGCGGCCGCCGGCTGGATCCTGCCGCTGGACCGGTTCACACCGCCGGTCGACTCGTTCTTCCCCGCGACCATCGAGGCGAACCGCTGGCGCGGGCGGCTCTTCGCGCTGCCGTGGTTCGTGGATGTGGGGATGCTGTACTGGCGCACGGACCTGCTGCCGCGCGCGCCGGAGACGTTCGAGGAGCTGAGCGCGTTCGCGCGCGGCGCACGCGAGCGGGGCGCGGCGCCGTACGGCTTCGTGTGGCAGGGCGCGCGCTACGAGGGGCTGGTGACGGTGTTCCTCGAGCACCTGGGCGGGTTCGGCGGCGCGATCCTGGACGCGGAGGGGCGCGTCGTCGTCGACGAGGAACCGGCGGTGCGTGCACTGGAGTACATGCGGGACGCGATCGAGAGCGGGCTCGTGCCGCGCGCGGCGCTGACGTGGCAGGAGGAGCAGACGCGGTTCGCGTTCCAGAACGGGCAGGCGGTGCTGATGCGGAACTGGCCGTACGCGTACGCGCTGCTGGCGGACAGCGCGCAGTCGCGGGTGGCGGGCCGGTTCGCGGTGGCGCCGATGCCGGCGGCGCCGGGCGGCGAGCCGACCGCGGCGCTGGGCGGCGCGCAGCTCGCCGTGAACGCGTACACGGAGCACCCGGAGGCGGCGTACGCGGTGATCGAGTACCTGACGCGGCCGGAGCAGATGCTCGAGCGCGCGCGGGTGGTGGGGCAGTACCCGACGCGGCCCGCGCTGTACGACGACCCGGTGCTGGCCGCGTCGCTCGCGGTGCCGCCGGCGCAGGCGCGGGCGATCATCGCGCGGGCGGAGCCGCGGCCCGTCACGCCGGTCTACACGCAGCTCTCGGAGCTGCTCCAGGTCCGCCTGCACCGCGCGTTGACCGGCCAGCAGGAGCCGGCCGCGGCGCTGGCGGACGCGGCGAGGGAGATGCGCGAGTTGCTGGAGCGGGCCGGCCTCCAGCCGAGGGCGAGGGTTGCGGCCGGCGTGGCGGCGCCGGGCAACGCTGCGAGCGCGGAGGCGCGGGTTGCGGCCGGGCGGTGAGGGCGGGGGAGCTATGGGGCGCGTGCCCCACGGCACGGTTCCGGAGCGCGCCGTCGCTCCAGCGCCGCGCGGGGGCGGGCACCTCCCGGCCGGCCCGGCTGGGGCGGCCGTCCTTCCGCCCGCGCCGCAGCGGAGCATGGAGGCCCGCGAGGCGCGGCTCGCCTGGGGCTTCGTGCTGCCGGCGCTCGCGGTCATCGCGCTGATCGCGCTGTTCCCGCTGGGCTGGACGGTCTGGGAGTCGCTGCACCTGCACGACCTGCGCATGCCGTGGCTGGGCCGGCCGTTCGTCGGGCTGGACCACTACGCCGAGGCGCTGGGCGATGCGCGCTTCTGGGGCGCGCTGCTGCACACCGGCATCTTCACCGCGGGCAGCGTGACGCTGGAGCTGCTGCTGGGTCTGGTGCTCGCGCTGGCGCTGAACCGTGCGTACCGCGGGCGCGGGCTGGTGCGCGTGGCGGTGCTGGTGCCGTGGGCGATCCCGACGGTCGTCGCGGCGCTGGTCTGGCGCTTCATGTTCGAGGGTCAGGCGGGCATCGTGAACGCGGTGCTGGCGGACGTCGGCCTCGTCGAGCGCTCGTTCGTCTGGTTCATCGATGCCGTGGCGGCGTGGGTGCCGGTGATCCTGGCGGACGTGTGGAAGATGACGCCGTTCGTCGCGCTGCTGCTGCTGGCGGGTTTGCAGAACATCGACGCGGAGCTGTACGAGGCGGCGCGGATCGACGGCGCGGGCGCGTGGCGCCAGTTCGTGCACGTGACGTTGCCGCTGCTGAAGCCCGCGATCCTGGTCGCGCTGATCTTCCGCACGCTGGACGCGTTCCGCGTGTTCGACCTGATCTACGTGATGACGGGCGGGGGACCGGGCACGTCCACGGAGCCGATCGCGCTGTACGCGTTCAACTCGCTGCTCAACTACCTGCGCTTCGGCTACGGCTCAGCGCTGTCCGTGATCATCTTCCTGGTCACGTTCGCGCTGGCCGTGTTCTACATCAGCGTCCTGGGCGCGGACCTGACGGGGGAGCGGCGATGAGCGGCGTGCGCGTGGCGGGCGCCGCACGGGCGGCGGCTGGGCGCGCGGGTCCGGGCGCTGCGGCGGTGGGCGGCGCCGGTGCCGGCGGCCCGGGCGGCATGCGGCGGGCCGGCGCGCGAGCGCGATCCGGCGTCGGGCGGCTGGCTCGCGCGCTGCCGGGCCTGGCGGTCGGCGCGCTCGTGCTGGCGAGCGCGTTCCCGCTCTACTGGGCGGTGGTCTCGTCGCTGGCGCCGGAGTCGCGGCTGTTCGAGGCGCCGTCGCTGTTCCCGCGGGAGCTGGTGCTCGACCACTACCGCGCGCTGTTCGAGGAGCGGGACTTCTGGCTGCCGATCCGCAACTCGCTGGTCGTGGCGGGGACGACGACGGCGCTCTCCGTCGTCGTCGGCGCGCTGTGCGCGTACGCGCTGGCCCGCTTGCGGTTCCGCGGCAAGGCGGCGATCCTGGGGTTCATCCTCGCGGTGACGATGTTCCCGCAGATCTCGATCGTGCCGCCGCTGTACCTGATGCTGCGCGAGCTGCGGCTGATCAACACGTACCCGGGTCTGATCTTCCCGTACATGACGTTCGCGCTGCCGCTCACGGTCTGGCTGCTCACGGGCTTCTTCCGCCAGCTCCCGCGCGAGCTGGAGGAGGCGGCGGCGGTGGACGGCGCGGGCCGCCTCGCCACGCTGCGCGAGGTGATCCTGCCGCTATCCCTGCCCGGGCTCGCGACCACGGCGATCCTGACGTTCCTGTACGCGTGGAACGAGTTCCTCTTCGCGCTGTCGTTCACGCTGGGGCCCGAGCGGCAGACCGTGCCGGTCGCGATCGCGCTGTTCCGCGGGCAGTACCAGGTGCCGTGGGGCCAGATCCTGGCCGCGGCGGTGGTGGCGACGGCGCCCGTCGCGCTGCTCGTGCTGTTCTTCCAGCGCCGGATCGTGCAGGGGCTCACGGCCGGCGCAGTCAAGGGGTGACGCATGGCATCGATCCGGCTCGAAGACGTCCACAAGGTCTACCCGAACGGCCACGTCGCGTCGGCGGGCGTGGAGCTGGAGGTGGCGGATGGCGAGTTCATGGTGCTCGTCGGCCCGTCGGGGAGCGGCAAGAGCACGGTGCTGCGGATGGTGGCGGGGCTCGAGACGCCGACGCGCGGGCGGATCCTGCTGGGCGAGGAGGACGTGACGCAGGTCCCGCCGCAGCACCGCGACCTGGCGATGGTGTTCCAGAGCTACGCGCTCTACCCGCACAAGACGGTGCGCGAGAACATGGAGTTCGGGCTGCGCATGCGGCGGGTGCCGAAGGACGTGATCGCGGAACGCGTCGCCGCCGTGGCGAGGAAGCTGGGGCTCGAGGAGTACCTGGACCGCAAGCCCGCGCAGCTCTCGGGCGGGCAGCGGCAACGCGTGGCGCTGGGCCGCGCGATCGTGCGCGAGCCGCGCGCCTTCCTGTTCGACGAGCCGCTCTCCAACCTGGATGCGAAGCTGCGCGTGCAGACGCGCGCGGAGCTGGCGCGCATGCACCGCGAGCTGGGCGCGACGATGCTGTACGTCACCCACGACCAGGAAGAGGCGATGACGCTGGGCGACCGCATCGCGGTGATGAGCGAGGGGCGGTTGCAGCAGGTCGCGCCGCCGCTCGAGGTGTACCGCCGGCCGGCGAACGTCTTCGTCGCGGGGTTCGTCGGCTCGCCGGCCATGAACTTCTTCCGCTGCACGCTCGAGGCGGGCGACGACGGCGCGCCTCGCCTCGCGTGCGACGGCTTCGCGCTCGCGCTCGACGGCATCACGCTCGAGCGAGAGCCGGCCGGCCGCGAGCTGATGCTCGGCGCACGGCCGCAGGATCTCGAGGTGGTGGCGCCGGAAGGCGCGGACCTGACCGCGCGCGTGGACGTGGTCGAGCCGCTCGGCAGCGACCTGCTCGTGCACCTCGCCCGGCCCGGGGCCATGCGCGATCGCGAGCTGGTGCTGGTCACGTCCGCGGAGGCGGAGCTCGCGGAGGGGACGGAGGTCGGGCTGCGGCTGCGGCGGGAGCGGCTGCACCTGTTCGACGCGGCGGACGGGGTGAGGGTGAATCGCTGACGGAGCCGGGGTCGTGACGCTGCGACGCGGCGGCGTGCTGAACGGCGACGCGCCGCCCGAGGGAACGCGGGCGGCTACGGCGCCAACCAGGGCGCGCTGTACGGCTCCGGAGTAACGCCGCCGCGCGTCACGACGCCGGCGCCCCGTACCTCGCCGCGGCCAGCCGTGCAGCCAGCTCCCGCATTCGCGCCGCCAGCGCGGCGACGTCGCCCGGAAGCTCCCGCCCGGCGCCGAACAGGATCCTGCCCCGCACCATCGCGAGCACCACGTCCGCGCCGCGCGCCTGGTGGAACAGCGCGACGGCCGGGTCCTGCACCGGCAGCGCGTGCGCGCCGGCGAGCGAGACGGCGCAGAGGTCGGCGTCCTTGCCGACGTCGAGCGAGCCGATGCGCGCGTCGAGCCCGAGGACGCGCGCGGCGTCGATCGTGATCATGCGCAGCAGCCGGTCGGCGGGCAGCGCATCGTGGGAACGCAGCCGCGCGCGCTGCACCACCTGCGCGATCCGCGCTTCCTCGAGCAGGTCCAGGCGGTTGTTGCTGGCGACCGAGTCGGTGCCGACAGCGACGGTGATGCCGGCATCGAGCATCTCGGCCACGGGCGCGGCGCCGTGGCCGAGCCGCGCGTTGGCGACGGGGCAGTGCGCGACGGCGGCGCCGTGGTCCGCGAGCGTGCGGATGTCGTCGTCGTCCACGGTGACGCAGTGGATGACGAGCGGCTGCGTGTCGAGCACGCCTGTCTCGCGGAGCAGCGCGATGGTGGAGCGTGCGCGGGGCGGCGTGGCGATGCCGCGCTTCCGCAGCCCTTCGGCGAACGGGCCCTCACCCCGCGTCACGAGGCGGCGTTCGGCGTCGGCTTCGGCCGCGTGCGTGGCGAGCGGCAGCCCCTCGGCGCGGGCGTACTCCGCGGCCATGCGGTAGAGGCGGTCGGAGACGGTGTAGGGCGCGTGGGGCGAGATTCCGACGCGCACGAGATCGGTCTCCCGCGCGCGCATATCCTCGACCTTGCGCCGCAGCTTCGCCAGCGCGTCGTCTGCCTGCTCGGGCGCGGGGCCGAAGACCTCCCGGTAGGCGACGCCGCGCATGCCGGCCGCGCGCAGCGCGTCCAGCGCCGCGCCGGAGTCTTCGGTCGCGGCGAGGGTGGTGATGCCGGCGGAGAGGGCTTCGACGCACGTCCAGTGAGCGGCGACGTCGTAGTCCTGTGCGGCCAGCGCGGCATCGCGCTTCAGCCGGTTCACCCACGGGATCCATTCGTGGAACGGCAGGTCGTCGAGCAGGCCGCGGAACGCGGCGAGCTCGGGGTGCGCGTGCACGTTGATCAGACCCGGCAGCAGCGCGGCGTCGCCCAGGTCGATGCGCTCCGCGTCTTCCGGTTGCGGGACGGCCTGGTCCGGCCCGACCGCGGCGATGCGGCCGCGCGCGTCCACGAGCAGCGCGCCGCCGCGGATGGGCGGCGCGGTGACGGGCAGGAGCCAGGCGGCGGAGATGCGGACGGGGCGGGTGTCCATGAGTGCAGAAACTACGGCCGGCGCGGAGCGGGTGCGAGGGCCGGGGACTGCTGAACTGCGGGCGGAGGCGGCCCTTCCACCCAGCGCTTCCGCCCGGGCCGCCGCCCCACATCCCCCCGCGTCCCGGGTGGCGGGACTGCCGGTGAATTGCGGGTGGGGCCGTTCGCGGCGTCCGGGGCCGTTTACGGCGTGGTGTTCCCGTACGCGTACGCCTACGCGTGCCCGTGTCCGGCCGTCGACTCCGGAACGGCTGCTCGCGGGGCGTTCAGGACTACGAATTGTCCTGAATCGTCAAGGGCTTCAAATTTCGAATCCCCATCCCCCGCCCTCGCCCTTGCCCTCGCCCCGGCCCTAATTCGGGAAATGGAAGAGCTCGCCGTTGAAGCCGTTTGTCCGGGCGCGTGGCATCTGCGTGTCGTCGGGGCGGGTGACGAGGCCGAGGAGCTCGCCGATGGAGAGGATGAGGCGGACGTCGCGCGGCTTGGCGTGGTGGCCGACGGGGAACGCGAGGTCGAGGCGGTAGGTCGTGCGGCCGCCGGCGGGGAAGGAGCCGCGGAGGCCGAAGCCCGCGGTGGTGCGCCAGCCGGAGTCGGTGCCGAAGGGGACGTCGCCGGGCCAGACGCGGCCGACGTCGGCGAAGATCGTGGCGCCGAGGTCGAGGACATCGGGGAGCGGCCAGCCGATGTAGATGCGGTCTTCGACGGAGAAAATGACGCGGCGGCCGCCCGGGAAGCGCTCGCGCGCGTAGCCGCGGAGCGCGCGGTCGCCCCCGAGCGTGAGCTGGAAGGGCGTACGCGTCTGCCAGCCGCCGGCACCGGCGGCGCGGAGGACGAGGGTGTGGCGCGAATCCCCTCCCGGCTTCCAGTACGCGAACCCCTCGCCCTCGACGAAGAGGTCCTTCCAGCGGCCGCCGTCGTCGTAGTCCTTGCGCGCATCGAGCCGCAGGTGGCCGGCGAGCAGGATGCCGGCGTCCTCGCGGGCGCCGTAGAGCCCGAGCGAGGTGATGAGGTCGCGATCCGTCCTGCCGAGGCCGAGGGAGCGGCCGATGGCGAGCTCGGCCTCGGCGCCGAGACGGATGTCCTGGACGCCGCGCATGCTGTCGAAGCCGCGGCGCTGGACCCAGCGGACGTTGCGCTTTCCGAGCAACAGCATGAGGCGGACGTTCTCGGCCGGCTCGGCCTGCCGCTGGATCTCGGCGAGGAGCGCGGAGTCCGCTCCGCTGGTGGCGTTGAAGTCCTTGCCGCGTACGATCTCGGCGCTGTCGGCGCCCGGGAAGGACAGCTCCCGGAAGCCGATGGCGACGCCGAACAGCGTCAGCGCGCCGGGGTGGCCGACCCGCGCGATGGCGGCGAGGTCAACGGCCTTGTCGCGGACGGGGAACAGCACCCGGGTTTCGTTCTCGACGGCGTCGCCCGCGATGTAGTCGAAGAAGCGGTCCTCGCGGCGGAAG
This sequence comes from Longimicrobiales bacterium, assembly GCA_036381195.1. Classification (GTDB taxonomy): domain Bacteria; phylum Gemmatimonadota; class Gemmatimonadetes; order Longimicrobiales; family RSA9; genus RSA9. The sequence continues at coordinate 27,154 of DASVDH010000089.1, read as the reverse complement.
CTCTGGCGGAACGCCCACTTGCCGATCTCGCCGACGAAGGGGTAGGCGATGACCTGGTCGACGAGCGTGCCGGCGCGGGTGCGGCCGGCCGCGACGCGCAGGTCCCAACGGGTACGCGCGAGCTGCGGCGTGGCGTAGGAGACGATGACGTCGCGCGTGACATCGCGCTCGATGTAGTGGAACGCCACGGCCTGCCCGGTCCCGAGCAGGTTGTTCTCGCGCAGGCGCACGCCGTCGAAGCGGACGCCGCCGTCGAAGCGGACGCGGAGGTCGAGCTGGGTGCTCCATTCATCGCGCGTGTCCACGATGACATGCCACGTGCTGTCCGGCTGCCGGAGGCCGAAGATGTCCACATGCGAGAGGAAATCGTAGGCGCGGAGCAGGCGCTCGGACTCGCGGAGCAGGAGGGGGTCGTAGCAGTCGCCGGCGTCGAAGAGGAGCTCCCGGCGGATGACATACGCGCGCGTGCGCGCGTGCAAGGCGTTCGCGATGCCGTAGGCCCAGGCGAAGCGGCGATCCAGCTCGGGGTCGCTGGTGTCGAAGATCGAGTGGTTGTCGATGAAGACGTAGCTGATCACGCCGTCCGGGCATGGCGCGGGGGTGCCCGCCCGGGCGGCGGGAGGACTCTCCTGCCCGGCGGTGCCGGACGCGGCGAAGGCGGCGAAGAGGGCGGGGGCGAGCGACTTCATGCGCGGACACTACACCGGGGCGCGGGGGGTGGATCCTGGGGGAGGCGTGGTGGTGCTGGGGCGGGAAGGGCGCGCGGCATCGCGCCTGAAGGAGTGGGTCTCGCTGGTGCGGGAAAGGCGCGCCGCCCAGGCGGCGCGCTGGTTCGGGAGGAGCGAGACGGGGCGAGACCGTCGCTTGACACCGCCGCGCGGCCTGCCCTAACCTAGCCATTTCTGCCGCTGTGGTTGCGGCGGCGGATTCCTTTGGGCACACGACAGCGAGGCCACGGTGGCAACGGAGATGCAAACGGGCGCCCTGGACGACATCCTGTCCGAGGGGCCGGTACACTGGAATCTGGCGCCGGCAGCGCTCTACGAGCACGCGATCCGGCGCGGCGAGGGGGTGCTGACACGAGATGGCTGCTTCGCGGCGGTGACGGCGCCGCACACGGGCCGCTCGCCGAACGACAAGTTCGTGGTACGCGAGCCCTCGAGCGAGCAGCACATCTGGTGGGGCAGCGTGAACGTGCCGCTCGAGCCGGCGAACTTCGAGGCGCTGTTGCGGGATGTGCAGGGGTACCTGCGCGGCCGCGAGCTGTTCGTGCGGGACGTGTGGGCGGGGGCCGACCCCGCGTACCGGCTGGGCGTACGGGTCGTGGGCACGCACGCGTGGCACTCGCTCTTCGTGCACAACATGTTCATCGAGCCGTCGCGGGAGGAGCGGGAGAACTTCGAGTCGGGGTTCACCGTGCTGCACGCACCCGACTTCCAGGCGGACCCGGCGGTGCACGGCACGCGCAGCGGCACGTTCATCGTGCTGAACTTCGGCGCGCGGGTCGCGCTGATCGGCGGGACGCACTACGCGGGCGAGGTGAAGAAGTCGATGTTCACAGTGCTGAACTACCTCCTCCCGCGGCAGGGCGTGCTGCCCATGCATTGCTCGGCGAACGTGGGCAGCGGCGGCGACACGGCGCTGTTCTTCGGGCTCTCGGGCACGGGCAAGACGACGCTCTCGACAGACCCGGAGCGACAGCTCATCGGGGACGACGAGCACGGCTGGTCGGACACCGGAGTGTTCAACTTCGAGGGCGGGAACTACGCAAAGGTGATCCGGCTGTCCCCGAAGGGAGAGCCGCTGATCTACGCGGCGAGCCGGCGCTTCGGCGCGATCCTCGAGAACGTGGTGGTGGATCCGGCGACGCGGGTGGTGGACTGGGACGACGACTCGATCACGGAGAACACGCGCTCGTCGTACCCCATCGAGTTCATCGAGGGCGCAGTGCGCAGTGGGCGGGGGCCGCATCCGCGGCACGTGGTGTTCCTGACCGCGGACGCGTTCGGCGTGCTGCCGCCGATCGCGCGGCTGACGCCGGAGCAGGCGATGTACCACTTCCTCTCGGGGTACACGGCGAAGGTCGCCGGCACGGAGCGGGGCGTGACGGAGCCGAAGGCGACGTTCAGCACATGCTTCGGCGCGCCGTTCCTGCCGCTGCCGCCGAGCGTGTACGCGCGGATGCTGGGCGAGAAGATCGCGGCGCACGGGTCGAGCTGCTGGCTGGTGAACACGGGGTGGACGGGCGGGCCGTACGGCGAGGGCGAGCGGATGAACCTCGGCTACACGCGGGCGATGGTGCACGCCGCGCTGGGCGGCCGGCTCGATGACGTGGCGACGCGGCGCGATCCGGTCTTCGGGCTGGCCGTGCCGGAGCGAGTGCCGGGCGTGCCGGCCGCCGTCCTGGATCCGCGGAGCACGTGGCGGGACCCCGCCGCCTACGACGCGATGGCGGCGAAGCTCGCGGGGATGTTCCGGGAGAACTTCGAGAAGTTCGAGGCGGACGTGACGGAGGCGGTGAGGCAGGCGGGGCCGTGAGCTCCGCCTAGCCCCTACCCCGGGCCAGGGCGAGGGCCCCTTCCACCTTCGCCCGCGCCCTCGCCCCGGCCCTCGCCCCAAAACAGACAGGCCCCCCATGACGCCATCCGTGGACGCCGTCACCGTGCGGGACCCGCTGTGGAACACGATCCGCCTGGATTCGGTGGCGGTGCGGATCGTGGACTCGGCGGCGTTCCAGCGGCTTCGCTACATCCGGCAGCTCGGCCTGGCGCACCTCGTCTACCCGGGGGCGACGCACACGCGCTTCGATCACGCGCTGGGCGTCTATCACCTGGCGCAGCGGGCGCTGGCGATCCTGGAGGAGCGCGGCGCGCTGGCGGGGGTTGACGAGGCGGAGCGGCGGCTGATTCCGCTGGCCGGGCTGCTGCACGACATCGGGCACTACCCGTTCTCGCACGCGGTCGAGGAGCTGGAGGAGCGGCGCATCCCGGGCGACCACGAAGCGCTCGCGGGCCGCTTCCTCGAGGACACGGAGGTCCGCGCGGCGCTGATCAGCGTGGCGCCGGATGGGCCTGCGCGCATCGAGGCGCTGATCCGCGGCCGGTCCGACAGCCCGCTGCAGGGCCTGGTGAGCGGCAGTCTGGACCTGGACAAGATCGAGTACCTGATGCGCGACGCCCGCTTCTGCGGCGTGCCGTTCGGGATGGTGGACGTGGACCGGCTGCTGTACGCGCTGACGGTCGTGGAGGCGCCGGACACGGGGCGGCGGGAGGTGGCGGTGCTGGAGAAGGGCGTGGCGGCGCTGGAGTCGCTGCTGTTCGCGAAGTACCAGATGTTCCGCAACGTCTACTGGCACCACGCGGTCCGTGCGGCGACCGTGATGTACAAGCGGATCGTGGCCGTGGCGCTGGACGTGGGGCTGCTGGCGCCGGACGAGCTGGTGGGCCGGACGGACGAGGCGCTGCTGTTCCTGCTCGAGTCGCGGGCGCGCGCGGCGCTGGAGGAGAGGAGCGCGGCGGCGGGCAGGGAGGGCGGAGGCGGCGCCGGGCCGGAGGCGGCGCGGCGCGTGCTGCGCTGGGTGGCGGCGCTGCGGAACCGGCAGTTGCCCAAGCGGGCGGCGGAGGTCGTTGCCGCGGAGCTGGACGGGCGGGCGGTGGGCGAGTGGCTGGCCGGGGACACGATGCTGAAGGCCCGGGTCGAGGAACGCCTGGCCAGCGAGCTGGGGCTGGAGCCCGGAGAGGTGTTCCTCGACTATCCGGAGAAGTCGCGGATGTTCGCGCTGGACCTGCTGGTACTGCTGCGGTCGGGACGGGTCCTGCGGGTCGGGCCTGCGGGGCAGGCGGGGCTGATCGGCCTGCCGCGGATCGCGGAGGAGCTGTACCAGACGGCGCGGGTGCTGCGGCTGTTCACGCTGGGCGGGCGGCGCGAGGTGGAACGCGCCGCGCTGATCGCGCTCGCGCAGCAGGACGCGGCCACGGTGGAGCGGCGGCTCGAGGCGGCTACGCCGCTGCTCGGATCAGGATCACCGTGATGTTGTCGAGGCCGCCGTTGCGGTTGGCGGCATCGATGAGCTCCCGGACGCGCACGTCGAGGGGGGAGTCCTGGGCGAGGATGAAGGCGAGCTCGTCGTCCTCCACCATCCCGGTGAGCCCGTCGGAGCAGAGGAGCAGCAGGTCGCCCGGGCGGAGGTCGCCACGGAAGGTCTCGAACTCGGGGTCGGCGGCGAGGCCGAGGGCGCGGGTGAGCACGCTGGCGTAGGGGTGGTGGCGCGCCTCGAGCGGGGAGAGGACGCCGGCGTCCACCTGCTGCTGGACCCAGGTGTGGTCGGTCGTGAGCTGGTGCAGCGCGCCGTCGCGGAACAGATAGGCCCGCGAGTCGCCGATGTGGACGCCGGCGAAGGCATCACGGGCAGGGGCGAGGGCGATGGCGGTGAGGGTGGTGCCCATGCCCGCCGTGGCCGGGTCGGCGCGCGCCGCCTCGAGAATGGCGCGGTTGGCGGCCGCGGCGGCGCGGCGCAGCCCTGCTTCGAGGGTCTGGTCCGGCGCGGGTGCGCCGGCGATCCGTTCCATCTCGCGAGCGAACGTCTCCACGGCCAACCGGCTCGCGACCTCGCCCGCCGCATGGCCGCCCATTCCATCGGCCACGCAGAAGAGCCCCAGCTCCGGCTCGGCGACGTGCGCGTCCTCGTTCTCGGGCCGGCGGAGGCCTCGGTCGGTCGCGCTGGCGGCTTGGATTCGCACGCGGCAAGGCTAGACGAGCGGAGCCGCGCCGGCAAGGGCCGGCGGGCACACGGATTGCCCCCCGCCATGGGGGCATGGATGCGAGGACAGTGATCGGGATGGTGATGCTGGGGCTGCTCGCGGCGGGCTGCCAGCGCAACCCGGCCGCGGACCAGGGCGCCGTCCCGCCACCGCCCCCGGCGGCGGAGATCGCGCCGCTGCGGGAGTCCATGACACTGGACGAGCGGCTGGCGTTGCTGGAGCGGGAGCTGGCGGCGGCGCAGGCGGGGCGGCTGGAAGGACATGCGCTGGACCGGGCGCTGCGCGCCGAGGCGATCACGGACCGGCTGCTCGAGGTCAAGGCGCCGTTCCCGTGGCTGGCGCGGGGGTACGCGGTGGATGCGCGCCTGAGGCAGCTCCAGGCGCTGGCGGACCGGATCATCGCGGAGCTGAGGCGCGGGACGCCGCCGGAGCGGCTCCTGGACGAGGTGCAGGCGCTCAGACGCGCCGCCAGCGACCTGCGGATGGCGCTGCGCGAGGGCGGCGGCGACATGCCGACGCCCCTCGATTCGCTGCTGGCCAGATCGCTGCCGGACACGGGCTCCGTGATCATCGGCGAGGGCGCGACCGGGGAGTAGGCGCGGGGCGGAGGGGGCGTTCGGGTCTCCCGCCCCGTTGCGGCTGCGGCGCCCCCAGGACCGGCACCCGATGGTCGGCCTCCGGGAGCTCGAGTCTACGGACCCATTCCGGACCCGGCGCCCCCGCCGTTAGGGCTGCCCGGCACTGCCGCCGCGGCGGGGCGGGCGCCGGAGTCCTGCCGGTCCGGCTGGGCGGGCGCGGGTGGCCCGTCCGGGCATCCGCAGAAACCCGGGCGGCCGCCCGGTCGTACTGCGGCGCGCGGGCCGCCAGCCGGGCTCGCGCGGCCGTGCCACGAGCGGCCCCTAGGGCCTTGCAGCGCCGGGAACTCCGTGCGCGCCGGCGGGTTTCATGCACCGGCGAACCCGCCCGCCCGCCTGCCCCCTGAGCGGCCGGCGTAGGCGGGCGGCTTGCATCGGCAGAGTCTTTGCAGGGGGCAGGCGCGCGCGAGTGGCCGAGTGCTGGGATCGATCGGCGAAACAGGGCGAAGGAAGATCGGCGGATCTTGATGGCGACCACGACGGATACTCGGAAGCGGCGGCGTCGGCGCCGCGGTGAAAACGAGCGGTTTGAAGCCGTTATCGGGCCGGCGGAAGAGCAGACTGCTCTGGATCAGTACCTCCGGGACGTGAGCCGACACGAGCTCATCACGCCCGAGGAGGAGATCCAGCTAGGCCGTCGTGCGCGCCAGGGCGACGAGGAGGCGGTCCAGAAGCTGGTCCGCGCGAACCTGCGTTTTGTGATCAGTGTTGCAAAAAAGTATCAAAACCGGGGCGTCTCGCTGGTCGACCTGATCCAGGAGGGGAACGTCGGGCTGGTGACCGCGGCGAGGAAGTTCGACCCGGACCAGGGGGTCAAGTTCATCTCGTACGCGGTGTGGTGGATCCGGCAGGCGATCCTCTCGGCGCTGGCGAACCAGGGCCGGGCGGTCCGGGTGCCGCTGAACCGTGCGAGCGACCTAGCGCGGATCTTCCGCGAGGGGGAGCGGCTGAAGCAGGAGCTGCGGCGCGAGCCGACGACGGAAGAGGTCGCGGCGGCGGCGAAGCTGACGCCGGAGGTGGTGGAGTCGCTCCAGACGCTGAACGCGGCAGAGATCCGGCTGGATGCGCCGATCGGCGACACGGATGACAGCCAGCTCGTGGAACGCTTCATCGTGGAGGAGGCGGCGGAGCCCGAGGCGGACGTGGAGGAGCGGCTACTCGCGGAGCAGGTGGAGCGCGCGCTGGACACACTCGCGCCGCGCGACGCCCGCGTGCTGCGGCTGTACTTCGGACTGGAGGGCGGCCGCGAGCACACGCTCGAGGAGATCGGCAACATGCTTGGCGTGACGCGGGAGCGCGTGCGGCAACTGCGGGACCGCGCGCTGCGGCGGCTGCGCGAGGGCGAGCTGGGCACGGCGCTGGAGAGTTTCGCCGCCTGATCGTCCCGTGGCGCGGCACCCGGGGATCGTCCGCCGCGCGGCGGGCGGGGTGTACGAGGTGGAGCTGGCGGGTGGTGAGGTGGTGGAGGCCGTGCTGCGCGGGCGGCTGAAGCTCGAGCAGCGCACCGGCGACCGCGTGGTGGCCGGTGACCGGGTGGAGGTCGAACGGCACGCGGACGGCAGCATCACGATCGAATCGGTCCGGCAGCGGGCCAGTGAACTCGCCCGTCGTGCCCCCGGACACGGGGGCCGGCGGGCGAAAGTCATCGTGGCCAACCTGGACCAGCTCGTGGCGGTGTTCGCGGCGGCGCAGCCGGAGCCGCGGCTGCGGATGCTGGACCGGTTCCTCGTGCTGGCCGAGGCGAACGGGCTGCCGGCCGTCGTCGTCGTGAACAAGGTGGACCTGGTGGGAGAGGACGACGCACGCGCGACGTTCGCGGATTACGAGGCGGCAGGCTACCCGGTCCTGCTCGTGAGCGCGCTCGAGGGGCGGGGGCTGGACGCGCTGCGCGCGGTCCTGTGCGGCCGCATCAGCGCGCTCACCGGGCCGTCCGGCGTCGGCAAGTCGAGCTTGCTGAACGCGCTCGAGCCCGGCCTCGGGCTGAGGACGGCGGAGATCAGCGCGGCGGTGCGGAAGGGGCGGCACACGACGGTGACGGCCGAGCTGATCCCGCTCCAGTGCGGCGGGTACGTGGCGGACACGCCGGGACTGCGCGAGGTAGGGCTGTGGGGCGTGCCGCTCGAGGATCTGGACCTGTGTTTTCCGGAGTTCCGGCCGTACCGGGAAGAGTGCCGGTTCGGCGGCTCGTGCACGCACACGCACGAGCCGGGGTGCGCGGTGCGGGCGGCCGTCGAGGCGGGGGCGATTCCCGCGGCCCGGTACGAGAGCTACCGGGCGCTGCGGTCGGAGGAGGAAGAAGCGGCGATGTGACCTGCGGCCAGGGTGGCTCGTCTTTCCGGCACGAGTGATCCCGCCCCGGGGAAAGCGGAGACAGCCCGACCATGCCGGCCCGGGCGCTCCGCTGGCTCCGGGGCTTTTTCACCCAGCCGGAGGAAGCAGCGCATGGTTCGTGATGCAGCGAAGTACGCCGTGCTCGCCCTCGGCCTCGCCTTTCCCCTGACGGCGTGCGAGGACGTCACCGGCCCGGGCGAGGGCAGCCTCTCGGTCCGGATGAGCCGCGACGATTCGGGTCCGGCGGCGGCGCTCGTCGCGGCCGACCTGGTGCAGGCCAGCATCGGCCCGGTGGCGCTGGATGCCGTCCAGTCCATTGACGTGACGATCTCCGCGATCCAGGTCCAGCCCGAAGGGGCGGATGAGGCCAGCGGGCCGTGGGTTACGCTGGACCTCACCGCGCCGACGAGCGTGAACCTGCTGGCGCTCCCGACCGAGGGCGGCGCGGGCTTGCTCGTCGCGACCGACGAGGTCGAGGCGGGCGCATACGGCCACCTGCGCCTCCTGTTCGACAGCGCGACCATCACGTTCAGCCAGGATGTGACCCTGGGCGCGACGACGTACACCGCCGGTACGGCGTACGCACTGACGATCCCGAGCGGCGCGCAGACGGGCATCAAGCTGGAGCTCGGCGGCATCGAGGTGCCCGAGGGCGGCGCCGCCGAGGTCGAGCTCGTGTTCGACGCGACGCTGTCCGTGGGCAACGTGCTGGCGACGGGCGCGGGCATCCAGATGACGCCGGTCATGCACGTGGCGAGCGACTGACCGCGCATCGGGGGAAGGATGCCGAGACCCGGAGAGCCGGCGGGGCGCACGCCCTGCCGGCTCTCCGCGCTTCGCTTCGACTCGCGAGCCCGGCGTGGCTCGCCGCTCGGGTTCCGCGACGCCGGGGCTGGCGTTGCCCGGCGTTCGACAGCCCATTTCCCCTGGCCTGTCTCTCCTAGCGCTCGCCCTCCGCTTCTCGCGCTCCCGCCGAGCTCGCGTCTGCCTCCCCCGCCAGCGGCACCACCTGCGGCGCGCCCTCGTCCCGGCCGGGCCCGGGGTGCCGCCCCACCGCGACCGGCCAGCGGTAGACGCGCTCGATGGTTTCGCGCGTGAGCACGGCCGCGGGCTCGCCCTCGGCAGCGACACGGCCGCGATCCAGCAGCAGCATGCGCGCGGCGTACCGCGCGGCGAGGTTGAGGTTGTGCGTGACGAGAACGACGGTGACGCGGCCCGCGGCGGCAAGCGACGCGACACGCTCGAAGATCTCCATCTCGTGGCGGATGTCGAGTGCGGCGGTGGGCTCGTCGAGCACCAGCGTGTCCGGCTGTTGCGCGAGCGCGCGCGCGATGCGCACGAGCTGGCGCTCGCCGCCGGAGAGCGTGGCGAGCGGCCGATCCGCGAGCTCGAGCACATCGCAGCGGGCCATCGCTTCCTCGATGGCCTGGCGATCCGCTGCCGTCTCGCGGCGCCACGGGCCGAGATGCGGGTAGCGCCCCATCGCGACGAGGTCGCGGACGGTGATGGGGAACGCGAGCTCCTCGCTCTGCGGCACGACGCCGACTCGCCGTGCCAGCTCGCGACGGCTCCACTCCGCCAGCCGGCGACCCGCGTACCACGCCTCGCCCGCCTGCGGCGCGAGCACGCCGAGCAGCACCTTCAGCAGCGTGGACTTGCCGGAGCCGTTCGGCCCGAGGATCGCGTACACGCCGCCGGCCGGCACATCGAGGTCCACCCCGTCCAGCGCGGGCCGCGAAGCGTGCGGGTACGCGAAGCGCAGCGCGCGCGCGGCGAAGACGGACCCGGACGCCGCGACCGGCGTTCCGGCGCGCGCGCCCGCCGCCCCGTCGTCCGGCGAACCGGCTCTCACGCCTTCCTCCGCGCGAGCAACAGGATGAAGATGGGCACGCCGATCAGCGCGGTGATCACGCCGACGGGAAGCTCGGCGGGCGCGGCGATCGTCCGCGCGACGGTGTCCGCCACCAGCAAGAACACAGCGCCGGCGAGGACAGAGGCGGGCAGGAGGAGCCGGTGGCTGCTGCCCCACGCGAGCCGGAGCGCATGCGGCACGATCAGGCCGATGAAGCCGATGACCCCGCAGGCCGCGACGCTCGCCGCGACCAGCAGTGATGCGACGAGGTAGGCCGCGAGCTTGACGCGCTCGGCGCGCACACCGAGGTGCAGCGCGGTTTCCTCGCCCACGGCGAGGAGGTCGAGCGGGCGGGCAAGGCCGAGCAGGACCAGCATGGCGGGCGCGAGATGCGCGGCGAGCAACGCGGCGGCGGGCCAGCTCGCGGTGGAAAGACTGCCCATCATCCAGAACACTGCGGAGCGGAAGCTCTCGGCCTCGGCGAACGTGAGCAGCAGCAGGATGACGGCGTTGAAGAAGGCGCCGACGACGACGCCGGCCAGCAGGAGCACGCGCGTGTCGAGGGCGCGGCCGACGGCGGACGCGATGCGGAAGACGATGAAGATCGCGGCGAGCGCGCCGGCGAGCGCGGCGGCGGGCACGGACCAGGGCGCGCGCGCCGCGAGGCCCAGCACGATCGCGGCGACGGCGCCGACCGCGGCGCCGCCCGAGACGCCGAGGACGTACGGGTCGGCGAGCGGGTTGCGCAGCAGCGCCTGGAACACCGCTCCCGCGAGCGCGAGCGAGGCGCCGGTCATGGCGGCGAGCATCGCGCGCGGCAGACGCAGGTCGCGCACGATGGCGCGTGCGGTTTCGTCCCCCCGGCCGGCGAGTGCTGCGGCGACCTCGCGCAGCGAAAGGTCCGCCGCGCCGATGGCGACCGTGGCGGCGAGCGCGATCGCCAGCAACAGCCCGAGCAGCGCGAGCGCGGCCACGGAAGAGCGGGGGCGGAGCGCGCGCGTGCGTTCCCCCGCCGGCGCGGCCGCGCGCGCAGGCGTCGCGGCGTTCATGGCGTCGCCTCCTGCGGGAACAGCTCGGGATGCAGGATGGCGGCGAGGCGCACGACGGCGCGGGCGAGGCCCGGGCCCGGGCGGTTGAAGAGGTCGGCGTCCACGGCGGCGATGCGGCCCGCGCGCACGGCCCGGAGCTCGCGCCAGCCGGGGGCGGCGCGCAGGCGGTCGAGCGCGGGCGCGTCCGCGACCGCGACGACCACCACGTCCGGCTGCCGGCGGACCACTTCCTCGAGACTGACCTCCGGCCAGAGCGCGGGCGCGTCCGCGAAGGTGTTCCGGCCGCCCGCGGCCGCGATGAGCTCGTCCACGAAGGTGCCTGGCCCGGCGGCCCGGGGCGGGTCCAGGGCGACGAGGTAGAGCACGCTCGGCGCCGGGGCGCTTGCGGGGATGCGCCGGCGCACCGCCTCGAAGCTGGAGTCGAAGGCGGCGAGCAGGCTGTCCGCGCGCGGGTCGAGCCCGAGCATCCTGCCGATGTGCCGGGCGAGGCGCTTCGCATCCGCGATGCTCTCGGGCCCCGCCGCGTAGGTCGGGATGCCGAGCTCGTCGAGCCGGCGGACGAGCGTCCGGGATTGTGCGTCCCGCCAGGCGATCACGAGGTCGGGCTCGAGCGCGGTGAGCCACTCGAGACTCGGCGTGAGGCCGCCGCCCACGGAGGGCAGCGCGGCGAGGGACGCGTGCGTGTCGTAGTCCGTGCGGGCGACGAGGCGGTCCCCTGCGCGCAGCGCGAGGATCACGTCCGTGGCGGCGGGCAGCAGAGAGACGACGCGCGTTGCGGGTGCGGGTAGCCGGACCTCGCGGCCGGCATCGTCCCGGAGGGTGATGGCGGGCGGCTCAGCGGAGTGCCGATCCGCGCCGCACGCGGCCGCGAGAGTGGCCGCGCAGAGCAGCAGGGTCGTGCGCACGTGGTTCAAGGTGCGGCTCGCCGCGGTGCGCGGCCGGCTCGGCGCCGGAGCCTCCTTGCCGGCATCGGCCGGTCCTCGGGGTGGGCGTCAGGCCTTGCGCGCGGTCTTGGCGAAGAACGCGCTCGGGCGCTGCTCGACCTTCTCGCTGCCGCAGCTCGGGCAGGGCGGCGCCGCCTCTGACTCGTGCTCGCGCATGGTCTCCACGCGATCGAAGTCGTGACCGCAGCTCGAGCAGTGGTACTGGTAGACGGGCATGGCGCGACCTCCGTGCAAGCGCGAGGCGAGGGCACACGCGGGAGCGCGGCATCGCGCCCGTGTACCGGCGGACTGATCGAGTCTTGGCCGTGATCCGGGATGCCGGAATCTGACGCGCGGGTCCGGGAGCGTCAAGCGGCGCCGCGGCCGCGCGGTGCGGGCGGCGACGTGACAGCGACCGGCGCCGCGGCCGCGCTCTCGTCGCGGCCGCGCAGTGTGGGCGTCGCGCTCGCGCGGAGCGAGAGGGTGTCGCGGCGGAGCGTGTCCCTGCGCGCCGTGTCGCGCTGGGCCGCGCCCTGGCGGAGTGTGTCCCTGCGCGCCGTGTCGCGCTGCACCGCGCCCTGGCGGAGCGTGTCCCGGCGCAGGGTATCGCGCGGGGGCGCGTTCTGGCGTGCCGTGTCCGCGCGCTGGGGCTCGGGCCGGCGGGCCGTATCCTGCCGCGATGGCGTCTCCTGGCGCGTTGCCTCCTGGCGCGTTGCCTCCTGGCGCCCTGGCGTCGTCTCCTGCCGCGGCGGCGTCTGCGTGGTCCGGGGGCGGGCCGCGGGCCGGGTCTGGCGCGGCTGCGCCGCTGCCGGCGGAGGCTCACTGCTGGCGCGACGGGTCGCGGCGCGCGCTGCGGCGCTGTCGGCGGAAGGCGTGGCCGGCCGCGCGCAGCGGTGCTGGAAGGTGGTGCGCCACTCGCCGTTCACCTGCCCGACGGCAGCGAACCAGGCGTCGGAGGTGCCGTAGACCTCGAGCAGCAGTTCGGGCTGGCCGTCGCGGTCCCAGTCGAGGTAGTCGACGACGCGGGGCGCGACCTTGCCGGTGCTCGCGTACTCGTTGTACTCGGCGTGGGCGGGCACGTAGCCGGCCTGCGCCTGGGGCATGGCGATGAAGAAGAGGGAGGAGCCGTCGTCATCGAGGCCGGGGCCGAGCGTGTCGCCGATGAGGAAGGTGGCGGCGAAGGCCGGATCTGCGGCGCCGGCGAGGGGGAAGGGCACGAGCTGCGCCATGGCGCGCCGCCAGTTGTTCGGCAGCGGGGCGGAGCGAGCCCGCAGCAAGCGCTCTGCGAGGTTGGGCGCCAGGACCTGCATGGCGCGGGTGGGTTCGGGCGCACTGGCCGCCGGCGCGGTGGGTGGCGGCGCATCGGCCTTCGCGAGCGCGAGGAACTCGGTGGCATCCGCTGCCGCGGGACCGAGCTCGAGGGTCCCCGTCGCGCGGGGGACGCGCGGGCAGACGGCGGCGGGCGGCACTTCCGCCGCCTGCGTGATGAAGGTGCCGACGCGTCCGCCGGCACGGTAGAGGGCCAGCTCGGTGCCGGGGCGGAGGTGCTCGGCGATGAAGCGGGTGCCGTAGCGTTCCCAATCGGTGGCGTCGAGGCGGCGCAGCGTGTCCCCGCTGATCTCGGCGATGGGGAGGAGCGTGGCGGTGCCGCCGGCGCCGGCGCGCACGAGGTAGAGGACGGGGCCCTCGGGCAAGCGGTCCTCGTCGGGCCCGTCCGCGTCCCCCGAACGTTCCTGGGTCTTGGGCGGTGGCGGCACGATGGCCAGCTCTGCGCCGCCCCACTGCACGTTGTCGCAGCCGGAGGCAGCGATTACAATCAGGCAGGCAGCCAACCGGAACGACGCACTCGCTCGCATCTCGACTCCAGGACCATGCCCGACCCGCCGGCGTTCGGGCGGTGCGAATCGGTATCGGGTCAGGCAACCTAGACGTGTAGCATTCTGCACGCAACCGCGGTGATCGGCTCAGCAAAGGACGGGTTGCGGCGCGGCCTGCGCCGGCGCCCGGCAAGGGCGGCATGCTCCTGACGCGGCTCAGGCGGCTCGCGCGCGTGCCTGGCAGCGGCTTCGCGGCCGCGGACGGCGCGGGGCGCGCGACGTGGCTGGAGCCGGAGGAGGGGCTGGCGGAGGCGGAAGCGGAGGTGGTGGAGGGCGCGGGCGGCCGGCTGCGCGCGATTCGCGTGGGCCAGCCGGCGGAGAGCCGGTTCACCTGCTTCCTGGACGGGATCCAGCGGGCGGAGGTGGCGCTGTACCACGGGCCGGTGCCCGTGGTGTACGCGTACGGGGCGGCGGTGGTGCGCGCCCGGCGGGACCGGCGCATGGGCACGCTCGAGGTGTCCGGCCCTTCGGGCTACGTGACGCGCTACCAGGAGGAACGCGAGGCGGCGTTCTTCCCGTTCCGCTACGTGGACCCGTCCGCGGTGCGGACCGCGGTCGAGAGCGCGGGCGAGCTGGTGGACACGGGCCCGGAAAACGATGCGGAGCCGCTGCCGCTGTTCCCGCCGTTGCTGTACGCACGGGCGGCGCAGCGGGTGAACCGCTGGCGAGAGGGGCTGGAGGCCGCGCTGGCGGGGCGGTGGTGCGCCGACGCGCGGGAGGAGGACGGCTGGCTGCTGGTGGACGGGAGTCTGACGCTGAGCGCGGAGCTGGCGGCGTGCCCGCGGGCGGTGGGCGTGGTGAAGAGCCACCGCACGCGGTTCTTCGACGGCGAGGACGCGCGCACGCTGCTGGCGCTGGAAGTGGGCGAGCGGACGAGCGTGTTCCGGCCAGGGACGCGGAGCTTCACGCCAGTCTACTCCTGGTACCTGCGACTGAGGCCGCATGCGGGGCGGGATGCGCTCTGGGGTCTCGTGCGCGTCGAGATGGCGGCGCGCGAGGAGAGCGTGGAGCTCGCGGACGAGGTGAGCCGCTGGCTGCTGGCGGAGACGGCGCCGCTCGCGCTGCCGGACCCGCGCTGGGATCGGCTGCTCTACCCGATCCGGGACTGCGAGGAGTACCTGCGCGCGCGGGCGCCGCGCTGGAGCTGACGCATGGGGCTGGATCCGATCGAGCTGCGGCGCGTGATGGGGCACTTCGCGACGGGAGTGACGGTCGTGGCGGCGGCGGAGGCGGGGACGGGCCGGCCGTACGGCCTGACGGCGAACGCGGTGGCTTCGGTCTCGCTGGAACCGCCGCTGGTGCTGGCGTGCGTGGAAGCGGGGTCGGACACGCTCCCGCACATCCGCAGGGCGGGCGCGTTCGCGATCAGCGTCCTCGCGGCGGACCAGGAGTCCCTGGCACGCCGCTTCGCCGCGCGGGAAGTCGCGGAGAAATTCAGCGGCGTGGGTTACCGCCGGGAGGTGACGGGGGCGCCGGTCCTGGAGGATGCGCTGGCCTGGGTGGACTGCCGGCTCTGGGCGGAGTACCCCGGCGGCGACCACACCATCTTCGTGGGTGAGGTGGTGGCGGGAGATGCGCGGGATGGGGCGCCGCTGATCTTCTATCGTGGCGGCTACGGCCGCTACCGGCCCTGAGCCGCGGGGTGAGGGCCGGACGGATCGCGACCGCGGCGAGCGCCGGGCTGCTGGGGCTGGCGCTGGCTGCGGCTGCGCAGACCGGGGCGGCGCTGCTGCTCTACACCACGGCCGGCCTGCTGAGCGCGGCCGGCTCGCTGGTGGGCGTGGTGCTGGCGGGCGTGGCGGCGGGGCTGTGGGCGGGCCGGCCCGCGCCGGGCGGAGCGGGTCGGCGCTGGGTGCTCTGCGTGCTCGCGTTCGCGCTGGCGGCGGTCTTCGCGGTCGCCTGGACCGGGTCGCCCGGGCTGCGCGCGGCAGCGGCGGGGCGCGGGGCGGCGGTGCTGCTGCTGCTCGCATTCCCGGCCTACGCATCGGGGTCGCTGCTCGCGGCGCTGGGCCGGGACGGCCGCGGCCAGGCCGGCGCCGACCTGGCCGCCGGCGTGCTGGCAGGCGGCGGGGCGGGCGTGGTGCTGGCCGCGTCGACACTGATCCCGCACTTCAGCCCGGGCACGGTGTTGCTCGGCTGCGGCGTGCTGACCGCCGCGGGCGCGGCCCTGCACGCGGGGCGCGCGCCACACGGGCCGTCGCGCGAGAGGAGGGACATGCAGGCCAGGGTCGTGCTGATCACGGGCGTCGGGAACAAGGGGCAGATGGGCTGGGCCCTGGCCGAGGCCTTCCTCGCCGAGGGCGCGCGGCTGGTGGTGACGGGCCGCGGGTCCGGCGTCGAGGCGGCGGCGCGCGAGCTGGCCGCGCGAGGCGAGGTGCTCGGCGTCGTCGCGGACCTGACGCAGCCGGAGCAGGTGGACGCGCTGCTGGAGACGGTGCGCGCGCGGTACGGGCGGCTCGACGTCGTCGTCAACACCGCGGGCGGACTCAGGGTGATGAAGCCGCTCGCGGAGACCACGCCCGAGGAGTGGGACGACGAGGTGGCCCGCAACGCGCGCACCGCGTTCCTCGTGAGCCGCGCGGCCCTGCCGCTGCTGCGCGAGTCCCGCGGCGCGATCATCAACTTCGCCTCGCCCGCGGGCGAGCGGGCCGTCGCACGGCTGGGCGCGTATAGCGCGGGCAAGGCGGGCGTCATCGCGTTGACGCGCGCCATGGCGCTCGAGGAGAAGCGCCACGGCGTTCGGGTCAACGCGGTCGCGCCCGGCATGATCGACACGGAAGAGAACCGCCGCAGCGTCGAGGACCCCGCGAAGGTGAGGTGGGTGACGCGGGAAGAGGTCGCCCGCGTCGTCCTGTTCCTCGCGAGCGATGCCTCCTCCGGCATCTCGGGCGAGACGATCTACGTGCTGGGCGAGGGTGTGGGCTGAACGCGGGCCGGCCTGCTCGCGCGTCGCGCCCGGCGCCGGGTGGCGGCCCGGGCGGGCCTGGTCGCGCGCCGGGCCGGGAGCCGGGCGGCGGCCCGGAGTGGAGCCGCACGTGGACGCACGCGGCCGACGCGAGCGCGGCGGCACACGCGCTCAGGAAGCGGGCCGGATGGTACAACGTTGTACCATTTCCCCGTGTGCCGCGAAGGTCGCCAGGGGGCGTGCGGAAGGGCGCGCGGTGAGCGGAGCGGCGGTCAGTTCGCGCCGAGCAGCTCGGCGGGTCAGTCCGTGGCGAGCGGCTCGACGGCCGCGTGCCGCCGCTCCCGCCCCGACGCGTGGCGAGCGGGCATCACGAGCATGCGCGCGGCCTTGAGGCTGAGCGACGCCACGTGGATGAAGGGCGACGCCGTGGCCGCACCCACCGGCGTGCCGTCGCGCAGCGCGCGGAGCAGGCCCGCGGCGCCATCGAACGCCGGCACCTCGGTGAAGGCGCGGCCGATCTCGTGCGGGAAGTGCCCGTCCGAGGAGGCCGCCTGGCCGAGGCCGCGCTCGCGTGCGGCCGCGAGCGCGCGGCGGTTCCAGGGCGGGTAGAACGCGCGCGAGTTGAAGACTTCCACGATGTCCGCGACGGCGAGCGAGCACTCCGCGTGCCAGCGCGGGCGCAGCGCGTACGCGAAGGGGTGCGGCGCGTAGACCAGGCCGCCCTGCGCACGGATGCGCTCGGCCGTCTCCTCGAGCGGCAGGCCCGGCGGGATCCACTCCGTCAGGAACAGCCCGATCAGCTCCGTCCGGCAGCGGCACCGGATCTCTTCGCCCACGATCACGTGGGCCGGGGCATAGGCGCGCGCCTCGAACGCGCCCTCGATCTCGCCGTGGTCCGTCACGGCGATGCGGTCCAGGCCTGCGTCAATGGCGCGGTCCACCAGCTCGCGCGGGCGCATGGCCGCGTCCGCCGAGTGGCGCGTGTGGGCGTGGAGGTCGATCCGGAGCAGGCCGGACCGGTCCGTCGAGTTTGCAGTCATCGCCGTTCGGTATCGCCGGAAGCTTGGTGTTCTTCCCTGGTCCGCCTGGGGTAGTCGGAGGCGGGGGCAGCCGCCGCACCGCAACCCAGCCCTGAACGCCACTGCAAGACCAGTGCTAGCGCGTCCGCCTCGCGACGCGCACCCCGTCACCCGGCGCGCCCGGACCTCCGTGCGCGGCCGCGCGCACGGTTTTCCGGCGGCCCGGCCGCCCCCGCGTGCCTCTGCCGCGCGCCCGCTCTTGCGGCGGCCCGGCCCCGCCCGCGTGCCTCGGCCGCGGCGCCACAGCGGGGCACACGTGCCACGACCGGGAGCCGTGCGGGGCGCCGGGGCCGCGGTGGCCGCACCGGGAAGCGCGGCATAGATTGCCGGGCCGGGGCCTCCCGCACGTGGTACGGGCGGCACCCGGGAGTGTTCCGTTGCAGGAGGCGTTGTCACGGCGATGGAGCGGGTCCCCGTCGGCCGCGTGGTGGGCACGGAGCGCCGGCCCAACACGCCGCACGAGTTCCACTTCTGGACGGCGGAGCAGTCCGCGGTCGGGATCGGCGCGCTGGTGCGCGTGGACGTGGGCGGCGCGCAGCCGCGCCGGGTGTACGGCGTGGTGGTGGACGGCGCGAGCTACACGGATCTCGAGACGCCGCTGCACGACTACATCGGGCTGGAGGGCGACCCCGCGCCGGCGGCGCCCGCGCCCACGGAGCGGCCGGAGATCCGGCTGTACACGGCGGCGGTGCTCAGGCACGAGCCGGCGGAGCCGCTCCAGCCCGTACCTGCCGGCCCGGTCTACCTGGCCACGGACGAGGACGTGCGCGTCGCGCTGCGCATGGACGCGTACGCGCGGCCCGGCGGCACGGGGATCCCGGTGGGGCTCTACACGACGGGCGGGCTCGAGGCGCCGGTCTACCTCGACGCGGACTTCCTGCTGGGGCCCGAGGCCGCGCACCTGAACATCACGGGCGTGAGCGGCCTGGCGACCAAGACGTCCGCCGTCCTGTTCCTGCTGGCGAGCATCTTCGAGCACCTGCCGCGGAGCAAGGGCAGCGTCGCGGCGTTGTGCTTCAACGTGAAGGGGCCGGACCTGCTGTTCCTGGACCAGCCGGGCGAGCTGTCCGAGGAGGACCGGCGCATGTACGCACGGTTGGGCGTGCCGCCCGAGCCGTTCGCGCACGTGCACTACTACGCGCCGTACAAGCCGGATGGCTACAACCTGAACACGCTGCGCACCAACGAGGCGCTGACGCACAACGTGGCGCCGCTGGTCTGGGGGTTGGAGCAGATCCTGAAGTTCGCGGAGGTGCTGCTCACCCGCGAGGACGTGGACGCGAAGGCGGACGCGCTGATCGAGTTCATCCGCGAGCGGGTCGTGGGGCGGGAGATGGGGCCGGCACAGGGCGTGACGCACCACCACCTGGTGCGCACGTTCCAGGACCTCGAGGCGTGGTTCGAGGACGTGCTGTGGACGTGCGAGCAGAACAGCCGTGAGAACTGGCGCACGCACCACGTCGCCACGATCCGCAAGGTGCGCAACCGGCTGCTGAACCTGTCCACGCGCGCGAAGGGGCTCGTCTCGAACGACGCGACGGTGAGCGACCTGCCATGGGGCGAGTTCGAGGACCGGCACCTGTACGTGATCGACGTCGCGAACGTCGAGCCGGAGGCGCAGGACCTGATCTTCGCGCGGGTCGTGACGGAGGCACGCGAGCGGCTCGAGCGCAAGGCGCTGGGCGTGGACCACCTGATCGTGTTCGTGGATGAGCTCAACAAGTACGCGCCGGCGGACGGCTACGAGACGTACGTACGCAAGATGCTGCTGGACGTGAGCGAGCGCGGCCGCTACCTGGGGCTCGTGCTCTTCAGCGCACAGCAGTTCCGCAGCCAGGTGCACAAGCGGGTCGTGGGCAACGCGGGCACCGGCATCTACGGGCGGATGGACATGGACGAGCTCGCCACGCCGGGCTACGGCGTGCTCTCGCCGGCGACCAAGTCGAAGCTCGCGACGCTGGCCAAGGGCGAGCTGATGGTGCGCCATCCGCACTTCACGCAGCCGATCTTCGTGCATTTCCCGCGGCCCGCCGCGCTCACGGGCCGGCAGGGCGTGGACCGCTTCGAGCCGGCAGCGGACCTGCCGTTCGAGGATGCGGTCGCGCGGCAGCTCCGGCGTCTGGACCGGAGGATCTCCGCGGCGGAGGTGAAGGACCTGATCGCGGGGCGCGAGGAGGCGGACGTGCTGGCCGCGCTCCATCGCACCGAGCAGGTCCGGCCGGCGGACACGCTCGCCTTCTTCCGGGGCTGCCTGAAGAAGCGGCCGGCGCGGGAGGTGGTGCCCGCCGGCGGCGCTCCGGTCGAGCCGCGGGGCGTGATCCAGCTGCCGGACGATCCTTACGCGTGAGCGCCTGGACCGAGCCGGGGCGGTAGCTGCGGCACGCCGCCCGTTCCCTGCTGTCCCTGTCCGTGAGAGCCGATGTCGGCCGAAGGCTTCCGGCGGTCCGCCCTGGGCGGTGCCTTGCCGGTTCGCGAGTGGCTGGAGCGAGTGTTCCGCGAGCAATATGCGGAACTGTGCACGTTCGTGTGCACGCTCGTCGCGTCGCGCGACGTGGCAGAGGACATCGTCCAGGACCTCTTCTACTCCATCTGGCGAGACCCCGCCCGCTGGCTGGACGCCGGCGATGCGCTGCGCCCGATGCTGTTCGTGGCGGCGCGCAACCGGGCGCTCGACGCGCTCAAGCAGCGCCGCGTCCGTGAGCGCTACGCGGAGCAGACGGCCCTCGTGGAGGCGCGCCACCCGGCCTGGGGGCCGGATGAGGCCGCCGCATGGCGCGAGATCGAGCGCGCGCTGGACGCCGCGATCGCTGCGCTGCCGCAGGGCGCGCGCGAGATCTTCCTGCTCAGCCGGCGGGACGGCCTCACGTACCGCGAGATCGCGGAGCGATTCGGCCTCTCGGTGAAGACCGTCGAGACGCAGATGGGCCGCGCGCTCAAGAAACTGCGGGCTCAGTTGGGCGTGCTGATCGAGGACAGGGAGGGGTTGCTGGGGCCGAGGATCGGTCCGGCCCCCTGACCCCGCGCCTCATTCACGCGTCTCCGGATTCCGCCCCAGGCGGAGCTTCCCGCCATCGGCTCCGCGTCCCGCCCAACCCACTCCACGGGGTTGGTCCTGTGAGCTGGAGCGCGCCCGATTCGCCTTCCGCCGTCGATCCCGTGAGGTGTCGTCGGCGCCGCCCGCGGAGTTGAGGAACCCGCCCGATTCACCCCCGCCGTCGCTCCTGTAAGGGTGTCCTGCCGACTCGGTCGTTGTTACCGCAGAGATGACCGTGGAGCGTGGATAAGGAAAGGAGTCCCGTGGCCGACGAGGATCTGGGCCGGGTCTTCGGCGACGTGAACCCCGAGGCGTGGGCGCGCCTCGGGCGCTATCTCGACGCCCGGTGCTCCCCCGAGGAGCGGCGGGCCGTCGAGGAATGGCTCGCCGAGGACCCGCGCCGACAGGAGCTCGTGCAGGAGATCCGCCGGGCTCGCATGCTGGCGGAGGCGGCGCCCGGCCTCTGGGATGTGGATGCCGGGTGGGCAAGGTTGGCCGAGCGGCTGGACGAGGAGGACAGGCGCACGGGCGCCCGGACGTGGAGGCGCCGCCTCGCGCCGGCGCTGCGCGCCGCCGCGGCGATCGCCGTCCTGCTGGGCGGCGCCGCGCTGTGGCAGAAGCGCGCCACGTTCTTCGGGCCGAGCGATGTGCCCGCCCGCGAGGTGGTGGCGGGCGTCGGCCAGCAGATGCGGATCACGCTCGGCGATGGGACACGCGTCGTCCTCGGCCCGGCCAGCCGGATCCGGTTCCCCGAACGCTTCCGTCGCGTCCGCGATGTCCAGCTCGAGGGCGAGGCGGTGTTCGAGGTGGTCCCGGATCGGGCGCGGCCGTTCCGCGTCCGTGCGGGTGCGTCCGTCACGGAGGTGCTCGGCACGCGGTTCGGCGTGAAGGCCTACCCGGAGGACGGCTACGTGCAGGTCGTCGTGGCCGAGGGCCGGGTGGCCGTATCGGGCGCAGGCGCTGCGGACCGGGGCGTCGGGTCGGCGGTCCACCTCACGCCCGGGCTCGCGGTGCGCGTCGAGTCGGATGGCACGGTCGGCCCGGCGGTGACCGTTCGCGCGGATGATCTGCTCGCCTGGACCGAGGGGCGTCTGGTCTTCCATGCCGCGCCGCTCGCCGAGGTCGCGCGCTCTCTCGGCCGCAGGTTCGGCGTCCAGCTCGAGCTCGCGGAGCCGGAGCTCGGGGAGCTGCGCCTGACCGCCGAGTTCAGGCAGCCGGCGGCCGAGGAGGCCGTGCAGCTCATCGCCCGCTCGCTCGGCCTCGGGTATCGGCGGACGCCGGCCGGTTTCCTCCTCTTCCGCACCACACCCACGGCAACCGGGTCTCGCGCCGTGGTGGCCCCGTTGCTCTCGACCGATGGAGGTTCGTCGCGATGATGCGTACTCTGCTCCGGGGTCTGCTCGCTGCGTCGATCGCGCTCCCGCTGGCTTACCCCGCTGAGGCGGCCGGCCAGGGCAGGCTGGTCCAGGCGCCCCAGGGCGGGCTCCAGGCGATCCATGACGCGGCCGACCCGCTCCAGCGCCCGGTCACGGTGGACGCGCTGAACGCGCCGCTCGGCGAGGTGCTCGCGCAGATCTCGACCCAGGCCGACCTCGCCCTGATCTACGGCACCGACATCGTCCCCGTGGATCGGCGGGTCACGGTGCGTTTCCGTGAGATGCCGGCCGGGGACGCGCTCCGGCGCGTGCTGGCGGGTCTGGACATCGACATCACGCATGCCGGCCGTTCCCAGGTCGTGCTGGCGAAGCGTGAGCGGCCGGCAGAGCGGGCCGCACCGGCCCAGGAGACGGGCCGCGTCGCAGGGCGGGTGACGGAAGAGGGGACCGGCAACCCGATCGCGGCCGCCGAGGTCTGGCTGGCCGGGACCAGCTGGCGGGCCCTCACCGGCGCGGACGGGCGGTTCCTCATCGACCGCGTCACCCCGGGCGAGTACACGCTGCGCGTGCGGCGGATCGGCTACGAGGATGCGAGCCTGACGATCCGCGTCGAGCGTGACCAGACGACGTTCGTGGACTTCGCGCTCGCGAGCGCGCCCACCCAGCTCGACGCCGTCGTCGTCACGGTCACGGGCCAGCAGCGGATCCGCGAGCTGGGCCACGTGGTCGGGCGGGTCGACGCGGATGCCGTCGTGCGCACCGGGCCCGTCTCGAGCGTGAGCGAATTGCTGAACGCCCGGATCCCGGGAGTGAACGTGTTCAACACGTCGGGCACCGTCGGCGGCGAGGTCATGGTCCGGGTTCGCTCGCCGAACTCGGTCCAGTTGACCAGCTTCCCGATCGTGATCGTGGACGGCGTCCGCTACAACAGCTTCCAGGAGATCACCAACGGAGTGACCCCGTTCCTGATCGAGCCGACGAGCCGGTTCAACGACCTGAACCCGAACGACATCGAGTCGATCGAGGTGGTGAAGGGGCCCTCGGCGACCGCGCTCTACGGCACGGACGCGGCGAACGGCGTCATCGTCATCAAGACGAAGATCGGCCAGCCGGGGCCGGCGCGCTGGCGCGCGTACGCCCGCGCCGGGATCACCGAGATGCCGGACCCCAAGACTCCGGAGATCTACTGGGGCTGGACCAGCGGCGCGGGGTCCTGCACCCTGCGCAACGTGTCGCTCGGCACCTGCACGCAGGACAGCGTCACCGTGATCGCGAACCCCTTCAACGATCCGGACCTCACGATCTTCGGGTCGGCGCCGCGGTGGGAGTACGGGCTGAATGTTTCGGGAGGGAGCGAGCAGCTCCGCTACTACTTCTCCGCGGACTTCGACGAGGCCACGGGTCCGATCCAGTTCCCGCCCGCGCTGGCAAAGCGGTGGCGCGAAGAGCGCGGCGCCAAGCTCCCGGCGGAGCACCTGGAGCCAAACCGCGAGGAGCGGCTCAACCTGCGCGCCAACATGGTCGCCGTGCTGGGTGACGCCGCGACCCTGCGCGTGAACGCGGCGTACACGGAGGGCGACACCCGGAACATCTCGCTGGACAATCCCTTCACGAGGTGGACCGAGCAGGGCCGTCCGGATGACGAGGACCCGTACGGCGGTCAGAGCCCGCTGAACGTGTTCACGCGCAGCTCGACCGAGACCGTGAACCGGTTCACCGGAAGCGCGAGCGCCGAGTGGCGGCCGACGACGTGGCTCGAGACCCGTGCCATGATCGGCCTGGACCTGCCGAGCACGTACCGCTACACCCTCGCGCCGCGTGACATGGTGCGCAATTACACCGGCGCCGTCTATGAAATCCGGACCAGGGTCCAGTCGACGTCCGCGGAGCTGGGCGCGACGGCGACGTTCGGTTTCGGCCGCATCCTCTCGCGCACCTCGGTGGGCGCGCAGTACGTGCGTCATCACCGCAACGAGCTGACCGCGTCGGGCACCAATCTCCGGCCGGGCGGTGCATCGGTCATCGATGCTGCGTCCCAGTCCCTCTCACAGAGCTACAGCGAGACGGTCACGCTCGGGAGCTACGTCGAGCAGATGTTCGGTCTCAACGACCGCCTGTTCCTCACCGCCGCGCTGCGGGCGGACGGGGCGAGCACCTTCGGCAACCCGTACGATCCGGCGTTCTACCCGCGGGCGGGGGTCTCCTGGGTGGTCTCCGAGGAGCCGTTCATGCCGCGAGTCCCGGGGCTGGACAACCTCCGGCTGCGGTATTCGTACGGCGCGGCCGGCCAGCAGCCGACGCCGGGGATGCGGCGCATGGCCTACCAGTCGCTCAACGTGAACCTCGAAGGGCAGACGAATCCCGCCGTCATCACCATCCGGCTGCCCAGCCCTGACCTGCGCCCGGAGAAGGTGAAGGAGCACGAGTTCGGCTTCGACGCCAGCGCGCTGGACGGGCGGCTCCAGCTCGACCTGACCTGGAACCGCCGCAAGACGGTCGACCAGATCACGACCATCGACCTGCCGCGCGGGCTGCGCAACGTGTTCGCCAACATCGGGCTCATCGAGGGCGAGGGCTTCGAGGCGCGGCTGGTCGGGCGCGTCCTGGACCGGGAGGACGTGAGCCTCGATGTCATCTTCAACCACTCCGCGAGCACGAACAAGGTCGTCGAGCTGGGTGGTCAGAACCCGGTGTACGGGACGGCCACCAGTCTGGTCGAGGGCTTCCCGCTCGGCGCGCGGTTCATGGTCCCGATCGTCAGCTTCGAAGACGCGAACGGCGACGGGATCATCGGCGCCGACGAAGTCGTCATGGGCGACAGCGCGGTCTACATGGGCAAGGGCACGCCGGGCAACACGCAGTCGCTCACGGCGGCGCTCGGCCTCTTCCGCCGGCGGGTGCGGCTCTCGGCGCTGTTCGAGCGGCGCGGCGACTTCATGCAGGTCGACCAGATCAGCTACTACGGGCGCACCAAGTTGCGGGCCGCGGTCGACCCGACCGCGCCGCTGGAGGAGCAGGCGAAGGTCATCGCGACCTACCTCGGTGCGCCGCCCGGGCAGTCCGGCGCGAGCTACACCTTCATGGCGCCTGGCGACTTCATCCGGCTGCGCGAGGCATCCGTCGCGTTCGACCTGCCCGACGCCTGGGTTCGTGCGGCCCGGCTGAGCAGCGCGACCGTGAGCCTGTCGGGCCGTAACCTGGCGCTGTGGACGGACTTCCCCGGCGCGGATCCGGAGAGCGCGCGCCCGTTCCGGTATCAGGGCGGCGTCGCCAGCACCCTGCCGCAGGCGCGTAACTGGATCGTCCGCGTCGACCTCGGCTTCTGAGGAGAGCGATGATGAAGCGATCGAATCCGTTCCCCCGGTGGGCCCTCGCCGTCGCCCTGCTCGCGGCGGTGGGGTGCGATGACATCCTCGAGGTCGACAACCCCACGGTCATCGAGGAGACCGACCTGGCGAACCCGGAGGGTCCCGAGCTCCTGCGCCGCTCCGCGCTCGCCCTGTCGTTCAGCGCCGTGAGCTACGCGGCGTGGAACAGCTCCCTCATCTCGGACGAGCTCACGGCGATCCCGACGCGGTCCACGCTCCTGTCCGACTTCGTGTCGACGGATTACATGCTCGACCTGCGCTCGGCCGAGGAGTTGCTCGAGCCGTGGCGGACCATTGGCGGGTACCCCTATTCGCCGCTCCAGGAGGCGCGCATCGCGGTGAGCCAGGCGCTGGACGCCTACGCCAAGTACGGCCTGCCGTCCCAGAGGCCGCGCGTCGGGCAATTGCGGGCGTTCCGCGCCCTGACCATCGTGCTCCTCGCGGAGCAGATCTGCCCGGGCTTCCCGCTGCACGACGTGGACGGCGAGCGGCCGAGGTACACCGGGCCGTTCACCACTGCGGCGGCGTTCGAGCGCGCCCTGGTCGACCTGGACTCCGCGATCGTCGCCGCCGGCGACAGCGCCAGGTTCCTGAACCTGGCCAGGGTCCTCCGCGGCCGTGCGCTCCTCGGGCTGGGCCGGTTCGGCGATGCTGCCGCCGCAGTGTCCGGCGTGCCCACGGACTTCGTCTACAACGCGGAGCTCAACGGCTTCCCCGCGGGCTTCAACTTGTTCCCGAACGTCGGGTGGTACCCGACTTTCGGGATCGACGGGGTCAGCGTGTCGGATCGTGAGGGAGGCAACGGCCTGGATTACGCGTCGGCGAACGACCCGCGCGTGCCGGTCACGCTCGCGGGAACGGCGGAGGACGGCGTCACGCCGTCGTACGCGCAGAACAAGTACCCGGCCAGCAACTCGCCGATTCCGATCGCGAGCGGGATCGAGGCACGGCTGATCGAGGCCGAGGCGCAGCTCAACGGCGCGGCAGCGGGGGACTGGCTGGCCACGCTCAACGACCTGCGGCAGACGCAGGTCTCGCCGGCGCTGCCGCCGCTCACCGACCCCGGCACGCCGGATGCAAGGGTCGACCTGCTGTTCCGCGAGCGGGCGTTCTGGCTGTACCTGACCGGTCACCGGCTGGGCGACATGCGGCGGCTGATCGACCACTACGGGCGTGACCCGGAACGCGTCTTCCCGACCGGCGCGCATCCCGTGGCCGGCACGTACGGACGCGCGACCAGCATCCCGTTCACGCCGGCCGGCGAGGAGTACGCCAAGACGGGCGTGGTAGGGTGCACCGGGTGATTCGGCAGGCTCACGTATCCGTCGGACGCCGCACGACACCGGGACGGCTCCAGGCGCTACAGGCGGCGTGCGCGCTGCTCGCCGCCTGTAGCGCCGCCGTGCTGCCCCGGCCCGCCTCTGCACAGGATGGACCGGACCTCCCGGTCATCGAGCACGTGCTGCCGAACGGCATGCGATTCCTCGTGCTCCGCCGCGAGGGCGCGCCGACCGTCGCCTTCGTCACGCAGTACCGCGTGGGCGCGGTGCAGGAGCGGCCGGGCGAGACGGGCATCGCGCATCTCCTCGAGCACATGCTCTTCAAGGGGACGACGACGATCGGCACGCGCGACCACGCGGCGGAGCTCGCCCTCTTCCCGCGGATCGACGCGGTCCAGGACTCGATCCGGGCGCTCAGGGCGCAGCGGGCTGCGGCCGCCGACACGACGGCGCAGCGGGCCGCCGGCCGGGGCGACGCATCCTGCGGCCCGGCGCCGGCCGCCGCGCCCGCCAGCGAGGATCCGCGCATCGAGCGCCTGACCGCGCGCCTCGAGGCGCTCGAGGACAGCGCGCGCGCGTTCGTCGTCGCCAACGAATTCGACCGCATCCTGACGCGGAACGGCGCGCGCGGGCTCAACGCGACGACGACCTACGAGGCGACCACCTACTACGTCGAGCTCCCGGC
>DASVDH010000088.1:0-23519 GCA_036381195.1 Longimicrobiales bacterium | reverse complement strand
GGTCGCGTATTGCGCGCGCAGATCTAGCAGCGGAACGGGCATGGAGATCCGATTTCGGGGAAAGACCTTCGCGGCGGGCACCCTCACGGCCCGGTCCTCCGGCCCCCAAGATACGGTCGCCGCTTCGGGCCAGCAACACCGCCGCCGGGCAGAACCAGCGCCTTTACCACCCCTTCCCGGCCTGCTACAATTACAGCGTCTCGACTGGCCCGGCCCACTGCGGGCTGCACCCAGACCGCGACCCAGGAGCACGCCTTGCTTTCGTACTCCGTGTCCGGTCCTCGTGAGCGCGTCCTCGTCACCGGCGGAGCCGGCTTCATCGGCAGCCACCTGGTCGAGCGCCTGCTCGCCCGGGGCGACCGGGTCATCGCCGTCGACAACTTCGACCCGTTCTATTCGCCGGAGGAGAAGCGCCGCAACCTCTCGGCCGCCCTCGAGAACCCCGCCTTCCACCTGGTCGTCGCCGACTGCGCTGATCCGGCCCAGCTCCGCGATGCCCTGGACGACGAGCCCATCGACGCCATCGTCCACCTCGCCGCCAAGGCCGGCGTCCGCCCGTCGCTGCAGGACCCCCTGGGATACGCGCGCGCGAACATCATCGCCACGCAGGCGCTCCTGGAGCTTGCCCGGCAGAGGGGCATCCGCCGCTTCATCTTTGGCTCCTCTTCGTCCGTTTACGGGAACCGTGCGGACATCCCCTTCAGCGAAGATGACCGCGCGGACCGGCCCGTCTCGCCGTACGCCGCCACCAAGCGCGCAGGTGAGGTCCTCTGCCACACTTACGCGCATCTCTACGGCATGCGGATCATCGCCCTGCGCTTCTTCACCGTCTACGGCCCCCGCCAGCGTCCCGACCTCGCCATCCGCAAGTTCGCCACGCTGATGCTCCGGGGCGAGCCCGTCCCGGTCTTCGGCGACGGGTCCGCAGAGCGCGATTACACCTGGATCGACGACATTCTGGATGGCGTGCTCGCCGCCATGGAGTGGACCGCCGCGCCGGACCCCGCGTTCGAGATCGTCAACCTCGGCGAGAGCCGGACCACCTCCGTGCGCCGTCTCGTGGAGCTGATCGCGGATTCCCTCCGCATCGAGCCGCGCATCGCGCACCACCCCCCTCAGCCGGGCGATGTGCTCCGCACCTGTGCCGATCTCTCCAAGGCAGCGCGGCTCCTCGGTTACCAGCCCAAGGTGCCCGTGGAGGTGGGCATCCCGCGCTTCGTCGAATGGATCCGCGCGCTGCCTCCTCTCTGATGCCCGCTCGCTCGGGCGCCGGGCCCCTCCTTGCGCGGCAGACCCGACCCGGGCCAGAGTTCCAGCGTTGGTCCGCCCGGTGGAGAGCTCCCACGCGGCCGGGGTATCCTCCGCCCGGGAAACGTCCCCCACAGGAAAGACGAACATGAGAATCCTGATCACCGGCGCCGCCGGTTTCCTCGGATCCCATCTCTGCGACAGGTTCATCGCCGAAGGCCACGAGGTCATCGGCATGGACAGTCTCATCACGGGCACGCCGCAGAACCTCGCCCATCTCCTGGGCCACCCCCGCTTCCGCTTCATCAAGCACGACGTCACCGAGTTCGTCTACGTCGACGGCCCGCTCGACGGCGTGCTCCACTTCGCCAGTCCCGCCAGTCCCGCGGACTACCTCGAGTATCCCATCCAGACGCTCAAGGTCGGGAGCCTCGGCACCCACAAGGCGCTCGGTCTGGCAAAGGCGAAGGGCGCCCGCTTCCTGTTGGCCTCGACGTCCGAGGTCTATGGCGATCCCGAGGTCCATCCCCAGCCGGAGTCGTACTGGGGCAACGTCAACCCGATCGGCCCGCGTGGGGTCTACGATGAGGCCAAGCGCTTCGCCGAGGCCCTCGTCATGGCCTATCACCGGTCCCATGGCCTCGAGACCAGGATCGTCCGCATCTTCAACACCTACGGCCCCCGCATGCGGCCGAACGACGGCAGGGTCGTCTCAAACTTCATCGTCCAGGCCCTGCGGGGCGAGCCGTTGACCGTCTACGGCGACGGGTCCCAGACGCGCTCCTTCTGCTACGTCTCCGATCAGGTCGAAGGCATCTATCGGCTGTTCCACTCCGACTACTCGCAGCCGGTCAATATCGGGAACCCGGACGAGTACACCGTGCTCGAGCTCGCCAAGCGAGTCATCGCCTTGACCGGCAGTCGATCGGACATCGAGTTCCGACCTCTCCCCACGGATGATCCGAAGGTCCGCCGGCCGGACACCACGATCGCGAAGCAGATCCTCGGCTGGGAGCCCACCGTTTCGCTCGATCAGGGCATCGAGCGCACCATCCCCTATTTCCAGAAGCTGGTCGTGGAGGAAGGCGCGGTCGCGCGCCCGCTCTGAGGCCCCCCGTTCCCCGCGCCTCGCCGAGGGCGAGGCGCGGGCGGCCGGAACTTTCCCGTCTACCGGCATGTTTAATGCATCACCGGCCTCGCACATCCCAAATCCATGACGTGCCAGCGAAGGAGCCGTGTGCATGTCCCTCGAATCGCTCCCGGTCAAGCTGCGCCAGCTCAGGGGAACCATGTCCCTTGCCGAAGCCGCTGAACGCTCGCAGATCCCCGAGTACCGCCTGCGGATGTACGAAGAAGGGGTCCGGCAGCCCTACACCAAGACCTTGAAGCGGCTTGCTGAGGCCTACGGCGTCCCCGTCTCCGAGTTGTTGTCCAACGGCGCAGCGCCCGCAACGACGGCGCAGCCGCTCACGGCGAGCACCGTCCGCCGCCGGCGCAGGCGGCGGCGCGTCGTCGCTGCCGGTGGTGAGAGGAGCGTGGAGGTGCCCGTCGAGGTGAGGCCGGGCGAGCGGGTTCGGATCGTGATCGAGCTGATCGTCCGCCCGGCTGCCGGCCAGTCCCCGCCAGAAGAGTCGGCCGCGCCGGCGGCCGCGCCGGCGGTCACGCTGACCACCCGTTCGGGCGAGGCGGCGGATCCGCCTCCTGCCCCGCGGCCGGCCTCTCTCGAGCGGGCGCCTCGCCGGGCGCTCCGCGCTCCCGGGGCGCTCGCACCCGGGCGCGGCCCCGCTCGCTTCCCGCAGGGACACGCGGCCTCTGAGAGCGGTCACGACGCCTCCCCGGACGCCCGTGACCCGCTCGCGGAGTTCAGGCGGGCGTACGGAGAGTTCCGGCGCTCCCGCAGGTCGTCCTGACGCCGCCCCGCGGCGGGGGCGCCTGCCGGGGCGGCGCTGCCGGCGCGCGCCCGCCCCCGTCAGTCGCCTGCGGCGACCAGGGTGAGCGCCTCGGAGGAGGAGGGCGGCGCGGCGCCTACCCTGCCGCTCAGGCCCACGATGTTCTCGGCCTGGATTCCGCGTGTCGCGTTGCGGGTGTCCACCACGAGCTTCGCCAGCCGTACCACCCGCTCGTAGTCCACTGCCGTGTGGTCCGTCGTGATCACGACGCAGTCCGCGGACGACAGCGCTTCGTCCGTCAGATCGATTCCGCGCCGCGTCATTCCCTCTTCGCTGAACTCCGCCACGTGCGGATCGTGA
Organism: Longimicrobiales bacterium; assembly: GCA_036381195.1. Lineage (GTDB taxonomy): Bacteria > Gemmatimonadota > Gemmatimonadetes > Longimicrobiales > RSA9 > RSA9. The sequence goes on along the minus strand of DASVDH010000088.1, from coordinate 20,022 downwards.
TACGAGACCACCGCTCCCTTCGCCTCGAGCAAGCGGATCACATCCAGCGCCGGGCTCTCGCGAACGTCATCCACATCCCGCTTGTACGCGACCCCCAGCACCAGAATGCGACTCCCCCGCAGCGCCTTTCCCTCGCGATTCAGCGCATCCTGGACCTTCGAGACCACGTACGCGGGCATCTCCGCGTTGATCTCGCCCGCGAGCTCGATGAAGCGCGTCTTGTAATGCAGCGTCTTCATCTTCCACATGAGGTAGTGCGGATCCAGTGGGATACAATGCCCGCCGATGCCGGGGCCCGGCACGAACTTCATGAAACCAAACGGCTTCGTCGCCGCCGCCTCGATGACCTCCCACACATCCACGCCGAGCCGGTCGGCGACCTGCGCCATCTCGTTGACCAGGGCGATGTTCACCGTCCGGAACGTGTTCTCCAGGAGCTTGGTCAGCTCCGCCGCCTCCGTGGAGCTCACCGGAACGACGCGGTCGATGACCCGCGAGTAGAGCGCCACGCCCACGTCGCGGCAGACCGGCGTGATCCCGCCGATCACCTTCGGCGTCGTGCGCACCCCCCACTTCTCGTTTCCGGGATCCACGCGCTCCGGGCTGAAGCAGAGGAAGAAGTCCTCCCCCACGCGCAGCCCGCTGGCCTCGAGCATCGGCAGCATCAGCTCCCGCGTCGTCCCCGGGTACGTGGTCGACTCCAGGACCACGAGCTGGCCCGACCGTAGCGTTCTCGCCACAGCTTCCGTCGCGGCGACCACATAGCTCACGTCGGGATCCCGCGTCTTCGACAGCGGCGTCGGAACGCAGATCAGCACCGCGTCGCACGTCCCCAGGCGGCCCATGTCCCCCGTCGCCTCCAGCCGCCCGGATTCCACCAGCGCGGACAGCACCGCGGACGGAACGTCCTGGACGTGCGACCGGCCCTGGTTGATGCCCGTGACGACCTCGGCCGACACGTCGAACCCGAGGACCCGGTAGCCCGCCCGCGCCAGCTCAACGCTCAGGGGCAGGCCCACATACCCCAATCCGACCACGCCGCAGACGGCCTCTCCCGCCTCGATCCGCTGGAGGATGGAGCCCGCCACTGCCGATCGTCGCTCACTCATCGCGTCTTCCCTCTGGAAATCGAGCTGGTCTCGCCTGGCGCCGTCCCGGCGCCACGTCCGCCGGCGGGGGCCAGGGGCGAGAATGAGACACGCCGCGGAGGCCCGAGGGCGCGGCATCCCGGCCTCGTGCGCCGTTCCGGCCGCCGTCGGGCTCCCCGTCCGCCCCTGCCTCCGGGTGCTCGTTCGACTCGGCGGGGAACGGGACACGGCCGGGCCCCGCCCTCAGCAGGATTCATACCCGGCGCCCACGCCGCCGCTCCTCGGCCGCTCGCGACGCGAGCGCCTCGACGAGCCCTGCCATCGTGTGCTCTTTCGCGCACACGTGCACGGTCAGCCCCCGCGCCGCCGCCGCCCTCGCCGTGACGGGTCCGATCGCCGCCACCAGGGCACGCCCGGGGTCCACTCCCACCGACGCGACGAAGCTCTCGACGGTCGAAGGAGACGTGAACACGAGCGCGTCCACCACCCCCGCCCCGAGCAGCTCCCGCAGCTCGGCTGCGTGCTCCGCCTCCGGAACGGTCCGGTACGCCTCTACCTCCGTCACCTCCGCGCCCAGGGCGCGGAGCCCGTCCGGCAGGACCGGCCGACCGCCCGCTCCGCGGGGAAGCAGGATGCGCTTCCCCGCAAGGGCCTCCGCCCTGGCGAGCGCCCCGAGCAGCGCCTCCGCCACGTACTCCTCCGGCACCACCGCCGGCTCCACGCCCCGCCGGACGAGGGCCGCGGCCGTTCCCGGGCCGACGCACGCCACGCGCGACGCCGCGAGCGCCCCCGCGTCGAGCCCCGCCGCCCCGAGCTCCCGCCAGAACCCCTCGACCCCATTCACCGACAGGAACACGACCCAGTCGAACGAGCCGACGGACCGCACCGCGTGCCGTAGCGGACCCGGGTCCGCCGGCGGCGCGATGCGGATCATCGGGAGCTCCCGGACGGACGCCCCGCGCGCCTCGAGCAGGCGTACGAGCTCCCCGGCCTGCTCGCGGGCACGCATCACCGCGACCGTCCAGCCCGACAGCGGCCGCGGATCGCGCGGCGCCCGTCCCTCCGAGCCCGCCCCGCTCATCGCGAGTCTCCTACGCCTCCGTGGTCATCTCCGCGACCCCGCCCGGCGGAGGCCCACCCCGCCCGCGTGCCGGGAGCAGCGCCTTCAGCAACGGAGGCGCGATGAAGGTCGTCACCATCACCATCAGGGTCAATGCGCTGAAGAGCCCGGCGTCCAGCACTCCCGCGGTCAGCCCCAACTGGGCAAAGATCAGCCCCACCTCTCCGCGCGGAACCATGCCGACGCCCACCACCGCCTTGTTCCCCCTGAACCAGAAGGGCGCGTAGCCCGCCGCCACCTTGCCCGCGACGGCCACGGCGATCAGCGCCAGCCCGATGGCCACCACGCGCGGCTCCAGGAAGCTCCGGACCTCGACCGCCGCGCCGACCGACACGAAGAAGATCGGCACGAAGAACTGCCCCAGGGTCACGACGCCGCTCTGAACCGTCCTGGCCTGCCGCGTCGGCGCCAGCACCAGCCCCGCGGCGAACGCGCCGATGATCAGCGCCGAGCCGGCGGCGTCGGCCAGGTACGCCATCAGGAAGGCGAGCACCACTGCCATCGTCCCCATCGTGCCCCGTCGCCCCAGCCCCTCCAGCCACCGGAACACCGGCGGCACGATCAGGCGCCCCAGCAGCAGCACTGCGCCGAGAAACCCGAACGCGATCAGCGCAGAGAGACCGATGCCCGACAGCGTGACGCCCGCGCCCGCAACGAGCTGTGCAACCACCCCGAGGATGATCAGGCCGACGACGTCGTCGAGCACCGCCGCCCCGAGCACGATCTGGCTCTCCGGCTCCTGCAGCCGCCCGAGATCCGACAGGACGCGGGCCGTGATGCCCACCGATGTCGCCGTCAGTGATGCACCGGTGACCACGGCGGGGAGTGTCGGCAGCCCCATGCCCACCGCCACGCCGTATCCCAGCGCGAACGGCGCGGCCACGCCCACGATCGCCACCGCAGCCGAGGCGGCCCCCACCCTGAGCAGTCGGCCCAGGTCCGTCTCCAACCCGATCTCGAACAGCAGCAGGATCACGCCGACCTCGGCGAGCAGGTGGATCACCTCGGTCTCCGGATCCACGACGCCCAGGAACGACCCACCCAGCAACACCCCGGCGAGGAGCTCGCCCAGGACCGCCGGCTGGCCAACGCGCTCCGCCAGCTCTCCCAGCAGTTTGGCCGAAACGAGGATCGCGATCAGGACGAACAGGAACGCCTCGACCGTGAGTCCTCCCCCCGGCGCAACGGGGGCGCTTGGCACCATCCCGTCCTCCCTGCTGCATCCAGCGGCCCGCGCCCCAGCCGTGCCGGCCCGTCCCTCGTGTCATGCTCCTTCCGGCGGGCAGACGCAGCGGCCGCGGCACCTGGAAACGAAACGCCCGGCACCCGTCCTGGTGCCGGGCGGCTGATCCGATCCCCGGCGCGCCGGCACGGCCGTCAACGCTTCCGCACCGCGCAATGCCGGAACGCCGTGGTCACGCCTTGCGGATCCTGCCCGCAGAAATGCAACGCGTGCAGACACGGACGTGCTTCCGCGTCCCGTTCTCCGTCACGATGTGGACTCGCCGCAGGTTCGGTACCCAACGCCGTCGCGTCTTGTTGTTCGCGTGGCTGACGTTGTTGCCGAACTGCGTTCTCTTCTCACAGACGTAGCATACTCGTGCCATGATGCACTTCTCCGATCGCGGCCCTGGCCGCCTCTCCGTCACGCGCTCACGGACGGCCGCTTCGTCACAACGCCCGCCCGCCGAGCGCCCTCTTCACTGCGACCCGGCCGGTTCAGCCGCCTGTCCCGGTACGGCCTCCCTCGCCTCCAGGAACGTCACGGCGAACTGCGCCTCCGCCTTCTGGCCCTCGTCCGCGATGGCGCCTTCCTGCTGCCATGCGGCCAACACCGAGTCCGACATCGCGTGGATCGTGCCCGTCACGGTCACCACGGCACCCCTCTGGATCGCGAACCCGCCGGCGATCACCTCCGGGCGCAGCCGGATCAGGTATGGCGAGCCGTTGGGCAGCTCCACCCAGAACGACTGCGCCCCCATCGGACTCGCCACGCGGACGTCCGCGAGCCGCACCTCCTGGCCCTGGAAACGGCCGGCATCCTGGGCGAGATCGTCCAGCGTGATGGTCACCAATCCCCCCTCCGCCGCGCCCTCCGCTGCCGGATCTTCCGCTACCGCGACCGGCGTCGGCTCGGTGGCCACGCGGAGCCACACCATGAGCCCCGCGACCATCAGCACCGCGACGATCATCCACAGCCACGTGAACCGGCCTGCACTTCCCTGGCGTCCGGGTCGAGCCTCACCTTGGGTCATGATCGCTCACTCGACGAGTTCGATGATGGCCACATCCGCCGCATCACCCGCCCGATGCCCCAGCTGGAGTACCCGCGTGTACCCGCCATTGCGGCTCGCATAGCGCGGCCCGATTTCGTTGAACAGCTTCGCCACGACATCGGCGTCCCGGATCTCCCGCGCCACCAGCCGACGAGCGTGCAGGTCTCCCCGCTTCGCCTTCGTGATCAGGGGCTCCGCGAACCGCCGCAGCTCCTTGGCCTTCGCGACCGTCGTCTCGATGCGCCCGTGTCGGAACAGTGACGCAGCCATGTTCCGCAGCATCAGATGGCGGTGCTCCGCCGTGCGCGAGAAGTGGCGCCCTTTCTTCCGGTGCCTCATTTCTCCCGCTCCTCCTCCGCCGACTCCCCGACCTCGGCTTCCGCCGGACCGGATGCCTCCGGCTCCTCCACCAGATACAGCTCCCCGTCCTCGCCTTCCTCCAGCTTCATCCCGAAGTGGAGGTTGTGATCCTGGAGGAACTGCCGGATCTCCTCCAGCGACTTCACGCCGAAGTTCTCGATCTCCAGCATCTCCTCCTCGGTCCGCTGCACGAGGTCACCGAGCGTGATGATGTTTTCCTTCTTCAGCGAGTTCACCGACCGCACCGAGAGCTCGGCGAGGTCCTCGATCGAGCGACGGAACAGGTCCCGCAGCGGCATCGGCACCCGCACCGCCCCCGGCACCGGCGGCGCCGGCGCCGCCCCTTCCCCAAACCGCAGCATGTACTCGAGATGCTTGCGCGCGAGCTCCGCGGCATACGCCACGGCGTCCTCGGGTGTCACGCTGCCGTTGGTCTCGACCAGGATCGTCAAACGATCGAAGTCCGTGCGCTGCCCCACACGCGTGTCTTCCACCGTGAAGTTGGCGCGCAACACCGGGTTGTAGATCGAGTCCACCCGCACCAGGTCCACCGGACTCCCCTTCGGGAGCGCGTGCTGCTCCGCCGGCACGAAACCACGACCCCGGTTGACGTACAGGGTCATGTGAATGTCCCGGTCGTCCTGCAGCGTGAAGAGGTGGTGGTCCGGGTTCAGGATCCGCACCCGCCCCGTCTTCTCGATCATCCGGGCGGTGACGGCGCCCGCCTCGCTCGCGTGCAGCTCGAGCGTCGCCTCTTCCTTGTCCCCTTCCAGACTGAGCACCAGCGTCTTCAGGTTCTGGATGATCTGGTGCACGTCTTCCACCACCCCGGGCACCGTCTGGTGCTCGTGGACCACCCCATCCATCCGGAACGCCCACACGGCGGCGCCCCGGAGCGACGACAGCAGGATCCGGCGAATGGTGTTGCCCAGCGTCTGCCCGAAGCCCCGCTCCAGCGGCGCCATGACGAACTGGGCCGTGCGCCCGTCCTCCGAGCGCTGGTACGTCTCCACGCGCTGCGGCAGCACCAACCCGGTCAGATCTAGCTCCACGGTCTACCTCCCCGGCCCATGGCCGGTTGGTCGTATCCTCTCGTTGCCCATCCCGGAGCCCGCTGGTGCCCGCCTCTCCATCATCCCCGAGGCGATGCGCGCCAACCGGCAGCGCTCGCTCCGTCAGCCCTTACTTCGAGTAGAGCTCGACGATGAGCTGCTCCTGGACCGCCAGCGGAATGTCGGCCCGGCTCGGACGCTCCAGTAGCCGCCCCGTCCGGGTGGCCTCGTCCACGGCGAGCCACGACACCGTCTCCGGCCGGCTCTTCGATTCCAGCGACGCCTGCACCGGCAGGATGTCCTTCGATGTCGGCTTGATCCGGATCTCGTCCCCTGGCCGCGTCTGGAAACTCGGGATGTCGACGATCCGCCCGTTGACCTGCACGTGCCGGTGCCGCACCAACTGGCGCGCCTGCTTCCGGCTCGAAGCAAACCCCATCCGGTACACCACGTTGTCCAGACGGGTCTCCAGCGCCACCAGCAGGTTGTCGCCCGTCACCCCGGGCTGCTTCGCCGCACGATCGAACAGGTTCCGGAAGTACCGCTCGGAAACGCCGTAGATGCGCTTGACCTTCTGCTTCTCACGCAACTGCTGCGCGTAGTCGGACGCCTTCCGCCTCCGCGCCTGCGCGAGCCCGTGCTGCCCCGGCGCGTAGTTCCGCCGCTCGATCGGGCACTTCTCCGTGTAGCACCTCGTCCCCTTCAGGAACAGCTTCTGCCCCTCGCGTCGGCAGAGCTTGCAGACCGGACCCGTGTAACGTCCCATGATCGGAACCGTCTTCTCCTCTCGCTCGTGTTCTCCTCGTCCGGGACTTCTTCCCGCCCGACGGCCTGGCGGTTTACGTCCCGCGCCGGGGCTCGCTCTGCTCCATGCCCTCGCCCCGGCCCCGGGCAGCTCAGACCCGCCGCTTCTTCGGCGGCCGGCAGCCGTTGTGCGGGATCGGCGTCACATCCCGGATGGACTTCACCTGCAGGCCCGCGGCCGCGAGCGCCTGGATCGCGGACTCCCGCCCGCTCCCCGGACCCTGCACCCGGATGTGCACCCGCTTCATCCCCAAGTTCACGGCCTCGCGCCCCACCTGCTCCGCCGCCACCGTCGCCGCGAACGGCGTGGATTTCTTCGAGCCCTTGAAGCCCGACTTCCCAGAGCTACCCCACGCCACCACGTTCCCCGACAGATCGGTGATCGTGATCAGCGTGTTGTTGAACGTCGCCTTGATGTGCGCAATGCCTTCGGCGTCCACGTGCCGCCGCGTCCGCTTGGCTCGCGCCTTGGCCTTGACCATGCCTCGCCCTCGCTCCCTGGATTACTTCTTCGGCGGCTTCTTCTTGCCGGCAATCGCACGCCGGGCACCCTTGTGCGTGCGCGCGTTGGTGTGCGTCCGCTGCCCCCGCACCGGCAGGCCGCGCCGGTGCCGCAGTCCACGGTAGCAGCCGATGTCCATCAGCCGCTTCACGTTCATGGACACCTCGGTCCGCAGCGCACCCTCCACCTTGTACTGGTTCTCGATGACGCGCCGGAGCCGATTCACCTCGTCATCCGAGAGCTCGTGCACTCGCCGGTCCGGATCCACGCCGGTCTGCGAAAGAATGCGCTGCGATGTCGAGTTGCCGATCCCGTAAATGTACGTGAGTGCGACCTCGATCCTCTTGTTCCGAGGGAGATCGACCCCTGCAATGCGCGCCATGCGTTCACCCCTGCCGCTGCTTGTGTCGCGGGTTCTTCTTGCAGATGATCCGGACCACGCCCCGCCGCCGGATGACCTTGCAGTGCTCGCAGATCGGCTTTACGCTGCTGCGGACCTTCATGCCCGGCCCTCCTCAGTTTACCGAACAGCTTTTAAATATAGGATTTCCGGCCTTTTCCATCAAGGCTTCCCGTTCCCCGCCCCCCTCGCCGTCAGGATCCGCGGACCCTCGGCCGTCACGCCCACCGTGTGCTCGAAGTGCGCGCTCCGCCGCCGGTCAGCCGTCACGACCGTCCACCGGTCCGGCAGCGTCACGACCCCAGCCCCGCCCTCGTTCACCATCGGCTCGATCGCCAGCACCATCCCCTCCCGCAGCAGCACGCCCCGGCCTGGCCGCCCGTAATTCGGCACCTGTGGCTCCTCGTGCGGCTCGCGCCCGATCCCGTGGCCGACCAGGTCCCGCACCACCTGGAACCCCGCCTCCTCGGCCGTCCGCTGGATCGCGTGGCCGATGTCTCCGATGTGGCGCCCCGGCACGGCCTGCGCGATCCCCGCGGCGAGGGCTTCCCGCGTCACCTGCAGCAGCCGCGCGGCCGCAGCGTCGATCTTTCCCACCGGCAGCGTCACCGCCGCATCCGCGTACCAGCCCTCGAGCCGCACACCCGCATCCACGCTCACCAGGTCGCCCTCGGCCAGCACCCGCCGGCGGCTCGGGATGCCGTGCACCACTTCCTGGTTCACCGAGATGCACACGCTGGCAGGGAACCCGTACAGCCCCTTGAACGCGGGCACCGCACCCGGATGGCTGCGGATGAACTCGTCGGCGAATTCGTCCAGATCGGCGGTGGTCACGCCCGGCCGGACCTGTGCCGGGAGCGCCTCGAACAGCCGCGCCAGGATCTCTCCCGCCCGCGCGATCGCCTCGACCTCGGCCGGCGTCCTCAGATGGATCACGACTCCAGCATCCCGACGATCGCCCGCTGCACCTCCTCGACCGGCCTGTTCCCGTCCACCCGGTACACGGGTGTCCGGCTCCGCTCGTAGTAGGCGATCAACGGCTCCGTCATTTCCCGGTAGACCTCCAGCCGTCTGCGCACCGTGGCAGCGGCATCATCCGCCCGCTCCACGAGCTCTCCGCCGCACCGGTCGCAGATCCCCGGCACCTGGGGCGGGTCCAGGTAAATGTTGTACACCGCCCCGCAGCGGGCGCATGTCCGCCGTCCACTCAGCCGCCTGACCAGCACCTCATCCGGCACGGTGACGACGATCACTGCGTCCAATGGGTGCCCGATCTCGTCCAGGAGCCGGTCCAGCCCCTCCGCCTGCCGCAGAGTCCGCGGGAACCCGTCCAGAACGAAGCCCCGCGCGACCTTCGTGTCCGCCCCCTTGCCCGCCGTGAGCTCTTCCCGGATCAGGCCGAGCATGACCTCGTCCGGGACCAGCTCCCCTGCATCCATGTAGCTCTTGGCCGTCCGCCCCAACGGCGTACCCTTGGCCACCGCCTCCCGCAGCAGATCCCCGGTGGAGATCTTCGGGATGCCGTACCGTGCGGCAAGCAGGGCTCCCTGTGTGCCCTTCCCGGCACCGGGAGCCCCGAGCAAGAGCAGGTTCATTGCCGCCCTCGCGCTCGTCGGCGCCCTTGCAGGCCTGCCACCCCTCCCTCCAGCAGCGCCGCTCGGGCCGTCTCCGGATCCTGCCCGTCCGAACGGCTCTCCGGCATATCCCCGTTCCCTACCCGGTTACATGTACCGCTGCCGGCCCCGGAACCGCACCCGGCCCTTCTTCATGAACCCTTCGTAGTGCCGGAGCAGCAGGTGCTGCTGCATCTGATTCACGGTGTCGAGGCCGACGCCGACCACGATCAGCAGCGAGGTGCCACCGAAGATGAACGTCTGGATGTTGAAGAGGTCGAAGATCAAGAACGGCAGCAGCGCGATCGCCGCCAGATAGAGCGAACCGGGCAGCGTGATCCGGACCAGGACCCGCTCGATGTACTCCGCCGTGCGCGCGCCCGGCTTGACGCCCGGAATGAAGGCGCCCTGCTTCTTCAGGTTCTCCGCCAGGTCCACCGGGTTGAAGATGATCGCCGTGTAGAAGTACGTGAAGAAGACGATCAGGATCGTGTACGTGACGTAGTACACCCAGTTGTCCGGCTGGAAGATATCCGACAGCGAGCGCAGGATCCCCACGTTGCTGAACGCCGCCAGCGTGCCGGGAACGATGATGATCGACTGCGCGAAGATGATCGGCATCACGCCCGCCGAATTGATCCGCAGCGGGATGAAGCTCTTCTGCCCCTCGCGGATCCGCCCGCGCCCCATCACTTTCCGCGGGATCTGGAAGGGGATCTTCCGCGCGGCCATCGTCATCCCGACCACGCCCGCCACCACGCCGACCAGCACCGCCAGCAGGAGCACGAGCCTCGGCAGGGAAAGCACCCCGGAGGTCACTGCCTCCCAGGTATTGCCGAACTCGCGCGGGAAGCCCTCGATGATCGAGAAGAAGATCAGGAGGGACATCCCGTTCCCGATGCCACGCTCGGTGATCTGCTCGCCCAGCCACATGACGAAGACGGCCCCCGCCGTCAGCACCAGCGCGGTCGACAGCAGGAACCCGAAACCGGGGAACAGCACCGCGTTCTGGAGACTCTGCAGGTACACGGCGTAGCCGTACGCCTGGATGAACGCCAGGCCGACCGTCGCATACCGCGTCCACTGCGTCAGCTTCTTCCGCCCGTCCTCACCTTCCCGCTGCATCTTCTCGATGGTCGGGACCACCGCCGCCAACAACTGGAACATGATGCTGGCGGAAATGTAGGGCATGATCCCCAGCGCGAAGATCGTCGCGCGGGAGAGCGCCCCGCCCACGAACATGTCGTAGACCCCGAACAGCGTCCCCTGCAGCCGGCCGAACTGCTCCTCCAGCACCTGGACATCGAGCCCCGGCACGGTGATGTGCGCGCCGACGCGATAGATCAGCAGCGCCAGGAGCGTGAAGAGGATCTTCTGCTTCAGCTCCGGGATGCGGAGCAGGTTCGCGATCGGGTTCGCCATGACGCTCAGGTCTCCAACAGCTCGACGGCGCCGCCTGCGGCTTCGATCTTCGCGCGCGCGCCGGCGCTGACCGCGTGCGCCCGTACCGTGATCTTCCGGCCGATCCGCCCATCGCCCAGGATCTTCACCGGCCGGCCCTTGCCCAGGTCAACCAGCCGATGGCTCGCCAGCACCTCGGGCGTGATCGTCTCCTCTTCCAGGCGATCGAGATCCCGCAGGTTCACGATCTCGTACACCTTGCGGAACGGGTTGTGGAACCCACGCTTCGGCACGCGCCTCTGCAGCGGCATCTGGCCGCCTTCGAACCACGGCTGCGTGTTGCCGCCGGTCCGCGCCTTGTGACCCTTGTGTCCGCGCCCGCTCGTCTTGCCGAGGCCCGACCCCGGGCCGCGGCCGACCCGCTTGCGGTCGCGATGCGCGCCCTCGGGCCGCCTCAGGTCGCTCAGCTTCGCCATGCTAACCCTCGCCTCCCCTCAGCTCTTCCACCCGGACCAGGTGCCGGACCTGGAAGATCATGCCGCGGATCGCCGGGTTGTCGTCGTGCACAACCGAGTGCTGGTGCCGCCGCAGGCCCAGGGCCCGGAGGGTGGCCCGGTGCTTCGCCGGCCGCCCGATTCCGCTCCGCACCTGCGTGATCTTCAGCCGCACCGGCTCCGTCTGCGTCGCCTTCTTCTTAGGCACGGCGTACCCCCAGCTCTTCGACCGTGATCCCTCGCTCGGCCGCCACGCGCTCGGGCGTGACCAGCTCCCGCAGCCCCGCCATCGTCGCGCGCACCATGTTGATCGGGTTGTTCGAGCCCAGGCTCTTCGTCAGCACATCCGTGATGCCGGCCGCCTCCAGCACGGCCCGCACCGGCCCTCCCGCGATCACGCCCGTGCCCGGCCGCGCCGGCTTCAGCAGAACCCGCCCCGCACCGTGCTTCCCCAGCACCTCGTGCGGAATCGACCCCTCGATGATCGGGACGTCGATCATCTCCCGGCGCGCCTGCTCCAGCCCCTTGCGGATCGCTTCCGAGACCTCGTTGGCCTTGCCGAGCGCGATGCCCACGTGGCCCTCCCGGTCCCCGACCGCGACGAGCGCCGTGAAGGAGAAGCGCCGCCCTCCCTTCACGACCTTCGCCACCCGGTTCACGTGGATGACGTTCTCGACCTGTTCGCCTTCCGCACGACCGCGACGGCCGCCAGACCGCTGCTCTCTCGCCATTCGCCTACATCTCCCCGAGCGCCTTCGAGCGCACGGATCCTAGAACTCGAGTCCGCCCTCGCGGGCACCCTCCGCGAACGCGGCCACGCGACCGTGGTACAGGTACCCGCCACGGTCGAACACGACGCGCGTGATCCCCGCCGCCTTCGCGCGCTCCGCCAGCAGCTTCCCCGCCGCCCGGCTCAGCTCCGTCTTCGTCGCCTCCTCCTTCTCCCGCAGCTCCTTCAACGCGGGAGAAAGCGTCGACACCCCCAGGAACACCCGCCGCCCGACGTCGTCCACCAGCTCGCCCTGCATGTGCTTGAGCGACCGGTACACCACCAGCCGCGGCCGCTCCGGTGTCCCCACGACCTTCTTGCGGACCCGCCGGTGCCGCCGGTACCGGCGCTCGCGTCTCTCCGTCGCACTGTTGCTCGCAGCCATCGGACCCCTGCCCCGCGCCTTACTTGGCGCCCGCCTTGCCGGCCTTGCGCCGGACTTGCTCATCCTGGTACCGGATCCCCTTCCCCTTGTACGGCTCCGGCGGCCGGACAGCCCGGATCTCCGCCGCAGCCTGCCCCACCTTCTCCTTGTCGATCCCCTCGACGACCACTGTCGTCGGCGTCGGCGTCGAGATCGTCAGACCCGGCGGCTCCGGGTACTCCACCGGATGCGAGAACCCGACGTTCAGCACCAGCACCTTCCCCTTCTTCTCCGCCCGGTACCCCACACCCACGATCTCCAGCGTCTTCCGGTAGCCCGCCGCCACGCCCTGCACCATGTTGGCGATCAACGCACGCGTCAGCCCGTGCAGCGCGCGGTGCGTCTTGCTGTCCGAGGAACGCTCCACCACCACCTGCCCGTCGTCCACCCGGATCCGCATCTCCGGCCGGAACGTGCGGCTCAGCTCCCCCTTCGGGCCCTTGACCTTCACGGTGGTGCCGTCCACCGCGACCGTCACCCCCCCGGGGATCGGTACCGGCTTCTTCCCGATTCGCGACACGGCCGCCTCCCCTTACCAGACCAGCGCGAGGACTTCACCGCCCACATTGCGCGCACGGGCCTCCCGATCCGACATCACGCCCTGGGACGTCGAGACGATCGCCAGCCCGAGCCCGCCGCGCACCCGCGGCAGCTCCCGCGCGCCCCGGTACTGCCTCAGGCCCGGCCGCGAGAAGCGCTCCAGGTGCCGGATCACCGGCCGGTCCTGGTAGTACTTGAGATAGATCCGGAGCACCCCGTGCCGCCCATCATCCAGCACCTTGTAGTCGTGGATGAGGTGGTTCTCTTTCAGGATGCGCGCGATCTCCGTCTTCAACTTCGACACCGGCATGTCCACGCGCCGGTGCCGGGCCTGCCCGGCGTTCCGGATACGCGTCAACATGTCAGCGATCGGATCCGTCATCATCGCTCGCTTCTCCTATAGTATCCGGCCCCGCCGGACTTGTAGGAATCCGAATCCTGCCGGCCGTGCAGCGCCGCGCCCGTCCCCTCACCAGCTCGCCTTGCGCACGCCCGGGATCTCGCCGCGTAGCGCCATCTCCCGGAAGCAGATCCGGCACAGCCCGAACTTCCGCAAGTACGCCCGCGGCCGGCCGCACCGCGCGCAGCGGTTCCGCTTGCGCACGGCATACTTCGGCACGGCACGCGCCTTCTCGATCAACGCCTTTCTCGCCATGTGCTCCTGCCCGTCACTGCTCCGATCCAGACACACCCTCGCCCGCCACCACCACGGGCGTCTCCCCCCGGAACGGAAGACCCATTTCCCTCAGCAACGCGAACGCCTCGTCGTCCTTCTCCGTGGAGGTGACGATCACGATGTCCATCCCGTGGATCTTCTGCACGCGATCGTAATCGATCTCCGGGAAGATCATCTGCTCCTTGATCCCCAGCGTGTAGTTGCCCCGCCCATCGAAGGAGCGCGTGGGCAGACCCCGGAAGTCGCGGATCCGTGGAATCGCGATGTTGATCAGTCGGTCCAGGAACTCGTACATCCGCGCGCGCCGCAGCGTGACCATCGCGCCGATCGGCATGCCCTGGCGCAACCCGAAGTTCGAGATCGACCGGCGCGCCCGCGTCACCACCGGCCTCTGCCCGGTGATCTGCGCGAGCTCCTCGACCACTGAATCCAGCAGCTTCGGGTTCTTCGGCGCCTCCCCGAGCCCCACGTTGATCACGATCTTCTCGAGGCGCGGCACCTGGTACGGGTTGCGGTAGCCGAACCGCTCGATCAGCCGGCTGCGGACCCGCTCCTCGTAATGCCTCTGCAATCTCGGCTTCACGCTCATCACTCCGCCCCGCTCACGGCCCCGGCCTGGGGATCGGGTTGCCGCTCCGGACCGAGATCCGCTCCTTGGTCCCGTCCGCTCCTATCCGCTTGCGCACTCGCGTCGGCTCCCCCGTCGTCGGATCGATCAGCATCACGTTCGACGCGTGGATCGGCGCCTCGAACGTGACGATCCCTCCTTCCGGATCGTCCGGCGACGGGCGCCGGTGCCGCTTGCGCAGGTTCACACCCTCGACCACCACCCGGTTCTCCTTCGGCAACACCCGCAGCACGGTCCCCTCCATGCCCGCGAAGTTGCCGCGGATCACCCTCACCCGGTCGCCGCGGCGGACGTGCACTTTCCGGCGCACCGGCTCCTTCCGGGCCCGATGCCGCCCGCCTCCAATCGCGCGCGCCATGTCAGATCACCTCCGGCGCCAGGGACACGATCTTCATGAACCGCTTCTCGCGCAGCTCCCGGCCCACCGGACCGAAGATGCGGGTCGCGCGCGGCTCACCGGCGTCGTTGATGATGACCGCCGCGTTGTCATCGAAGCGGATGTACGATCCATCCCTGCGCCGCATCTCCTTGGCCGTCCGCACCACCACCGCCTTGGCCACCTCCCCCTTCTTCAGGGTGCCATTCGGCAAGGCATCCTTGATCGCGACCACGATCACATCGCCGACCTGCGCGTAACGCCGCTTCGACCCGCCCAGTACACGAATGCACTTCGCCCGCTTCGCGCCCGAGTTGTCGGCGATCTTCACCATCGATTCCTGCTGGATCATCGCCGCCTCACTTGGCCCGTTCGAGGATCTCGACGACTCGCCAGCGCTTGGTCCGGGACAGCGGCCGCGTCTCCATGATGCGCACCACGTCCCCCTCGCGCGCCGCGTTCTCTTCGTCGTGCGCGTGATACTTGGCGGTCCGGCTCACCTGCTTCCCGTACAGCCCGTGGGCCATGCGGCGCTCCACCGCCACGACGACCGTCTTGTTCATCTTGTCGCTCACCACGACCCCGACGCGCGTCTTGCGCTGCTTCCTCGTCTCCTCGGCCATGGACCTCAGCGCTCACTCTCTCTCAGTTCCCGCTCCCGCAGGATCGTCTTCATCCGCGCGATGTCGCGCCGCAGCCGCCGCAGGAGCGCCGGGTTCTCGAGCGCCTGCGTGGCGCTGCGGAAGCGCAGCCGGAACAGCTCCTCCTGCGTCTCGACGATCCGCTGCCGGATCTCCTCGTCCGTCAGATCGCGAATCTCCGCGGCGTTCACGCCTGACCTCCTTCCGCCGGCCGCTCCCGCACGATGAATCGGCACTTGATCGGCAGCTTGGCCTCCGCCAGCGCGAAGGCCTCCCGCGCGACCGGCTCGGCGACCCCTTCCAGCTCGAACATGATCCGCCCCGGCTTCACCACGGCGACCCAGTACTCCGGGTTCCCCTTCCCCTTGCCCATCCGCGTCTCGGCCGGCTTCTTCGTCACCGGCTTATCCGGGAAGATCCGGATCCAGACCTTGCCGCCGCGCTTGATGTGGCGCGTCAGCGCCACACGCGCAGCCTCGATCTGCCGGTTCGTGATCCAGGCCGGCTCCAGGGCCTGCAGCCCGTAATCTCCGAAGGCGACCGTGTTGCCGCGCGTGGCCATCCCCCGCATCCGCCCCTTCTGCTGCTTCCGGTACTTGACTCTCTTCGGCGCTAGCATCGCGTGTCGCCCCCCTCAGGCGCCCGTCGAATAGGTCCGGCCCCGCCGGTCCTCCACGACCTCGCCCTTGAAGATCCAGACCTTGACCCCGATCGTCCCGTACGTCGTCTTGGCCGTCGAGCGGGCGAAGTCGATGTCCGCCCGCAGCGTGTGGAGCGGGACCCGCCCCTCGTGGTACCCCTCCGTACGCGCGATCTCGGCCCCGCCCAGACGCCCGCCCGTCTGGATCTTGATCCCCTCGGCGCCAGCGCGCATGGCGGCCTGGACCGCTCGCTTCATGGCGCGCCGGAAGGAGATCCGCTGGGTGAGCTGGTGCGCCACGTTGTCCGCGACCAGTTGCGCATCCAGCTCCGGCCGCTTGACCTCCTCGACGTTGATCGAGACCTCGCTCCTGGTCAGGTGCGCGAGCTCGTCCCGCAACTTGTCCACCTCGGCGCCGCGCTTGCCGATCACCACCCCCGGCCGCGCCGTGTGCACCGTCACCACGATCTTCTGCGGCTTCCTCTCGATCTCCACCTCGGAGATCGCGGCGTGCGAGAGACGGCGATGCAGGTACTTGCGGATCGTCTCGTCCTCGGCCAGGAACTGGCCGAACTGACGCTCCGCGTACCAGCGCGACTTCCAGGGCTTGACGATACCGAGCCGGAGCCCGCGTGGATGCGTCTTCTGACCCATCTCAATCCTTCCGGTCGACCACGATCACCACATGGCTGGTCGGCCGCCGGATCGGCGCCGGCCTGCCCTGCGCGGCAGCGCGCCAGCGCTTCAGCCGCGGCCCCTCGTTGACGTAGGCTTCCTTCACGTACAGATCGTCCACATCCACGAGCTCGCCGGACGCCTCGGCCTTCGCGCGCGCGTTCGCGACCGCCGACCTCAGCGTCTTGTCGATGCTCTCGGCGGCGCGCTTCTTGGAATACTGGAGCAGCGCGTACGCCTCGCCCACGCTCCGCCCCCGGATGAGGTCGATGACCAGCCGCATCTTGCGGGGGCTCTGCCGGACATACTTGCTGATCGCACGGGCTTCCATCGCACTCCGCCTACTTGGCCTTGCTCCTCTTGTCGGCGAGCTTGCCGCCGTGGCCCCGGAAGAGCCGCGTCGGGGCGAACTCCCCGAGCTTGTGACCCACCATGTTCTCCGTGATGTACACCGGGATGAACTTGTTCCCGTTGTGCACCGCCAGCGTGTGCCCGACGAACTCCGGAGACACCGTCGACGCGCGCGCCCAGGTCTTGATGACCCGCTTCTCGCCCCGGCTGTTCATCTCCCGGATCTTCTCGAGCAGCTTCGCGTCGATGTACGGGCCCTTCTTCACCGATCGAGCCATTGCCTCTCGCTACCCAATGCTCAGGTCGTCGCCTTCCCGCGCCGGCGGCTCCGGACGATGTACTTGTTCGACTGCTTCTTCCGCTTGCGCGTCTTCTTGCCCTCGGGCTTGCCCCATGGCGAAACGGGCGGACGTCCTCCCGACGTCTTGCCCTCTCCGCCGCCCAGCGGGTGGTCGATGGGGTTCATCGCCACGCCGCGCACCTTCGGCCGGCGGCCGCGCCAGCGGCTCGCGCCCGCCTTTCCGAGGCTCTGGAGCTCGTGGTCCACGTTCCCCACCTGCCCGATCGTGGCCAGACACTCCTTGCGGACCATCCGCACCTCGGTCGACGGAAGCCGCAGTGTGACGTAGTCCCCTTCCTTCGCCACGACCTGCGCGCCGGCGCCCGCAGACCGCACCATCTGGGCTCCCTTGCCCGGCTTGAGCTCCACGTTGTGGACCACCGTCCCGAGCGGGATCTCCGCCAGCGGCAGCGCGTTGCCCGTCCGGATGTCGGAGCCGGGGCCGCTGATCACCGTGTCCCCCTGCCGCACGCCCACCGGGTGCAGGATGTAGCGCTTCTCGCCGTCCGCGTAGTGCAGCAACGCGATGTTCGCCGAACGGTTCGGGTCGTACTCGATCTCCGCCACCCGCGCGGGGATGCCGAACTTGTCCCGCTTGAAGTCGATCCGCCGGTACAGCCGCTTGGCTCCCCCGCCCCGCCGCCGGGACGTGATCCGCCCGTGGTGGTTCCGCCCCCCGCTGCGGCGGAGCGGCTCCGTCAGCGACTTCTCGGGTCCCTGGCGCGTGATCTCCTCGTACACGCTCACCGCGCGGAAGCGGGTCCCGGGCGTCACCGGCTTGAACTTCTTGATGCCCATTCAGACCCCCTCGTACACGTCGATTCGTTCGCCTTCCGCGAGCTGGACCAGCGCCTTCTTGAACGCGGGCCGCCGGCCCAGGCTGCGACCGACGCGCCGCAGCTTGCCCCGATAGTTCATCGTCCGCACGTCCCTCACCCGGACGTCGAACAACCTCTCGATCGCCCTGCGGATCTCGATCTTGTTCGCGTCCCGCGCAACGATGAACGTGTACGTGCCTCGGCTGTCCGCCAGGTCGGTCGAGCGCTCCGTCACGACCGGCCGGATCACCACTTCCCTGGGATCACGCATGGGCCACCTCCGCCGCCCGCTCGAGCGCCGACGCCTCGATGACCAGCGTATCCGCCCACAGGACGTCGTACGCCGATTCGTAACCGAACGGGGCGACCTGGACACCCGGGATGTTGCGCGCCGACAGATACACGAGCGGCTTGTGGCCGTCCGTCAGGATCAGGACGTTGCCGCTCGCGCCCGTGCTCTCCAGCAGCGCCACGATCCGCTTCGTCTTCGGCGCCTCGAAGTCGAGCCCCTCGACCAGAACGATCGCCTCGTCCTGCGCTCTCGCGTTGTACGCCGAGCGGCGGGCCAGCCAGCGCACCTTCTTCGGGACGGCCTGGTGGTAATTCCGCTCCGGCGTGGGTCCGAACACGACGCCGCCGCCGCGCCACTGTGGGGCGCGGGTCGACCCCTGCCGCGCGCGGCCGGTCCCCTTCTGCCGCCACGGCTTCCGGTTGCCCCCCGATACCTGGCCGCGCCGGCGCGTCGCCGCCGTGGCTTGACGCTGATTCGCGAGGTACGCCTTCACCGTCTGCCACATCGCCGGCTCGTGCACGACGCCATCGAAGAGCACGCCCGGGAGCTCCCGCTCCGCCGTCTTCTCTCCTTCGGCCGTGAACACCGGTGCCTTGAACATCGTCACCCCCGTGGCGGGCTCAGCCCGCCCTCCACGTCACGATCACAGCGTGCTGATCAGGACCAGACTGTTGCGCGCCCCGGGAACACCACCCCGCAGGAAGATGAGGTTCCGCTCGGGGTCGATCCTCTCCACGCGCACGCTCCTCTCCGTGTGCTGCGCGTTCCCCATCTGCCCCGGCAGGCGCTTCCCCTTGATGACGCGCGACGGGTTCGTCCCCGGCCCCAGCGTCCCCGGATTGCGGGCCTTGGGATGACCGTGCGACCCCGGACGACCGCCGAAGCCGTGCCGCTTCATCACCCCCTGGAAGCCTCTCCCCTTGGTCGTCCCCGTCACCCGCACCCGCTGGCCCGGCTCGAACTGCTCCACCGTGAGCTGCTGGCCCGGCTGGTATGCGTCCGGCTCGTCGACCCGGAACTCGCGCAGCGTGCGCGGCACGTACTCGAGCCCCGCGCGCCGGGCATGCCCGCGCTCCGGGCGAGTCGCCCGCGACTCCTTCCTGACCCCGTACCCGAGCTGGATCGCCGTGTAGCCGTCCTTGTCCCGGGTCTTCACCTGCACCACCGGACACGGCCCCGCCTCGACCACCGTCACCGGGACGACCGCCCCGGATTCGTCGAAGAGCTGGGTCATGCCCAGCTTGCGCCCGATAATCGCCGCCATGCGTCCGTCGCCTCAGTCGACCTTGATCTCCACGTCCACGCCGGCCGGCAGATCCAGCTTCGTCAGTGCGTCGATCGTTTGTGGCCGCGAGTCCATGATGTCGATGACACGCTTGTGCGTCTTCAGCTCGAACTGCTCGCGGCTCTTCTTGTCGATGTGGGGCGAGCGCAAGACCGTCCACCGCTGGATGCGTGTCGGCAGCGGAATCGGCCCGCTCACGCGTGCGCCCGTCTTCTCCGCCGTCCGCACGATGTCGGATGCCGTCTGGTCGATCACCGCGTGATCGAACGCCTTCAGCCGAATGCGGATCTTGCCCGCCATGATCTCGTTTCCCTCGGCCCTACTGCAGGATTTCGGTGACGACGCCGGCGCCGACGGTGCGGCCGCCCTCGCGGATGGCGAAGCGCAGCTCCTTCTCCATGGCGATCGGCGTGATCAGCTCGATCTCCATCTGCACGTTGTCGCCCGGCATCACCAT
>DASVDH010000087.1:0-52476 GCA_036381195.1 Longimicrobiales bacterium | reverse complement strand
CAGCGCGTTCCCCACCCGTTCGACCTCCAGCCACTCCGCCGAGGCCTCGGCGGACCACGTGGCGGGCGCGCCGGCCTCCGGCTGCACGCGTACCACCTGGCCGAGCGCTGTGTCGCCGGGCAGCACGGCAAAGTGCAGCTCGTCCGGCGCGGCGACTAGCGCAGGCGCCTCGAAGCCGACCTCCACGTCCACCTGCACCGACCCATCCGGCTCTTCCGCGATGCTGGAGAGCCGGAAGGCGGCGGGTGGATCGAGCGCGAGCGCGGTTCGGTGCGACTCGCCCGGGAACGGGTCGCCTGCGTCGGCGACGTGGCCGCGTGCCAGCTCGCCCTTGCCATCCGCCTCGATCAGCGCGACCGCGGGGCGGCGCTCGTCGTTGTTCCACAGGCCGAGCTCGGCGGGTTCGGGGTCCACGCGCCACACGAGGAGGCCCGGGCCGGGCAGGTGCGCATCCGAGCCCTCGAGCCGCCGGTTCTCGAGCAGGAGGTACTCGCCGCCGCGGCCGGGCAGGTCGTAGCGGAACACGGTGCGCGCGGCACCGACCGCCGGGATGGCGAGCCCGGCCGTGTCGCCCCGGATCCATTGCACGCGCACCCAGCCGAGCAGTTCCTTCTCCCATGCACCGGGGTGCGCGGGCGAGAACGGCATGCTGTGGCTGCCCGTGCCCATCAGCCCCCAGGCGCCGATGCCCTGCGAGGAGCCGTCGTAATCGTAGAGGTCGGGCAGGCCGAGTGCGTGGCCGGTCTCGTGCGCCAGCAGGCCGATGTGCATCGGCTCGCACGTGCCGCTCTCCTGCGCGGGCAGGATCACGTAGTCCGAGACGTGGATCCGCCCGCCGTTGGCCGCCGAGTCCGCGGTCGCGTAGGGCGGCATCGCGCCGCGGTGCGGCCAGATCGCGCCCGCGCGACCATCCCCGCGGCAGTCCGTCGCGTAGACGAAGGCCACGAAGTCCACGTAGCCGTCGTCGTCACCGGAATTCGGGATGCCGTCCGGGCCGTCGTTGTCGAATTCGCCGAAGTCAATGGCGGCGTCCGCGGCGCGGAGCGCCTCGGCGCGGAACTCGGCGACGCGGCCGAACCGCGCCCAGCCGTGCTCGCGCCGGGCAAGGTAGTGGTCCGCGCCGCGCGGCAGCCGGACCCAGGGCGCGACGACGCCCTGCACCTCGAGCAGCCCGCCCGAGACCTCGCGCCAGTAGTCCGCGTAGCTCAGCGTATCCCCTCGGCTCGCGCCGAACAGGCGGTCGGCCAGGCGTTGCTCAGGGAAGGGCACGGGCACGTCCGCGTAGCGGACCGGGATGACGGGAACGCGCAGCACGCCCTTCAGGGCCGCGCCCGAGTCTGCCAGGGTCCGGGGGTCGGCGCCGTCCAGTCGCCCGGCGGCGCGCAGCTCGGCCCGGCGCCGCCTCACCTGCGCGACGCGGCCCAGCCATGCACGGCTGAACTCGAGCGGCGGGGCGGGACGCTCGTCCAGCCCGGCGATGCGGATGGGCGGAGAGAGGGCCTCCGCCGACCCGACGACGCGCGGAGGGTTGCGGTCCTGTGCGCGGGCGCCGCAGGGCTGGACCACGCCCAGCGCCACCAGCGCGCCCAGCACGAGCGCGGTACGCCCTCGCCGTACGTTCCGTGGGTGACGACTGCGGATGGGATGCTCCTTCGCGGGCCGGCCCGCACCGCTGCGCGCGGGACCGGCATTTCGAACCTGCCAGGGGACTGTTTTTCCGTGGCCGGAGAGAGCGCCGGAAACGCGCTACTGCTCCGGTACCGTGGGATAAACGGCGGTGACGTCAAGTGTTCCCGGCCTTCCGCAGCGCTGGGGCGGGAAGCCCGCGGCCGCGGCCCCGCGGCTACGGTCTTCGCAGCTACGCACGTTCACCTCGGCGGACGCGCCCGCCGCAATGGGCCAAGCGGGCGGCTTCCATGCGAGAATGAGACAGGCGCGCGGCGCCGACCGGCGACGACCTTGCGCCGGCAAGCACCTTTCCCCCTCGCGCGACACTGGTGCTCTGTCCGCGGGACCTGTTGGTCGCGTGCGTCGCCGCCGAAGCCCGGAAGGCGGGCGCGTGTGGCCGAGCCGCGGCGCCGGCCGACCCTGGCCCGGCCGATGAAACGGCGCCGGCCTGCCTTGGCTCCGCGGCTCCGGAAACCGCGAGATGCGCTCCGCGGCGGAGGGCGAGGCGACCGGAGAGGGCCACCAACACTTCCCGCATACAGAGCCCGATGGGGCGGCGGAGCGGACCAGGCCGGCCTGCGCGGGAGGGGCGGCCGCGGCCGCGCACCGCCGCCTCAAACTGCGCAGAACCGGCACGTACTGGCACGAGCGGCCGAGCGCGGGGGCGTCGAGCGACAGGAGGGCGACGGAGGGTGACAGAGGGCGACGAAGGGCGAAAGAAGGCGACGAACGGCGAAAGGAGGCGACGGAAAGGGCGAGAGGGCGGGGTTGACCGACGCCCGGGAAGCAATATATTTCAAGTCTGCGCCCCCATCGTCTAGTGGCCTAGGACACCTGGTTCTCAGCCAGGAAACCGGGGTTCGATTCCCCGTGGGGGTACTGAAAACGGATCGCGCGGGGGCGGGCCCCGTATGAAGCGCCGAACGCCCCGAACGCCCGGCTCCGCGCGGCACTGGTCGCATAGCTCAGCTGGTTAGAGCGCACGGTTCACATCCGTGAGGTCGTAGGTTCGAATCCTACTGCGACCACTGCACACAAGTCGGCTGTGCCGCGCCCCGGTGGTCCTTCCACCGGGGCGTTTTCCTTTGTGAAACGCACGGCCCCCGATCCGCCGGAGAGATCCACGCGTGGCCGGACCCCCTTCCATCCGCGCGCGGAAGCAGCCCGCCGGGCCGCGGTCAGCGGTTCGCCGTGAGCGACACGCGCAGCGTGCGTGGCGCGCCCGGCAGCGTGTTCCGGCAGGATGTTGTTGTTCCCGTGGGAAGTGGCGTAGTACGGCTCGTCCAGCAGGCTCTCGACGTTGCCCTCCCCGTCCAGATCGGGGATGGAGCTTCCCAACCAGCGCCGATCCCGCCGGGTACAGCCGATCCCGCCGGGTACGGCGGTTGCACCGCCCCGCCCCAGAGACCGATCGAGGGGAGGGGCCTATCCGGCCGCTGAAGCAAGAATCCCGTGGGGGACCGGACCCGGGCGGGAACCGGTCCCGTCTCGCGTTCGTGGCCATCCTGCTCGCCGTGGCCGTGCAACCG
This sequence comes from Longimicrobiales bacterium, assembly GCA_036381195.1. Classification (GTDB taxonomy): domain Bacteria; phylum Gemmatimonadota; class Gemmatimonadetes; order Longimicrobiales; family RSA9; genus RSA9. The sequence goes on along the minus strand of DASVDH010000087.1, from coordinate 49,279 downwards.
GTGCGGGGACAGGAGCACCCGCCGCGATCCGGCGGCGCGCCGCACGGCGTCGCGGACACGGCCCGCGCGATGGGCATGGACGACATGATGGCCGGGCCGCTCGGCATCCCGCGGACGCGGGAGGGCTCGGGTACGGCGTGGCTGCCGGACTCCTCGCCCATGTACGCCCTGCACTGGAGGGCGGGTGCGTGGGGGCTCATGCTCCACGGCAACGTCTTCCTCCAGTACATCGACGAGGGGAGCGAGCGCGGGGATGAGCAGCTCGGCAGCGTGAACTGGATCATGGGGATGGCACGGCGGCCGCTGGCCGGCGGCGACATCACGCTGCGCGCCATGCTGAGCGCCGAGCCGATCACCGTGGGCGAGTGCGGCTACCCGGACCTGCTGGCGACGGGCGAGTTCTGCGCCGACCGCGGGCCGCTGCACGACCGCCAGCACCCCCATGACCTGTTCATGGAGCTGGCCGCGCTGTACGAGCGCGCCCTGGCGGAGGACCTCGCCTTCCAGGTGTATGCCGCGCCGGCGGGCGAGCCCGCGCTGGGGCCGGCGGCCTACCCGCACCGGCCTTCGGCGTTGCTCAACCTCTTCGCGCCCATCAATCACCACTGGCACGATGCGACCCACATCAGCTTCGGCGTGCTGACGGCCGGCTTGTTCGGCCGGCGCTGGAAGGTCGAGGGCTCGGTCTTCAACGGCCGCGAGCCGGACGACGACCGTTACGGCATTGACCTCGCGCCGCTCGACTCCTACGGCGGCCGCGTCTGGTACCTCCCCTCCGGGCAGTGGACGCTCCAGTTCTCGGCGGCCAACCTGAACGAGGCGGAGCAGCACGAGCCGGGCGAGCCCCGCATCGATGTGTTCCGGGTCACGGCGTCCGCGGCGCATCACCGGCCCGTGGGGGAGAACGGCTGGTGGGCGAGCGCACTCGTCTGGGGCCGGAACGATGAGGATGGCGCGCCCGCCACGCACGGCGTCCTCCTCGAGAGCACGCTGGACCTGGACGAGCGGCACGTCTTCTTCGGCCGCGCCGAGTGGGTCGGGAAGACGGGGGAGGAGCTGGCGCTCGGGGTCCAGCGCCTGGACGAGGAGGTCTTCACGATCGGCAAGCTGCACCTGGGATACCTGCGCCAGTTCGCGCCGCTCGGCCACCTGCTGGTCGGGGTCGGGGCGGGTCTCTCGCTGTGCTTCGTCGGAGACCGCCCCGAGCCGTTCTACGGGACCAGGTTCCCTGTCGGCTTCGCGATCTTCGGCAACCTCAGGCTCGCGCGCATGGGGATGGGCGCGGCGCATCCGGCGCCGCACGCGCCCGAGCAGTCGGCACCCGGGGCGGAGCCCGGGGGCAAGCCCGCTCGTCGCCACGAACGGGCCCAGGGCGCTTCGGCCACCCCTGCCGGCGGCGTTCCTCCGGGGCGATCGAGTGTGATCTGAGTCACAGCGGGGCCGGAAACGACCGCCGAGATTCAGGGCGCGAAAAAAACCTGGAACGGAATTCTTTAGCTCCGAGCGAAGAGCGGGCCCGGCGGGGAGTGACGGGGATCACTGGACGATGCCGAAGTGGCAACCGACCTCCGACGGCTCGCGCGAGAGGTCGGACATGATCGAACATCCGCGGCGGGGGTGCCGGCACGATTGCCGGCGTTCTCCAAGGGTCTTGTCGGGCAACGGAGCGCCGGCCTCGCGGCCGCAGCGGCACCGGGAGCGCACGCTCCCGCGTGCACTGGCGGCCATCCTGCTCGTCGCTGCCCTTTCCGCCTGCGCCGGCGAGTACCCCCAGACCACCTTCCGCCCCGTCACCGATTTCGGCACCAGCGTCAACGACGTCCTCGCGGGCGCTTTCTGGTGGATGATGGGCATCCTCGTCCTGGTCGAGGTCCTGCTCATCTACGTGATCATCCGCTATCGCCACCGGCCCGGCCAGGGGGAGCCGCGCCAGGTCTACGGGCACACGGGGCTCGAGGTCCTCTGGACGCTCGTGCCGGCCGCGATCGTGGTCGCGATCGCCATCCCGACGGTACGGACGATCTTCGCGGTCGAAGCGCCTCCTCCTGACGACGCACTGGTGGTGGATGTGATCGGCCACCAGTGGTGGTGGGAGTTCCGCTACCCGCAGTACGACGTCGTGACCGCCAACGAGCTCTACCTCCCGGTCGGCCGGCCGGTCCGCCTCCGGCTGCGGTCCGCCGACGTGGTGCACAGCTTCTGGGTCCCACGGCTCGGCGGGAAGCGCGACACCAACCCGATCCCGCTGGACGCCGTGGAACGCGGCGACGGCCTGAACTACCTCACCTTCACCATCAACGAGCCGGGCGTCTATTCGGGCCAGTGCGCGGAGTACTGCGGGGCCTCGCACGCGCTCATGCGCATGCGGGCCGTGGCGGTGGATGAGGACGCGTTCGACGCATGGGTCCAGCACATGAAGGCGCCGCCCGCGCCGCCCGAGGGCTCGCTGGCCGCGCGCGGCCAGGAAATCTTCATGCGCAGCGCGTGCATCGCTTGCCATACCATCAACGGGACGAACGCGCGCGGAGCGATCGGGCCGAATTTGACGAACCTGGGTGACCGCTGGGCGATCGGCGCCGGCGTGCTCGAGAACACGCCGGAGAATCTGGCGACCTGGATCCGGAACCCGCAGGCGGTGAAGCCGGGCGCGCTCATGCCCGGCACCAAAGGGGGGCCGGGCGGGCTGCCGCCGACCAACCTGACCGATGAAGAGGTCGAGGCGGTCGTCGCCTACCTCGAGAGCCTGCGCATGGTGCGCGAGCAATGAGGGACGGCGGCCTCCGACCTTCGATCCCTGGAGATTGACGCCATGGGGAGCACCCTGACCACGCCAACGAGACGGCTCGCCGCCGACCGCTCGCGCCGCGCCGGCGGCTTCTGGGAGACCGTGTGGAGCTGGGTCACCACGGTGGACCACAAGCGGATCGGCCTCATGTACGGCGCGACCTCGCTCCTCTTCTTCCTGGTGGGAGGAATCGAGGCGCTGCTGATCCGGATCCAGCTCGCCCGCCCCGACAACACGTTCCTCTCCGCGGAGGCGTACAACCAGATCTTCACGATGCATGGCACGACCATGATCTTCCTGGTCGCCATGCCACTGGGTGTTGCGTTCTTCAACTACCTGATCCCGCTCCAGATCGGCGCACGCGACGTCGCGTTCCCGCGCCTCAACGCGCTGTCGTACTGGGTCTTCCTCTTCGGGGCGCTCTTCCTCAACTCCAGCTTTCTCTTCGGCGCCGCGCCGAACGGCGGGTGGTTCGGCTACGCGCCGCTCACCGGCGCGCAGTACTCGCCCGGCCTCAACATGGATTTCTGGGCGCTCGGGCTCCAGATCACGGGGATCAGCTCGATCCTGGGCGGGATCAACTTCATCACCACGATCGTAAACCTGCGCGCTCCAGGGATGCGGCTCATGCGCATGCCGCTCTTCACCTGGATGACGCTGGTGACGAGCTTCCTCCTGATCACGGCGCTGCCGGTCTTCGCCGTCGCGCTCATCTTCCTCAGCTTCGACCGATTCTACGGCGCCAACTTCTTCGTCACGGCGGCAGGCGGCAACGCCGTGCTCTGGCAGCACCTCTTCTGGATGTTCGGACATCCCGAGGTCTACATCCTGGTGCTGCCCGCCTTCGGGATGATGTCCGAGATCGTGCCCGCGTTCTCGAGGAAGCCGCTCTTCGGCTACGGCACGATGGTCTACTCGGGGATCCTGATCGGGATGATCTCCTGGGGCGTGTGGGCGCATCACATGTTCACGACGGGACTGGGGCCGATCGCGGACTCCTTCTTCGCGGTGAGCTCGATGCTCATCGCCATCCCCACCGGCGTGAAGATCTTCAACTGGCTGGGGACCATGTGGGGCGGCGCGATCCGCTTCACCACCCCGATGCTCTTCGCGATCGGGCTGATCGCGCTCTTCACGATCGGCGGCGTTTCGGGGATGATGCACGCGGTGGCGCCGTCGGACCTCCAGCAGCACGACACGTACTTCGTGGTCGCGCATTTCCATTACGTGATCGTCGGCGCCATCATCATGATCGCGTTCGGCGCGATCTACTACTGGTTCCCGAAGATCACGGGCCGCCTGATGGACGAGCGGCTGGGGAAGTGGAACTTCTGGCTCATGTTCGTCGGGGTGAACCTGACGTTCTTCCCCATGCACTTCGCGGGGCTGCTGGGGATGCCGAGGCGCATCTTCACCTACCCGGCCGAGCTGAACCTGGGCACGATCAACTTCATCGAGTCGCTCGGCGCGTTCGTGCAGGCGGCGGGGGTCCTCGTCTTTGCGTGGAACCTGCTCCGGAGCTGGCGGCGCGGCCAGCCGGCGGGGGACAACCCGTGGGGCGCGTACACGCTGGAGTGGGCGACGACGTCCCCGCCGCCGCCGTACAACTTCGCCCAGATCCCAACCGTGCGCAGCCGGGAGCCGCTGCGCGATGACGGAGAGACGATCCGCGCACTCGCCACCGGCGCGCCGCCGGAGGACCTGCACCTGCCGAGGCCGTCGTTCTGGCCGCTCGTCACTGCACTCGGCGTTCTGCTGACGTTCGCGCTCTTCATGACGGAGCTCTGGTGGCCGCCGCTGATCGGCCTGCTGGTGACGGCCATCGGGGTCGTGTGCTGGGCGTTCGAGCCCGCGCACTGAGTCGGCGATTCGGGGGAGGGGACTGCGCCGGCCGGCCGCCGGCGTTCCGGTTGCGCACGGCTCTTGCGCGTGTGGACGGTGCGCGCTGTGTCGCGCGGAACGTACTCGGGCCGGAGGGGATGCTGCAATGGCGAGAACGGCTGGCGCATGCACTGCACTCGCCTTCCTGCTGGCGGCCGCCGCGGGATGCGAGCCGCAGCCCGTGGAGGAAGGGGCGAGGGAAGAGGCGCCCGAGGTCGCGCCGGCGCCCACGCCCACGCCCGCGCCTGGCGCCGCGGAGCTCGGCGTCCGGCAGAAAGAGGGGCTGGGCACGTACCTCACCGATGCGAGCGGCCGCTCGCTGTACCTGTTCCTCGCGGACACCGCCGCCGCCCCGGGCGGCCAGCGGGCCAGCACCTGCTACGACGCGTGCGCGCAGGCGTGGCCGCCGCTGCTCAGCGGGGGCCAGCCCGTCGCGGCCGATACGGCGGTCCGCGGGCCGATGCTCGGCACGGTGGAGCGCCGGGACGGGGCGAGGCAGGTCACGTACAACGGCTGGCCGCTCTACTACTTCGCCCGCGACCAGAAGCCGGGCGACACGAACGGGCAGGATGTCGAAGGGTTCGGTGCCGAGTGGTACCTCGTGTCGCCGGACGGCAACCCGCTTCGGCGCGAGGCCGGCGGCGCGCAGTAGCGGCGCGGCCGGCATCGGTGTAGGGCCGCATCGGCGGCGGCTGGCCGCGCGCCCCGCGGCGCGTGCTGTCCTGCCCGGGCCTCCTGGCACACACGCCGGCCCGCATGGCGCAGGCCGTGGACGACGACGGGCGCCAGGGCGCCCGGGGCGATCACCCTCACCGGCACGCGCCTGAGCGCGCCCGCGAGCGGCTGATCTCCGAGCGATGTCAGACCCCACCGCAGGGCGGTCGCGAGATGCGCGGCACCACGTCCGCTCGCTCGGCGTGAGCAGCGTGCCGGGGACCACGCCTCGAATCATGGCGCCTGAGGGGTCGAGCAGCCCCGCGCCGAACGCGCGGCGCGGCGGCCCCGCCGGACCCACCAGCTCCCACCAGCACAGCACCGTCGCAAGGAAGCCGGCGTAGCTCGAGCGCGTGGCTGCCCTCGCGCTCGACCGCGGCACGGTCGGCCGCGGGCACGTGCCCGGCCCGGAAGGTGCTGCTGAAGACCAGCGCGGCGAGTTGCCAGAGACGCACGATGCCAGCCTCGAAAGCGGCCCGGAAGCCGGTGGTGCTGCGGCCCAGCGCGGCGAGGGGGCGCGCGCCGGGCGGGCGCCACCGGGCTCAGCGCGCTGGCGGCCAGGGCGTGGAGCAGCGCCGGCAGGGGGGCGTCACCGCGGCGGCAAGCGGCGCGTGACCGCCCGGTCGGATTCCTGTTGGGCGGCGGGGCCGGTGTGCGCGCGGAACACGCGAGCGCCGGCCCGCGTACGGCTGTGGCGAGGCGGCCCGCCAGCGCCGCCGGCAGTCGAGCAGCTCATCGGGATCCCCGTCCGGGAGGAGAACATGCGCGCCCCGTTTGCTGTTCTCGCAGTCGTGCTTCTGCTCTTGCCCGCGCGGGCCCACGCGCAGGCGCCGGCAGAGGCCGGCCGGCGGCCGGTACGCGCGTACGCGGGCGGCGGCCTGTTCATCGCCGAGCCAGTGGGCGAGTTCGACGACTACATCGACGTGGGCTTCGGCATCGGCGGCCACCTGCTGGTCCGGCTCGATCCCGCGGGCGCGCTTAGCCTTCGCGTGGATGGCGGGTTCGTGAACTACGGGCGGGAGACCCGGACGGTGTGCCTCAGCCCGACCATCGGCTGCCGCATCCTGGTGGACCTGACCACGAGCAACGACATCGTGTTCGGCAGCATCGGGCCGCAGCTCATGGTTCCTTCGGGCCCGGTACGGGCGTACGTGAACGCCGGCGCCGGCTTCTCGTACTTCGCCACGACGTCGTCCGTACGCGGCACATCGGAGAGTGATGACTTCGCCAGCACCCGGAACTTCGATGACGCGACGTTCGCGTGGTCGACCGGGGGTGGGCTGTACATCCCGCTGACGATCGGGTCGAGCTCGGTTTCGATCGATCTGGGCGCGCGCTACCTGTCGAACGGCGAGGTCGAGTACCTGCGCGAGGGCGACATCGAGGACCATGCGGACGGCAGCATCACGCTGCACCCGACGCGCAGCGAGGCCAACCTGGTCGTATGGCAGGTCGGCGTATCGATCGGGCTCGGGGGGACCCGGTAGGCGGGGGGCGCTCGGCCGGCGCTGAAGCGGGCGGGGCGCGGTCGCTCCCAGGGAGCGCCTCCCGGTTCCTCCTCCGCCACTTCGAAGCCCGGAGCTTCTTCGAGGATTTCCTGATCTCCGCGGTCACGGCGATCCTGGGGATCCGCGCGTTCCTGCACCTGACCGGCTACCCGCAGGTCGGCGGCGGGCCGCTGCACATCGCGCACATGCTGTGGGGCGGGTTGCTCATGGCGGTCGCGATCCTGCTGCTGTTCGGCTTCCTGGGGCGGCCGGTGAAGGTCGTCGCGTCCGTGCTCGGCGGGCTCGGCTTCGGCACCTTCATCGACGAGCTGGGCAAGTTCGTCACCCGCGACAACAACTACTTCTTCGAGCCGACGTTCGCGCTGATCTACGTCGTCTTCGTGCTGATGTACGTCTCGTTCCGGGCCGTGCACGTGAAGCCGCCGGCGCGCGAGGAGCTGGTGGCCAACGCGCTCGAGATCGCGCAGGAGGCGGTGCGGGGGCACCTGGATGCATCGGAACGGGAGCGGGCGCTGGACCTGCTGGAGGCGGCGGGGCGGGAGGACCCGCTGGCGGCGGCAGTCGCTGACGCGCTGCGCCGCAAGCCGGCGACGGCGGAACCGGAGTCGTACCCGCTGGCGCGGGCGAAGGACCTCGTGCGCGCAGCGTATCGCCACCTGGCCAGCCGGAGCTGGTTCACGAGCGCCGTCATCGCCTTCTTCATCGGCTACTCGATCGCGATGCTGGCCAAGGCGCTGGTGAACCTGCGGGAGGCGGCGCCGCTGTTGCTCATCCTGATCGCGGCGCTGGTCGCGGTGCCCGGGATCCTGCGCGCGCTGACCGGCTCGGCGCTGCGGCGGGGCGCGGTGGTGACCGGCTTGCTGGCCGTGGCGACCGTGCCGGGTCTGGTGATCACCGCGCCGAGTCTACCGGGCCTCTCGTGGTACGGCTGGGGCGAGCTGCTGTTCTCCGTGGTGCCGGCCCTGCTCGTGGTGGCCGGCGTGCTGCGCATGCGCGAGTCGCGCATGCAGGCGTACCGGATGTTCGAGCGGGCGGTGCTGATCCTGATCTTCGTGACACAGTTCTTCGCGTTCTACGAGCAGCAGCTCGGCGCGCTGGCCGGCCTGCTGCTGAACATCGTGGTGCTGGCGGTCCTGCGCACGATGATCCGGCAGGAGGCGCGGCTCGAGCACCGGGTCGTCATGTGAGGGGCGCGGGGCGCGGCAGGCGCGGCGCGGCCGGCCGGGCGTGGGAGGCCGGGCGCGGCCGGCCGGGCGCACGCGGCCCCGCCGCCGGCGCCGCACGGGCTTCGCGGCACGGGCTTGCCCAGGGCGGCCGAGAGCTCCGTCGCACGGGCTTGCTCACGCGGCCGATCGCTCCGCCGCACCGGCCCGCTCAGGCGGCTGAGAGCTCCGCCGTCGGCAGGAACCGCGGCGGCCGCCGCGCCTGGAGCGTCTGCTCGAGCGCGTAGGCCAGCTTGATCAGCGTCGGCTCGCTCCAGGCCGTGCCGATGAACGAGATGCCGACGGGCAGCCCGAACGCGTACCCGGCAGGGATGGTGATGCTGGGATAGCCGGCGACGGCTGCCGGCGTCGAGCTGTCGCCCAGGAAATGGTCGCCGTTGACCAGATCGATCATCCAGGGCGGGCTCCCGGTGGGCGCGACGATCGCGTCCAGCCGGTGCTCGCGCAGCACGGCATCGATCCCCTCGGCACGCGAGAGCCGGTGGTTCAGCGCGAGCGCGTCCAGGTACTCCTTCTCGGTGAGCGGCCCCTTCTCCTGCGCTATGTGGAAGACCTCCTGGCCGAAGAAGGGCATCTCGCGCGCGCGGTTCCGCTCGTTGAACTCGATCACGTCCGCGAGCGTGCGCACGGGCGCGCCCGGGCCGAGCGAGGCGAGGTAGGCGTTGAGGTCGGCCTTGAACTCGTAGAGCAGGACGGTGAACTCCGAGTCGCCGTACTCGCCGACGTGGGGGATGTCCGCGGGATCCACGATGATCGCACCTTCGCGGCGCATCGCATCGATCGCCGCCTCGATGATCGCGTCCGCCTCGGGGCTGTATCCGAAGAAGTGGGCGCGCGCGACGCCGATGCGCGCGCCGCGCAGCCCCGCGGGGTCGAGGAAGCGGGTGTAGTCGGCGTGCCTTCGGCCGCGGCTCGCCGCCGTCGCCTCATCGCGCGGGTCCTCGCCCGCCAGCGCGCCGAGCAGGATGGCGGCATCCGCGACCGTGCGCGCCATGGGCCCCGCCGTGTCCTGGCTGTGCGCGATGGGGATGATGCCCGCACGGCTGACCAGGCCCAGCGTCGGCTTGATGCCGACGAGCGAGTTCGCGTTGGACGGGCAGACGATCGAGCCGTCCGTCTCCGTGCCGACGCCGACGGCCGCGTAGTTCGCGGAGATCGCGCCGCCGGTGCCGGAGCTGGAGCCGCAGGGCGAGCGGTCCAGGGCGTAGGGGTTCCGGCCCTGGCCGCCGCGCGCGCACCAACCGCTGGACGACTGCGTCGAGCGGAAGTTCGCCCACTCGCTGAGGCTGGTCTTGCCGAGCAGGATGGCCCCGGCCTCCCGCAGCCGCGCGGCGACGTGCGAGTCGCGCCGCGGGATCGAGCCCTCGAGCGCGAGCGAGCCCGCGGTCGTGGTCATGCGGTCGTGCGTGTCGATGTTGTCCTTGAGCAGGACGGGGATGCCGTGGAGCGGGCCGCGCACGCGGCCCGCGCGGCGCTCGGCATCGAGCCGGTCCGCGATCTCGAGCGCGTCGGGGTTCGTCTCGAGCACGTGGCACAGCGAAGGACCCTGGCGGTCGAGCGCCTCGATGCGGCGCAGGTAGAGCTCGGTGATGGCGCGCGCGGTGTAGCGGCCCTCGCGCATCCACTCCTGGAGCTGGGAGACGGTCGCTTCCTCGAGCTCGAACGGCTGCGGCTGCCATCCCCGGCCAGGGGCGGGGGCGCCCCGGCCCCCCTGCCCCTCGCCCGGGGCGAGGGCGGGGGAGGCGTGGAGGGCGCCCGGCGCGGCTGCGGCGAGCGCGGCGCCGGCGGCGGCGTGGCGGAAGAAGGCGCGGCGGTCCATGCCGGCGCCTGGTGGTGCGGGCTGGCGGTCCGTGGGCTGGCTCATGCGCGGCTCCTTGTTGCGATGGCTGGGCGGAAGCCTAAGCATTTGGGGCGGCGGGCGAAAGGAGCGCGGGTGGGCGAGGCGCACTCGGGGCGATCGGATCGCCCTCGACGGGCCTCGGGGCCGGAGCGCGAGCGATCGTACCCGTCCATTGTGGGATTCGGCTCGCCCTGCGCCAACGAGCCCGGTGGTTCAAATTTGAACCGTCGGGTCGGATCGGGAACGGTTCCGATCCTTCGCCGCCCACCGGGGGACATGGTTCAACCTTGAACCATCGCCCCGGATCGCGAGCGGTCCCGATCTGTCACCGCCCAGCGGCTGGGCGTCCGGCGCCGCCGTCGCCCCTCGCTCGGAGCCGGGCCGTGCCGCTTGCGCAACGCCGGGTCCGGCGCGATCCTCTGCCCGGCGGTGCCCCGGCGGCAGCCGGCGGATCGGACCTGCACCGCGTGACAGGAGGCGTGAATGAGTGGAGGCACACCGGCCTGGCCGCGCGGCGCGCCCGCGGTCGGCGCGCGGGCGGAGCGCTCGCGCACGGTGACAGCGGAGGACATCCGGTTGTTCACGGAGATCAGCGGCGACCGGAACCCGCTGCACTACGACGAGGCGTTCGCCGCGGCGTCGCCCTTCGGCGGCATCATCGTGCAGGGCGGCGTGACGAGCGCGATCCTGAACGCGGTGGTCGCGGAGGACCTGCCCGGGCCGGGCACCGTGTTCCTGCACGTGGACTGGAGCTTCAAGGCGCCGGTTCGGCCGGGCGACGCGATCACCGGCGCGGTCGAGGTGACCGACGTGCGGCAGGACAAGCCGGTGACGAAGCTGCGGACGACGGTGACGCGCGGCGACGGCGTCGTCGTGCTCGAGGGCACGGCAGTGTGCTACACGGTGCCGGGCGCCGTCTAGCGCCGGTGTGTGCTTTCGCGAAGCTCGGTACGGACGTGTGACGTTCCTGCCAGTAGACCCAACCAACCCTCGCGGCTGAACCAGCCATGCGATCTGCCGTCAAGCGACGATTGCGTCTCACGGCCGCGTTCGCGGCCTACTTCGTGGCGTTGTGGTTCCTGTGGGAGACGCCGCTCGTCTACCCGCTCAAGGTGTTCGTCGTGCTGCTGCACGAGATCAGCCACGGCCTCGCGGCGTTGGCCACCGGCGGCACGGTGCACCGCATCGTGCTCGGGATGGACGAGGGCGGCGCGACGTACGCGGCAGGCGGCAACGCCCTGCTCGTCCTCTCGGCCGGCTACCTGGGCAGCCTCGCGTGGGGGCTGATGATGCTGCTCGCCGCGCGGGCTCGTGCGGCGCGGGTGCGGCTGGCGGCCGGCGCGCTGGGCGTGCTGCTCGTCGCCATGGCGGCGCTGTACGTGCGCAACCTCTTCGGCATCGTGTTCACGCTGCTGTTCGGCGTGGCGCTGTTCGTGGCGTCGCGGCGGCTGAGCACCCCCGCGCTGTCGCGCGTGCTGACCGTGCTGGGGCTGACCAGCGCGCTCTACGCCGTGCTGGACATCCGCAGCGACGTGCTCGCCCGCCCGTACCTGCTCTCGGACGCGCGCATGCTCGCGGACCTGACGGGCGTGCCGACGCTGGCGTGGGGCGTGCTGTGGATGGGCATCGCGGTGGCCGCGTGCTGGCTCACGATCCGGCGCGTGTACCAGCGGGCGTGAGGCGCGCGGCCGGCCGCGAGAACCCGATCCGGGAACTGCCGATGCTCGAGTGGTTCGGTGACCTGGGACCCGTCATGCAGGCGCTGCTCGCCGGCGGCTTCACGTGGTTCGTGACGGCGGTCGGCGCGGCCACCGTCCTGGCGACGACGCGCATGCCGCGCGCGCTGCTGGACTCGATGCTCGGCTTCGCCGCGGGCGTCATGCTCGCGGCGAGCTTCTGGTCGCTGCTCGCGCCGTCCACCGAAATGGCAGAGGCGCAAGGGCTGCCGTCCTGGCTGCCCGCGACCGTTGGGTTCCTGCTGGGCGCCGGCGCGCTCTGGCTCGCCGACCAGCTCCTGCCGCACCTGCACCCGCTCCTGCCCATGGCCCGGGCCGAAGGGATCCAGACGACGTGGGAGCGGACGACGCTGCTCGTGCTCGCGATCACGCTGCACAACATCCCCGAGGGGCTCGCCGTGGGCGTGGCGTTCGGCGCGGCGTCGCTGGACTCCGCCGCCATCGGCGGCGCGACGCTCACCGGCGCCATCGCGCTGGCGTTCGGCATCGCGCTCCAGAACTTCCCGGAAGGCGTCGCGGTCTCGATGCCGCTGCGGCAGGCCGGGGCGTCCCCGGCAGGGAGCTTCATGTACGGGCAGCTCTCCGCGCTCGTCGAGCCGTTCGCCGCCGTGGCCGGCGCGGCCGCCGTCCTGGCGATCAGGCCGATCCTGCCCTATGCGCTGGCCTTCGCCGCGGGCGCCATGGTGTACGTGGTGGTCGAGGAGCTGATCCCCGAGGCGCAGCAGAGCGGCCACACCGACCTCGCCACCACGGCCATCATCCTCGGGTTCGCGGTGATGATGCTGCTGGACGTGGCGCTGAGTTGAGGTGACCTGGCGGCGCCGGCGGTGGGCTCGTACGATACGTGCCCGGCATGCGGGGCCTGGACCTGGTGCGCGCGAGCCGCGGGCACGCGGCCGGTCGTGCCAGCACCCGCAACGGAGCACTTCCATACGCGTCGTGGCAGCCGTGCTCCTGCTCGTCAGCGGGATGCTCGCCGTCGCGTGCGCAGTGCCGCCGACACCGGAGACGGAGACCCTGACGATGAAGAAGCTGACGCCCGTGCTGTACGTCGAGGAGATCGAGCCATGCCTGCCCTTCTGGGTCGACCGGCTCGGGTTCGAGAAGACCGCCGAGGTCCCGGAAGGCGACCGCCTCGGCTTTGTGATCCTGAAGAAGGGCGGCGTCGAGATCATGTACCAGACGCGCGAGAGCGTGCAGAAGGACGTGCCCGCGCTGGCGGACACGCCGATGGGCGGCACTCTGCTGTTCATCGAGGTCGAGGACCTCGACGCCGTCGAGCGCGCGCTCGAGGGCGCCGACATCGTGTTCCCACGCCGCACCACGTTCTACGGCGCGCAGGAGATCGGCGTGCGCGAGCCCGGCGGCAACGCGGTGACGTTCGCGCAGTTCGGGGGGTGAGGCGCTGACGGGATCGACCGCGGTCAGCGCAGAACGAACAGGAGTTCGGCGACGTCCTCGTCGGTGCCCTCGACGCGCTCCTCGCGCTCGAAGCTGAAGCCGCACTTCTCCAGGACGCGGATCGAGGCGACGTTGTGCCCGGCCACGTACGCGTGGAGGGGACGCTCGCTCACGAGGCGCAGGAAGTCGGCCAGCGCACGGGTCGCGACGCCCTTGCCCCAATGCTCCTTGCCGATCCAGTAGCCGACGAGGCGGAGGCCGTCCTGCGGCCAGCTCCCGATGTAGCCCGCGACCCGGCCGTCCACGAGGATCGTCCGCGTGACCGCCGCCGGGTTGCCGAGGACGTTGTTCGCCCAGTGCGCGTCGAAGGCTGCGCGGTCGCGGGAGGCGAAGCCGGCCATGCGTGCGGCGTCGGCGTCGAGCTGATGCTCGTAGAAGATGGGGAGGTCGTCGGGCTCGACGTCGCGGAGTCGTACCTCGTCGATCATCTCACCCCCGGCCAGGCCTGTCGGCCCGCTTCTCTACCTCGCCCCCGGGGCTCTCAGGTGCCCTTGTTCTTCTCGTCCCAGGGCTTGGGCTCCCACAGCTCCACCTTGTTGCCGTCCGGGTCGGCGATCCACGCGAACTTGCCGTTCTCGTGGGATTCCGGGCCCTTCAGGATCTCGACGCCGGCCGCCCGGAGGTTGGCGAGGAGCCCGTCCAGGTCGTCCACCCGGTAGTTGATCATGAACGGCGCGTCGCTCGGTGCGAACCACTTGGTGTCCCGCTCCGCGACGTGCCAGACGGTGAGGCCTCCGTCCTCGGCCCGGTCCTCGGACCACCGCAGGATGGCGCCGCCCCACGGCTCCAGCCGCATCCCCAGGTGCTTCTGATACCATGCCGCCAGCGCCGCGTGGTCGCCCTTGCTCTTGAAGAACACGCCGCCGATCCCGGTGACCCGCGCCATTTCCTTCGCCTCCTCGTCGCGTATGCGTGCCGCGGCATGCAGTCTGATTGGAACTCCGCCTGGCCTGCCGGAGTCGCCGCCACGATGCGGCTGCCCCGAGTCACCCCAAAATGCGGGTGATTCGGCGCAAAGCGCCAGGTGGCCGACTCCCGGGCGGTCGAGCGCGCTCGAGCGCGGCGTGGGCCGCTTCTTCAGTCGCGACGCCCTGGCGAGATGGTCTCGATCCCGAGTGGCGAGGCGCCCGCCGCGTAGCCGATCAGCACATCAGGCCCGAGCTGACCGGTGCGGGCGCCCCAAACCGTCGGGATTGACAGCACGCAATAGGGCTGCCCGATCGGTCAGGTCGTGGTGCCGACGGGCTGCGCTGCCGAAGCGACGCCGTATTGCCGTCTGCCGGGCGCCCGTGCGTGCCCGCGCGTGGCTACGGGGCTCCGCATCTGATGTGTCAGAGCTCAGTATGGTATGCGAATCGCGCGGAGCGAGTCTGGCCGGAACTTATTGTCAGAGATCCGCACGAGATGCCACCAAAAGAGAATCACCTCGTCAGATTCCCCCGTACCGGTAATGTCGCGCTTGCTGATCCGCTTGGTCTCACCCGGCTGGATCATTGGACAATCCAGCCTGGCGCACGGTGCCCAGAGGGCCAAGGCTGCAAAACGCGCGTCCATCACCTTGTAGACAATGGGCTCAGGCCGCTGATTCAGGATCACCACGTGATCGGGTTCGGCCGTGAACACAACCCCTTCACTCTGGATACTCGCGTAATTCGGGGTCTCAGTGCTCTGGCTACTCGTGGGATCCGCGCCGCAGGCCGCCATCCCGAGGAGCAGGGCCAGTGCGAGGTGATGCGTCGCGTATTTCATTGGAAGCCTCCTGTCACATCACCCCTGGTTACGGTGGGATTGAAAGGTTGATCGTCGCTCCCTGAGCGGGGCCGATGCAAGCGCGAGGGGCGTCGCGCTCACGTCGCTGTGACCACTCGCAGACACGCCGCGTCACTGCGCCCGCTACAGACGCTTCGTGCTTGCGCAGGAGTCACGAGGGACCTACCGCCTTGTCGGCCACAAGCCGGCGCATTCCCTGCGACCTTCCTCCACATTGCCGCGAGGCGCGACGGTTGCCCGTGCCTGCCGTGAGCGCCGCAACGGTTGGGCAGCAAACATCTGTGGCCAAGGATCCTGCGCTGCGATGCGGGCTGCGGTGACCGTCAGGCCGGGCGGCGGCACCGGAGCGCGGAAGAGGAAAGAGCGGGGCGCCGGACCGTGCGGCCCTCGCCGAGCTCCTCTTCGCGCCTGCTCACCCGCCGGCACCCGCCCCCGCGCTCCCCCTCGCCAGCCGCCAAAACACCACCACCAACCCCGCAAACACCAGCACCGCCACCCACTCGGCGAAACCGCCCGCCCACGCGGTGCCGATACTCCACGGCGCCTGCCCACGCGAGACCGCCCAGCCGGCCGCACCAGCGATCACCACGCCCAGCAACCCCTCGCCGCCGACCAGCCCGGAGCCGAACAGCACGCCGCGGTCGCGGCGGGCGAGACGCTCCTCCTCGTTGCCGGCGCGGCGCTCGAGCGCGCCGCGCAGCAGCCCGCCCAGGAACACAGGGACCATGGTCGCGACGGGCAGGTAGACGCCGACGGCGAACGGCAGGCTCGGGATGCGCAGCAGCTCGGCGACCAGCGCGATACCGACGCCGATCGCGACGAACTCCCAGGGCAGCGACTGCTGGAGGATGCCATCGATCACCAGCCGCATGAGCGTGGCCTGCGGCGCGGGCAGCTCGTCCGTGCCGAAGCCGTACGCGCGTGCGAGCAGCACCACGGTCAGCACGACGAACAGCGCGGACGTGAGCACGCCGGCCAACTCGCCGACCTGCTGGCGGCGCGGCGTCGCGCCGAGCAGGAAGCCGGTCTTCAGGTCCTGCGACGTGTCGCCCGCGATGGACGCTGCGATCGCGACGACGGTGCCGATCGTGAGCGCGGCGATCTTGCCCGCGTCGTCGGTCCAGCCGAGCAGCAGGAAGATGGACGACGTCGCGAGCAGCGTCGCGATCGTCATGCCGCTGGTCGGGTTGGACGTGACGCCGACCATTCCGACGATGCGCGAGGACACGGTCACGAAGAAGAACGCGAAGATGGCGACGAGCACGGCCGCGACGGTGCGGCCGGCGACGCCCGGGAGCGAGGAGAACGCTGCGGGGATCAGCGCGAGCGCGAGCACGACGGCGGCGGCGCCGATCGCCACGGTGCGGAGCGAGAGGTCCCGCTCGGTGCGCGGCATCGCATCACCGCCGCCCGCACCGGCCTCGCCCAGCCGGCCGCGGATCTGCCGTGCGCCGAGCTTGAAGCTCTCGATCATCGTGGGGATGCTGCGGATCAGCGTGATCACGCCCGCGGCCGCGACGGCGCCCGCGCCGATGTAGCGGACGTAGCGGCTCCAGATCTGCGACGGGCTCATCTCGGCGATGGTGAGCGCCGTCTCCGGGTAGAGCGGCGCGGGCAGGCCCTCACCCCAGTAGGCGATGACCGGGATGATCACGAGCCAGGAGAGCAGGCCGCCGCCGACCATGACCGCGCCGATCCGCGGGCCCAGGATATAGCCCACGCCGAACAGCGCGGCGCTGACCTCGGACCCGAGCTGCGCCTTGCGGATGAACGGGATGGAGATGCCGATGTCCGCGGGCACAGTGCGCAGCCACCCGGTGAGCGCCTTGAACGCCGCGCCGATGCCCAGCCCGAGGAACACGTTGCGCGCGCGCGCGCCGCCGGTTTCCGCCGCCTTGAGCACCTCCGCGCACGCGGTGCCCTCGGGGTAGGGCAGTGCCGCGTGCTCGCGCACGATCAGGTACGGCCTGAGCGGGATCATGAACAGCGTGCCGAGCACGCCGCCGGCGAGCGCGAGCATCGTCATCTGGAGCACCGTCGGGTCGAAGCCCCAGAGGAACAGCGCGGGCAGCGTGAAGATCACGCCACTCGCGACGGAGCTCGATGCGGAGCCCACCGTCTGCGACATGTTGGCCTCGAGGATGCTCGAGCGCACGCCGGCCGCGCCGAGCGCGCGGAACAGCGCGACGGTCATCACGGCCACGGGGATGGACGTCGAGATCGTGAGGCCCGCGCGCAGCCCGAGGTACGCGTTGGCCGCGCCGAACAGGATGCCGAAGAGCACGCCGGCGATGACCGCCTTGAACGTGGCTTCGGCCGGGCTCTCCCACGCCGGGACGTACGGCTCGACCTCCACGCCCTCGGGCGGCGCCGTCCTGACAGCGGAGCTCAACCCCGAATCGTTCGCCATGTCGTTCCTCTCAGGGGGTGATGGAGGCGGTCGGCGGCCGCGCATCGCGGCGCCGGGCCGCCCGCCGCAGGCCTCACCGCAGCATCAAGCCGAGGCGCAGCAGGAGCTGCTCCTCGGGCGCGTCGGCGAGCTCGTAGCGCACGTCGAGGTACGGGCGGAGCGGCGCCGCCCCCAGCTCGGCGCCGGCGCCGAGGTTCACGCCACGCTCGGTCCTGCTCCGCCCGATGTCGTCGAGATCGATCTGGCGGACCGACCAGCCGACGCCGACCCAGGTCCGGAGTCCCGGGAAGGGCAGGGAGAAGTTGAGATCGGCCGTCACGCCCCGCAGCGTGCAGTCCCGGTCCCCGCAGCGCGGGAAGACGTACTCGCCGTTGATCGCGGCGCTGACGGGGAATAGCGGCAGCCCGATCGTCACGCGCGCGCCTGCGCCCTGCGTGCCGCCGAACGCATCCGCGAGGCGCGCGTAGTGCGCGCCCAGCCCGACCTGCGCGGTAGCAGGCGCGGGCAGCGCGAGCCAAACGCCAGCGACCACCGCCAGGGCCATGGTCATCGACTTGCCAGTTCGCGACATCGTCCTCCTCCGATCCATACTCCAGCGGCGACTCCGCCGCGCCGCATGAATACCGCCGCGGGGGAGTCGCCGCCAGGCCGCCGGAACCGTCGCGGCGGGCCGAAGTTGCCAGCCCCGCGCGCCGGCGGGTATTCTGACGCGCCATCGCCCGGTCCCCGCGCGGCACGGTGGTGTCCCGCGGACCCGGCGCGAGTCTCCTACTCGTTTCCCGTTCCCCGTGATCCGATGAAGCGACGCCTCTGCCCTGCGTCCTCGCAGCCCGCGCGCGCCGTGCGCGCCGCCACCCTTGCCACGTCCCTCGCCCTGGCCTCGCTCGCCGTGGTCCCGGCGCGCGATGCCAGCGCCCAGGGCCTGCCCGTGATCCCGCCGCCGGGCGGGTGCCGCTCCGAGCTGGACGCGCGGCTCGCGTTCGGCCTCTGCCGCGACAGCACGTTCGACTTCTACGCGAGCGGCGAGTACCGGCAGGGCATCCGGCGGCCGGAGCAGGCGCTGGGCTACCCGATCGGGAGCTGGCACACGACGTACGGCCGGATGGAGAAGTACATCGCGGCGCTGGCGGAGGCGGCGCCCGAGCGCGTGCGCGTGTTCGACTACGGCCGCAGCGTCGAGGGGCAGGTCATGCATCTCATCGCGATCTCCGCGGAGCGGCACATCGCGCGGCTCGAGGAGATTCGCGCCGCCCTCGCCCGGCTCGCGGACCCGCGCACCACGACGCAGGCGGAAGCCGAGGCCCTGATCCAGGACCTGCCCGTCGTCGTCTGGCTGAACGCGGCGAACGATGGCAACGAGACGGCGGCGTTCGAGGCGGCGATCCAGCTCGCGTACCAGCTCGCGGCGGGCGAGGACGCGCGCACGCGTGCGATGCGCGAGGACGCGCTCGTGCTGATCAACCTGGCGCACAACCCGGAGAGCCACGAGCGCATGGTCGCGTGGTACAACGCGTTCGTGATGGGCGACCCGGACCCGGCCGCGCTCGAGCACAACGCCCCCTGGGGCATGAGCACGAACAACAACCACTACCAGTTCGACCTGAACCGCGACGCGCTCGCGCTGACGCAGACGGAGACGCGTGCGGTTGCGGCGGAGCTCCAGCGCTGGCGGCCCCAGGTCTTCGTGGACCTGCACGGCGAGACGACGCAGTTCTTCTTCCCGCCCAACGCGGACCCGGTGAGCGCGGTGTACCCTGAGCAGATGGTCGTCTGGCTGGAGCGGTTCGGGCGAGGCAACGCCGCGGCGTTCGACGAGCACGGCTGGAGCTACTACACGCGCGACGTCTTCGACCTCTACTACCCCGGCTACTGGGACACCTACCCCGGGCTGCACGGCGCGACCGGGATGACGTACGAGACGGACGGCGGCGGGTCGAAGGGCGTGCGCTGGCGGCGCGACGACGGCACGATCCTGCGCTTCGCGGACGGGATCGCGCGCCACTTCGTCGCTTCGCTCGCGACGGTCGAGACGGCGGCACGGCACCGCGTGGAGCGGCTGCGCGACTACTACGCGTTCTTCGTGGCCGGCATGGAGAAGGGGAGGACCGGCGGCGTGCGCACGGTCGTGTTCTTCTCCGAGGGCGACGGAGGCCGGGCCGCCCGCCTGGCAATGACGTTGCTGCGCCACGGCATCGAGGTCCAGCGCGTGACGCGCGAGGGCAGCGCCGCACTGACGGACTACCTCGGCGGGCGGCGCGAGTCGATGCGCGTGCCCGCCGGCGCCTACGTCGTGGACCTCGCCCAGCCCAACGGGATCCTGGCGCACACGCTGCTCGCGCCGGAGATCCGGCTGCCGGCCGGCTTCGCCGCGCAGGAGCTGGCGCGCTTCGCGCGCAACGCGCGGCGCGCGCCGGGTGAGCGCGAAGACTACGCGTTCTACGACATCACCGCGTGGAGCCTGCCGCTCGCGCTCGCCGTGCCGGCCGCGTGGAGCGACCAGCCGCCCTCGCTCGCGACCGAGCCCGTGCGGCTGCCCGCCGAGGCGGCCAAGGCGTCCGGCGGCTGGGTGGGCGAGCGCGCGATCACGGTCGAGGGCGGCACCAGCGGCCGCGCGCGCAGCTCTTACGTGTGGAAGCCCGGCGTGGCCGCGTACCGCCTCGTCGCCCGCCTGATGGGCGAGGGCTTCAACGTCGCGGTCGCGGAGCGCGACCTGGTCGTGGACGGGCAGGACTTCCCGCGCGGCACGTTCATCGCCCGCGTGGACCGCAACCCGGAGTCGCTGCACGAGCGCATCGCCGTACTGGCGCAGGAGGCGGGCGTGCAGGTGCTGGCCGCGGCCAGCGCGTTCCCGGACCGCGGGCCGACGGGCACGGGCTCCGAGACGACGCGCTCGCTCGCGCCGCCGCGCATCGCGGTGCTGGCGGGCGAGGGCGTGCGCATCACGTCGTACGGCGCGCTGTGGTTCCAGCTCGAGCAGCGGATCGGGCAGCCGTTCACCGCGCTGCGCGCGGACGGCGCGGCGGACGAGCTGGATCGGTTCGACGTGATCATCCTGCCGGAGGGCAGCTACAGCGGCTCGCTGGGCGAGAGCGGCTGGCGCGCGCTGCGCGACCGGGTGGAGCGCGGGGCCACGCTGATCGCGTACGGCGCCGCCGCGCGCTGGGTCATGGAGCAGGACACGGCGCTGTACGAGGAGCCGGACACGAGCCCGCTGCCCCAGGACACGGTGGATGCGATCCTCCGCCGCATCGACGCAGCCGCGCCCACGGGCAACGAGCTGCCGCCGAAGATGAGCCCGCGCGCGCGGCCCGATGCGCCGGTGCCCGTGCCGGGCGCGTTCCTGCGCGGCCGGCTCGACCGCCAGCACTGGCTGACGTTCGGCTACACGCGGGCGGAGCTGCCGCTGCACGCGCGCTCGCTGCCGCTGCGGGCCTCCCTGCGCGGCGCCAACCCGGTGGTGTATGCGGAGGACGCGGACCGGCTCGTGATCTCCGGGTTCGCGTGGCCGGACAACACGGTGCGGACGTACGCGGGCGCGCCGTACGCGACGGTGGACCGGGTCGGCTCCGGGAAGATCATCCTGTTCGCCGAAGATCCGCTGTTCCGCGGCGTGTTCGACGGCCCGGGTCTGCTGCTCATGAATGCGATTTATCTGGGGGCGCCGGGAAGGGCGGGAGCGGAGTAGTTGAACTGCGGGGTTAGGAACTGCGGGCGAGGGCGGGGGAGTCACCTCCGCCCTCGCCCTTCCGCCCGGGAAGCCGCCCTGCTGCCGCGCCGCCACCCGGGCGGGGGAACTTCGGGGTGACTGCGGGCGGGGGCGTTCGCGGCGTTTGCTGCGTTCGCGGCGTGTCGGGGCTCTCGGGCTTTCATTTGGCCGAGTCAGCTTCCCGGTCCATCAGCGTCTCGAAGCGGCGGATCACCTCGGGCATGCTGCCGGGATCGATCCCGAAGGCGAAGGCGGTGCCGATCCGGCGCGGCTCGCGGCCGATGTACTCGTTCCGGGACATCGAGCGGGTGAAGGCGGAGTGCCGCAGGATCGGCCATCAACGGGAGCGCGACATGCGCAGAGCGGAGGTTCTCTCTGAGCTTCGGCAGGACGTCCTGTACGCGCTGCGGCAGTTGCGCGCGGCGCCGGCGTTCGCGCTGGTCGCGGTGCTGACGCTGGCGCTGGGCATCGGCGCGACGAGCACGATCTTCAGCGCGGTGCGCGCGGTGCTGCTCAGGCCTTTCCCGTTCGGCGACCCGGAGCGCGTGATGCTCCTGTCCGAAGTGTGGCAGGGCAGGTCGAGCAACATCTCCGCGGGAAACTTCGTGGACTACCGGGAGCAGGCGCGGGTCTTCGAGCACCTGGCAGCCGTGCAGTACGCGAGCTTCAACCTCACGGAGGATGATCTGCCGGAGCGTGTGGTGGGGGCGCGGGTCTCGCACGGCTTCTTCGACGTGTTCGGCGCGCGGCCGATGCTGGGCCGCGTGTTCCTGCCAGAGGAGGACGTGCCGGGAAAGGAGCGGGTGGTGGTGCTGAGCCACCGGCTCTGGCAGCGGCGGTTCGGGTCGGACGCTGGGATCGTCGGCCGGCAGATCCTGATGAACGGTGTGGGCTACACCGTGGTGGGCATCATGCCCGCGGCGTTCGACTACATGAGCGACACGGAGGACCTGTGGGTGCCGCTCGCGCTCACGCCGCAGCAGCTCGCGGCGCGCGACGAGCACGGCCTCGAGGCGTACGGCCTCCTGGCGCCGGGCGTGACACCCGAGCGCGCGCGGGCGGAGGTGGAGCTGATCGCGGCCCGGCTGGTGGAGCGGTTTCCACAGGAGAACGGCGGCCGCACCGCGCGCGTGGAGCCGTTCGTCGAGCTGCTCGTGCAGAACTACCGCCAGCGACTGCTGATCCTCCAGGGCGCCGTCGGGCTGGTCCTGCTGATCGCGTGCGCGAACGTCGCCGGCCTGCTACTCGCGCGCGGCACGGCCCGGCGACCGGAGCTGGCGGTGCGGAGCGCGCTGGGCGCGAGGCGCGGGCGGATCGTGCGGCAGCTCCTCACCGAGAGCGCCGTCCTGGGCCTCGCCGGCGGCGCGGCCGGCCTGCTCTTCGCCTACTGGGGCGTGCGGGCGCTCGTCGCGGGCAGCCCGCCCGGCGTGCCGCGGCTCGAGCAGGCGAGCATCGACCCGGCGGTGCTCGGCTTCACGCTGGCGGCCGCGCTCGCGAGCAGCCTGGTGTTCGGGCTGGTCCCGGCGCTGCGCGCGGCCCGCCCGGACCTGCACGAGGCGCTCAAGGAGGGCGGGCGCAGCGGCGCGGGCGCCGTGCGGGACCGCGTGCGCAGCGTGCTCGTGGCGGCGGAGATCGCGCTCGCGCTCACCCTGCTTGCGGGCGCGGGGCTGCTCATCCGCACGAGCCTGCACCTGCAGCGCGTGGACCCCGGGTTCGAGCCGGCCGGCGTGCTCACGGCGCGGCTCACGCTGCCAGCCGCGCGGTACGGCGCCCCGGCGGTGGCGGCGCGCGCGTTCGACCGCGTGCTCGACGAGCTGCGCCGCGCGCCGGGAGTCGAGTCCGCGGCGGTCGGCTCGACCGCGCCGCTCGGGCCGTGCTGTAGCAGCAACGGCCTGGTTCCGGAGGGCCGCCCGCTGAGCATCGAGAGCGTGATCAACGCGTACAGTCGCTTCGTCACGCCGGACTACTTCGAGACGCTCGGGATCCCGCTGCTCCGCGGCCGTCTCTTCACGGACCGCGACACGCGCCAGGCGCCGCTGGTCATGATCGTGAACGAGGAGCTGGCGCGGCAGGCCTGGCCGGGCGAAGACCCGATCGGCAAGCGAATCGTGTGCTGCGAGGGCACGCCGGAGGACCCGGTCTGGAAGACCGTGGTCGGCGTGGTGGCGAACACGCGGGCGCGTGGGCCGGGCGAGGACGTGCGTCCGGAGTTCTACCTGCCCCTCGCGCAGGTCCCGCCGGACGCATGGGAATGGACGGACCGGTCGATGACGATCGTGGCGCGCAAGTCCGGCGACCCCGCGGCCCTGGCGCCCGCGTTCCGCGCGGCCGTGCGCGCAGTGGACCCGTCGCTGCCGCTCTACCGCATCGAGCCGCTTGCTCAGAGCCTGCGCGCGAGCGTGGCGCAGACCCGGTTCAACACGCTGCTGCTGACCGCGCTCGGCCTGGCCGGGCTGCTGCTCGCCGCGGTCGGCATCTATGGCGTGATCGCGTACTTCGTGGGCCAGCGTGCGCGCGAGTTCGGGGTCCGCATGGCACTGGGCGCAACAGCACGCGACATCGTGCTTCACGCGGCGCGGCACGGGCTCGTGCCCGTGACCGCGGGCGTCGCGCTCGGGCTCGCCGGTGCGCTCGCCGCCGCCCGCGCGCTGCGCAGCTCCGTGCGCGGCATCACGACGACGGATCCGGTCACGTTCGCGGCGGTCGTCGCGGTCATGATCGCCGCAGCCCTCGTGGCGATCGTGCTGCCGGCGCGGCGGGCGGCGAGACGGGTGGACACGGCGGCGGTGCTGCGGGAGTCGTGAGGATGCCAGGAGGTTGCGGGTGCTCCATGGGACATGCCGGGCGCCGCGATCATCTGCGGCGCCCGGCGCTGTTTCGGAGCGGTTCCTCCTTCGCCTGGCCCGAGGGCCCGGGCGGCGTCGGAGCGCTCATCGGGCTGGCTCCTCGTCCTTGCGCGGCCAGCGCGCCTCGGTCTCGGTGGCGGGCGACGCTCGGGCTCGCGCCGCCGATCGGCTACTGCCTGCGCGGCACGCTCCCGGCCCGCACGGCCGCAGGCAGCGGGAAGCCGCGGAAGATCACCTCCTCGCCCACGCTACGATGGCGCTCTCCGGCAGGATGGAACGAGCCGCCGATGCCGGAACGCAGGCCGGCGTGGACGTGCTCGTCGGGCCGCCGCCACGGGGTTGCGTGCCGGTCGCGGGTCGGTGCGTACCAGCGACTCGCCGCACCACGCGACAGCCGACTCGGCGCGACGGAGCAACCCTCGCCGCAATAGCTGTCCCAGCAGACGATCTGGCCGTCGGTGCGAATGGCGCAGGTGCCGCCCCACCCCATGCCGATGGCGCGGTACGTGTCATCGCCGCCGGCGCGAACGGGCCCAGGCGCTTCCTGCATCCACCGGTTGCCGAGCGAGCCATTTTCGTTCAGGCCCCAGCAGTAGATCTCGCCGCTGGCGGTGAGCCCGCAGGTGGTGTGCCTGGCTGCCGCGATGTCCACGAATGTATGGCCACCCGTGACGGGAACGGGTGTCGGGAACGGCTCGTTCACGATGGCGCCGTTGCCGAGCTGGCCGTACGTGTTCCAGCCCCAGCAGTAGGCGGCGCCGCTTGAGGTGATGCCGCAGTTGTGCCAGTAGCCCACGGCGAGTTTGGTGAAGGCGTGGCCGCCCGGCACCGGCTTCGCCACCCACTCGGGAGTGGTATCACCGGGCTGGATGCCGGGGTTGGCGCCGGGGTTCCAGCCCCAGCAGTAGGCCGCGCCCGCGGGCGTGATGCCGCACATGTGGAATGCGTCCCCGTCCACCCAGCTCAGCCTCACATCGCTGCTGAGCGGCGCGATCGCCGAGTCCGTGCTCAGGGGGGGCGTGCGGCCGAGCTGGTACATGTCGTTGTGTCCCCAGCAATAGACCACGTGGTCGGGCGTCACCGCGCACGTGCCCAGGTGCTGGTTCGCCCCGATGTGGACGAAGCTCATGCCGCCGGCGGCCGCCAGCGTGGGCGCTTCCACGTAGTTGGGATCCGTCGTGCCCAGACCGAGCGTGCCGCGCGTGTTACGGCCCCAACAGTAGGCCTTGGAGTCCGTGGCCAGGCCGCAGGTGCTCTGCTGGCCCGCGTCGATCATGGTGAACGTGTGCCCGCCGATGACCGGCGCCGGCGTCTCCCTCCCCGTGCGATCGCCGGTGCCCAACTGACCGGAGTCATTGTCGGCCCAGCAGTAGGCCTGGCCGCCTTCGGTCAGCGCACATGCGTGGGTGTAGCCGACGCTCACCGCGACGAACGTGACGCCCGCCGGGACCGGCACCTGGGGCAGGCTGACCGTGACCTCCGCGCTCCCGGATGCGTCGCCGGCCGCCGCCACCACGGACGCCGTACCGGGCCCCACGGCCTGGACGAGGCCCGCCTCATCCACACGTAGCACGGTCGTGTCCGAGACCGACCACTCGATCGCCGCGTCAGCTACCGCCCGGCCCTTCGCGTCGAGCGCGCTGGCCGTGAACGTCGCCGTGTCGCCGAGCACCAGCGCGTCGCGCGGCGC
Source organism: Longimicrobiales bacterium (assembly GCA_036381195.1). GTDB lineage: Bacteria > Gemmatimonadota > Gemmatimonadetes > Longimicrobiales > RSA9 > RSA9. The sequence goes on along the minus strand of DASVDH010000087.1, from coordinate 23,709 downwards.
CTGCACGACGACGGCCTGCGGCGTCGCCATGACGCTGAGCACCACGGTGTCCGCGTGCGATCCGGACGCCGCGACGATCCGGGCGTCGCCCAGCTCGACGCCCGTGACCAGGCCCGACGCGTCGACTTCGGCAATGGCCGGCTCCAGCGACGTCCAGTCGATGGATGCACCGGCGATGGCCCGGCCGCGGGCGTCCGCGGCTGTGGCGGCGAGGCGGAGCGTGTCGCCCAGCTCGACGGCCGTGGTCGAGGTGCTGATCGTGACGGATTCGACGGCGGGAGGGCCGGCGGGCTCGTCGTCGCAGGCGAGCGTGACAATGGCGACGGCGAGCACGGCGAGCCGCGGTCGCAACATACGGGACATGGCGACCTCCGAGCGGAACACCGTTACGCGGTCGAGGACGACTTCCGCGATGGAGGGGCCCGTCCGGGTGTGCCGGCCGGACTGAACGGCTACACCATCACAACGCGTCTTCGCTCCGGATCATGACACCCGCCGGGCTGCCGTCGGGACCCGCCGGGCAGACGACGATCACGCGCGTCCGGCCGCCTCCAGCCCGTCCAGCACCTTCACCGTCGTGCTAACCTGCCCGGCGTGCCGCGCCGTATGCTCCGCCCCGTGGTGCAGCAGGCCGCGCACCGTGGACGGCAACCCGGCGCGGCCGACGGCGCGCGCGTCGTCCAGCTCCTCGTCGCGCGTGGCGCGGAGCTGGTCCAGTGCGCGCTCGACCGCGCGCCGGAGCTCGGCCAGCAGCGTCGCGGCGTCGACGTCCGGCGTCGGCGTCTTCTCCGCCGCGAGCGCCGCGCGCTGCGCCTCCGAGAGCTGCTCACCGCGCGCGTACGTGAACAGCCGATCCAGCGCGTTGGCCATGTGGCGAAGGTGGAAACCGATGCTCGCCGCGCCGCCGGGCGAGCGCCAGAGCGTGGCGGTGTCCAGTGGCGCGGCAAGGCGCTCCGCATCCTCCAGCGCCTGGATCAGCGCGTGGGCCGCGGGCTGGAGCGCGGGCGAGATGCCGGGTACGGGGCCTCGCAGCCAGGCCTCGGGAGTTGAAGGACTCATGGGCGGATGTTGGGGAGAGAGAGGCGGAGGGGCAAGGGGTCGGCTGGCGCGGGGGGTCCAGACCCTGCTTGGCCGGGCACCGCGCCTCCACGGGCGGCCGGGGCGTGCGGGGTGCGGCTGCCTAGAACCTCGGCACCAGCCGATGCCACGGGATCCGCGGCGCAGCGGGGCCGTACACGGCCCGGCGCTGGAGGCCGTGGCCGGCGGGGTAGTCGGGCGGGATGCTGATGGGCAGCCTGCCGCTGATGGGCGCGAGGCCGAGCAGCGCGCGGGCCGCGGCGACCTGCGCGGCCGGCGCGTCGCTCCAGGCGAGGATGTAGGTGCCGAGGCCCGGCAGCGCGGAGAGGACGTACGGGTCGCCGAACGAGATGAACAGGATCGGCCGCGCGCGGGCCAGCTCGTCGAGGCCGGCGGCCACGTGACCGGGCAGGCCGAGCTCGCCCCTCCACGGCAGCGCCTGCGAGTAGGAGGAGACGACGACGGCGCCCCGCGCCGCGCGCGCGGCGGCCACGATGTCGTCCACGGCCTGGGACGGCGTGGCGGCCGTGATGCGGATCGGGGTCACGGCGTGGCCACCGTCGCGCAGCACCTGCTCGAACGCCTCGCCCCGCGCGCCGGCGCGGCCGTCCGTGTAGACGATGGAGAGCACGGGCGCGCCCTTCTCGATCGGGATCTGGCGCGGCGCATCCTTGACCAGGGTGATCGAGCGCGCGGCGATCGTCTCCGCGAGCTTCGCGTTCTCCCGGAGCAGGTCATCCCACACCAGCTCCCCGAGCGTCTGCCGGCCCTCGTGCAGGCCGAGCCGTGCCTTGGCCTCGAGGATCCTGCGGACCGACTCGTCCAGGCGCTGCTCCGGGATCTCGCCGCGCCGCACGGCCTCGACGATCACGGTGATCGCGTGCTGCGCGTTCGGGGGCTGGAGCAGGATGTCCGCCCCCGCCTTCACCGCGCGCAGGACGGCGCTGGCGCGCTCGAACCTCTCGAGCCCGCCCATGGTGAGCGCGTCGGTGACGATGAGGCCGTCGAAGCCGAGCTCGCCGCGCAGCAGGTCGGTGGTGATCTCGCGCGAGAACGTGGCGGGCTCGCGGCGGCCGGTGATGTTCGGCAACGCGATGTGCGCCGTCATGATGCCGGCCACGCCGGCGGCGGTGGCGTGGCGGAAGGGCACCAGCTCCACCGAATCCAGGCGGGCGCGGTCGGCGAGGATGACGGGCAGCTTCAGGTGCGAGTCCGTCTCGGTGTCGCCGTGGCCGGGGAAGTGCTTGGCGACGGCGAGCATGCCGCCATCCTGGAGGCCGTGGATGTACGCGGCGACCAGCGCGCCGACGCGCCGCGGGTCCTCGCCGAACGAGCGCGTGTTGATGACGGGGTTCGCCGGATTCGAGTTGACGTCGGCGACGGGGGAGAAGGCGAGGTGCAGGCCGGCGATGCGGGCCTCGGCGGCGGTGGCGTAGCCCTGCTCGTAGGCGAGGTCGACGGCGCCGGCCGCGCCGAGCGCCATCTGGACCGGGAACAGCGTGGCGCCGACGAGGCGCGTGCCCGCGCCCCACTCGAGGTCCGCGCCGATGAGGAGGGGGATCTTGCTCGCGGCCTGGAGCCGGGCGAGGCCGCGCTTCGTCCCTTCCACGCTCCCCTTGCCGACGATGAAGCCGCCGACGTGGTGCTGGCGGACGAGGCGCTCCGCATCCCGCAGGGCCCGGCCGCTCAGCGCGTTTCCGCCCGGGATCCAGGGCATCACCATCTGCGCGGCCTTCTCGCGCAGCGTCATCGAGGCGAGGGTGCGCTCGACCCACTCGTCCGCGGTGGGGGCGGGCGTGGGCATGGGCGCGGGCCGCGCTTCCACGGGGGGCGTGGAGGAGGCCAGGGCGATGGCGATCAGCGTTGCCGTCATGAGCTACTGCGCGTGACCGGGAACTGCCTGGGGCTGGGGCCGCGTGCGCGAGGGGCAAGGATCGGGCCTGCGGGACGCGCGGGGCCGGCAGCGCGTGACATTATTGTGGTTTCGTGACTTACGCGCAAGTGCGGAGCGGGCCAGACTCGTCGGTGTCGCAACGACAGGACGATGGGCGGCGAGAATCTACGACAGCCGTGTGGCGGGCGGGGCGCGCGGGCCGTAGGTATATCGGGCCAGGGCGAGGGCGAGGGCGCGGGCGAGGGTGGCCGGCGGACCTTCTACGCGGAGGCGTCGATGGGCGATGCGGGCTTCGGCGGTGCGTGGACGCGGCGGGATTTCCTGGGCGCGTCGCTCGGGTGCGCGGCGCACGCGGCGCTGGCGCTGGCCGGCGGCGCGGCGGTCACGCGGCGCGCGTTCGGCGCGACGTCGCGGCACTCGAAGATCGTGGCGCAGGAGCCGTGGGGCCGGCTAGAGCGGATCGCGGACGGCGTGTGGGCGCTGGTTTCGACGCCCGTGCCCGGCAGCCGCGACCCGCTGGTGTGGCGCACGCTCTCGAACGGCGGGATCATCGCGGGGCGCGACGCGGTGCTCGCGGTCGAGGGGCTGTTCACGCCCGAGGGCGCGGCGTGGCTGAGCGACGCGGCGCTCGAGCTGACGGGGCGGCGGCCGACGCATGTCGTGCTCACGCACTACCACGCGGACCACGCGAACGGCACGGCGGGCTACCGCCACGGCGCGGAGCCGCTCGAGGTGTGGGCGACGGCGGAAACGCGGCGGCTGCTGCTCGAGGGCGAGCTGCGCGCGACGGCGGACGCGGAGCGCTCGCTGCGCGGCCTGCTGCTGCCGGACGCGCGCATCGCCGCGGGGCCCGAGCCCACGACGATCGACCTCGGCGGCCGCGTCGTCCGCATCCGCTCGTACTCCGGCCACACGACGAGCGACGTCAGCATCGAGCTGGAGGACCCGCACGTGGTGTGGTGCGGCGACCTGGTGTGGAACGGGATCGTGCCCAACTACGTGGACGCGATCCCGACGCGGCTGGGCGCGAGCATGCGGGCGCTGCTGGAGCGCCGCGCCACGGTGTACGTCCCCGGCCACGGCGGCACCGCGGACGCGGCGGGGCTCGCGCCGTACGTCTCGTTGCTGGACGACATCGAGGCGGCCGCGCGCCGGGCGATCGAGCAGGGCATCCCGGCGGCGCAGGCCGCGGAGTCGTACCGGCCGCCGGCTGCGCTCGGCGAGTGGGTCATGTTCTCGCCGGCGTACTGGCGGGTCGCGTTCGAGGCATGGGAGCGGGAGCTGCGCGCCACCCCCTAGCCCGTCCCCGGGCCCGGGCGAGGGGGAGGGCGGGGGCGGGGGGCCCTCCGTTCCGCCCTGGGCCTAGGCCCTCCCCGGGCGCCCGGGCGAGGGCGACCGCTCCCTTCCGGCTCGCCGCCCGGGCGAAGGCAGGGGAACTGCGGGCGGGATCGTTCGTGGGATGAACCCCCGTACACGTACACGTACGCGTACACGTGCCCGTGCCCGGCCTTTCGTGGATCCGGGACGCACGAGTCGCGTATCGTGCCCGAGAGCCGCGAGCGCTACACAGAGCAGGTCATGAAACCGGAGCACCACACGGACACAAGAAGCTCCTCGGCTTTTCCCCGCACCCGCCATTCCGTGCTGCTGGCGGCGCGGGACGCGGACCCGGAGACGCGGCGGCGCGCGCTGGACGTGCTGATCGCCGCGTACTGGCGGCCCGTGTACGCGTACCTGCGGCTGCGCTGGCGGCTCGAGCGCGAGGACGCAGAGGACGGAACGCAGGGGTTCTTCGCGGACGTGCTCGAGCGCGGCCTGCTCGAGCGCTACGACCCCGCACGCGCGCGCTTCCGCACCTACCTCCGCCTGTGCCTGGACGCGTACGCAGCGAACGAGCGCAAGGCCGCCGCGCGGCTCAAGCGCGGCGGGCACCTCGAGCGCGTCGCGCTGGACCTCGAGGCGATGGAAGGCGAGCTGGCGCGGAGCGGCGCCGTCAGCCCCGCCGATGCGGAGGAGCTGTTCGACCGCGAGTGGGTGCGCAGCATCTTCACGCTCGCGGTGGATACGCTGCGCGAGCGGCTCGCTGCGGCGGGCAAGCGCGTGCACTTCGAGCTGTTCCGCCGCTACGACCTCGGGGGCGCGGACGCGCCGGACCGGCCGACGTACGCGCAGCTCGCGGCCGAGCACGGTCTGCCGGTCACGCAGGTCACGAACTTCCTGGCGCTCGCGCGGCGCGAGTTCCGGCGCGCGGTGCTCGACACGCTGTACGAGCTGTGCGGCAGTGAGGAGGAGTACCGCGCGGAAGCGCGCGAGCTGCTCGGCGTGGAGGCGCAATGACGTGGCTCTCCGATGCGGCGGTGCGGCACCTGCGCAGCGTCGCGGACTGGCCGGACACGAGCGGCACACGCTACGAGGTGGTCGAGCCGCTCGGCCGCGGCGGGATGGGCACGGTCTACCGTGCGCGCGACGTCGAGCTCGGCCGCGACGTCGCGCTCAAGGTGGTGAGCACCCCGGAGGCGGCCGGCGACGTCGCCGAGCGCCTGCGCCGCGAGGCGCGCATCCTCGCCCGCCTCGAGCACCCGGGCATCGTGCCGGTGCACGACGCGGGCGTGCTCGCCGACGGCCGCGCGTACTACGCGATGAAGCTCGTCCGCGGGCAGCGGCTGGACGCGTTCGTGCAGCCGGACATGCCGCTGCCCGAGCGGCTGCGCATCTTCGGCCGCATCTGCGAGGCGGTCGCATTCGCGCACGCGCACGGCGTGATCCACCGCGACCTCAAGCCGTCCAACATCATGGTCGGCGCGTTCGGCGAGGTGCTGGTGATGGATTGGGGCGTCGCTCGGGTCGCGCCGGAGGTGGGCCGGGGCGAGGGCGGGGGCGCCACGCCGGCCGGGGCCCTCCGCCCGGGCGGGGGCGGGGAAATGGAAGAAAGGCGGGCCAGGGCGGGGGCGGCCACCCCTCTACCGCCCGCCCACCCGGGCGGGGACGGGGGAACGGCGGGTGAGGACGACGCAGGCGCTGAACCTTCCGCGCGCGCGTCCGGCGTCGTCGCCGCTGATGCGTCGCCGGAGGCTGGCGACGACGTCGCGGCGGGCTCCGCGCCGGCGCTCACGGCGCACGGCGTCGTCCTCGGGACGCCGGGCTACATGGCGCCGGAGCAGGCGCGGGGCGAGTCCGGGCGCGTGGACCGGCGGGCGGACATCTACTCTCTCGGCGCGATCCTCTACTTCCTGCTCACGGGTCGGGCGCCGGACCCGCGCGAGCGGGCCGATGCGCCGGCGCGGCCGCGCCGGCTGAACCGGGAGCTGGCGCGGCCGCTCGAGGCGATCTGTCTCAAGGCGCTCGCGGCGGAGCCGGAGGCGCGCTACGCGAGTGTGGACGCGCTGGGCGCGGATGTCAGCCGCTTCCTCGCCGGGCTGCCGGTCGAGGCGTACCCGGAGGGCCCGCTCGAGCGCGCGCGCCGCATCATCTCCCGCTACCGCACGCCCATCGCGCTCGTGCTCGCCTACCTGCTGATGCGCATCCTGCTGCTCGTGTTCTCCGGCCGCTGAGGCCCGCCGTTAAAGACACGCGCGGCCGGCGTTGAATGGAAGGACGACCACGCTCCGGTCGCGCACGACGACCCGATGGAGGGATCCGATGAACAAGCCGCTACTGGGACTGCTGCTGGGTGGAGTGCTCGGCATCTTCGACGGACTGACCGCGCTGGTGTCCGCGCCGGAGATGGCGCCGTACATCGTCGGCATCGTCGTCGGCTCGACGATCAAGGGATTGATCGCCGGCGTGCTGATCGGCTGGTTCGCGAAGAAGGTGGACTCGCTGCCGCTGGGCATCCTGTTCGGGCTGGGCGTCGGCCTCGCGCTGGCGTTCGCCGTCGCGGCGATGCCGAGCGAGACGGGTGAGCACTACTACTGGGAGATCATGCTGCCGGGCGGCGCGGTCGGCCTGATCGTCGGCTACGCGACGCAGCGGTTCGGTGCGCGGCCGGCACGGCCGCGGGCCTGAGCGACGCGGCCGCGCGGGCGGGGAGCGTGGTGGTTCGTTGACGAAGGCGAGAGCGACCCCAACAGCCAGGAGGCGAGGATGCCGCGAGTGGTGCACTTCGATGTGCCGGCGGACGACCCCGCACGTGCCGCGGAGTTCTACAGCAAGGTGTTCGGCTGGAGCAGCACGAAGTGGGAAGGGCCGATGGAGTACTGGATCCTGAGCACCGGCTCGCCGGACCAGCCCGGCATCGACGGCGGGCTGCTGCGGCGCCAGGCGCCGGGGCAGGGCACCGTGAATACCGTGGACGTGCCATCGGTCGACGAGTACGTCGCGCGCGTCGAGCGGGCCGGCGGCAAGGTCATCGCGCCGAAGATGGAGATCCCGGGCGTCGGCTGGCTGGCGTACTGCCAGGACACCGAGGGGAACGTGTTCGGGATCATGGAGCCGCTGGCGGGAGCGGGATCGGGCGGGTGAAGCCGTGGGCCCGGGGGCCTTCTCCTGGAGCTGCGGGTGAGGGCGGGGGCGACCCCGCCCTTCTACCTTGCCGCCCGGCCGGCCGCCCCACCCCAACCCCACCCCCCGGGTGGAGGAACTGCCGGATGGAGGCGGGCCGGGGCGTTCGCGGCGTGAAGGCGTTCACGGCGTGATGCTCCGTACGCGTACGCGTACGCCTACGCGTGCCCGTGCCCGACCGTGTCCGGCCGTGGATCCATGCCAACAGCGTCGACTTCGGCCCCGCGCCGGCGCTCTCCGTCTCACCTCTGCATCAAGCTGACCCGCCCCTTGAACGTGCGGATCACGACGTGGGCGCTGGCGGAGCCGCGCGAGAAGGCCAGCACTCTGCCGCCCATGTCCGGGTGCGTGCGGACGGGTAGCTGCCGAAGGCGTTCTCGATCTCGCCGTGGAACGTGTTGACGACGAAGTCCGCGGCCACGGAGGCGGGCAGGCGCAGCTCGACGGGGCCGGCGTGGTTGATGAACTCGAAGTCGCCGGCCGCCGCGAGGACTCCGACGAAGCGGATGGCGCCCTCGATGGACTCGAAGCGCCCGCGCCCGTAGACGCCATCGGAGACCGCGATGTCGCCGGTGACGGCGGGGAGCGGGTGGCGCAGCGGGAGGAGCCGGCGCGCGAGGAGGCGTGTTGCGTGGATCCCGCGACCCGGGCGATCCCCGTGCGCCGCGGGGGCCGCGGCCTGGCCGTGCCCCGCCGCACTCGAGGCGATGACGCTCGCGGCGCCCCAGCGGATGCGGGCATGGATCCCGGGCAGGAGATCCGTCTCCGGGGCGATCGTCCGGGGCAGCTTCACGTGCGCCGCGTAGAGGCGGTCGAACGCTGCGAGGTCGCCCTGCTGCGCACGGTGCTTCGCGGCCGCGGTCATGCGAATCAACGACTCGATTTCGGCGCGCGTGGCCGGCCGCGGGATGACCCAGCCCTCGTGGTTGACCTCGTGCGGGACCTGCACGGCCATGAGGTCGCCCGCGGGCCCGAGCGCGACCAGCGCGGTGGCAGCCGCCTTGCCCCCGGCCGGCTCGCTCAGCGTCGCGGCGACGACCCAGCTCCCGCCCTTCGGCAGCTCGCCGCGCACGACCCACACGCCCGGCTGCGCTGCGCGCTCGACGCGCAGGTGCACCGTGCGGCGCCCGCCCTCCAGCAGCCCCTCCGCCACCGCGCTGACCGGGAACGCCATGGGGTCGGCATGGTGGTATGTGCGGATGACCATGAGCGCGCCACGGTCGGGTCCAGCGGGTTGGCGGGGTACTCGATCGAGATCCAGGGCGGCCCGGCGAGGGTGGGCGTGGCGAGCGCGAGGCCGAGCGCGGCCAGCGGAAGCGCGGTGCGGGCGACGCGGCTCGCCAGCCGCCGCGGGCGGCCGGCGCGGTCCGGTGGGGCAATGCGGATTCCCATGACGTCCTCCGGTCGGAGCGGGCGCCGCGGGGTGGCCGCGGCGCGTGACCGCGGGGCCGCGCTCGTTTCCGGCCGCCGCTACCACCGTAGGACGGCGGGAGGCGCGCGCAGGTTTGGAACGCCCATCAGTGCACGCGCCGCCGCCGCGGCCGCGCCCTCAGCGGATCCTTCGTCCGCTCACCGCTCCGCCCAGCTCGCCGGCGGACCAGGCCCCGGTGAACCTGTCACCCGTGAAGCTCAGGTCGATGGCGACCGGCTGGCCATCCAGCAGCGCCGCGATCCTCAGGGCCTGACCCTGCACCGTGACCGAGGTGATCGGGATCGGGTCCATGCCCTGGACGCGGATCGTGCCGGTGTAGGCGCCCGGGGTGCCGGCGATGTCGAACGTCCCGCCGATCGGCTGGCCATCCACGCTCGTCGTGAATTCATAGTTCCCAACCGGGTCGAGCGGGGGCGGGCCGGACGGCCGGCTGGCGCAGGCGACGACGAGCAGCAACAGCGGGAGCGGCACGACGCGGGACGTCTTCATCCTGGCCTCCTCGCGGTAGGGTTCAGCCATGCCGGCTGGCGAAGGGCGGGGACCACCTCCAAGCGCAACGGCCCCGGCGCGGGCCGTGCCGCGCCAGGGCCGCCGGGGCAGGAGGGGGCGCCCCCGCTTCACCGCCGGTACGTGAACGTGTACGTCCGCACATCGGTTTGCGAGAACTCGGAGGGTTCGCCGCCCTCCCGGCCGACGGCGCGCACGCTCTTCATGATCACGGCATGGTGAGGCAGGAGCGTGGCGGGCTCGGTGATGAGCACCAGCTCGTTCTCGACCTCGAGGGCCTCGATCCCGAACGCCGCGGCCGCCGCCTCCCCGGCCACGCGCTGCATGAACCGGCGAAGCACCGCCTTCATCGCATCTTCGTCGGGTAAGAGACCAACTGGATCTCCACGCAATCCGGCGTGAGGGAATCCTCCGTGCAAGGCAGCCGCCCGATGATCGCGAACTCCGACACCATCCGCACGCTCTCGCCGGGGAGCAGCGGGATCGGCGCCTCCTCCTCGAAGCCGTAGACGGCCTCCAGCTCGAGGTCCGCGTCCACCCACATGCCGACCAGGGTGTTCCACTCCTGGGCCGCGAGCGCTTCGAGCGCTTGCTCCGAGAGCATGGAGTCGAAGATGGCGCGCGCCTTCCCCGTGCTGTCCATGGCCGCGAAGGCCGGCGCGAACAGGGAATCCATGCGCGCCTTGATCGCTGCCACGTCCTCGATGCGCAGGAACTCGCCGCCGCGACCGACGATGTAGTTGGGGACCATGCCGGCGAGCTGCTCGGCGACAGCCTGGAACGCCGCGAGGTCGCCCGTGACCCGGGGCGCGGCGGTGATCGAGACACTGTCGTAGATGATGGCGAGCCCGCTGTCGTGCTCGCGCACCTGCATCCGGTACGTCGCGCTGCCGGCGAGGGTGTCCGTGCGCTCGGTGATCCGTTCCCGGAATCGGGTCGTCTCGACGGTCGCGACGGTGCCCGCGGGCCAGCCGAAGCGGAGCCGCACGGTGTCCGGGCGCGCGTCCGGCTCCTGGGCGGCGGCAGGTGCGGGCAGGGCGGCGAGCAGGGCGGCGAGCAGCGGCAACCGCGTCCGCCGCGCCGGGCGCATCCCCGGAGGCGCGATCGAGGGGCGCACACCCGCCCGGGAGCGTCTGGCCGCCGTCGTCTTCACGACTCCGCCGGACCGATGAAGTAGCCGACCACGCGCCACTCCCCGTCTTCGAGCACGGTGACGACCACCTCGCGTGCTCGTGGCGCGTTCGCGAACGCGCTCGCGTACGTCAGCACCACGTACTCCCCAGCCGGCGCGTTCGGGAGCTCGGTCGAGTACTGCGCGTTCTCCAGTTGGCGGCTCTTGAGCGCGCCGACCTGCGCAACGACGGCCGCGGCCTGCTGCGCCCACAGCTCGGCGGTCACGGCCTGCTGGAACTGCTTCCCCGCGCGTTGCCAGCTCTCCTGATACTTGCCCCCGTGGATCAGCGGGAGCCATGCCTCGGCCGCCTTCTGGGCGAGTTGCTCGCGGGTGGCCACCGTGTCGCCGCGTTCCTGCGCCAGCAGACTCGCGGGTGCGGCCGCGCTCAGGAGCACGGCGGCGAGCGCGGTGCAGGTTCGGATCATCCGGGCCTCTCGGGTTGGAGGAAACCGCCGGGGAGAGGGGTGTGTGTGCGTCAGGCCTGCAAGCTAGGGGGTCGCGCCCGGGGGCGCCAGGTCCGGGAACGAGCGAGCGCGCCGGCAGGACACCACGCCCCCGCGCGCCCGCCGGCGCCCGTGAATCTTTCCGCCGCACCCGGCCGTACGGGACTCCGGGGTCAGACGACGCCAGCTCGCACAGGGAGGAGACGATGAGGCTCGTCGCCAGGGTCGCCGCCGGCGGCATCCTCGCCGTGATCGGCCTGATGGTGCTCAAGATGATGATCGGGCTCGCCGGCATGATCGCGAGCTTCCTCGGGCTCGCGTTCAAGGTCGCCCTGGTCGTGCTCGTGATCTGGCTCGCGGCGCGCCTGTTCCGGCGGCCGCGGAGCGAGACGGCGTGACGCGCGGCGCGAGGCCGCGAAGCGGCCGGCGCGATACGCGGCGAAGCCGCGCCTAGCGGAGCGGCCCTTGCACGTACTGCCACAGCGCCCGGATCTCGTCATCCGTCATCTGTGCGGTCGCGGGCCACGGCATCGCCGTGTTCAGCACGCGGCCATCCGGGCGGACACCGGTACGCAACACGCGGAAGAAGTCCTCCTCCGTCCAGTCCGCGAGCGCCGCGGGCGAGATGTCCGGCGGCGTGGGCGGCGGGCCGCCGCGGCCGCCGGTCAGGTCTGCGCCGTGGCAGCCCGTGCAGCCGCCCACGTGCGCGAGGTACGCGCCGTACTCGCGCGTGGCCGCGGGCGCAGGCGCCGCCGGGTGCGGCGCCCCGTGGTCGAGCCGTGCTGCGGAGAGCAGCGGGAAGTCGGGCGTGACGAGCGCGAGCACGCGCGCCATGGGGCCGATGCGCGTGGCAGGCAGCGCGCGGTCCACGGGCGCGAGCGTCTTCAGGTACGCGACGAGGTCGGCGAGGTCGCGGTCGCCGATCGCCGCGTAGTCGGCCGCCGGCATGAAGCGGAGCGGCCGGCCGTCGCGGCCCACGCCGTGCCGGATCGCGCGCTCCCAGTCCGCGTCCGTGTACTCCGCGCCGATGCCGCCCCTTCCCGGCGTCAGGTTGGAGGCGACGAGGCGGCCGAACGCGGCGTTCTCGATGATGACCATCCCGGCCATGTCGCCGCCGTGGCACGTGGCGCACTTCGCGATCGCGACGGCGAAGTGGCCGCCGCGCTCGACGGCCGCGCTGTCCATCGCGGCGGCGAAGCGTTCGGCGGGGACGTCGTAGCGCTTGCTCATGCCGCGGCCGACGGCGACCCACGCCGCGCCGGCCGCGAGCGCGAGCAGCAACACGAGTGCGGCGAGGCCGAAGCCGAGCCAGCGGGTCAGCGTCCTCACGACAGATCTCCCGGTGCCCATGTCTACAGCATAGCCGCGCCGCGCGCGGGCGGCAATGAAACCATCCGCGCGCGGCCGCCGTCCAAGAAGGGCACGACCATCAGCGACCCTGTACCCGGCCTTGCCGACCTCGACCGAGGTGCACTGTATGCCGATCGCTCTCTGCCCTCGCCCTCGTCCTCGCCCCGACCCTGCGCCGGCTCGATTCACCGGTGGGCGCGGGCATGCGCTCCTGGCGGCACTGCTGGCCTGCACAGCCACGGCGGCCCCGGCGTTCGCCCAATCCGGCCGATCCGTGCACCCGGACCCGCCGCGCAGCGTGCGCGCCGCCGCGCGAACCACGCCGATCGTGCTGGACGGCCGGCTGGACGAGGCGGCGTGGCGGGCGGCCCAGCCGGCGATGGACTTCACGCAGTCGCAGCCGGACGAGGGGCGGCCCGCAACGCAGCGGACCGAGGTCCGGTTCCTGTACGACGACGAGGCGATCTGGATCGGCGCACGCATGTACGACGAGCTGGGCGCCGCCGGCATCCGCACGCGGCTCGTGCGCCGCGACCGCGAGGCGGACAGCGACCTGCTGAGCATCATCTTCGACACGTACCACGACCACCTCGGCCGCACGCAGTTCACCATCAACCCGTCCGGCGTGAAGGGCGATGCGCTGGGGCCGGGCAACGCAGTTGCCGACCCGTCGTGGGACCCGGTGTGGGAGGCCGCGACGGCGATCGACTCGCTGGGTTGGGTGGCGGAGCTGCGCATCCCGCTCTCGCAGCTCCGCTTCCCGCGCGACTCGCTCCAGACCTGGGGGCTCCAGATCGTGCGCTTCGCCAGCCGCCTCAACGAGCGCTCGCACTGGGCGTTCTGGCGCCTGAACGAGAGCGGCGGGCCCGCGCGCTACGGCCACCTCGATGGGCTCGCGCTCGCCGCGAGCCCGCGTCGCGCCGAGGTGCTGCCCTACGTCGTCGCCCGCACCTCGCACCTCCAGCCCGCGGACCCGAACGACCCGTTCCACGAGGACAACGCAGGGGACTACCGCGTCGGCGCCGACCTGAAAGTGCTGCTCACGTCGAACCTGACGCTGGACGCGACGATCAACCCGGACTTCGGCCAGGTCGAGGTCGACCCGGCAGTCGTCAACCTCACTGCGTTCGAGACCTTCTTCGAGGAGAAGCGGCCGTTCTTCGTCGAGGGCGCGGGCGTTTTCGGCTTCGGCGGGTTCAGTTGCTTCTTCTGCTCGAACGTCTCGTCGCTCAACCTGTTCTACTCGCGCCGCATCGGCCGGCCGCCCCAGGGCGCGTCCCTCGCGTACGACGCCGGCGACTACGCCGACGTACCCGAGAACACGACGATCCTCGGCGCGGCCAAGGTCACGGGCCGCACGGCCGGCGGTTGGACCATCGGCATCATGGACGCGGTCACCCGGCGCGAGCACGCGGACGTGGCCAGGGGCGCGGACCAGTTCCGCCTCCCGGTGGAGCCGGCGACCAACTACTTCGTCGGCCGCGTCAAACGCGACCTCCGCGATGGCGCGATGACCGTGGGCGGCATCGTCACGTCGGTCTACCGCGACGTGGATGACCTCGCGCTCGCGGAGCGCCTGACCCGGCACGCCGAGTCCTTCGGCGTGGACCTGGACGCGTGGTGGGGCGAGCGTGCGTACCGGCTCATGGTCCGCGCCGCCGTCTCGCAGGTCACGGGCGAGGCCGCCGCGATCCGGCGCGTGCAGGAGAGCAGCGCCCGCTACTTCCAACGCCCCGACCGCGACCGCGGCTCGAACGGCCTGTTCTCGAGCGCGTACGACACGGCTGCGACCGCGCTGCGCGGCTACGGGCTCTACGCGCGGCTCGCCAAGGACGCCGGCAACTGGCTGTGGGAGACCGCCGTGAACCTCCGCAGCCCCGGCTTCGAGGTCAACGACCTCGCCTTCCTCTCGCGAGCGGACTACGTCTGGATGAGCGCGAACGTCCTGCGGCAGTTCACGACGCCGACCCGCTACTACCGCGAGCTCGTGCTCCTCGCGGGTGGACAGCAGCAGCTCAACTTCAGCGGCGATCTCACGGACCGGCAGCTCCACGCGTACGCCGGCGTGAAGCTGCACAACTACTGGGAGATCAGCGGGTTCTACATACACCAGCCGTCCACGCTCGAGGACGACTGGACGCGCGGCGGGCCCCTGGTGCGTGGCGCCGGCGGCTGGTTCGCGCAGCTCCAGGTCTCCAGCGATGCGCGGAAGGCCGTCGTGCTCGGAACGTTCCCCTCCATCTCCCGCAACGAGGAGGGCGCGCTCGACCACTCGCTCGGCCTCGATGTGACGATCCGCCCCGCGCCCAACATCTCCATCTCGCTCTCGCCATCGTACTCGCACAGCGAGTCGTCGGCGCAGTACGTGACCGCGGTGGACGACGCGACGGCGGCGGGGTTCTTCGGCCGGCGCTATGTCTTCTCGGACCTCCTGCAGAAGTCGCTCTCGATGGACACGCGGTTGAACATCACGTTCACGCCCACGCTCTCGCTCGAGCTGTTCGCGCAGCCGCTGATCGCGAGCGGCCGGTTCACGAACTTCAAGGAGTACGTCGCGCCGCGGCGGCTCGAGAAGAGCGTGTACGGCAGGGCTCAGGGGACGATCCGCGCCGAGGGGACGGGCGAGAACCGCGAGTACGTCGTGGACCCGGACGGCGCGGGGCCGGCGCAGGAGTTCCGCTTCAGCGACCCGGACTTCAACCTCCGGTCGCTACGCGGCAACGCGGTGCTGCGCTGGGAGTACCGCCCCGGCTCGACGCTGTACCTCGTGTGGACGCAGTCGCGCAGCGACACCGCGCCGTTCGGCGACCTGGACTTCGCCCGCGACCGGCAGGCGCTGTTCCGGGCCAAGCCCGACAACATCTTCCTCCTCAAGGTGAGTTACTGGCTGGGGCTGTGACGAGACCGAGCCGCGCCGCCGCAAAGGACGCGAAGGGGTTGGCCACGCCGTGGGTCGGAGTCCGCGCGGTGCCGGGCCGCCCCGACGGCCGCACGGCCGCTCCACCCCGCGCCGAGCGTGCGTGCCTGGCTCGGCCCACGCGGCCGTCGTGGCGTGCCGCTTGCCCCCGAGCACGTGGGCTCCCCGGGGCCGGGCCGGGCGGCAGGCCCGGACGTCGTTGGGGATCGGCCGGACGCGGTTGCGCGGCGCACGGGGCCTGCGCGAGCCGCGGGTGGTGGTGCGAGGGAACGCGGAGGCGACGTGTACCGCACGATCCTCCTGCCCCTGGATGGCTCGCTGTTCTCGGAGCACGCGCTGCCCCTGGCACTGGAGACGGCGCGCAGGGCGAACGCGGCGCTGCACGTCGTCCACGTGTACGAGGCGGACGAGGTCTGGCGCGGTTACGAGGAGTACACCCCGTTCCGCTTCGAAGGCGAGCCAGAGTACGACGAGGTCTACGAGAGCGAAGAGCGCGGCCTCGTGCGCCGCTACCTCGCATGGGTCGCACGGCTGGCTGCGGATCGGGGCGTGCAGGTCGAGACCGCGTTGCTGGATCAGGATGGGGGCGTGACGGGCGCGATCGAGCGCTACGCCGCGCAGGCGCGCGCGGACCTCGTCGCCATGGCGACGCACGGCCGTGGCGGGCTGTCCCGCGCCTGGCTCGGCAGCGTGGCGGATGCGGTGGTGCGGGAAAGCGGCCTGCCGGTGCTACTCGTGCGTCCGCCAGGGGAGACCCGCCCGGACCCGTACGCCGCGCCGACGTTCGCGCACGTGCTCGTGCCCCTGGACGAGTCCGCCGAAGCGGAAGAAGTGCTCGGCCCCGCCACGGCACTGGGCAAGCTCTGGGATGCGCGCTACACGCTGCTCACGGTCGTTCCGCTGCCGCTCGCGATGGGCACGGTGAGTCCCGCGCCGGTGCTCGATGAGCGCGGGGAGGCGGCGCGGGTGGGCGGCGCCGCGCAGGTGTACCTGGAGCGCGTAGCGGACCGGCTGCGCGGCGACGGGCTCGCGGTGGACACGCGCCTGGCCCTGGACGCCAGTGCCGCCGACGCGATCATGTTCGAGGCAGGCCAGCTCGAGGCGGACCTCATCGCTCTGGCCACGCACGGCCGCAGCGGCCTGACCCGGCTGGTCATGGGCAGCGTCGCGGCCGAGGTGGTGCGCACGGCGAAGACGCCGGTGCTCGTGTACCGGCCGCGCGGCGGCGGGGCGGCGTAGCCGCGCCGCCCCTCACCAGTCGCCGATGCCGGAGCGGCGGCCAGGATCGAGGTGCTCGTCGGGCCGCCGCCACGGGGTTGCGTGCCCTGCCGCCGCGGGCGGGACCGTCGTCGGCCCGACTCAGGGCGCGGCGGCGCGCGCCCCGTCCCAGCTCTCGAGGCCGCGCTCGTTCACGGCCTTGACCACGATCTCCGAGTCCGGGGGCACGCCGGGCAGCCGCACGCGCGCGTCCCGGACCACCGTCGTCCTGGACTCCCCGCCGGGCGTGCGGTAGGTGACGACGTAGGAGCGGACATCGGACTCGGCCGCCGGCGTCCAGGACACCTCCACGTCCTGGCCCTGGCGCGTGACCTGGAGCCCGGTGAGGCGCGAGGGGCTCGAGGCCATGAGCATGATGGACGCGACCGTCGTCTTGCTGACCTCCGCGACCAGCCGCTGATTGACCGTCTCGAGCACGTCGTGCGCCTGGTGGTAGTGCGGGTTGCCCAGGATCGGGTAGGAGCCGATCCCGCCCACGATGTCGCCCCAGGCCTGGTAGAACGCGGCGGCATCCGTGCCGCGGTAGTACTCCGCGTCGTACGTGATCAGGTCGGTGAACAGGAACGCCGCGGCGTGCTGGAGGTCCCGCAGCCCGTGGTTCGAGTAGCGGATCGTGTTGTCCAGCCGGACGTCGTTCGCGTAGCCGATCATGTCGTTGTTCAGCGCGCCGACGACCTTCATCCCCTCCTCGGCCGCGCGCCGGACGAACTCCCGGCTGCCCAGCAAGCCGGCCTCCTCGCCCGTGAAGAACGCGAACTTGATGGTCCGCGGCTGCGGCCGGCTCGCGAGCACCCTCGCCGCCTCGAGGAGCGCTGTCGCGCCGGAGCTGTTGTCGTCCGCGCCGGGTCCGCGCTCGACCGAGTCGAAGTGGCTCGAGACGACGTAGACCAGGTCCGGGTCCACCGTGCCGCGCAGCGTCGCGACGACGTTCGCCGTCCGGATGCCCGGCCGCGGCTCGAACCACTGCAGCTCGGGCTCGTAGCCGAACTCACGCAGCTTCTCCGCGTAGTACTCGATCGCCTTCCGGTTCCCCGGCTGCGTGATGTGCTTCGAGCCGAAACGGAAGACATCGCTCGCGTAGCCGTAGATGCGCGTCGCGGAGACGTCGCGCACGGCCGCGCGCACCTCCTCCGCGATGGGCGCGAACATCCGTTCGCCTCGCTCGCGCAGGTCCCGCTCGTGCGCGAGGTTCGCGCGGATGCGGGCCAGCACCTCGTCCCGCGTGACCTTGCGGTCCAGGTCCAGCATCCACACGCTGCGCTCGGGCGAGATCGTGTTGCCGTCGCGGTCGGCCACGATGACCACCTTCGAGCCGTC
The DNA here is from genome assembly GCA_036381195.1 of Longimicrobiales bacterium. Taxonomy (GTDB): domain Bacteria; phylum Gemmatimonadota; class Gemmatimonadetes; order Longimicrobiales; family RSA9; genus RSA9. Next base: position 5,820 of record DASVDH010000087.1, on the reverse strand, counting down.
CGGGCTCGCCGCCCACTCGTACTCCGGCGCAACCGTGCGCACGGTGTTGTTGTGGTGCAGCCGCGTCCGCTCGCCGGTCTCGACGTCGTAGAGGTAGGAGCGGCGATGCCGCGGCTCGCCGATCAGGGCGAGGACGCGGCGGGAGTCCAGGAAGCGCGGTGCGATGTCGTGCTGGATCTCGTTCGTGAGCCGGTGCTTCCCGGTGCCGTCCCGCGCGACGACGTACAGCTCCCAGTCCTCCCGCGGCATCATCTGGTAGACGACGAGGCGCCCGTCCGGCGAGAGCGCAGGCGCGGCGACCGGGTTCCGCGTGCGCTCGACGACGACGGGCTCGTCGGCGTCGTCGCGCAGGGAGACCACGTTCACCGTGTTCTCGCCGTTCTCCTCCGCCACGAACACGAGCGTGGAGCCGTCTGCCGAAAGAGCGGGCTGGGTGCCGTGGAAGGTGCGCGTCGCGCCGGTGGACAGGTCGCGCACGGCGATGGCGTCCCGGCCCGCGGCGTAGACCAGGTGCCGGCCGCCCGGCACCGCGACGAGGCCGGTGTACACGTCCGGACCCGACACGAGCTCGGCGCGTGGCCGGCCCTCGCGCAGCTCGACGACTACGGTACGGTCCGTCTGGCCGCGGGGGTACGCGGTGAGGTAGAGCGCCTCGCCATCCGCGGAGAACGCGACTTCCAGCTTGGCCAGATCCTCGCCCGCCTCGACCGTGCGCTCGCGCCCGGATTCGAGCTCGCGCATCATCACGCGGGCCTCGAGCGCTTCGAGCACGGCGATCGCGCGGGCGCGACGGCGGAGCTCCTGCTGGTCCGCACGGGCGGCCCTCAGCCGCTCGAAGTCGTCGTAGGCGGCTTTGAGGGCCGTGCTCGGCTGCTCGGGCGGCGCGATGTACGCCACGCGCTCGCCATCCGGCGAGAAGACGAGCCCGGCGCCGGGGACCTCGGCCACCGCCCGCGGCATGTCACCCGAGATGTCCACGATGTGCGTGCGCACGTCGCTGCGCGTGCCGGTCTCGTAGGCGATGAAGCGCCCGTTCGGGCTGAAGCGGATGTTGCGGCCGTCCGGCGCGATCTGCTGGGCGTGGTAGAGCTCGCCGGTGAGCAGCGCGACCGGCTCGAGGAACCGATCCCCGCCCGGCGCCTGGAGCAGCCGCTCGAGTTGCGCGAGCGCACCGGGGTACGCGCCGTCTTGCCAGTTCACGTACGCGGAATCGTAGAGCGCGCCGAGCGGGTCCTGTTGCGCCAGCACGCCGGCCGGGGCGACCCCGGCGGCGAGGACGGGGAGCAGCAGAGAGAGCGGGCGGATGCGCTTCATCGGTCAGCCTCTTCTCGCGTGGCTCATTTTCACCGGAACCGGCGGTGAACCTACGGCCTCCCGGGCTCGCGGCAAGCAGGAGCGAGCACGCGCCGGGACCCGCCCCCGCCACGGGCGAGCCAGGCGGCCCCGCGTGTGTGCATGCGGCGCGCGGGTCGCGCCGCCAGCTCCGGCGCCGCCGGCCGGCGTCCCTTCTTCGTACGCGTGTCCTACGCGTACACGCGGGGGAGCCAGTGGTGCCGCGGATTCGTGTGCCGCCGGCCGCCCGCTGGCCAGGGCGGCCGTCTGCGGGGAGCCACGACGCGCGGGCGAGTCCGGGGGAACGTGGCCGCGTTTGATCCGGCCGGCCGCGCACGGTAGCTTGATCACGCATGATGGTCCTCGACATTGACTACCTCGGCCAGCGCGGCGCGATCGGCGCGTTCCTCCTGGAGACGGCCTCGGGCTGCGCGATCGTGGATCCCGGCCCCGCGTCCGCCCTGCCCGGCCTGCGCGCGCGGCTGGCGGAGCAGGGCCTCGCGGTCGCCGACCTCGAGGCCATCCTGCTCACGCACATCCACCTGGACCACGCCGGCGCGACCGGCACCCTGGTGCGCGAGAACCCGCGGCTGCGCGTGTACGTGCACGAGCGCGGCGCGCCGCACCTCGCGGACCCGACGCGGCTGCTCGCCAGCGCGGCCCGTCTGTACGGCGATGCGATGGAGCGCCTCTGGGGCGAGTTCCTGCCCGTGCCGCGCGAGAACCTGCACGCGCTCGCCGGCGGCGAGGACGTGCGGCTGGGGGCGCGGGTGCTCGAGACCGCCTACACGCCGGGCCATGCCGTGCATCACCTGTGCTACCACGACCCGGCGAGCGGCATCGCGTTCGTCGGCGACACGGGCGGGCTGCGGCTCGACAACGCGCGGGTCGTGCTGCCGCTCACCCCGCCGCCGGACTTCGACCTCGAGGAGTGGAAGCGGAGCCTGGCGCGCATCGCCGCGTGGCGGCCGGAGCGGCTGGTGGTCACGCACTTCGGCTTCGCCGACGACGTGCCCTGGCACCTCAACGAGCTCGAGCGCGGCCTGGAGGATTGGACCGCGCGCGTGCGCGCGTCGCTCGCGCGCGAGGCGACGGACGACGAGCGGGCGCGCGCGTTCGCGGCGGAGGTGTCCGCCGGGCTGGCCGGCCGCCTGCCCGCCGGCGAGCTCGCGCGCTACGCCGCCGGCGCCGCGCTGGAGGCGTGCTGGGCGGGGATCGCGCGATGGGTGAGGAAGCAGGGAGGCTGAGGGGCGGCGTCACCGGGTAGGGTCCCCTTGTCCAACAGCGACACGTCCGCGACGCACGCCGCGACCACGCGACCGGTCGCTCGCTGCCGTCATGGCCTCTCGGTTCACGTTTGCGTTGGCTGGCCCGGCGTACGCGTGCATGCGTCGGTCTCGGCAATGTGAGGCTTGTCACCCGCTTGCGCATTCGCCCGAGACGACCCGAGCGCCCTCGTCATCCGGGCCTGGAGCCACAGTTCCCGCGCGGGCATCGGGAGCATGCCCCCGGAGAGACGACAGCCGCGTCGTGGTGCTTCGCTCCTCGCCTTCGCGCTGGGGACAGCTCGTGGTGGCCGCGGCTCTCGTCCATCTGCAATGCCCTGTTGGGTGGAACAACGAGACGGTCGCGGGTGTGATCCGTCACGAGACTGCGAGGAGCCTGGCTGCATCCAATCTCTCACCTCTCAACGTCTGGAGAGCGCAATGATCAGGATCGCCGCAGTCCGGTCCATGGCGGCTACCGCCATGGCTATCGGGGTAGCGCTTTCCGTGCACAGTGGGGCGCCGTTGCTGGCCCAGACGCCCCAGCTCCCGGTGGTGGAACCCGAGGAACCGCGAACCTGCGAGGAGGAGTGGGCAGAATGCCCGTACTGCCATTGCGACTCGCCTCCGACGGAGGGGCCGCCTCAATGCGGTTTTTGGCCGGGGGATCCGCTCTGCAAGACGGTCACATACCAGTGGTGCACCACCATCGAGCCCGGCGGAATTGGCGGGAGCATGTGCTACACCGAAGCAGAGAATTGGTACTGGTCGTGAAGCGCCGTTCCCGCGCGTGATGTAGACCACTGCTGTGGCCAGGCTCCTCGCTCCTTCATCCTGAGTGGAACCGAAAATGGTCCGCAGGCCAAGAGCAAAGGTGCTGGATGGTGTATTCCTCGCCGGAATGGCTGTCCTCCTTGCGTGCCGGCCCGATGATCCGGTCGGCGACCCCAGCCGGAGGCATGCGGGCGAATTGGATGAGCTGTACGCGGTGGTCGGCGGCCTGCAGGACAGCGTCCTCCTGCATCCTCGCTTCCCGAGAGTCGGCGATCGCGGCCTGGTGCTCTACGATCAGGGCCGCAATGCGATCGAGGCGTTCGACCGTGCCGGGCAGTTGCTCTGGGTCTTCGGGAAGCGCGGGCGCGGGCCCGGTGAATTCCTCAGGGTGACGGATCTCCGGCTGCATCAGTCGGGAAGCATCTGGATTCTCGACCTAGACAACGCTCGGCTGACGATACTCTCGCCCGCGGGGTCGTACCTGCGCTCACTTCCCATCCCGCGTGATGCCGGGCTGGCTGATCGGTTCTACTTTCTCGACGCCAGGCGCATCGTGCTCCTTGCCCATCGAGACCCGATCGCCGCGGTCATGGACACGTCGGGGCAACTGCTCGGTTTTCGGCAGCATCCCTGGCCGGAGGCCCGGAATCATCATCCCATGGCGCTGGCGTTCAAGCCCCTGCTCGATCCGGACGACGATCGGCTGGTCTTGATGCAATACTATGGTGCTGGCCTCCTGGCCACGGATCGCGGATTGCAGACTCCAGCGAGGTTGATTCCGTACGTGGAGCCGATTCCGATCCCCGATGTCCACGTGGCGCGATCGGCGAGCAGGACGGTAGCGACGATCCAGACCCGCACGTTGGCGGCCGTGGACGGCGTGCGGGATGGGGATGATGTGTACATCCTGTTCGGTGGCCTGACCGACGGATCGCGCCGGTTCGTGGACCACTACGATCTCGAGACCGGGCGCTATCTGGACACGTGGCTGCTGCCAAGCCCGGCACGCTACATCGCCGTAGCCGGCGACACGCTGTTCTCGGTGCACATGGATCCCCTTCCGCGGCTCCAAGCCTGGCGCCTGCGTAGGGATCCGGGCTGACCCGCTCGGCGTCCAGCGGCAGGCCGGCCGCGCGACGCCACGGCCGCCGCGTGGGATTGCCGCCGCGGCTCATGCCGCCCTCCGCTCCGCTTGACCCCTCCTGCGCCCCCGGGGTACTCTACTTGCACGGGGTCGCGCGGCGGCCCGTTCGTAGCTGCAAGCAGGTGAGCCGGATGCACGCCATCGTCACCCTCCATGTCAACGGCGACCGCCGCCAGGTGGGCGTGCCGGCGCACTACACGCTGCTGGAGACGCTCCGCTACGCGCTGGGGCTCACGGGCTCCAAGCAGGGGTGCGACAAGGGCGACTGCGGCGCGTGCACCGTGCTGCTGGACGGCGAGCCCACGCTCGCCTGCATCACGCCGGTGTGGGAGGCAGAGGGGCGCAAGGTGCTCACCGTCGAGGGATTGGCGGCGCCGGGCCGGCCGCACCCGCTCCAGGAGGCCTTCGAGAAGGCCGGCGCTGCGCAGTGCGGGTTCTGTACGCCCGGCATCCTCATGTCCGCCGCGGCCCTGCTCGCGCGCAACCCGAGCCCGACGCGCCGCGAGATCCAGGAGGCGCTCGCCGGCAACCTCTGCCGGTGCACGGGTTACACGAAGATCTACGAGGCGGTCGAGATGGCGGCGGCCGCGCGGGCAAAGGAATGAGCGGCCGGGGACGGGCGCGCGCAGGCGTACGCGTACGGTATGCCGGCGGGCACGCCCCTCGTGCACGTACAAATGCACGTACGCGTGCCCGGCGCAGCGGCGCCCGATACGGGCGAGGAGTGGCGAGGTGAGACCCGAAGACCTGCGCGCCCGCCAGGCGGCCTCCGCCGCCCCCGAATCCGCGCTCGCCGAGCTCGTCGCGCGCGAGTTCGCGGTCATCGGCCGCCGGCTCGAGCGCACGGACGGCCTGGGCAAGGTCACGGGCCGCGCCGTCTACACGGACGACATCGCGCTGCCCGGCATGCTGCACGCCAAGATCCTGCGCTCGCCGCACCCGCACGCGCGCATCCTGTCCATTGATGCGTCCGCAGCGCGCGAACTCCCGGGCGTGCACGCGGTCATCACCGGCCGGGACATGCCGGTCAAGTACGGCATCATCCCATGGACGCGGGACGAGGAGCCGCTGTGCGTGGACCGCGTCCGGTATGTCGGGGACGGCGTCGCCGCGGTCGCGGCGGTGGATGAGGACACCGCGATCCGCGCGCTGGACCTGATCCGCGTCGAGTACGAGCCGCTGCCCGCCTACCTCGACCCGGAGGCCGCGCTCGCGGGGGGCGAGGTCCCGATCCACGAGCCGAAGAAGCCGGGCCAGAACGGCAACATCACGAAGCACGTGCACCTCGAGTTCGGCGACGTGGAC
>DASVDH010000086.1:0-43292 GCA_036381195.1 Longimicrobiales bacterium | reverse complement strand
GAGTCGACCTCGATCTGCCGAGCATCGATCGGGAGCGGCTCGGGGTGAGCGACGACGACGAGCTGACCCACGGTTCTCTTCCCCCTCGTGCTGGTGGTCCTCAGAGTCTAGCCCCGTCGGGGCCCCGGTGTTCCCCGGCGGTCCCAGAGAACGGTGGGCCAGGGCCGGCGGGGCCGCGCGCGCTGCCGGCCGGCTCCCGCGTGCTGCCCGCGAACCCGCCCCCGGCAAATCCGGCCCGCCCCGGCGCCGGGGCGCCCCCGCCGGCCGCCCGCTTGTGGTGGGGACCCGCCTCCGGCATGTTTCCGGGGCGGCGGCCGGCGTTCGCCGGCGGCTCCGGGGCGAGCGGTGTTTCCCTTCGAGGAAAGGAGCGCGCGGATGTTGGTGGTGACAACGACGTCCATCGAGGGTAAGAGAATCACGCGGTACCTGGGGCTGGTCAGCGGTGACGCGATCCTGGGCGCGAACCTCTTCCGGGATCTGTTCGCCGGCATCCGCGACATCGTGGGCGGCCGGGCCGCGGCGTACGAGAAGGAGCTCCGCAAGGCCAAGCAGATCGCGCTGGAGGAGATGATGCAGGAAGCGGCGCAACTGGGAGCGAACGCGGTCATCGGCGTGGACCTGGACTACGAGACGCTGACCGTGGGGCAGAGCGGCGGGATGCTGATGGTCAGCGCCAACGGCACCGCGGTGGTCTACGAGTGAGGCGGCAGCACGAGGGCCGTGGGGCCGGAGGTGATGTCTTGAGCGCGAAGATGCGCGTGCTCGTTCCCACGCTGGCGGTGATCCTGGCGCTGGACATCGTGACCAAGCGCTGGGCGCTCGCCACGCTGGCCGGCGGCGAGCGGATCGAGCTGTTCGGCGGGCTGGTCCCGCTCACGCTGGCGTTCAACCAGGGGGCCGCGTTCAGCCTGCACCTGGGCAGCGCGTCGCGCTGGATCTTCATGGGGCTGTCGGTGGTCGCCCTGTGGATCCTCGCCGCGCTCTACCGCGCGGCGTCGCCGGGAGACCGGCTGCGGGTCTGGTCGGTGTCGCTCGTGACCGCCGGTGCGCTGGGCAACCTGTTCGACCGCGTGCGGTGGGACCGGGGCGTCGTGGATTTCATCGGCCCGATCGACCTGGGCTTCATGCTGTGGCCGGTGTTCAACGTCGCGGACATGGCCATCACGTGCGGTGGTGTCATGCTGGCGATCTCGCTGTGGCTCGAGGGGCGGGCCGACGCGGCGGCGAAGCGAGCGGCCGAGCCGGCGGGCGAGGCGCCCGGGGGTTGAGGGCGTCGCGTGACGTGGGCGGCTGGGCTCCCGCTCGCTGCCTTCAATCCGCGCCGGGCGGGACGCGGTTGCGCAGGCTGGATGCGACGCCGATGATCGCGATCCCCGTCAGCACGACGATGCCGATGATGATCCAGGTGCGGGACACGCCGAGCTGCACCGCCGCCATCGCGAGCCCGCCGATCAGCACGAGGAATCCGACGATGTAGAGCGCGAGGGACATGCCACACCCCGGGCGCGGGTTGCCGTGCCGCACCCGGGGTCGAGGGCAATTGTCGTACCGCGCCGCGGGCGCGGCGCGAGGGGGCTACCGCCGCCCTGACCGCGCCGCGCGCCGCACGGCCGTCGCCGCGGGCGCGGCCAGCGCGGTCTCGACGATGCGGGCCTGCTCGCGCTCGTGCGCATTGGCGAAGCCCTCGGCCGGGCTGGCCCGTTCCGGCCGGCCGACGTACGCCAGCCGCGCACGGTCTCCGACCAGCGCCGCGAGGCGCGGCCTCAGCGCGTACCAGGCGCCCATGTTCTCCGGCTCCTCCTGGACCCACACCACCTCGTCCACCTCGGGATAGCCCGCCAGCACCTCGGCGAGCTCCGCCTCGGGGAACGGGTAGAGCTGCTCGATCCGCACGATGCCCACATGCGTCGCGGCGGAGTAGCGCTCGCTGGTCACGAGGTCGTAGTAGACCTTGCCGGTGCAGAGGAGCAGACGGTGGATCTCGCCGGCACGCTCGCGCGCGGCGTCGTCATCCAGCACCGGGCGGAAGCGGCCGCTGACGAGGTCGGCCAGGCGCGACCCGGCACGCGGATGGCGCAGCAGACTCTTGGGCGTGAAGACGACCAGCGGCCGCCGCTCCTCGCTCAACGCCTGGCTGCGCAGCAGGTGGAAGTAGTTCGCCGGCGTCGTCGGGTCCACGACCCGCATGTTGCCCTCGGCGGCGAGCTGGAGGTAGCGTTCGATGCGCGCGCTGGAGTGCTCGGGGCCCTGCCCCTCGTAGCCGTGCGGCAGCAGCAGCGTGAGGCGGGAGGGCTGCCCCCACTTCGCGCGGCCGGCCGAGAGGAACTGGTCGATCACGACCTGCGCGCCGTTGGCGAAGTCGCCGAACTGCGCTTCCCAGATCACGAGCGTCTCGGGCGCCGCGATGCTGTAACCGTACTCGAAGCCCATGACGCCCAGCTCGGAGAGCGGGCTGTTGTGGACCTCGAAGCCCGCGCGCGCCTCGCGCAGGTTCGCGAGCGGGCAGTAGCGCGCGCCCGTGTTGATGTCGTGCAGCACCAGGTGCCGCTGGCTGAACGTGCCGCGCTCCGTGTCCTGGCCGGTCATGCGGATTGGCGTGCCCTCCACGAGCAGCGAGGCGAAGGCCAGGGCCTCCGCGTGCGCCCAGTCGATGGGCCCGTCCGCCTCCAGCACGCGCGCGCGGCGCTCGAGCTGCCGCGCGAGCTTGGGGTTGACGGTGAAGTCCTCCGGCCACGTGTGCAGCTCGCGGTCCAGCGCGAGCAGCCGCTCGGCGGGCACGCCGGTCTCGAGTGCCTCGAACGGCCCCAGCGTGAGCCCCTCCTGGTCCGCCCCCAGCACGCCGTTGCTCGCGGCGCCGCTGCGCACCCGATCCTGGGCCTCGATCAGCCGCTGGCGCGTGGACTCCTCCAGCGCGCGCGCGTCCGCTTCCGTGATCACGCCGCGGGCGATCAGCTCGCGCTCCCACAGCCTGCGCACCGTGGGGTGGTCCTGGATGGTGCGGTACATGCGCGGCTGCGTGTAGGCGGGCTCGTCGGCCTCGTTGTGGCCGTAGCGGCGGTAGCCGATCAGGTCCACGAGCACGTCGCTGCGGAAGCGCTCGTAGTAGGCCATCGCCAGCCGCATCACGGCCAGGCAGGCCTCCGGGTCGTCCGCGTTGACGTGGAAGATCGGGATGTCGAAGCCGAGCGCCATGTCGCTCGCGTAGCGGTTCGAGCGACCCTCGTGCGGCTCGGTCGTGAACCCGACCTGGTTGTTGACGATGATGTGCAGCGTCCCGCCCGTCCGGTAACCCTCGAGCTGCGCGAGGTTGAGCGTCTCGGCGACGACGCCCTGGCCGGAGAACGCGGCGTCGCCGTGGATCAGCACGGGCAGGACGGCCTTCTCGTCCCGGCTCAGCGTGCGGGCCCGGCGGTCCGTCTGCTTGGCGCGCGCCATCCCCTCGATCACCGGGTCCACCGCCTCCAGGTGGCTGGGGTTGGGCGCGAGCGTGACGGTGAGGGGCACGCCGGACGCCGTGGCGTACGTGCCCTCCGCGCCGAGGTGGTACTTGACGTCTCCGCTGGTGCCGAGCCGCGCGTGCTGGCCCTCGAATTCCGCGATCAACGCGGTGTACGGCCGCCCCACCACGTGCGCCAGCACGTTGAGCCGGCCACGGTGCGCCATGCCGAGCACGACCTCGCGCGCGCCCGCCGCGGCCGCACGCTCGATGGCGAGGTCGAGCATCGGCACGAGCATGTCGTTGCCCTCGACGGAGAAGCGCTTGGCCCCCAGGTAGGCGCGGTGGAGGAACTGCTCGAACCCCTCGACCTCGACGAGGCGCGCGAGCAGGCGGCGCTGCTCCTCGGGACTGAACGGACGCCGGTGCTCGCCGGACTCGATCGCGTCGCGTAGCCAGTTCCGCCGGACCGGGTCCTCCAGGTGCTCGTACTCGTAGCCGATGGTGCCGCAGTAGGTGGCGCGCAGCCAGCGCACCACGTCCGCCGCCGTCTTGCCGATCTTGCCGAGGCCGAACACCTCTGCGGGCACGGCCTCGAGCTCTTCCGGCGAGATGCCATGGAAGGAGGGATCCAGGCTGGGATGGCCTGCGGGCTCGGAGCCGAGTGGATCGAGCCTCGCCGCCCAGTGCCCGTTCAGTCGGTACGCCGCGAGCAGCTTGCCGGCCGCCACGGCCGCCCGGAGCTGCGCGATGCTGGCCGGGGCGGGTGCCGCCGCCGCCTCCTCCACCCCGAGTCTCTCGGCCAGTGGAGCGAACACCCTTCTCCAGTGCTCGTCCACCGAGCCAGGGCTGCGCAGGTACTGCTCGAACATCTCCTGCGCGTAACCGATATTGTAGGTGTCAAACACCGATGACGGATCCACGGCTTTCATTTCGCTCCTCTAGCGCCGCCCCGCATCCCTGCCTCGCTCAACGCATCCAGTACCCCCCGCTCCGGGGCCGGTTCTCTGCGCGCGCAGCGCGTCGATGGCGGGGAATCAGGCGGCCCGTTCGCCAGCAGCGGCGCTGGCGGGCGACCCCGGAGGGCCGCGAAAAGATAACAGGCGCCACCGTGAAGTCCAGCCGCGCCGGCGCCCCGGAAGCCGGCGCCGAAGCGCTGTGCAGCAGGCCGGCGGTCGGCGGCGCCGGCGACTCTGCGGGCCGCACGCCGGCCGTGAGGGGGTGCGTTGCACGCCCGCCGTGAGGGGGCGCGGTCCGCATGCCCGCCCTGAGGGGGCGCGGTCGCATGCTCGTCGTGAGGGGGCGCGCCGCGGCTACGCCGCGCGACGGTCGATCGGCGGCAGCGGAGCGAGGCCTCCGCCGGCTTCCGCCCGGAGCCGCAGCCAGGCCTGCACGAAGTCCTGGAGCCGCGCTGCGACCGCCTCGTGAACCTCCGCGGCCGGCCGGCGGAAGAGCAGCTCGAGCGCGTCATCCACGTGGTCCACCGTGTGGATGTGGAACTCCCCGCGCTTCACCGCCTCGACGACCTCGGCGCGCAGCACGAGATGGCGCGCGTTCCGGGCCGGCACGATCACGCCCTGTTCGCCGGTGAAGCCCTGGATCCGGCAGGTGTTGAAGAAGCCTTCGACCTTCTGGAGCACGCCGCCGACGGGCTGCGCGTTGCCGAGCTGGTCCACCGAGCCGGTGAGGGCCAGGTCCTGCCGCAGCGGCAGCATCGAGATCGCGGACAGCAACGCCATCAGCTCGGCCAGACTGGCGCTGTCGCCCTCCACGGCCTCGTAGACCTGCTCGAACGCGAGCGTCGCGGTGAGGGCGAGCGGGCGCTCCCGGCCGTAACGCCGGTTGAGGTACCCGCCGAGGATGAGCACCGCCTTGCTGTGGATCGGGCCGCCCAGCGTGGACTCGCGCTCGATGTCCACCACCCCGCGGGCGCCCAGCGCCACGGACGCGCTGACGCGCACCGGCCGGGCGAAGGAGTAGCCGCCCACATCGATGACCGACAGGCCGTTCGCCTGGCCGACCGCCTCGCCCCGCGTCGAGACCAGCAGCGTCCCCGCCTCGATGAGGCGGTGGAGCTCCTCCTCCAGCCGGTTCGCGCGCCGGATGCGCGCCGCGATCGCGGCCTCCACGGCCTCGCGGGTGACCGGCCGCGCCGCCGACACGGGCCCCGCCGCCGCGCCATCCGCGGCCGGTCCGCCCTCCGCCGCGGCGCGGCCCCGCGCAGCGGCGGCACGGCCAGCGCCGTTGGCCCCTGCCCGGAACGCGGCCTCCCGCACCAGGTCCGCCAGGACGCTGAGCTGGGCCGTCAGCCTCGTCTGGTCGCCCGCCAGCCGGGACGCGTACTCGATCGTCGCGCCGACCGCGTCGGCGTCGAAGGGCGGCAGGCCCTCCGCCTGGCAGCGCGCGGCGATGAAGCGCGCGTACTGCCGCTCCGCCTCCGGCGTGCGCGTCAGCGTCGGCGAGAAGTCTGCTTTGACCTTGAAGATCCGGTCGAAGTCCGGGTCCAGTGCGGACAGCAGCGCGTACAGGATGGATGGGCCGATCAGCACCACCTTCACGTCCAGCGGGATGGGCTCTGGCTCCAGGGACACCGTGCTGACGATCCCGAGCTCCGCCGCCGGCTCCTCGATCCGGACTTCGCCCTGGCGCAGCGCGCGCTTGAGCGCGTCCCATGCGAGCGGGCGGCGCAGCACCTCCAGCGCGTCCGCGATGAGGTAGCCGCCGTTCGCCGCGAGCAGCGCTCCCGCACGGATCATCAGGAAATCCGTGACGAGCGCGCCCTGCACCACGCGATGCTCGATGCGGCCGTTGAGCCGCGAGAAGCTCGGGTTGGGCTCGACGATGACGGGCGCGCCGCCGTCCGCCTGGTCGTGCGCGACCAGCACGTTCACCATGTAGCGCCGCCTGAACTCCTCGGTCGCCATGGCCTCGGCCAGCGCGGGCGGCTCGGCCTCCGCGCCGATCGTGAGCTTCCCGATCAGCTCGAGCAGGTCGCCCTCGGCGGCATCCAGGAAGGCGATGACCTGCGGCAACGCCTTGTAGCGGGAGCGCAGGAGGCGGAAGAGGTGGGCCGCGGCGCTGCCCGCCGTCCTCCGGTTCAGCTCCCGGACCGCCTGCTGCGCGGCCGTCATGGCCTCCGCGAGCTTCGGCAGCGCCTCCTCGAACATCGCCTCGATCTCGCGGCGCGCGCCCTCGTACTCCTCGCGCTGCTCGGCCGGCAGGGCGCTCAACTGCTCCTCCGTGAGGAGCCGCCCGGCCCGGCGCGGGACCAGCATGATGCCCTGCGGCGTCTGCACGATCGCCAGGTCGTGCTGCTCCGCCGTCTCTTCCGCGCGCGCGAACAGCTCCCTGCGCCGCTCCTCGAGCTGCTGCACGATCGCGCTGCGCTGCGCGCGATACTCGTCGCTCCCGAAGACGCGCGGCAGCTCCGCGGCGAGCTGGGCGGCGAGGCGCTCCATGTCCTCCGCGAGCCGGCGCGCCGTGCCCGGCGGCATGCGCAGCAGGCGCGGGCGGCGCGGGTCCGCGAAGTCGTTCACGTAGCAGAGATCGTCCGGCACCGGCCGCCCCGCCGCGTGCCGCCGCACGGCCTCCAGCGCCGCCGCGCGGCGCCCCGTGCCCTCATCGCCCACGACGAAGATGTTGAAGCCGGCGGAGTCCACGTCGAGGCCGAACGCCAGGGCCTCGAGCGGGCGGTCCTGGCCGACGATCTGGTCGAGCGGCTCGACCTCCGCCGTCGTGGCGAAGCCGAGCGCCGCCACGTCGGCAGGGCGGTGCAGGGCATCGGGGGGCAGGCGCTTCGCACTCACGGCCTCATCGACCGTGCAACAATCAAACCACGCGGCGGCCCGCCGCGCCGCGGCCCGGCCGCCGCACGCGCGCCGCCGCCGCGGGTCCGAGCACGGCCGCCGTGGCTGGCGCCAGCCCGCCTGCACCGCCCCACCGGGCAGCGGTCACGCCGCGAGCCCGAGCTTGCGCGCGTGGTCCGGCGCCGGTTCCGCCGCCCCGCCGAACTGGTTGTTGCGCCGTGCCGCCCGGTTCATCAGCGCCGTGAGCGGCGAGGGCGAGAGCGCGGTGGCGAGCCGCATGCCGCGCACGTTCCGCTCCGTCCCACGCTCGCCCGAGGGGAGCGCGCGGCTCACCCGGCCGAGCAGCTTTGCCGTCGCTCCCGGGAACAGGTCGTGGATCAGACCCAGCAGCCGCGCCTGCCAGGACAGCGTGACCTCCGCCTCGCCGCGCCGGATCGCCTCGACGATGCGCCGCGCCGCGCGCCCCGCGCTCATCGCCGTCAGCGGCGTCGCGTCCCCCAGACTGAACCAGGTATACTCCTTCGCCGCGTCGCCCTTGAAGAACGCGTTGACGGGCGAGCCCGTGCGCATGAGGCCCGGCACGATCGTCGTGACGGTGATGCCCGTGCCGCTCAGCTCGGAATGCAGGCCTTCGGAGAAGCCGCGGGCGGCGAACTTCGCCGCGTCGTACGGGAGCAGGTGAGGCACCGCGACCACGCCGCCGATGGACGTGATGTTCGCGATCCGTCCGCTGCCTCGGCGCCGCATCTGCGGCAGCACCGCGAGCGTGGCGTAGACGGTGCCCCAGAAGTTCACCGCCATCGCCTGCTCGAAGTCCCTGACCGTCATGCACTCGACCGGCCCGACCTGGATGATGCTCGCGTTGTTGACCAGGATGTCCACGCGGCCGAACCGGTCGGTCACGTGGCGCACGAGCGCGTCGACCTGCTCGCGCTGCGTGACGTCGCACCGGTACGCGGCCACCTCCGCGCCGCGGCGCTCCAGGTCCTCACGCGCGCGGGCGAGCTCGCGCTCGTCCCGCGCGCAGATCGCGATGCGACAGCCCTGGCGCGCAAGTTCCCGCGCGATCAGCAGCCCGAGCCCCCGCGAGCCGCCCGTGATCAGCGCGACCTCGCCCGCCAGCGCGCCGGCCGGCCGCGCCAGCGCGCGCCACGCGCCGTAGGCGAGCGCCGCCGCCGCGGCCAGCCGGACCGCGCGCCCGACCCGGACACCCTCGGACCGATCCACCACCATGCTCCCTCCTCCGCCGCAGGATCCGCGGGCGCGCAAGCGCCCGACGAGACGATGCGGCGCACGGAGCGGACCAGCACCGCTGCGGCGGGCAGGACGTTGCGCCGTCCATCACGGCGGCCGCGCTGCACCCTGCGCGACCGCCGGCCGCAGCCGCAGGGCCCACCCGCACGGACGCGCGCGCCGCCGGACGCGCCTCGGTTGCCCGGGGGCAGCGGGCGCGCTATCGTAGCCCATCGTCGCCCATCGTCGGCGGCCCGGCGCAGGTCACCTCGCTCCCAGCAGTCCGCGAATGCCGAAGCAGGACGACACCCCGCTCATGCAACAGTGGCGCGAGGCCAAGGCGCGCCACCCGGATGCCATCCTGTTCTTCCGCGTCGGCGACTTCTACGAGATGTTCTTCGAGGATGCGGAGGAGGGCGCGCGCCTGCTGGGCCTCACGCTCACCGCCCGCAACAACGGCGGCGCGGCGGACGTGCCGCTGGCCGGCGTCCCGGCGCGTGCACGCGACGAGTACGTGCAGCGCCTGCTGCGGCTCGGCCGGCGCGTCGCCATCTGCGAGCAGGTCGAGGACCCGGCGGAGGCGAAGGGCATCGTGCGGCGCGAGGTCGTCGAGACCGTCACGCCGGGCGTCGTGCTCGCGGATGCGCTGCTCGCGGAGCGGCGCAACAACTATGTGGCGGCGCTCTGTCTGGCATCGTTGGGCGGGGGCCAGGGCGAGGGCGAGGGCGCGCGTGGCGGGGCGGGGTCCTCGTCCGGGGGCGAGGAGGTCCTCGCCCTGGCCGTGGCGGACATCTCGACGGGCGAGCTGGTCGCGCTCCACGTCGAGCCGGGGGCGCTCGAGGCCGAGCTCGCGCGCTTCGAGCCCGCAGAGCTGCTGCTCCCCGCGAGCTGGGAGGGACGCACGGTGCCCGAGGCCGCGGGCGCCTTCGTCACCACCCGGCCCGACTGGCTCTTCGACCGCGCCGTGGCGGAAGAGGAGCTGCGCCGCCGCTTCCGCGTGCACACGCTCGAGGGGCTCGGGTTCCAGGAGGGCGACGACGGGCTGCTCATGGCGCTCGGCGCGCTCGTCGCGTACGTCGCGGAGGTCCAGCCCGCGGGCATCACGCACCTCAAGCCGCCGCGCATCGAGCGGCCTGGGCGCACGATGGCGCTGGACGCCATGACCCGCCGCAACCTCGAGCTGGTCGAGCCGCTGCGGCCGGACCTGGCGGGGCGCGGCGCGCGCGCCGCCACACTGCTTGACGTGCTGGACGAGACCGTCACGGCGATGGGCGCGCGCATGCTGCGGCGCTGGCTGCTCGCGCCGCTGCTCGTCCCCGAGGAGATCTGGCGGCGCCAGGCCGCCGTGGCCGCGCTCGTCGAGCACGCGCCGCTCCGGCGCGAGCTGCGCGCCGAGCTCGGGCAGGTCCGCGACCTCGAGCGGCTCGCGGGCAAGGTCGCCGCCGCGCGCATCACCCCGCGCGAGCTGCGCGCGCTCGGCGCCTCCCTGGCGGTGCTGCCGCGGCTCCGCGAGGCGGTGTCGCGCCACGCGGCCGCGGACGGCCTCGCGCTCGAGACGGCCGGCGCCCCCGCGCCGCCGGAGGCGCCGGCCGGGCCCGCGGCCGGCGGGCTCGCCCGGTCCGCCGGCCCGCTCCTCACCGCGCTCGCCGGCGGGCTCGACTGCCTGGAGGACGTGCGCGCCACGATCGAGCGGGCGCTCGCGGACGACCCGCCCGCCACGCTGGCCGAGGGCGGCATCATCCGCGAGGGCTACGATGCGGAGCTGGACGAGCTGAGGGACGCGCGGGACGGCGGCAAGGAGTTCATCGCCTCGCTGCAGGCGCGCGAGCGCCAGCGCACGGGGATCGGCTCGCTCAAGGTCGGCTACAACAAGGTCTTCGGTTACTACCTGGAGGTGACGCGCGCGAACCTCGACCGCGTGCCGCCCGACTACGAGCGCCGGCAAACGCTGGCCAACGCCGAGCGCTACGTGACCGCGGAGCTCAAGGAGTGGGAGGCGAAGGTCCTCGGCGCGGAGGAGCGCATCGCCGAGCTGGAGGCCCGCCTGTTCGCGGAGCTGCGCCGCGAGGTCGCCGCCCACGTGGCGCGCCTCCAGAACGCGGCCGAGCGCGTCGCCACGCTGGACGTGCTGGCGGCGCTCGCGCACGTCGCGGAGCGCCGGGGCTACGTGCGGCCCGAGGTGCACACGGGCTACCGGCTCGAGGTCCGCGGCGGGCGGCACCCCGTCGTCGAGACGATGATGCCGCGCGAGGAGTTCATCCCCAACGACGTCGTGCTGGATGAGGACGCGCGCATCATGGTCCTCACCGGCCCGAACATGGCGGGCAAGAGCACGCTGCTCCGTCAGGTCGGGCTGATCCAGCTCATGGCGCAGATCGGCTCGTTCGTCCCCGCGCAATCGGCGCGGCTGCCCGTGGCGGACCGCATCTTCACGCGCGTCGGCGCATCGGACAACCTGGTGCACGGCCAGTCCACGTTCATGGTCGAGATGAGCGAGACCGCGGCGATCCTGAACGGGGCGACGCGGCGATCGCTGGTGCTGCTCGACGAGATCGGCCGTGGCACCGCCACCTACGACGGCGTGAGCATCGCCTGGGCCGTGACCGAGTACCTGCACGAGCTCATCGGCGCCAAGACGATCTTCGCCACGCACTACCACGAGCTGACCCAGCTCTCGGAGACGCTACCTGCGCTGTTCAACTGCAACGTCGCGGTGCGGGAGGTCGGTGACGAGGTGGTGTTCTTGCGCCGGCTCGAGCCCGGCGGCGCGGATCGCTCGTACGGCATCCAGGTCGGGCGGCTGGCGGGCCTGCCGGCGGCGGTGGTGGAGCGCGCACGCGAGATCCTGCACGAGCTCGAGGGCGCGCACGCGGTCGCCGCGCGCGCGCCTGAAGCGCGCGGCAGGAAGGAGCGGTCGTCGCGCGAGCAGCTCTCGCTCTTCCAGGGCGAGCACCCGGCGCTCGGGCGGCTGCGCCGCCTCCAGATCGAGTTTCTCACCCCGCTCCAGGCCATGAACCTGCTGGCGGAGCTCCAGGCCATGGTCAGGGACGAGCCGGCGGGGTAGTATGGGCGAGGTGGCGCGCGGCCGCGGCCGTGCGTCGCCCCTGGAACGAGGCGCGAGGACCTGAGGATGCGACGCATTGCCACCCTGCTGTTCCTGCTCTCGCCGCTCGCGGCCGGCTGCGCCGGTGATGAACCCATCCAGCGGCCGTCGCCGCTGTTCACCGGCTCGCCGTTCGAGTACCCGGTCGAGCTGTGGGACCAGGGGATCGAGGGAGAGACCGTGCTGCTCATCCACATCACCGCGATGGGTGACGTGGACAGCGTGACCGTGCACCGCTCCAGCGGCTACCGGCAGTTCGATTCGGCGGCCGTGGCGGGCGCGCGCGGCCTGCGCTTCACGCCGGGCCGCCGCGGCGACAAGCGCATCCGGATGTGGGCCCGGCTGCCGGTGCGCTTCACCAGGGCGGACGGCGCCGCCGCCGGCGCCATGGAGGCCGTGCAATGACCGACAGCGCATCCGTCCAGGACGCCGCGCGCGTGGCGCCGCGCCACCTCGATCCGTACGACAACGTCCTCGACACCATCGGCTGGACGCCGCTGATCCGGTTGCACCGCGTCACGGATGGCGCGCGCACGCCCGTCTACGCCAAGGCGGAGTTCTTCAACCCCGGCGGCTCGGTGAAGGACCGCATCGGTTTGGCGATCATCGAGGCGGCCGAGCGCGAGGGGCGGCTGAAGCCGGGTGGCGTGGTCGTCGAGGGGACCAGCGGCAACACCGGGGTGGGGCTCGCCATCGCGGCCGCGCTCAAGGGCTACCGCTGCATCTTCACCATGCCGGACAAGATGAGCCAGGAGAAGGTGCGGCTGCTCAAGGCGTTCGGCGCCGAGGTCATCATCACGCCGACCGCCGTCCCGCCCGACCACCCGGACTACTACGTGCAGGTCGCCAAGCGCATCGCCAGGGAGACGCCCGGCGCCATCCTCGCCGACCAGTTCTACAACCCCGTGAATCCGCAGGCGCATTACCAGGCCACGGGCCCGGAGATCTGGGAACAGACGCGCGGGCGGGTCACGCACCTCGTCGGCTCCGCCGGCACCGGCGGCACGATCAGCGGGGCGGGGAAGTTCCTGAAGGAACGCAACCCGGCGGTCCGCGTCATCGCGGGCGACCCCGAGGGCTCGATGCTCGCCCACTACTTCCACACGGGCGCGAAGGGCGAGACCCACCCCTACAAGGTCGAGGGCATCGGCAACGACAAGCTGCCCTCGACGCTCTGGCTCGACGTCATCGACGAGTACCACACGCTGACCGACCGCGAGGCCTTCCACATGGCGCGCCGCCTCACCCGCGAGGAGGGGCTCTTCGTCGGCGGCTCGTCCGGCTTGATCGTCGAGCTCGCCGCGCGCGTCGCCCGGCAGGTGGACGACCCTGATGCGTTGATCGTCGCCATCCTGCCCGACACGGGGGAGCGCTACCTCTCCAAGCTCTACAACGACGAGTGGCTGCGCGAGCACCGGCTACTCGAGCCCGAGCGGCTCACGGCCGGGGACATGATCGAGCGGAAGGACGGGGGCGCGCCGCCGCTCGTGGCGGTCGCGCCGGACACGCCGGCCCGCGAGGCGCTCGCGCTGATCACCACGCACGACGTCTCGCAGCTCCCCGTCCTCAGCGATGACGACTGCGTCGGCTCCGTCTCCGAGGGCACCCTCATGTCCCGCATCATCGAGGACCCGAGCGTGCTGGACCGGCCCGTGGAGTCGCTCATGGACGCCGCCTTCCCCGTCGTCGAGGCGAACGTCGAGCTCACCCGCCTCGCGCGGCTGCTCACCCGGCAGAACCCGGCCGTGCTGGTGCGCCGCGGCGGGCGCATCGCCGGCATCCTCACGCGCTACGACGTCGTGCGCTACCTGATGTAGTGGCGCGGCCCGCAGCCCACCCGAGACCGGCCGGAGCCGACCCGCGCGCGGCCTTGCTTCGCCGCGCGCGCGGCCGATAGGTTGGCCCGCGGCCCGCTCGCCGCCCCGTCCAGCCGCGTGGCGGGGATGTTGCGTCGCCGCGCCGTGGACACCGGTGGCTGGAGGCGTGGATGAGGTGGATGAGCTGGGCGGCGACTCTCGTTGCGGCCGCGCTCGCGGCCTGCGCCACCGCGGGCGAGCAGGTGCCGGCCGAGCGCCTCCGCATCTCGGCGCGGGATGCGGCGCGCGAGGCGAGTACGGTCGCGCGCGCGTGGTCGCCGGACGCGGCGCTCCGCTTCCTGGAGGGAGAGGGTGTCACGCCGGACGGGTACGTCGAGCCGGGGCGCGGCGCGTGGCGCGTCGTCTACGAGGCGCCGGGCCGCGCGGAGCAGCTCGTGGTCACGGCCACGCCGACCGCCCTCGAGCAGGCGACGCGACCCCCACAGTCCCCCGCGGGGTACGTGCTGGAGGACGCGGCCCTTCCGTCGGCATGGGTGGATTCCCCGCAGGCGGCCGCCGCGGCGCGCCAGGCGGGCGGGGCCGGCGGGCCGCTCACCCGCCGGGACGCCGCCGTCTCGATGCTGCTGGCGCCGCTCCAGCCGCCGCAGTGGGTGATCCGCGCCGTGGCGGACGGGCAGGCCGGGCAGTGGCGCGTGGACGCGGCCAGCGCGGCGGTCCTGCCGTGAACGCCGCGGCGTCGCGGCATTCTTCCCTCACTCCTGGAGTCCGGATGAAGGTGGCGGTTCTCTTCGGCGGGACGAGCGCCGAGCGCGATGTCTCGATCGCCAGCGGCGCGCAGGTCGTGCAGGCGCTGCGGGCGGCGGGGCACGACGTGATCGCGGTGGACACGGCGCGCGGCGTGCTGGGCGCCGCGGAGGAGCAGAAGCTGCTGACGGCCGGCGTGGCGCCGGTCCCGCCCGACCAGGCGGGGCTCGACCTGCTGCGCACGGGCGACCCCGCGGCGCTGACGGAGGCGCCGGAGTTCCGGGACACGGACGTGGTGTTCCTGGCGCTCCACGGCGGCACGGGCGAGGACGGCACGCTCCAGGCGCTGCTGGACCTCGTCGGCATCCCGTACACCGGCAGCGGGCACCTGGCCAGCGGGATCGCCATGGACAAGGACGTGTCCAAGCGCCTGGTCCGGGACGCGGGCGTGCCCACGCCGGACTGGGTGATGGCGCCGGCCGGGGCGGAGCTCGTGGGCGAGCGGCTGGGCTGGCCCGTCGTCGTCAAGCCGAACCGGCAGGGCTCGACGGTGGGGCTGACGGTCGTGAAGCGGCCGGAAGACCTGGACGCGGCGGTCGAGCTCGCCCTGGGCTACGACGCCGAGGTGATGATCGAGCAGTTCATCGCGGGCCGCGAGCTGACCGTCGGGATCTTGGGCGAGGAGGCGCTCCCGGTCGGAGAGATCATCCCGAAACACGAGGTCTTCGATTACGAGTGCAAGTACCAGGACGGCATGGCGGAGGAGATCTTCCCGGCGGACCTGCCGGCGGAGGAGGCCCGGGAGATCCAGTTCCTGGCGCTCCGGGTGCACCGCGCGCTGAAGCTGGCCGGCTACAGCCGGGTGGACTTCCGGATGGGCCGGGACGGGACGTTCTGGTTCCTCGAAGCCAACACGCTCCCGGGCATGACGGCGAACAGTCTCCTGCCCAAGGCGGCGCGGGCGGCAGGGATCTCCTTCCCCGAGCTGTGCGACCGGATCTGCCGCCTCGCGATCGAGGAACACCGTCGGAGACGCAGGGGTTAGAACCGGGGGCGCGGAGCGCGGCCGCCGCGGCTCGCCGGGGCGGCTCTTCCCGCAGGAATGGGCAGCACGGATGGCATTTCGGGCAAACCTCTCGTTCGGCTACGGCCTGACCCCGTGGGTCAAGCGCCTGCTGATCGCCAACGTCGTCGTTTTCTTCGCGCTGTGGCTGGTCGACAACCCAGCCCTCACGGCCCTGCTCGTCTTCAAGCCTGCCCGCCTGCTCTTCGAGCCGTGGACGCTGGTGACGTACATGTTCGTCCACGGCAGCTTCTGGCACCTGTTCTTCAACATGCTCGCGCTGTTCTTCTTCGGCCCGCCGCTCGAGGAGCGCTGGGGCTCGCGCGAGTTCCTGAAGTACTACCTCATCTGCGGGCTGGGCGGCGCCGCGCTGTCCTTCCTGTTCGCCTGGCACTCCTCCATCGTGGGCGCCTCGGCCGCCGTCTACGGCGTCATGCTCGCCTTCGCCATGAACTGGCCCGACGCGCCCATCTACATCTGGGGCATCTTCCCCATCAAGGCGAAGTGGCTCGTGGCGATCTTCGTGGGCCTCTCGCTCATGAGCGCCGTGAGCGGCGCGCGGGACGGCGTGGCCCACTTCGCACACCTGGGCGGGTTCGCCGCCGGCTTCCTCTACCTGAAGCTGGATTGGCGGCTCTCCCACCGCTTCGCCCGCTGGAAGAAGATGCTGAACCGGCAACGCCACCGGTTGACGGTGATCCCCGGCGACCGCGGCAAGCCGCGGCCCACGGACACCCGCGCCCGGCGCCGCGAGGAGGAGCGCCTGCTCGACGAGGTGGACCGCGTCCTCGACAAGATCAGCAAGGCGGGCCTCGCCAGCCTCACCGCCGAGGAGCGGCGGCTGCTCGACGAGGTGAGCCGGCGGTACCGCCAGAACTGAACCGGCTCCGGATCGGGAGGTCGCGAGCGGAGCGCACCCAGCTTGACACCCCCTGGACCCGCGCCTACGTTGCAGGTCCCTCCAATACAAGGCGAAATCCGGCTCCCCGGGGAGGTTCGCATGACGGCCGCCAAGGAATACCGCACTGAACAGATCCGCAACATCGTGATCCTGGGGCACGGCGGCTCCGGCAAGACCACGCTCGTGGATGCGTTGTGCTTCGTGAGCGGGTCCTCCCGCCGCCGCGGCAACGTGCGCGACGGCACCGCCCTGACCATGTACACGCCGGAGGAGGTCGCGCACGGCATCTCGATCCAGACGGCGCCGGCTTTCGCCGAGTGGGAGGGCGTCAAGATCAACCTCCTGGACACGCCCGGCTACCTGGACTTCACGGGCGAGGCGCTGGCCGCCACGAGGGCCGCGGACGGCGCTGTAATCGTCCTCGGCGCCTCCGCAGGCGTCGAGGTCGGCACGGAGAAGGTCTGGGAATACTGCTCGGCACGCGGGATTCCCAGACTTTTTTTCGTCTCCATGATGGACAAGGAGCACGCCGACTTCGAGCGCGTCTTCCGTGACATCAAGGAGTCGCTCACGGAGAAGGCCGTGCCGGTCGAGATCCCGATCGGCACGGGCGAGCAGTTCCGTGGAATCATCAACCTGTTCACGGGGAAGGCGCACATCTACCGCGCCGGTGCCGCCCTTGGCGAGTACGAGGAGCAGGACGTCCCCGCCGACCTCGCGCCGGACCTCGAGCGGTGGCGGACCGAGCTGCTCGAGACCATCGCGACGACCAACGACGCGCTGCTCGAGCGCTACCTCGAGGGAGGCGTGATCGACGCCGCGGAGGCCAAGGCGACGCTCAAGGCGGCGATGCTGCGCGGCGACCTGTTCCCCGTCTTCTGCGGCGCGGCGGAGAAGGCGTGGGCCACGCGCGCGCTCCTCGCCGGACTGGTGGACCTGATGCCCAGCCCCGCGGAGGCCGTGCGCGAGATCGCGCAGCGGCCGGGGCTCGACCAGGTCATCGAGCTGGAGGCGAAGGACGACGGCCCCTTCGCCGCCCTTGTCTTCAAGACGCACACGGAGCCGCACGTCGGTGAGCTTTCCTTCTTCCGGATCTACAGCGGCTCCGTCGCGAGCGGCCAGGAGGTCTACAACGCGACGCGCGAGTCCACGGAGAAGCTGAACCACCTCGCCGTCGCGCAGGGCAAGGAGCGTCTCGAGGTGAGCCGGCTGCACGCCGGGGACATCGGCGTCGTGGCCAAGCTCAGGAACACGCACACGAACGACACGCTGTGCTCCGGTGACCGGCCGCTCGTGCTCGCGCCGATCCAGTTCCCCGAGCCGGACATCGCGGTCGCGATCCGCGCGGCCAGCCGCACGGACGAGGACAAGATCGGCGCCGGCCTCCAGAAGTTGCACGAGGAAGACCCGACGTTCCACAGCGGCTACGACCCGGAGGTCCGCCAGACGATCATCCGCGGCCTCGGCGAGCTGCACCTGGAGGTGCAGATCGAGCGGCTGAAGAGCAAGTACGGCGTGCAGGTCACCACCGAGCCGCCCCGCATCCCGTACCGCGAGACGATCCGCAAGCAGGCGGAGGGGCAGGGCAAATACAAGAAGCAGACGGGCGGCCACGGCCAGTACGGCGACTGCCACATCCGCCTCAAGCCGCTGCCGCGCGGCGCCGGCTACGTGTTCACGGACTCGATCGTCGGGGGCGTGATCCCCGGCAAGTTCATCCCTTCCGTGGACAAGGGTATCCAGGAGGCCGCCAAGAAGGGGGTCCTCGCGGGCTACCCGGTGGTGGACTTCGAGGCCGAGTGCTTCTACGGCTCCTACCACACCGTGGACTCGAGCGACATCGCGTTCCAGGTCGCCGGCTCGCTCGCGTTCCAGAAGGTCGCCGCCATGGCGGACCCCGTGCTGCTCGAGCCGATCCTCGAGGTCGAGGTCGTCACGCCCGAGGAGTACATGGGAGACGTCATCGGCGACCTGAATCAGCGCCGCGGCAAGATCCTGGGCATGGACCCGGACGGCCGGAAGACGCGGATCCGCGCCCTCGTGCCGCAGGCCGAGCTGTACAAGTACGCGACGACGCTGCGCTCGCTCACGCAGGGCAGGGCCGCGCACACGCGCAAGTTCCACGGCTACGAGGAAGTCCCGGCCCACGTCGCGCAGAAGGTCATCGAGGCCGCGAAGAAGGAGAAGGAAGAGGTCCACGCCTGACCCTTCCACCCTGGCCCAGCCCCGGGCCAGGGCGAGGGCGGGGGCGAGGGAGTGACCCTGGCCCCCGCCCTCTTGCTGACAGCCAGCCCGTCGAGCTCGGGAAGCTCGACGAGCCCGGCGCCGGCGCCGCGTCGCATGGAACTTGCCCTGGGGTCACCGCGTCGGATCGTCCATACCGCGGAAGAGGGGATCGCATGGTGAAGGGCATCCAGGGCAAGCGAGTCGCGATCCTGGCCACGAAGGGCGTCGAGCAGGTCGAGCTCACCGAGCCGCGCAGGGCGCTGGACCAGGCGGGTGCGCACACCGAGCTGGTCTCGCCCGAGGGCGGCAGGATCAGGGCGTGGAACTTCACCGAGTGGGGCGACGAGTTCGACGTCGACATCACGCTCGACGCGGCCAGCCCCGACGACTACGACGCCCTGATGCTCCCCGGCGGCGTCATGAACCCCGATCAACTGCGGCTGAACGACAAGGCGGTCGCGTTCGTGCGGTCCTTCTTCGAGCAGGGGAAGCCGATCGCCGCCATCTGCCACGCACCCTGGATGCTGGCCGAGGCGGACATCGTGAGGGGCCGCAGGCTCACCTCCTACCCCTCGCTGAAGACGGACCTGCGCAACGCGGGCGCGGCGTGGGTCGACGAGGAAGTCGTCACGGATGACGGCATCGTCACCAGCCGCGGGCCGAAGGACATCCCGGCCTTCAACCGCAAGATGATCGAGGAGATCGGCGAGGGCCGCCACGAGCGGAGGAAGGCCGCGTAAGGCTGGCGCCGCGGCCGTGGTGACAGCGGACGGCGCGCGCCCTTGACGGCGCGGCGTCACCCGCCCGCTGCATGCGGACCTGGCACGCCGGCTGCACTCAGGCCATCCGGGGAAGGCGGGGTGGATGCGCGATGGGGAGGCCACGGTGCCGCAACGGAAGAGGCCGATCACGCAGCGGCCGAAGGTGGAGGACGAGAGCACCGGCAATCCGCCGATCCGGCGCGGCAAGCCTCAGCCGTGGGACGAGGCGCTGCCGGGCAAGGGCGGGACCAAGGCCGGCCTGAACAAGTACTCCGGCGTGAGCCGGCGCACACACGCGGGCGCGCGTCACCGCCGCCCGCCCACCGTGGGCGGCGGACGGAAGGAGAACCTCGGGCGCGCCGAGGGGAGCCGCAGGCCGGTGCGGGACACGGGTGATTCGTGACGCCACGCTGCGGCGCCGGCGATGAGTGGCGGTTGGCGACGAGCGGTGGCTACCGACACGAGTGGTTGCTGTCGACGAGTGGCGGCTGGGGACGCGCGGTGGCCGGCTACGAGCGGCAGTTGCCGACGCGTGGCGGCTGGCGACGCGTGATGGCTGGCGACGCGTGGTGGCCAACAACGAGCGGTGGCCAGCAATGAGCGACGGCCGAGGACGAGTGGCAGCCGGCAACGAGCGGTAGCTGGCGCATCGTGCCGCGACGCTCCCGGCCGCTCCGGCGCGCGCTGAGCTAGCTGGCGAACAACCGTGCGACCTCGAGCCGGAAGCCCGGCAATACCTCTCCGCCGTCCAGCACGTCCGTCTCGGTGAGGAACCGCGCCTCCGCGCGCGTCCGATGCACCGCGACCGTCCGCGTCTCGGGATAGAGTGCCCACACCAGCCGCCCGCGGGTATCCAGATAGTCGAAGACCTCCCGGGGTATGAACAATCGTGACGACGATCTCGACGCCGATCCCTGGCCCGCTGGAGCCGGCGCGGTTCATTGACCGCCCCAACCGGTTCGTGGTCCGTTGCCGTCTCGAGTCGACGGGCGACGTGGTCGAGGCGCATATCCGCGAGCGGGGGCGGCTCGAGGCGGTCCTCGTGCCCGGCCGAGTGATCTGGGTCTGCCCGTCCGCGGACCGGGCAAGGCGGACGGCGTCGACCGCGTTTCTGGCCGAGAGCCCGGCGGGTGAAGGGTGGGTCTCGCTGGACACGACGCTGCCGAATCGCCTGATCCGGCGAGCACTCGAAGCCGGCGCGCTGCCGGAGCTGGACGGCTGGCGGCTGGAGCGCGCCGAGTGGCGGCGCGGCGGCTCGCGCTTCGACTTCCTCCTCGCCAGGCCGGATGGCCGGCGGCTCGCGCTCGAGGTCAAGAGCGTGGGGCTGGTCGACGACGGCGTCGCCCTGTTCCCGGACGCGCCGACGGCGCGCGGCGCGCGGCACCTCCGCGAGCTCACGGAGATCGCCGCACAGGATGGATGGGAGGCCGGGGTCTTCTTCGTTGTCCAGCGGAACGATGCTCACGTGTTCCGCGCGGCGGCCCACATCGACCCGCACTTCGCGACGGCGCTGGAAGACGCCGCGCGGGCCGGCGTGCGCGTCATGGCCCGGCGCTGCGATGTCGCGTTGGATCGCGTGACGCTCGGCCCGCCGCTGCCGTGGGCGGATGCGCCGACCGCGGTGGTGTAGGACCGGCTCGCCCTCCCCTCGCCCGCCGCCTTGCCCTAGATTCAAACTGGTCCCGAAGCCGCATGGGATCGGCGCCCGTGGCTATGGGCGGGCCGGGCCGCCGCTGCGATCTTCGATCCGGGAGAGAGCCAATGAACCAGCCGACCTCGCGCTACACCTGGACGTATGCCGAGTACGCGCGCTTCCCGGACGACGGCAACCGCTACGAGGTCATCGACGGTGAGGTGCTCGTGACCCCGGCGCCGTCGCCGCGGCACCAGTACGTGATGAGCAATCTGCTGATCACGTTGCGGCAGTACGTGGAGCGGCATGGGCTTGGCGTGGTGCTGCCGGACGTGGACCTGCTCTTCGTGACGGGCCAGTTCCTGCGGCCGGACCTGGTGTTCGTGCCGGAGGCGGCGCGGGACGGCATCACCGACCGTGGCGTAGAGAAGCCGCCGGGCCTGGTCGTGGAGGTGCTCTCGCCGACGTCGTCGTCGATCGATCTCGTGAAGAAGCCGCGCCGCTACGGCGACTTCGGGGTGCCCGAGTACTGGGTGGCGGACCCGGAGGAGCGTGTGGTCTGGGTCTGGCGGTTCACGGGGCTCGCGCGCGAGCCGGAGCGGGTAACGGAACGGCTCGCCTGGCGCCCCGCGGGCGCCGGCGAGCCGCTCGTCCTCGACCTGGACGAGGTGTTCCGGCCGCTGTGATGCCTCGCTACCAGCCCTTCAGCTTCTCCAGCACCGTGTACTGCGGCCGGATGTCGACGGGTACGGTGTCGAGCCGGTCGAGCGCGGCCCGCATCTCGGGCCGCATGGTGCCGTAGCGCTCGAGCAGCTCGCCGGCCTTCGCGTAGTCGCCCCTGGCCTGGAGCGTGAGCAGCTCGGTGGCGAGGGAACGGAAGCCCTCGACGAGCGCGTTCACGTCGGCGCTGAAGCGGCCGGTCTCCGGGTCGTGACGGATGACGCCCTTCTCCCACAGCCAGTTGAACTGCAGCAGGTTCGCGCGCCCGTGCGCCTCGTTCGCGCCGAAGCGCGTCGCGCGGAAGATGTCCGCGAGGTGGCCGACGTAGGCGCGGCGGACGAAGTCGGCGTCGTAGACGCCGTCGCCCTGGAGCATGGTGAGGTTGTGCAGCCCCGTGACGTCCGCCTTCGCCTCCTCGATCGCGGAGTAGTGCTCCTTGAGCGCCTGGTTGACCGTGATGCGCGCGCCCGACTCCGTCGTGATGAAGCCGGGGCCGAGGCCGTGCGCGAGCTCGTGCATCAGCACGCCGGTGAACCACGGGTGGAACTCGACATCGGCGGCGAGCGCGGGGTCGAGCACCTCCTGCGCGATCGGCGTGAGGATGCGCTCGAACTTGGCGCGCGCGACGTTGCGCAGCATCACCTTCTTCGAGCCCTTCGCCTCGCGCACGCGCTCGTCGTTCGGCAGGTTGAACGCGATGGTCTGCACGCCGGCGCGCGTGTCGCCCGCGGTGTAGGCGACGTCCACCACGCGGATCGGGCTCTCGAAGCCACGGTCCAGGTTCTTGTAGCGGTCCTCGATGGGCAGCCGCTCCTCGAGACTCCGCATGCTGCCCTTGAGCCGCTCGAGCTCCGCGCTCGCCGCCGAATCGGCGACGGTGACGAAGCTCTCGAACGCGGCCTTGTAGCCCATGAGCTGGTCCTCGTAGACCTCGTAGGGCCCGATCGTGGGCTCGATCCGGCTGCCCGTGATGTCCATCCACGCCATGTCGCTCTCGAAGTAGTCGTTCGAGAGGAACGCGGCCGCGCGCGTGCGCAGGTAATTGGAGAGCGACTCGTTCTGCGAGAGGTCCGCGGCCTCACGCAGCAGCGCGGCGGCGCGCTCCAGCTCGGCGCGGTACTCGACGGAGTACGGCACCGCGACCAGCACGCCCTTCTCGCGCTTGATCACCGAGAAGTAGCCGGTGAAGGCCTGGCGGTCCTCCGGGTGGTCGACGAGCCACTGCTCGAACTGTTCGCGCGTGAGGTCGGCCGGGTAATAGCCGGCGCCTGCGGGCTTGGGGCCGACGTCCAGGAACGGCTCGTCGTGCTCAAGGCGGTCCCACGGGCCGACCATGATGTCGAACAGCGCGAGCGCGGCCTCCTTGCCCGCACCCCTCTGCGACTCGAGCTGGGCACGCCACTCGGCGTTCCGCGGCGAGACCTGCTTCGCGAAGAGCTCGTGCATGATGTCCGAGGCCTTGATGAGCCGGACGAGCACCTGCTTCTCCCAGGGCTCGAGCACGGAGTCGTCGAAGTCGATGGCGGCGGGTGCGAAGCGCGCGACGCGCGCCTCGAGCTCCTCGGGCGTCATGCCGGGTGCGAGCATGGCGATGGGCGCCTCCTCGTCCGCGGGGCCGGCGGAGCAGGCGGCGAGCAGGGCGCCGAACGCAGCGGCGGCCACGGCGAATCGGGTCATGGGGACTCCCGTGGATGGGATTCTCGGATCGTGTGTTGTCGGTGTAGGATAGCCGATTCCTGGGCGGGATGCCAGGCGCGGCCCCGCCCCGCCGCCACCCCGCCCGGGCGGGGGCGAGGGCCCCCATCCACCCCGGCCCTGCCGCCCTGGCGAGGGCGAGGGAACGGCCGGAACCGGTGCGCACGGCCCTGACGCCCCGTCTCGATCAACGTTCCCGCTCCCGTTCCCGCTCCCGTTCCCGCCCCAGTTCCCATTCCCGTCAAGGTTCTCATCAAGGTACGCGTTCCCGTGAGCGCTTCCGTCAGCCCGCCAGCATTTTCGCCAACACCCCGCCCCCGCCCTCGCCCCCGCCCTCGCCCTCGCCCGGTCCGGGTGGGAAGGGCCGGGCCGGGGGCCAGGGGGCTGGCGCGTCCCTGATCTTCGGCTTATCTTCGGCTTCGGCTGTGTCGAGGGAGATGCTGCCAGAGGGGGCACGGCGGGGGAAAGAGCATGGCCGTTCCGCTGCACGAGCTACGCAAGCTGCTGGAGGGCCGGTTCCCGGACGCGGTGCCGGTCACGTACCGGACGGCAGGGGCGGTCGCGACGGGACTGGGCGAGCTGGATCGCATGCTGCCGGGTGGAGGGCTGCCGCGGGGCCGGCTGACAGCATGGGTGCCGGGCGGCGGGGCGACGGCGGTGCTCCAGGCGGCGTGTCTGGCGGCGGTGGAGCGGGGGGAGCGGGCGGCGTGGGTGGACGGGGGCGGGGTGGTGGCGGGAGAGTTCTGGCGGGCGGGCCCGCTGCTGGTGCGACCGGCCGTGGGCGGGCGGGGGCGCGCAGCGCTGGTGAGCGCGGAGGAGCTGCTCCGCTCGGGCGGGTTCGCGCTGGTGGTGGTCTCGGGAGCGGAGGCGGTGGGGACGGAAGCGGTGCGGCTGGCGCGTGCGGCGCGGGAGGGTGGCGGCGCGCTGGTGATGCTGACGGCGGGGGTGCCGGTGGCGGCGCTGCGGCTGCGGTCGCGCATCGCGCCGGACGGGTACCGGTGGCGGCGGGGGCCGTTCGGCGAGCCGGCCGAGGTGGAAGCCGTGCAGTTGGAGGTGCGGGCGACGGCGATGGGGTGGAGCGGCCGTACGGAACTCGTGCTGCCGGTGGCGCGACATGACTTACGTCTGTCTCTGGATCCCGGCTTGGCGGACCGGCGCGGGGCCGCGGTGGAGCGGATCGGGTGAGGCCACCCCGGCCCGCCCCCGCCGCCCGGGCCGGGGCCCCACCCCGGCCCAGCCCCGCCACCCGAGCGAGGGCGGGCCTGCCACCCTTTCCCCTCCATCCGGGCGAGGGTGGGGGAACGGCGGGGGAGAGACGGGCGGGGGCGGTCGCGACGCGCCGTCCCGTACGCGTACGCGTGCCCGTGCCCGTGCCCGGCCGTCGACCTCACCCGAATCCGAGCCCGAGCCCGAATCCGTTCCCTCGCCCTCGCCCCTGCCCGGGGAAGGGCCGGGGGCGGAGGCATTGGGCGCCGCGCTGCTCGAGCTGGCGCCGCGGGTGGTGGTGGAGGGCCGGGGCGTGGTGTGGGCGGACGGGCGCGGGCTGCCGGCCTCGCGCCTCGCGGGCGCGCTGCTGGAGCGGCTGGGCGAGCTGGGGCTGGGCGAAGGCGCAGGCGCGGGCGTCGCCCTGACGCCGGCCGCGGCCGAAGCCGCGGCGCGCGTCGCGGCGGCGGAAGGGCCGCCCTCGCCCAGGCCCGGGGTCGTGGTGGTGGGCCAGGGCAACGATCGCGAGTTCCTCGCGCCGCTCCCGCTCGCGCTGCTCGACCCGGAGCCGCGTCTCGCCGCAGCGCTGGAGGGGGTGGGGATCGAGCGCTGCGGCGAGCTGGCCGCACTGGACCGGGAGGCGGTCGAGGTGCGGTTCGGGCCGGAGGGTGTCGCGCTGTGGCGGCGGGCGCGCGCGGAGGATGCGCGCCCGCTGTTCGGGCCGCCTCCGCCGGAGCGGCCGCGCGCGTCCCTGGACTTCCTGGACTACGTGCTCACGGATCCGGCGCGCCTGGTCTTCACGGCCAACGCGCTGCTGGGCGGGCTGTGCGAGGGGCTGCGGGCGCGTGGCGAGCACGCGCGCAGCATGACGCTCGCGTTGCCGCTGGCGAACGGGCAGGTGTGGCGGCGCGTGCTCAGGCCGGCGCGCCCCACGGCGAGCCGCGCGGCATGGCTGCGCCTGATCCGCGCGGAGCTCGAGCGGCTGACGGTGCCGGACGCCGTGACCGGCGTCGCGCTCGAGGTCGGGGCGACGGAGGCCGCGGCCGCGCGCCAGGGCGACCTCTTCGACCACGGCTTCGCCACCGCCGAGGCCGTCGAGCAGGCGGTGGCGCGGCTGCTCGAGATCCAGGGCGAGGTGGTGGTCCGGCCCGATGTCGACGCGCACCCGCTCGCCGAGCGCCGCACGCGCTGGGTCGCGCTGGACCCCGCGGAGGCCGCGGCGTCGTCGCACGGAGCCGTCTCCGGCCGCGGGCGAGCGGGTCTGCGGCCGGGGGCGGGCCCGGCGGGCGTGGGCGCGAGCATCCCACCACGCACCACGCCCCCGGTGCTCTCGAACAGCCGGCCCGGGCACGCCGGCGGGCGCTCTCCGGTGTCCGCGCCGGTCGCGTGGAGCGGCGACCCCGCCGCTGCCCACCTGACGCTCCAGCTCCTCGCCGAGCCGCGGCGCATCCGCGTGGAGACGGCGGCGCGGCGCGACCATCGCGTCCCGGTCCGCTACCGCGACGGCCGGGGCGTGCAGGAGCTGGTGGTCGCGGCAGGGCCCGACCGCGTCTCGGGCGACCGCTGGGGCGATGCCTACGCGCGCGAGTACTTCCGCTGCGTGACCGCGGACGGCGTGCTGGTCTGGCTGTTCCGCGACGTGCGCAGCGACGAGTGGTACCTGCAGGGGTGGTGGGATTGAGGCCCGGGCCGGCGCGCCCGCGCAGGGCGGCGTTGCGCTGAACTGCGTGGGCAACGCCGCCCTGCGCGAAGGGCCGTTCAAGGAGCGGCCGCGGTGAGCCGAGGCCACCGCCCTCGCCGCCTCCCGGCCCACGGCCGGTCAGCTCGCCGCGTACGCCGCCGCGATGCGCGCCAGCCGGGCCTGGATCTCGCTCTCCGGCAGCCACCGCCCGCGCACCATCACGCCCGCGCGCCGCGCGACGTTGCCCACGTCCTCGAGCGGGTTGGCCTCGAGCAAGATCAGATCCGCGCGTCGGCCGGGTGCGACCGTCCCGAACTCGTCCGGCGTGCCGAGGTAGAGCGCGACGTTGCGCGTCCCGGACTCCAGCACCTGATACGGCGTGAGCCCGGCCTCGACCATCGCGCGCATCTCGCGGTGGATCGAGAAGCCCGGCACGTTGAAGATCTGCGGCGCGTCGGAGCCGAGCAGGATGCCGACACCGGCGTCCGCGAGCGCCTTCAGCATCCGCTTACGGAACGCGATGTGTGCGCGTGCGGCATCGCGGTCCGTGCGCTCCTGGATGCGGCGCACCGCGTCTGCCCACCGCTGCACCGGCTGCGGCGGCACGTACTTCAGCTCCGGGCGTTGGAGCAGCGCCTCGGCGGGCTCGCTCGCGCCCTGGAGCACCTCCCACAGCGGCATGGTCGGGACGACCCACGCGCCGGCCCGCCGCGTCGCCGCGGCCAGCTCGGGGATCTTCGCCTCGTCGAGGTGGAACGGGAGCTGGCGCGCGCGCTCCTGCGGCATCGCGTCGCGCAGCGGCGAGTCGTCCCTCTCCGCGGCGAGGATGTAGTTGTCGAGGTGGTCGATCGTGACCTGGCCGGCCGCGAGCGCCGCGTGCAGGCCGACGAGGTCGGAGACGTGCCCGCCGAACGGAATGCCCAGCTCGCGGGCCGTCTCGGCGATGGCGTCGTAGATCTCGGGGCTCAGCCCCTCGTGCACCTTGAGCAGGTCGTAGCCGGCCCGGTGGTACTCGCGCACGAGCCGGCGCGCGTCCTCGACGGTGCGCACGCTCTGCCCGCTCAGTGCGGGGCTGGCGAGCACGAGCGTCGGGCCGAGCGTCAGCCCCTGCATCACGCTGTCCCGGAGGCCGAGCTGCCGCGGGTGACCCTGCATGCCGCGCACGGTCGTCACGCCGTTCGCCACGAAGAGGAACAGCACGTCGTCGATGTACTCGCGCGGCGCCCGGCCGCCGGGGATGTGGCCGTGCATCTCCGCGAGCCCGGGCAGGAGGTACTTGCCCGCGGCCTCGATGCGCAGCGCGCCCGCAGGCACGCGCACTTGTCCTGCCGGCCCGACCTCCGCGATGCGGCCGTCCCGCACGATCACGGTCTGGTTCTCGATCACGCGCTCGCGGTCCATGGGCACCACGTTCGCGCCCACGAACGCGACGACCGGCGGCTGCGCGTGTGCGCCGCCCGACGCCGCGGCCTCTTCCGGCGGACGCCACGCGAACGCGGCCAGCAGCGCCGTCCCGAGCGCGGCGGCGGCCATGAGGAACGGGAGGCGGCGGTGCGCGCGCGCCGTGCGGCGCGTCGTCAGGGAAGGGAGGGGCGCGGTCATGGCGGCTGTCTCCTGCTCGGCGTGGACCCGGATCGCCCGAAAGGATAGGCGGCGCCGCGCGTTCGCGCCACGGCAGGGGTACACATGCTCGTACACGTAAACGTGCTCGTAAACGTACTCGTGCTCGTGCGTGTACGTTTACGTTTACGAGTACGAGTACGTTTACGAGTACAAGATCCGCATACGTGGACTGGCCCTGGCCCTCCCCCTCGTCGCGACCTAGATTCCCGCCCGGTCACCGGGCCCGTTCCCTCCGTTGCGCAGACCAGGAGGCGGCGGGCCCATCCCTTGCCCGCACGTGTGGCGGGCGTTCGAGCCGGGAGGTCGGGACCCAGATGCAGGTCAGGGGCATCGAGGCGGGACGCGGGCGGCCGGCGGCGGCAGGGCGGGCGCAGGCGCGCGTCTCCGCACTCGCGGCGGGCGTGGCCGGGTCCGAGATCCTGCGCATCGCGGGTGAGATCCGCGAGCTGAAGGGCCGCGGCGAGCGCGTCTGCAATCTCACGGTGGGGGATTTCGATCCGGCGCAGTTCCCGATCCCGCCGTCGTTGCGCGAGCGCATCGAGGCCGCGCTCCGCCAGGGGGAGACCAGCTACCCGCCCGCTGCGGGCATGCCGGCGCTCAGGGAGAGCGTCGCGGCGCTGTACCGCGAGTGGCTGGGCCTGGACCTCGCGCCGGACCAGGTGCTCGTCACCGCCGGCGTGCGCCCCGCGATCTACGCGGCCTACCGCGTCCTGGTGGACGCCGGAGACCGCGTCGTCTTCCCCGTACCTTCGTGGAACAACACCCACTACACCGCGCTCGCGGGAGGCGAGCCCGTCCCCGTGCCCTGCGATGCGGACACCTCCTTCCTCCCCACCCCCGCGGCGCTCGAGCCCGCGCTCCGCGGCGCGCGCCTGCTCGCGCTCAACTCGCCCCTGAACCCCGCGGGCACGATGCTGGACGCGGAGACGCTGCGTGCGATCTGCGAGAGCGTCGTCGAGGAGAACCTGCGGCGACCCGCGCACGAGCGGCCGCTCTACCTGCTCTTCGACCAGGTCTACTGGCTGCTCACGTTCGGGGCGACGCCGCATCACGACCCCGTCTCGCTCTGCCCGGAGGTCGCGCCCTATACCATCATCGTGGACGGCATCTCGAAGGCGTTCGCGGCGACCGGCCTGCGCGTGGGCTGGGCCGCCGGCCCGCCGGACGTGATCCGCGCCATGTCCGACCTGTGCGGGCATGTCGGCGCCTGGGCGCCGCGCCCCGAGCAGGTCGCGGCCGCCGGGCTGCTCCGTGCGGGCGACGAGATCCGCGCCTACCGCGCGGCCATGACGGCCGCCGTGCGCCGGCGCCTCGACGCGCTGCACCGCGGCATCCTGGGGATGCGGGATCGAGGCCTGCCCGTGGACGCGCTCGCGCCGGCCGGCGCGATCTACCTCAGCGCTCGCTTCGCGCTGAACGGCCGCCGCACGCCCGAGGGCGCGACGCTCCGCACCAACGAAGAGGTGCGGGGTTACCTGCTCCGCCGCGCCGGCTTCGCCGCCGTCCCCTTCCAGGCCTTCGGCGTGCGGGAGGAGAGCGGCTGGTTCCGGCTCTCCGTGGGCGCGGTCTCGCTCGAGGAGATCGCCGCGGTCCTGACGCGGGTCGAGGAGGCCGTGGCGGCCGTGGTGGCGGGTTGAGGAGCCCGGTCTTCCTCCGCGATGCGGCGTGCCATCGCGGGGGAGCGGCGTGGGCGGGCGCGGCCCGCACGAGAGCGGCCGCCTCGGATCGAGCGATCGGAGGCGGCCGCCGTCATCCGGGTCCGCTGCCGGCGTGCCGGCGCGTGCCGGCTCCTGGAGGAGCCGACACGCGCGCCCGCATCACCCGATGTTCGGGTTGTTGTTTCGCTCGACCGCGGGCAGCGGGAAGCAGCGCGCACTGCCGTAGACGCCGCCCTGCCGGTACGGCGCACCCGGCGGCGGCGTGTTCGGGATGTCGAAGCGCCGCAGGTCGTTCAGGTGGTGACCCTCCAGGTACAGCTCGCGCTTCCGCTCCTCGATGATCTGCGCCCGGATCCCCTCGTCCGTGCCGCCTGCGAACCGGGGCAGGCCCCAATGGTCGCGCAGGATGTTGATGCGATTGACCGCCTCCTGGCCTCCTTCGGCCTCGGCGATGATCAGGTGCGCTTCGCGCCAGCTCGCGATCGGCAGCGGCACCTCGCGCAGCGACGCCGAGAGGGACTCCCCGTACTTCGCGACGATGTAAACCGGCGTGAAGTTGTCGTGCCCGTTCTCGCCGGTGGCGATCACGCGCACGCGGGGATCCGGCACACCCTCGACGGTCAGGCCGAAGTAGGACGAGTCCACCGTGATCCGGCCACCGAAGAATTCGTCGCCCACCCGGTTCCAGCGCCGCGAGGAGGCGTTGGACGTGGTCGCGGCCTTGGTGTATTGCGGGTCGGATGCGAGCACGGCGCGCGCGTCGGCCGCGGCGCCCGCGAGCTCGCCGAGATCGAGGCGCGCGCGGGCGCGGCCAAGCAGCGCCAGGTTGAGGATGTCATTGTTCTGAACGGCTTGCGCGGCGGCGATCGCCTCGGTGAAGCGCTCCACAGCCACCTGGAAGACCTGCTGCGGCGTGAGCTCCGGGCCGTTCTCCTCGATCACCGCCGAGCAGAACCCTTCGCCCATGAGGATGTGGCTGTACCCGGAGTAGGCCGCAGCGTAGGCGATCAGCTCGGCGCGGTCGGGGACCTCCGCGTCCGTCCACGCCTTCAGCTTCTCCAATGCGTTGTTGGAGGTCCAGATCGCCGTCGAGATCGGCACGTAGATCCCTGGCGGGTTGCCCGTGCACGAGTTCACGCCGTACGGCGAGCTGTCGTCGATCGTGCGCTGGTCCAGCGAGAACCGCGCCGACGTCACCGAAGCGTCACGCAGCTCGTTGCCGAGCAGGCCGCTGTTCACGATGTAGGCGCCGAGCGCACACTCGAAGTCGGCGATCGCGCCCGTCACCAACAGGTGGGCGTTTTGCGGGTGGTCCATGTCCTGCGCGTCGATCACGTGCGGCGCCTCGACGTTGAGCGCTTCGTCCAGCACATCGCAGCCGCCGAGCACAGCCCCGATCGCGCAGAGCGCCCCCACGCGCACCAGCGCGGCTCGCGCTGCCGGCAGGATTCTCCAGGCCGTCCGAAGGCCGGTCATTTCACGAGAACGCATCGCTCGCCCCCTTCAGAAGCCGAGGTTGATCGTCGTGACGAACGACGTGAGCTGCGGGAGGTGGTTCTGCTCGAGCGGCCCGAACCCGCCGCGCGAGCCGCTCAGGAAGCGCGCCTCCGGGTCCATCCCGGTCCAGGGCGACCAGGTGTGGAGATTGCGCGCCGCCAGGTTGATCGTCGCGCGCGTCGCGCCGAAGCGCTGCACGAGCTGGTTCGGCAAGGTGTACGCGATGGACACCTCGCGCAGCCGCAGGAACTTCGAGTCGCGGATGTACTCGGCCCCGAAGACCGCGCCGGTCTGGTACGCGGCCAGCCTGGCCGGGATCTCGTCCACGTATTCCAGGGGCTCCACGTTCTCGCGGCAGATGTTGTTCAGCGAGCACCGCACGCGGGTCACGTGGTCCCACTTCTTGAACCCGGTCTTGAAGTCCATCAGCCCGTAGAGGCGGATGCGCTCGCCGAGCGTGAGGGTGGTCGAGATCGTGCCCTCGTACTTCGGCTCGCCGCGGCCGAGATAGACGAACGGCGCGACAGGCGTCGTTCCGTTGTAGCACGGCATCGTCCCACCCTCGCCGTCGTCGCACATCATGCTCGCCAGGATGACGCGGCCGTTCTCGTCGAAGTCCGCGCTCACGACGCGCCGGTGGAACCACGCGCCGAGCGGATAGCCCACACGGTGCTCGACGCCGAAGTCGCTGCTCACGACGATGCGGGTCTCCTCGTCGTTGATGAAGAGGACCTCGCTGTCGTTGCGCGCGATGGAGAACAGGGCGTCCCAGGTGACGCGTGATGTGGAGAGGAGCGTGCCGCGGAGCAGCGCCTCGAAGCCACGGTTCCGCACCTTGCCGACGTTGACGTAGCGGGAACCCGGGAAGCCGGTCGACGGCGCGCTCGGACGCAGCAGGATCGCGTCCCGCGTCGTCTGGTTGTACCAGGTGAAGTCCAGGCCCACGCGGTCCTCGAAGAGGCTCGCCTCGAAGCCGAGCTCGATCTCGCTGCTCCGCTCGGGCCCGAGGTTCGGGTTGCCGACCGTGGAGGGCGTGACCGTGCTCGAGTCGTTGGGGCCGGGGATGGACGCGAACGTGCGGAGCGCATCGAACGCGCCGGGCTGCTGGCCGGCCTCGCCGTAGGCGGCACGCAGGCGCAGCGCGTCGACCGGCCCGATGCTCCAGAACGGCTCCTCGCTGACCACCCACGCCAGCGACGCCTTCGGGTACCAGACCAGGTCGAACTCCTGGCCGAACGAGCTGTTGTCGTCCGCGCGCAGCGCCGCGGTCACGAACAGGCGATCCTGCCAGTTGAACTGCTGCTGGCCATAGACGCCGACCGTGACGTTCTCGGAGTATGTCTCGCCGGCCGAGGTCTCGGCCGCGGCGTTGATCACGCGCAGGCCGGGCGTGGCGAAGTCCGAGCCCGACGCCGATACGAACTCGCTGTACCGGCGGTAGTACTGTGCGCCGAAGGACGTGTTGGAGGCGAGCGCCGGCGTGAGCCCGAACTGGAACGTCCCGGCGTAGTCGATCGTCTGATTGAAGACGTCGCGGCGGCTGACGAATTTGCCGCCACGGCCGGTGGGTTCCCACAGCAGATACAGCTCGGACTTCTCCTGGATGCTCTCGTTGTCCTCACGCACATCGTCCAGGCCCAGCGTGAGCCGCTGGTGGAACCACTCGGTGGGCCGATGGTTCAACTGGAGACTGCCGGTGAAGCGCGAGAGGTCCTGGAAGTCGACCATCTGGTTGTAGAACTCGGGCGCATAGCTGCGCGCGCCGCGGGGGTCGGGATTCATGTTGCCCTGCGCGCGCTGCGGCGTCGAGAAGTAGGAGGCCCAGGTCACGCCACCGCAGCCCGCCTCGCAGCTCAGATACGTCCGGCCGCCCGTGTAGCCGACGCTGGTCGCCAGGTCCATGGTCGGCGAGACGAGGATGTTCAGGTTCGCGCGCAGGCTCGCCCGTCGCTGCCGATTGTTCCACTGCGCGCCTTCCTCCCGGTCCAGGTCGCCGGCCAGGTAGTAGCGGACGTCGGGGGAGCCGCCGCTCAGGCTCAGCGAGTAGCCCTCGATCCGCCCGATGCGATACAGCGGTGTGCCGCGCGCGTCCTCCGTCTCGGCCAGGTTGATCGAGAGCACTTCCCCGGTGCTCGGGTTGCGCCAGTAATTCACCGGCGTGCGCTCGATCGAGTTCATGAACCAGTTCGCACCATGACGGATCATGACGTTCCACGCAGGACGCCCCTCGCGGCCACGCTTGGTGATGATGTGGATCACGCCGTTCGAGGCCTCGGTCCCGTACAGGGTCGCCGCGGCCGGACCCTTGATGACCTCGATGCTCTCGATGTCTTCGGGGTTGAAGTCGTTGATCCGCGAGATGACGCTCGAGCCGAACGCCTGGACCGCCGGCCCGGTCGCTTGCGCGTTGTCTACGCGCACACCGTCCACGTAGACCAGCGGCTGGTTCGAGAGCGAGAAGCTGTTCGACCCGCGGATCCGGATCTGCGAGCCGGAGCCGACCATCCCCGTCCCCGGCGAGATGACCACGCCCGGCGCCCTCGCGTTCAGCAGACTCTGCAGGTTGGGGACGTGGGCGAGCTCGACCGTCTCCGCCGCCCGCACCTGCGTGACCGAGTTGCCGAGCGCGCGGCGCTGGGTGCCGCCGGCCGTGCCGGTGACGACGAGCTGGTCGAGCTCGATCGCGGTTTCCGCGAGCTGGATCCGCACGTCCATGTCACCGACCTGTACCGCGACCTGCTCGGCCGTCCGGTAGCCCAGGAGCGACACCCGTAACGTCACCTGCGTGCCGGTCAGCCCCACGAACAGGAAGCGGCCGTTCGCATCGGTCATCATGCCGCGGTCGAGCCCCACGAGCTCGACGTACGCGCCCGCGAGAGGCAGCAGCGTCCGCTCCGACTCCACCACACCCCCGATCGTGCCCTGCTGGGCCGTTGCCCGATCCGCGGGCGCTCCGAGCGGGAGCAGCAACCCGCACGCTGCGGCGAGGGCGTTCCTGCGCCACATGCGATGCCTCATGGTGAGACCTCCTGTGGGTGTTTCGGGATACGGTCCACCGCCGCACGCCCGCATCGTGGCTGCGACGGGCCGGCTGCGGATGGGGCGAACACGCTTCCGCGCGTGTGCGTGGCAGGAACCCGCTCGGGTCCACCCGAGAACCCGCGGTCCTGGAACTCCCGCGGGACCGACTGC
This sequence comes from Longimicrobiales bacterium, assembly GCA_036381195.1. GTDB lineage: Bacteria > Gemmatimonadota > Gemmatimonadetes > Longimicrobiales > RSA9 > RSA9. The sequence goes on along the minus strand of DASVDH010000086.1, from coordinate 9,300 downwards.
AGGCCCGCGCAATCGCGAAGCGAGCGGTCCCGCCGGCACCAGGCGTGTGGTGCTGGCGATCCACCCGTGGTTTTGCTCAGCGGGGAGAGGTTGTCGAGAGAGACGGCTCCGGCACCGCCGTTGGGCCCGCACCGCGCCGGCGGGGCCCGCACACCGGCGTACGCGGCCGGGGCGCGCCAGACCAGCTCATGGGGACGATGGTGGCGGGTGCCCCGGATCCGAAACCGTACACAGGCAGCGCTCGCACGATACTGCGCGGCAGCCGCCGCCGCAAGGAAGTCTCGGGCGGTCACCGCAGCCGGGCTCCGCCCGGGCGCGCCCCGGGCTCCGCCCGGCTCGCTGGGGCCGCGGCGACCCCGCCCCGCGGAGCCGGGTGCCGCGCCGGCCAGGTGGACGGCCCGCGGCGCCGCCGGCGGCTGGCGAAACGCCCTTGACAGCCGGGGGGGCGGGTGTGACATTGCGCGCGGGTTGAGAATGAGTTTCAATGTCAAACCAACAAAGTCTATGATCAGCCTGGACCCCAGAAGCCCGATACAGCGCCGCCGCCTCGCCACCGCGGCCGGCCTCCTCATCCTCACACTCGCCGCATGCGACTCCGACCGCATAACGGACCCGGACCAGACGGACGGCGCCCGGACCATCACCGTGGATGCCTCGACCGGCTGGGCGTTCGTCGCGCTCGGCGATGAGGCCCGCGAGGTCGAGGTGGCCGATGCGGCGAGCTCGACTGAGTGGGACATCGCCTTCTTCGCGACGTCGGTGATGCTGAACGGCGGCAATGCCGGCCCCGGCGGCGTGGTCGGCCACTGTCTGTGCGCGAACGCGGAGTTGACCGACGCGCAGGTGGGCGCGTTGACGGCCGAAGCGGAGCTGGCCGCGTTCGAGGCGGTGACGGCGGAGGATGTCCCGCCGGACGGCGAGGCGTGGGAGAGCGATGCGCTCGTGCCGGCGTTGCAGGGCTGGTACGCGTACGACCCGGTGGCGCACGTGGTGTCCGCGAACCCGGACCGGGTGTGGAAGCTCCGCACGGCAGACGGGCAGGGGTACGCGAAGCTGCACGTGACGCAGATCGAGGGCGCAACGCAAGCGGAGGCGGGGCGGGTCACGTTCGAGTACGCGGTGCAGCCCGCGAAGGGCGCGGCGATGGGCGCGGCGCAGAGCGCGACGGTGGACGTCTCGGGCGGCGCGCGCGTCTACTTCAGCCTGACGCAGGGCGCGGTCTCGGACGAGTCGGACTGGGACCTGCTGTTCGAGGGCTGGACGATCCGGCTGAACGGCGGGGTGAGCGGCGACGGCAGCGCGGGCGCGGTGGTGGTGGACGAGCCGTTCGGAGGGATCACGGATGCGTCGGACATGGGGACGCTGTACCGGGGCGACGTGTACGGCGGCGTGTTCGCGGAGCACCCGTGGTACCGCTACAACATCACGGGCGATGACCACCAGATCTGGCCGACGTTCGATGTCTATCTGGTGAAGCGCGGGTCAGAGGTCTACAAAGTCCAGTTGATCTCCTACTACCATCCGACCAGCGCGGAGGCGCGCCACATCACCATGCGCTACGCGCGGCTCACCGACTGAGGGCGGGCGACGATGGGCGGGAGCACGGGCCAGGCGCGGAGGCGGCGGCGCGGAGCGGGTGCACCCTGGGTGACGGCCGCGCGGGCGGTCCGGCCGGCTTGCGTGCGCGCACTCCTGGCCGCGGCGGTGCTGGTGGCGATGCCCGCGCCGTCGGCCGCGCAGCGGGCGGCGGTGGTGCGGGGGCAGGTGATCGAATCCGGGACGGGCGCGGCGATCGCGGGCGCGACGGTACGGGTGGTGGGGGGGCCGGCGGGCCGCGTGGTGCTGTCCGACGCGCGTGGCGCCTTCCGGCTGGAGGGGCTGGTTCCCGGCACTCACCGCCTGCGCGTCGAGCGCATCGGGTTCGCGGAGCGCGAGGTCGCCGTGGAGGTGACGAGCGGCGAGGAGGTGTATCTCGACGTCGTCCTCACGCCGCGCGCGCTCGAGCTGGGCGCGCTGGTCGTGACCGCGGGCCGGCGCGCGCAGGCGCTCGCGGACGTGGCGGTGCCGACGGAGGTCGTGAGCGAGGAAGAGATCCGGCGCAGCGGCGCATCGGACGTGGCGGCGGTGCTGGTGGAGCGCACGGGGATCCAGCTCCAGGGCGGCCACCCTGCCGGCTCGGGCCTGATGCTCCAGGGGCTGGGCTCGGAGCGCGTGCTCGTGCTGGTGGACGGCCAGCCGTTCATCGGCCGGCTGTCGGGCCAGATCGACCTCTCGCGCCTGCCGGCGGCGGTGATCGAGCGCATCGAGGTGGTGAAGGGGCCGCAGTCCACGCTGTATGGCTCGGAGGCAATGGGCGGCGTGGTGAACGTGATCACCGAGGGCGTGGGTGACGGGCGGCCCGCGTGGCGCGGCGAGGCGGTGGTCGGCAGCGAGGGTCGGCTGGACCTGAGCGCCGGCGTGCGCGGCGCGCTCGGCTCGTTCGGCTACGTGGCGGACGTGGGGCGCCGCGCGATCTCGGTGACGCCCGGGATGGCCGACACGGATGGGGCGCGGGCGGAGCGATGGGATGGTCTGGCTCGGCTGCGCTGGGCAATCCCGGGTGGGCACGTCGAGGCGAGCGCACTGGTGCTCGACGAGCAGCAGCGCTGGCGCACGGGGCAGCTCTTCGACTTCGCGGACAACCGCCAGTGGTCGCTGCGGCTGGCGGCGAGCCGCGAGGCGGGGCCGCACCGCTTCGCGCCGGCGCTGTACGCCACGGAGTTCCGGCACCTCGCCCGACGTAGCACGTCGCCCGAGCCTGCATCGGAGGCGGGCGAGGAGGAGAGCCAGCGCGAGCTGGAGGCCGAGCTGTTCTACACGCTGCAGGCGGGCGCGCACGCGCTGGACGCGGGCGTCGAGGTGCGGCGGCGCCAGATCCGCTCGGATCGGGTGACGGGCCGCTCGAAGGTCCTGTACGCCGCCGAGCCCTTCGTGCAGGCGACGCTCTCGTCGGGGCCGTTCACCATCGTGCCCGGCGTGCGTCTGTCCTGGAGCGAGGAGTGGGGCGCGCACTGGTCGCCCCGGCTGGCCACGCTGTGGCGGCCGGCGCCCTCGCTCGCGCTGCGCGCGTCGGTCGGCACCGGGTACCGCGCGCCGGACTTCAAGGAGCTCTACATGGAGTTCCTGAACATCTCGCCCGGCATCGCGTACGCGGTGCGAGGCAACCCGGAGCTGAAGCCCGAGAGCTCGACGAACGTGACGGGCAGCGTGGAGTGGTCCGGCACGCGGCTGTACGTGCGGGCGCAAGCGTTCCACAACCGCTTCCGCGACTTCATCGAGACTCGCGTGAGCGGCGACTCCGCGGGCGTCACGCTGTTCACCTACGGCAACATCGAGGACGGCACCACGCGCGGCATCGAGCTGGAGGTGGGGGCGACGTGGGGGGGACTGCGCACGGAGGCGGGCTACGCGTGGCTCGACGCGGAGCGTGCCGGTACGGGTGAGCCGTTGCTGGGGCGCCCCGCGCACTCCGGCCGGCTCACGGTCGCCTACGCGCTGCCGTTCGGCCTGCGCGCCAGCGCGGCGGGCGTCTACACGAGCAGGACGCCGCTCCAGCGTGCGACGGACGGCGCGGTGCTGGAGCGCGACGGCTTCCTGCGCTTCGACGTGCGGCTCGCCCAGGAGCTGCCGGGCGGGATCGAGCTCGCCGCGGGCGTGGACAACGTGCTCGACGCGCGGCCCGAGCGGTGGCCTGGCTTCGCCGAGCGGCAGTTCCATCTGAGTCTCGCGTGGAGGAGCGACGCTGCGCGATAAAGGGCGAGGGCAAGGGCGAGGGCGAGGGAAGAAGATGATGGGGGCGCCGCCGGCGGCGGGCGCCTTCAGATATCGACGGCGAATGACCGGGACAGGGGTCCGGGGAGCGGTCCCCCTGCCGGCGATACGAATCCGTGTGACAGGCGTGATGAAAAACCCTCCATCCTCTGATACGAAAAGGCGTGACATGACGCGTGGATCCTGGACCGCCGGAGCGCTGGCCGCGCTGCTGGCCGTCGCCCCCGCCTCGGCCCAGCAGTCCGCCCCCCGTGTAGTGGGCGCGCCCGGAAGCGACGCGGATCCACCCCGCGCCGTGGGCACCATCGTCGTCGCGCACGGCGCGGGACCGGAGTGGAACGCGCAGGTGCAGGAGGTGGCGCGGCGCGCGCAGACGGGCGGCCCGGTCGAGGTCAGCTTCCTCATGGGCCCGGGAGCGAAGGCGCACCGCTTCCAGGACGCGGCGAAGCGGCTCGCGGAGGCGGGCGTGCGGGAGATCGTGGTCGTGCCGCTGCTCATCTCGAGCCACAGCGGGCACTACGAGCAGATCCGCTGGCTGGCGGGCGAAACGGATACGCTCGGCGAGAGGATGCTCCATCACCTGCACATGGCGGGCATCGAGCGGCCGGACGTGGACGTGCCGATGCGCGTGACGCCGGCGATCGATGGGGCGCCGGAGATCGCCGGCATCCTGGCAGAGCACGCGCTCGCGCTGGCCAAGGAGCCGGCAGCGCAGGCGCTCTTCCTCATCGGCCACGGCCCCAACTCGGCGGAGGACTACGCGGCCTGGATGGAGGACCTCCGTCCGCTGGCCGACAGCGTGAAGGCCGCGACCGGATTCCGCGACGTCAAGGTCGGGCTCGTGCAGGACGACGCGGCCGGCCCCGTGCGTGCGGAGGCCGTGCGCCGCATCCGCGAGATCATCACGCTCCAGCACCAGGTCACGGGCAGGCCGGTGGTGGTGGTGCCGGTGCTGATCGGCACCGGCCCGATCAGCCTCGAGAAGTTTCCCGCGGACCTCGCGGGGCTCCCGATCGCCTACGACGGCAAGGGGCTGGTGCCGCACCCCGCGCTGGCGCGCTGGATCGAGGCGCGCGTCGGGGCGGGGCAGGTCGGGCTCCGGTAGGGGGCCAGGGCGAGGGCGAGGGAGCGGGAACTCGCGGTCGCGCGCTGGCTGTGCTGCGACCCCACCGGGTCCCGTCTCAAACCAGCGGCGGGACCCGCCGGAGCCTTTCCGGGTTCACCACCGCGAAGACGCCCTCGATCCGTCCGTTCCCGAACGCGAAGCTGACCACCACCAGCCGGCCATCCCTCGCCCGGGCGAGGATCCCGGGCTGGCCGTTGACGTGCGCGAACCGGATCGTCGCCTCGCTACGACGACGCGACCGCCCGGGGCTGGTACGATCCCGCGGGCGTGCGGAACGGGACCGCGAGCCGGTTCCACCCGTTGATCACGATCACCGTCAGGGTGAGGTCGACCAGCTCCTTCTCCGAAAAATGCTCGCGCACGGCATTGTAGAGCTCGTCCGGGACGCCGTGCTCGTGGATCAGCGTGAGCGCCTCCGTCCAGGCCAGCGCGGCCCGCTCCCGCTCGCTGAAGAACGGCGTCTCGCGCCAGACCGGCAGGGCGTAGAGCCGCTGCTCGTCCTCGCCTTCCGCGCGCGCGTCCTTGGAATGCATGTCCACGCAATACGCGCAGCCGTTGATCTGCGACGCGCGCAGCTTCACCAGGTGCAACAGCGAGTGCTCCAGTCCGCACTCGCGCACGTACCGCTCGAGGCTCAGCATCGCGCCGATCCCGCTCGGCGCCACCTTCGCGTAGTCAATGCGCTGCTCCATCGCTTCCGACCTCTCTCCGTTTGGGGTGATTGGGCACAGTCGGGGCCCCGCCTCCGGCCAGGCCCCGGAGATGAGACAAGAGAGCCCCTCGCGGTGTGACACGCCACCCCGATCCCGGCACATCGTCGGACGGGTGGCCTGACGGGGTGGCCCGACCGCCGGAGCATCCTGGTCTCTGCACATCGTGGAACGGGCGGGCGCGGCGGCCGGCCTGGCGAGCGGGATCGCTCCCGGCCGGCGCTCCGGCGAGGGCGGCGGCGCCCGCCGGCGCGTTCGGGGTGTACCGCCTCGCCGGGTCCATCGCTGGCACCACGCCCTTCTCCGTCTTCGGGTTGTCTTCGGGTCCCGGGCACCCCATATTGCCCGGGCCATGCGCTACGTCGAGCTGCGGACGCACAGCGCCTTTTCGTTCGGGGACGGCGCGACGACGCCGGAGGCCCTGGTCCGCCGGGCCGCCGACTACGGCTACCCCGCGCTGGGGCTGACGGACCACGCGGACCTGGGCGGCGTGATCCGCTTCGTGCTGGAGTGCGAGCGGTCGGGGGTCCATCCGGTGGTGGGCGCGGAGCTGGTGGTGGACGGGCACCCGGCGGCGCTGCTGGCCATGGACGAGCGCGGCTACCGCAACCTGGCGGCGCTGGTGACGCGCTCCCGGGTGGGCGCGCTGCGGGTGGAGAAGGTCGCGGGTGCGGAGGCGATCCGCCCGCGTGGCCGGCCGGCGCTCTCGTTCGCGGAGCTGGAGGCGCGGAGCGAGGGGCTGTTCGTGCTGACGGGCCCCGCGTCGGGCGAGGTCGCGTCGCTGGTGCGAGCGGGGCGGCCGGAGGAGGCGGCGTACGTGCTGGACCGGTGGCGGAGCGTGTTCGCGGGCCGGCTCGCGGTGGAGGTGCAGCTCCACCACGTATCGGGCGCGGAGGCGGCGCTGGCGGGCGCGCTGATCGAGCTGGCGGAGCGCGCGCGGGTGCCGTGGGTGGTGAGCAACGACCCGCGCTACCTGGACGCGGACAGCCGGCTGGTGCACGACCTGCTCACGGCGCTGCGCGCCGGGCTGGACGTGAGCACGGCCGCGTCGTGGGGCGTGCTGCACCCGAACGGCGAGTGGCGGCTCAAGGCGCCGGAGGAGATGGCGCGGCTGTGGAAGGGCAGGGAGGCGGGGCTCGAGGAGAGCGCGCGCATCGCGGAGCAGTGCCGCTTCGATCTGCGCTGGCTGCGGCCGCCGCTGCCGCGGTTTCCGGTCCCCCCCGGCCACGACGATGATTCCTACCTGCGCGAGCTGGTGTACGCCGGCGCGGCGGAGCGCTGGGGCACGGTGGACGAGCGGCAGCGTGCGCAGCTCGAGCACGAGCTGGGCGTGATCGGGCGCCTCGGCTTCGCGGGCTTCTTCCTCGTCATGTGGGACGCGGTGCGGTTCGCGCGCTCTCGCGGGATCCTGTGCCAGGGTCGGGGCAGCGCGGCAAACTCGGCGGTCGCGTACTGCCTGGGCATCACGGCGGTGGACCCGGTGCGGCACGGGCTGTTGTTCGAGCGCTTCCTCAGCGAGGTGCGCACGGACGGCAAGACGGAGGCGCCGGACATCGACGTCGACTTCGAGATGCACCGCCGCGAGGAGGTGCTGGACTACATGTACGAGCGGTACCGCCGGCAGCACGCGGCGATCACGTGCACGGTCCTGACCTACCACGCGCCCAGCGCGGCGCAGGACGTGATGCGCGCGCTCGGCTACCCGGCGGAGCTGGCGTTCCGCGTCTCGAAGCGGCTGCACCGCTGGCACGCGGGCGAGGGTGCGGATGCGCTGGAGAAGGAGGTGGCGGCGCAGGTCGGGCTCGACGTCGTGCACGACCCGAGGGGCCGTGCGCTGCTCGCCGCGATGCGCGCACTCGAGGACGTGCCCCGCCTGCGCGCCACGCACCCCGGCGGGTTCGTGCTCTCCTCGCGGCCGCTGGGCGAGTACCTGCCCATCGAGCACACGACGATGGGCCGGACCATCATCCAGTTCGACAAGGACGACCTGGACGCGGCGGGTGTGCCCAAGTTCGACTTCCTGGGACTGGGCGGGCTCTCGGCCGTGCACATCGCGTTCGACGCGATCGAGCGGCGCACGGGCCGGAAGCTCGAGCTGTACTCGCTGCCCGTGGACGACGCGAAGACGTACGAGATGATCGCGCGCGGCGACACGGTCGGCACGTTCCAGATCGAGAGCCGCGCGCAGATCGGCTCGATCCTGCAAACGAAGCCCGAACGGCTGTACGACATCGTGGTGCAGGTCGCGCTGATCCGGCCGGGCCCGATCCAGGCGCGGTTCGTCCATCCGTACACGCGGCGGCGTCGCGGCCTCGAGCCCGTGCGCTACACGCACCCGCTGCTCGAGCCGATCCTGAAGCGGACGTACGGCATCCCGATCTTCCAGGAGCAGGCGATGGCGATCGCGATGGCGCTGGGCGGCTTCAGCGCCGCGGAGGCCGACGAGCTGCGCCGCGCGATGGGGCATCACCGCAAGCGGGAGCGGCTGGTAGCGGCGCTCCAGCGCCTGCGCGCGCGCATCGTGGCGCGCGGCTTCGGCGAGGAGGTCGCGAACGAAGTGTGTCAGGACCTGCTCAGCTTCGCCAACTACGGCTTCCCCGAGTCGCACGCGTGGAGCTTCGCGCTGATCGCGTACGCGACGGCGTACCTCAAGGCGCACTATCCCGCGGAGTTCCTGCTCGGGCTGCTCGAGTCCTGGCCCATGGGCTTCTACCCGCCCGCCACGCTGGTGCACGATGCGCGGCGACACGGCGTGGTGGTGCTGGGGCCGTGCATGCGTGATGGGGGGTGGGACTGCGAGCTGGTGGAGGTGGAGCCTGCGGAGCCGCTGGCCTCCGACACGGCTTCGCCGCGCCTGGGCGCCAGGGCCACGCCCCTCGGCTCCGCGCATGCGTCGCACGCGCCGGGCTCCGCCGCGGCCGCGCCGCGGCCGGCCTCCGCGCCGGCCGTGCGCCTGGGCTGGAAGTACATCCGCGGCCTGGGCGAGCGCGCGGGCGAGGCGTTGCGGGCCGCGCGCGCCGACGGGCCGTTCACCTCGATCGAGGACGTGATCCGGCGCGCGCGGCTCACGCGTGCCGAAGCGCTGCACATCGCGCGTGCCGGCGCGTTCGAGGCTTTCCAGCCCGGCCGCCGCAAGGCGGCGTGGGAGGCGCTCCGCGCGGCCGGCGACCTGCTGCCGCTCGCGCCCGCGCACGGCCGGCCCGGCGCGCCGGGTGCGGGCGGCGGGGACGGCACCCGCGTCCCGCTCCCGTTCGACCCGCGCGAGCTGGAAGGCGAGGAGCTGATCTTCCTGGACTACCTGGCGACGGGCGTGAGCACGCACGGCCACCCCATGGAGCATCTGCGCGCGCGGCTCGACGCGGCGGGCGTCACGCGCAGCGACCGGCTGCGCGAAGAGCGCGACGGCGCGCGCGTCGTCGTCGCGGGCCTCGTCATCGCGCGCCAGCACCCGGAAACCGCGAACGGCACGGTGTTCGTGCTGCTCGAGGACGAGGGCGGCTTCGTCAACGTGATCGTGCCGGCCCGCCTCTACCAGCGCAACCGCGAGGTCGTGAAGCTCTCGCCGTTCCTGCTGGTCGAGGGCAAGCTCGAGCTGGACGACGCCGTCAACGTCGTGGGCTGGCGCTTCCGCGAGCTGCCCATGCGGCCGATCGC